>NZ_QRNF01000014.1 GCF_003474435.1 Ruminococcus sp. AF46-10NS
GGATATTTGGATATTTAAAAGGAAAAAGCTCACTAATGATATTTGAAAAACATGCAAATTTGAAATACAAATATGGAAATAGACATTTCTGGTGTAGAGGATATTATGTAGATACAGTAGGAAAAAATACAGCTGCAATAAAAGAGTATATTCAGAATCAATTAAAAGAAGATTTAGAATATGACCAGATGTCATTAGTAGAGTATATCGACCCGTTTACGGGTGAGCCGGTGAAGAAAAACAAGAAATAAACTGCTTGGAGCAGTAGTAGGAAATCAAAGCAAACCAGCAAGCCCCTTTTGGGGCAACGCCGGAATAAGGAAGCACTGAAATAGCCCCTGGAAGGGGCTGCTGTAAATGTGGTGCAGTTGGCAGACTGTCAGTGCGCCTTCCGGGCGCAAGCAGGGAATAGTCCCTTATAGGGACAGAGCAAGCCACCCGCTAAGCGGGTGGTCTTGACTTTTCTCAGTCCTCGCGAAGCCGTACTGCCTTAGCTGCCTGGCGCCGTCTGGCATCATCAAGGGCAGCGTAATGCTTCTTAGTAGTATTTACATCTTTATGTCCCAAAACATCTGCTACAAGATAAATATCACCCGTTTCCTGATATAGTGCTGTACCGTAGGTACTACGAAGCTTATGCGGGGTGATCTTTTTGGTGGTTGTGATCTCTCTGGCATATTTTTTGACCAGATTCTCGATAGCCTGAACACCGATCCGGCGACGTTGGGTAGAATAGAAGAGAGCGTGCTCATGGCCGGCCAGAGGAGTAATATTCTCCCTGACTTCCAGATATTTCTTCAATGCTTTTTCTACTTCAGGGCCAAAGTATACCACCATTTCATTTCCGCCTTTTCGGGTAACTTTGATTCCGTTGTTTTTGAAATCTACATCTTCAACATCCAGCCCGACACATTCAGATACTCGGATCCCGGTACCAAGAAGGAGAGTGACAATAGCAAGATCTCTGTCCTTCGTTTTTTCATGATACATCCGTTTCTGCCCGGTCAGCGTATCTCCGCAGTGTTCAATATAATCCAGCAGCATGGCAACCTCATCAGTATCCAGACGAATAATATTCTTATCATGGATCTTGGGCACATCGATCAGAACAGACGGGTTGGTGGTGATCATTTCATGTCTGTAATAATATGCATAAAAACTACGCAATGCAGAAATTTTACGTTTGACGCCACGTTCACCATTTGTTTCCGTTTTGGAAGAGTCCGCGGATTTATAAACTTTGAGAAATTCTTCATATTCCTCAAGATCAACAGCTTTGATCTGATCCAGAACATCAACTGTAAAATCCGACATATTTTTGTCTTTAAACATCGGATTCTGATCTAACAGAAACTGAAAAAATATACGAATGTCATATGCATAGGAAATTCTGGTTTTGGTTGTCGTCGTTGCATCAATCGCCCGGAAATAATCTCTGCAGAACGGAGGAAGTGTTTTTAAAACTTCTCGGAGTTTTAAAGTATTGTCAATGTCATTTTGTTCATGGTAAGTAATTTTATTATCCATAAAAACTCCTTTATATGATGATTTAATACATAATTCGCAGGAAATACCTGAAATACCGGTTTAAAAGGTCAAAAGAAGTGGTTTCATCCCCATCTATATCTATACGACAAACCCGAGTTTTTCAAATAGATGGATAGTGAAAAAGCCACTTCTCACAGATTTCGCTGTTTTTCAGCCTTTAAGATGCTCATCAAAAATAACTGTAAATGGTCCGTCATTTTCTAATGAAACTTTCATGTCTGCTCCAAAAATTCCATGTTCTACGACCGATACCTGTTTTTTTGCTTCAGAAATAATATACTCATATAAACGATTTGCTTCATCCGGTGCTCCGGCTTCAATAAAACTTGGACGGTTTCCCTTTCGGCAGTTCGCGTACAATGTAAACTGTGAAACAAGAAGCAATTCACCATTTACATCAGCCAGGGATAAATTGGTTTTTCCGTTTTCATCCTCAAAAATACGTAAACCAAGAAGTTTTTTCAGGTACCAGTCAGCATCTTCTTTGGTATCTTCACGGCCAACGCCTATGAGAACCAGAAATCCTTTCCCAATTTTTCCAACTGTTTCGCCGTCTACTTTAACCTCTGCGTGGTTCACACGCTGGATCACAAATTTCATATCTTCCTTTTCCTCCGTTTATCTTTCTGCTTTGACCGGAATCCTGCATATTTAGCCTGAATAAATTTGACCAGATATGCAAACATGCGTTTGATCTCGATCCATGCGCCTGACCAGAAGCTGTTATTCTCTCTGCTTACTGCAACTGCCTGCACCTTCGCTTTTGCTGATGATTCCCTTACTGGCATGGGAAGTGCTTTTCCGGAAACCGGATCAACACAGTCGATATCCCTGTAAAACTCTACATTTGCAGACATCTCTTTTTCATCAAGACTACGTCCGATCAATTTCCATACTGCAGCATTCAAAACTGCAAAAATCGGTACACCAACGATCATGCCGGGAACTCGGAACAGTCCGCCTCCGATCATAATTGCAACGATTACCATAAAACTTGATAATCCTGTAGATTCTCCTAGAATTTTCGGTCCCAGGATATTTCCGTCAAACTGCTGAAGAACCAGTATAAAAATCACGAAGTATAAACTCTGCAGGGGATCTACCAGTAAAATAAGAAGTGTACATGGAACAGCTCCCAAATATGGTCCGAAAAACGGAATAATATTAGTTACACCTACGATCACACTGACCAGGACCGCATATGGTGTTCCGATAATGGATGTTCCCACATAACATAATACGCCAATGATGGCTGAATCCAGAATCTTGCCACTGATAAAACCGCCAAATGTCTTATGTGTAAATCGCATGGCATGAACAAGAAAAGTTGCCCATTTTGCTGGAAGAACTGCATACGTGGCCATTTTTGCTTTGGCAATAAATCCCTCCTTATCTGCAAGGATGTAAAGCGATACGATTGCTCCGATCAGGAAATTCTTCAGGAAAACAAGAAGATCCAGAAAGCTTGCAGATATGTTCTTCATCATAGACTGCATCTGGGGAAGCAAAGTGTTCGTCAGATATTCCTGAAGTCTGCTGGAATACTGGTTGACCTGATTGATCATATCAGGATTCAGCTTCCATCCTTTTTCAACAATGGAATTCAGCCAGTCTTCTACTACATTCACATAATGAGGAAAACTGTAGATGATATTCACAATGCTTCGGATCAGCTGAGGAAGGATCATCATGACAAGGGCATAAATCACCAGAAACATAAAAAATACAGATAAAAGAACGCATATCCACCGAATTATCTTTTTGCCTTTTTTCTGGAGAGGCTTCTTACGTTTTCTGAATATCGGCAAAAATATCTTCCTCTCCAAAAAGTTGACGATTGGTGTAAGAAGATATGCAATCGCTGCTCCATAGATAATCGGAGCCATAATACCGAAAAATGTCTTGATTCCGGAAATCAGGGATTTCATATGGAAAATCCCGTAATAAAAAAGAATACTGGCTGCAATAACCAGAAATGCAGTCACACCTAACTGCACATAGCGATGATTCCAACGAATTTTCATAATAATAGACCTCCACTATGTGAATTATAACATAGCCTCTATGATTTGTGTCTAAAAAAAGCATTAAAAATAAAAAACACCCCGCCTTAAAATGGCAGGGTGTCACAGATTTAATACTTATTTTTTCAGGCTGTCATAAATATTGATAGCTTCGATGATCGCCTTCGCTGTTCCGTCAATACCAAGCTTGCTGCTATCCAGGCAGAGATTATAACTGTCTGCAGAACCCCATTTCTTATTGGTATAGTAATTATAATAACTGGAACGGCTCTTATCCGTCTTATTGATCATATCTTTCGCTTCTTTGGCGTTCTTGTTGTATTTCTCAGAAATACGGTTGATACGCCAGTCCAGATTCGCATGGATGAATACGCTGAAGCAGTCTTTATTATCAGCCAGTGCGTAATCAGCACATCTTCCGACCATAACACATGGCCCTTCCTCAGCCAGTTTCTTAATAGCTTCAAACTGCGCAAGGAAAATCTTATGATTCATAGGCATATCTGTAAATCCGGCAGATGAATACCCGAAAGAATAGGTATCCATTACAAGAGAATAAAGAAAACTGTTCGTAGGCTTCTCATCATGGTGCTCGAACAGTTCCTTGCAGATTCCACTGTCATTGGCTGCGTGCTCCAGCAGCTCTTTGTCATAGCATTTAATTCCGAAATATTTGGCAACTTCCTGTCCGATCTGTCTTCCGGCGCTGCCATACTTACGACCAATTGTAATAATGGAACTTGTTGTATTGTTACTCATAACAGCCACATCCTTTCTGCTTCTGATCCGGCAAAGCTGTGATAAGTTCCCTGCCTGATCTTTAATATAGCTATTATACAATATATTTCACAATTTTTCCAGCTATTTTCGCAATTTTGACAGCAATTTAACAAAATACTCAGGAAGCGGTGCTGTAAATTCCATATATTCACCTGTTCTCGGATGTACAAATCCCAGGATCATTGCATGAAGTGCCTGTCCCTCCAGATGATAGGGATTCCTGGATGAACCGTAAACGGTATCTCCCAGAAGCGGATGGCCAATGCTCGCCATATGCACACGGATCTGATGCGTACGCCCCGTTTCCAGACGGCACTCCACATAAGTCGCCTGTCCAAAACGTTCCAGAACTTTATAATGTGTCACTGCATCTTTTCCGTTTTTATGGTTAATAGCCATTTTTTTACGGTCCGTGGGATGACGTCCGATAGGCCCTTCAATGGTTCCCTCGTCATCTTTCAGATTCCCCTGCACCACAGCACGGTAACGGCGGCGGATACTGTGGCATTTCAGCTGTTCTGCCAGATCTCTGTGCGCGGTATCATTCTTACATACAAGAAGTGCTCCTGTAGTATCCTTATCGATCCTGTGGACGATTCCGGGGCGCATTACTCCATTGATACCGGAAAGACTGTCCCCACAGTGCGCCATCACTGCATTAACAAGGGTTCCCTGATAATGGCCGGCAGCAGGGTGGACCACCATCCCTTTCGGTTTATTGACGATCAGCACATCCTCGTCCTCATAAAGAATATCCAACGGAATATCTTCCGGAACAATATCCGGCTCACTGGAATCCGGAACTTCCAGATGGATGCTGTCATCTTCCCTGACTTTATAGTTGGATTTAGCAGACTTTCCCCCAACTGTAACCTGACCATCTTTTAATAGCTTCTGAATAAAAGACCTGGAAAAACCGCTGTCCTTTTCTGCAAGATAGCGGTCAATTCGTGTGCCGGATTCATTTTTTTCTACTGTATAATCATATCTTTCCATTTCTTATCTCCTGCAAAACATCTCACGGCTTCCTGTTCAGAAATGAAAAATCATCATCTCTGTATTTGGTGCAAACAAACAGGATCAGCAGGATCCCACTCACTACAACATACACATCTGCCAGGTTGAAAACCGGAAAATCGATCAGTGAGAAATAAATAAAATCAATTACATATCCCCTGAAAAAACGGTCGATAAAATTCCCAAGTGCTCCGGAAGCCAGAACAGCAGCAATGGTAAGCAATGGCAGATAAAAACGTTCTTTTGGAATTCGCATCCAGGCATATATAAGCACCAGAAGGAACAAAATGCTCACAACTGCAAAAAACAGCACACTTCCCTGAAACATTCCAAAAGCAATCCCCCGGTTCTCCGGATATAGATAATGAAGCTCCAGAACTCCCGGTATCAGAGATACAGACGGCTGATTCTTAAGATATACATAAGCCAGTTTTTTTGCAGCCTGGTCAGCAATAACAAGGAAGAGCACCAGAAAGAGATCAACAGCCAGACATCTGACCGTTGAAATCTTCTGGTGAGTATTCGTTCTGTTGATCATAAAGTAATCTCCTGAATGCAGGAAAGCATCTCTGCATCTGTCACCGTCTTGTCAATAAAGCTCTTTCCAATTCCATCCATCAGGATAAATTTGATATGTCCCTGTTCCATTTTTTTGTCTTTTTTGGTTGCGGCAAGAACATCTCGTGGGATAAGCCCGTCCACATGGATTGGAAGGTCATAGTCTGCACATCCCCTGCAGATCTCCTGGTATTCCTGTTCGTTAAGAAGACCTCGTTTCATGGAAAGATACGCTGCAGCCACAAGACCTGCTCCTACACACTGTCCATGAAGAAGTGTAAAGTTCTTCAGTTTTTCTACAGCATGTCCCACCGTATGTCCAAGATTCAATAACGCACGCTCTCCCTGTTCCTTAGGATCACGCTCTACAACGCCGGCTTTGATCTCGCAGCATCTGCGAACCATTGCAGCAATCAGTTTCATATCCAGAGCTTTAATACTCTCCTGTTCACGGCATACAAAACGGAAAAATTCTCCGTCACAGATCAGACCTGTTTTCAGTATCTCACCCATTCCGCAGGCAAACTGTTCAGCTGGCAGTGTGGTAAGAGTGTTTAAGTTCATATATACAAGTCTTGGCTGATGGAAAGCTCCAACCATATTCTTATACTGCTGGAAATCAACACCTGTTTTGCCGCCTACACTGCTGTCTACCTGCGCCAGCAAAGTAGTCGGAATCTGAATAAAATCAATTCCGCGAAGATAAGTAGCTGCCCCAAAACCAGTGAGGTCTCCCACAACACCACCGCCTAATGCAACAAGAAGGCTTTTTCGGTCCAGGCCGTTCTGTATCAGGAACTGATACAGAGATGAAACCGTATCCAGGTTCTTATTCTTCTCACCGGCTTCAAACGTAAAAACAGAAATATCAGAGCTTACCTTTCGTAAGGCTTCTTCCACTGCACTTTCATATAAAGGTCCTACATTGGAATCTGTTACAATACAGATTTTCCTGTCCATAAGTCCTTCTTCTCGTATCGCCTGTGCCAGATTGGAAAAATTTTCTTCAAAACAGATGGGATAATGAAAATCTCCCTCACGTTTAACGAGTAATTTTGTTTCAGTCATTGGATTTTCCTCCTTACTGTTCAGATGTAAAGGAGAATACGCACGCCAAGACGTCCTTTTTTCGTCTGACGGGTCACTCCATCAAAAATAAAACGTCCTTTCTTACGGACGGATATAATATCTCCCTCTTTCGGCTCGTAGCCATTGGAAGTTATAAGCCTGCCATTTACAAAAACAAGCCCTTCTTCAATACAATGCACGATACTGTTCCTGGATGTCCCAAAAGCCAGTGCGATCAGAGAATCCAGGCGCACAGATGCACATGTTCCGGTAATCAGATTCAGTTTCGGCTCGGGAATATCTCCCGGATCTTTGATTTTCGATGCAACAACCGTTGTATGTCTTACCCTGCACAGATTCTCCAGAAAAAAATCTGTCATTCTGCGAAGACAGAAAAAACTGGCTGCATGATCCTCGATCAGAATATCCCCTACAACACTTCTGTCTACGCCCAGATTCAGAATGGCCCCCAGATAATCTCGGTGTGTCAGTTCCTCTGAAAACTTCACCGCCTTCGGTTCAAGCCGGATGCAGTCAATGGGGTATTCCCATGTAAAAGCAAGAGCATCAGGATGAAAGGCTACCATCTGACGCTCTGCATTCTCATACCCGCCAAAACCTTCCACTGTAACACCCAGTTTATGAAGGTTCTGACTGTTTAAAATATTTTGTTCATTTAAATTAAGAAAATCTGTAAACGTGGTGATGTCTCTCTGATAAGCAATGTTTGCCAGTTCACGGACTCTCTTAATAAAAAGTTCTTCCTTATCCATAGGATTAATAACCGACCCTTACAGACGGTACAGATCCACCGAGGATATTCTGAAGATCACCTGTAATATCTACATTATATGGTCCCAGTACAAAAATGTAGCTGGATACCTGCTGAAGGCTTCCACCCAGAGAATAACATGCTCCGGAAGTAAAATCAATGATTCTTTGTGCAAGTTCCACATCAATGCCCTCCAGATTCAGGATCACTGTAGAATTATCAACCAATGTATCAGCTATTTCTCTGGCCTCTTCCATGGTAGTAGGTTTGATCACACATACTTCCATATTTACAGCCTGAGAAGATCTTTTGCTGCCTGACCGCATCGGTGTGATCTTGGAAGACGATGCCGGTCTGGAAACACGTTCCTGTCTTGCAGGTGCCTTGGCAGCAGCTGTCTTCGCAGATACCTTGGCAGGTGCCGGTTTAACAGGCTCTTTCTCTGGCTCTTCGTCATCCAGATAATCTTCTTCCTCATCGGTCTTCTTCTTTGAAAATTTCTCAAAGAATTTCTTCTTAGGTTTCTCTTCCATATCATCGTCATCATCGAGGAAATCGTCGTCATAATCGTCTTCTTCCTCAAGGATGCTATCATCTAATAACTCATCATCGTCATAATCGTCGTTCAATTTGATGGCATCTAAAAACTTGTCTAAAACGCCCATTTTAAATCTCCAATCTTATTAGTCTTATACCGCGTAGTTTCTCGCACCAAAAATTCCGGTACCTACGCGCACCATTGTTGCGCCTTCCTGTACGGCAACCATATAATCTCCGGTCATTCCCATACTCAGAACACTCATAGTAACATTATTAATGTTTTTAGCTGCAATGTCAACACTTAATTTCTTAAGTTCACGGAAAATTTCACGATTTTCCTCAGCATTTTCAACATATGGTGCAATCGTCATAAGTCCTTTTATCTGAATGTGAGAAAAATCTGCGATTTCTTCAATAAATGGAAGAACCTCTTCAGGCTTCAGGCCATATTTGCTCTCTTCCTGTGCCACATTGACCTCGATAAGAATCGGTACTGTCACATTTTTCTTTGCTGCTTCTTTCTCAATCGTCTCAGCAAGACGAAAAGAATCTACAGAATGGATCATTGCCACCTTGTCAACAATATATTTAACTTTGTTTCGCTGAAGATGTCCGATCATATGCCATTTTACATCAGAGGCATATGGTCGTATTTATCTACGATCTCCTGGACTTTGTTCTCTCCGAAAACACGGGCACCGGCATCATAAGCCTCTCGCAGCATTTCCACCGGTTTGGTCTTGCTAACAGCTATCAGTGTAACCTCACCGGGATCCCTGTTTACATTCCCACAGGACTCCTCAATATTCTTCTGAACCTGTGCCAAATTTTCTGCTACCATTACAAAAAGCCTCCTTTAGTAAAGTATATCCTGTTCACTAACTTTGTCCGCATTTTTTACAATGCGGTCATATCTGACAAGTCCGTTGTATGTTTCTTTTGAAACAACAGCGTATTCCTCATTCTCATCTAAGATCTCGATCCGGCGAAATACAGCGTACCCCTGGTTGATACAGTAAACACCTTCCAGAACTTCTGTATCGCCGATCACAAATTTCTCTCCATCATCCGTATTGACAATGGCGTCGCCTTCTTTGAATTTACTTTTATCAATATAATAAATGTAGCTTGTCTTCTGCGTTTTTTCATCTGTGACTTCATCTCGTCCGTAAATTCCAGCCTTTACAAAAGTCGTTGTGCTGTTGCCTTTTTTATTCCGTCCGGAAAGCATGAAACCAGACTGCTGTGTTTCCTTGTCAGTTGTAAAGTATTTGGAAGGAATTGCAAAAAACTCCTTTGTAGCAACGGAGGAAAGAGGTATCTTCAGACCAGTTACATTGTTGGTGACAAGTTCAATCTCCAGAAAACGGTCGGATGCATAACGGATCAGGCCTTTATTAAAATCAATCTGTCCATACTTCGAACCATCGATCTCTTTAATGGAAAAATCACCTGTCTGAGTCAGGTTATCCTTTAGAAATTTCACACGGATGGACGTCCGATCTTTCAGATTAGCCGCCTGTTTCTCACTTAACGGGATCAGAAGACTCCATCTCTCATCTGTAATGAGTGTATAAATATCATCCCCTGACTTTACCTGTCCTTCTGTTTTCAGATCTGTTTCCTGATAGGAATTCTGATCAAAATCAGCAGATGAAACGTTATCTACTGTCTTAGATTCATAGCCATCTTTGGAATAAAGTACAATACCATCTGTCTCTGCACGGCGAATATTGGAATCACTGGAAACGGCAGTCGTGGTCGTAACTTCTTCTCCATCTTCATTTGTTGTCGTCACTGTAGAAACTGAGGAACTATCTGAGGCATACTGCAGGATACTTCCGTTTAACTGATATTTAAAACTGTAGGTACTGTTGAATTTACTTGGGTCGAATCCCTTGGAAAAGCTCTGCATATTGCTTCGGATATCTGACAGCTCCTCCTTGCTTAAAGAAGCGTTATTATCTGCAGATTTTGACGTATTCAGACTGTATACAGCACCATTAGCATTGATCTTGGTGCCTTCTCTGGCATAATACGTAATATATCCACCGGCATCTGACTGTACAACCTTCTCTGTCATGATCGCCAGTCCTGTATAAGTTTCATTCATGGACAGCGGACCGGAAGGAACCTGGTAGGACTCCATATGTGAAGCCGTCAGATAAAGGATCACACTAAAGATCATATAGATTAAAATAGCCCCAAACATCACCGTTCCAATGTTCAGACTAAAAATTTTACGTAGTTTTGCCAGAATTCCAGGTGTCCTCCCGGAACGTACATTATTATCAGGCAAAGGAATGCCTCCTTTACATCTTTCATCTCTTAAAGTTCGTTTTATTTTAACATTTTCTTTCTTCGAATACAAGCTTTAAAAGACAAGAACATATTTTCTGAACGTACTTTCCGAATATCTGTTTGCTATTTTTTCAAAAGTATGATATACTTTTATAAATATATTTTCGTGACGCTGTCATATTATGTCGGCAGCAGATTAATTTTCACCCCAGGGAGGTAAACACATATGACATATGGCAGAATCAGCAAGAAACAACAGGAAATCCTTGATTATATGAAGAATGAGATTTTAAACAGAGGTTTTCCACCATCTGTACGTGAGATCTGCGAGGCGGTAAACCTTAAATCCACATCTTCTGTTCATTCCCATCTGGAAGCACTTGAGAAAAACGGATACATCCGCAGGGATGCAACCAAGCCACGTGCTATCGAGATCATTGATGATAATTTCAACCTAGTACGCCGTGAGGTCGTAAATGTTCCTCTGGTAGGAACAGTTGCCGCAGGACAGCCTGTTCTGGCCGTAGAGAATATTGAAGCTTATTTCCCGATTCCTGCAGAATACATGCCTAATGAGCAAAGCTTTATGCTCAGAGTAAAGGGTGACAGCATGATCAACGCCGGTATATTTGACGGAGATCAGGTACTGGTAAAACAGCAGGCAACTGCTGAGAATGGTGATATGGTAGTGGCTCTTGTTGATGACTCTGCTACTGTAAAGACTTTCTATAAAGAGAATGGCTATTACCGTCTCCAGCCGGAGAATGATAATATGGATCCGATCATTGTTACCGGTAATCTTCAGATCCTTGGTAAAGTATTCGGTGTGTTTCGTTTCTTTCAGTAAATCATGAATTAAGTGAATATAATTATACCATTCACCTAATTCAATAAATAAAAATGCGATATCTTTCTTTTCCATTTTCAGAAGATATCGCATTTTTATTATTGTATGCTATCTGGTTATTTTAGTTATCATTATTTGAGTTTACATAATATTTTTATCATAAACCAATAAGCATTACTCTCCATCAGCAAGGAACTCCTGTACATCAAGGATCTTTCCATCTCTCCAGATTCTCTCCAGATCATAGAAAAGTCTGTTCTCCTCATCAAAGATATGAATGATCATATCGCCGTAATCCATAAGAACCCAGCTGGAGTTTCTTGTTCCTTCGATCTGTTTTGCCTCATATCCTGCACGGCCAAGCATCTCATCAGCGTTATCTACCATAGCCTGTACCTGATTCTGATTGGAAGCACTTGCGATCACAAAATAATCTGCGATCACAGATACTTCATGAATATCAATAACCTTGATATCCTTTGCTTTTTTATCATCCAGTGCCTTGCAGGCGATCCGGACCATCTCTTTTTCGATACTCATAGAATTTTAATCCTCCTGTCTGTTGGCTACATCCTGCATTTTTCTGTCATGGAGTTCTTTATAATAAACATAAGCATCCCTGGTCGTACTATCGATTTCCTTGGGATTTTCCTCCAGATATTCCAGTGTATCCTTTAAAATTTCATACATACACTCATCCAGATCTTCAAAAGCAATCTTGCGCACCTTAGCAAGATTTGGAGCTTTATCACGCATTGGTTCAATATAATCTGAAATGTATACGATTTTCTCAAGAAGACTCATACCTGGTCTTCCTGTTGTATGATAAGTGATCGCTGTCAGGATCTCTTCGTCTTTAATATCATATTTACAGCTGGCCACATAAGCCCCCAGTTTAGCATGAAGAAGAAACGGATGATCCTTTTCAAAATCTGATACCGGAATATCATGCTGGCTGCACAGTTTCAGTTTCTTCTTATTAGGAATACACTTTGCACTGTCATGAAGAAGTCCTGCAGCCTGTGCATCCTCCAGATCATAATCATAAACCATGGCAAGCGCAGCACAAGTGTACATAACCCCCATTGTATGCTCAAATCTGGCCTCATCCAGATATTTGGAAAGTTTCTTTTTTATCTTGATAAAATCATATTTTCCCATCTGAATCATTTCCTTTATAGATATCGTTTTTCTCAATATAGGAAATCACAGGCTGGGGAACATAATAGCGGAGACTCTGCCCGCTTTCATGCCAGGAACGGAGCAGCTCACTGGAAACATCAATATTCATGGTATCCAGTCGAATAAAATTCCCGTTATACTTCTGTGACAGAAGTTGCATCTGCTGATCAAGTTCCTTCAATGGAGTATGATCTCTGGTTGCCACTACCAGTACTGCTTCCTGACAAATGCGTTCCGGTTCCATCCAGGTATCAAAATTAAAAAGCGAATCTGCACCGATGATAAAATAATACTCTGTGTCCGGATTCGCTTTATTCAGCTGTTCCAGAGTCCGGTAAGTGTACGTATAGCCTTCCTCATGCATTTCGATCAGAGACAGCTCAAAATGAGGATTATCCTCTATGGCAAGACGGACCATTTCCGCACGTTGTTCATCAGTAGCCCTGCCTTTCCGGTTCCGTTTATGAGGGGGATTTCCGCAAGGCATAAACAAAACCTTATCAAGACCAAGCTGTTCATAGGCTTTTTCTCCCAGGATCAGATGCCCCATATGAATGGGATCAAAAGTACCTCCCATGATTCCTATTTTCTTTGTTGCTTTGCTCATTTATAACCTCCCGAAATTACGGAAGAATGATTTTTTTCTTGTCCTTTTTACCTTCTCTGTAGAGAACGATCTTTTTACCGATCACCTGTACTACCTGAGATCTTGTTCTCTCTGCAAGAACCTGCGCCATTTCACGGGGATCCTCCAGACAGTTCTGAAGAACGCTGATCTTGATCAGCTCTCTTGCTGCAAGAGCTTCCTCAACGGCAGCGGTATTTTCAGGAGTAAGACCACCTTTGCCAAGCTGAAGGATCGGATCCATTGTCATGGCAAGGCCTTTTAAATATGCTCTCTGCTTACTTGTCATTGTCATACCTCTTATTTATAATAATCAAAATCAAAGCCATACATACGTACAGTATCGCCTTCCTGGATACCGGCTTTTTCCAGTTCTTCCAGGATACCGCCCTCTTTCAGGAATTTCTGGAAGAAGGCAAAGCCCTTCTCGGAATCCAGATTTGTATAGCCAAGCATTTTTTCAATCTTAGGACCTTCTACAAGGAATATCTCCGGATCTTCTTCGCTGCGTTCTACTGTAAACGGAAGATTCTCATTCACAAAAACGTCCTCCGGGAAGAATTCCTGTTCAAACACTACCGGTTTCATCGGGCTCTTATCAAGAAGTTCTTTCACATAGAAAAGGAGTTCTCTGACACCCTGACCAGTAACAGCTGAGATCGGATAAACCGAAATACCCTGTGGCTCAAATTCTGCTTTCAGCCGATTGATAGGGCTTTCTTCTCCATCATCAAAAATACAGTCAATCTTGTTGGCTGCGATCACCTGCGGTCTTGCTGCAATTTCCGGATTGTAGGCCTCCAGTTCTTTATTGATCTTGTGGATATCCTCTACAGGATCACGGCCTTCTACGGAAGCTGCATCTACAATGTGGATGATAACTCGTGTACGCTCAATATGACGGAGGAATTCATGTCCAAGTCCCACACCTTCTGATGCACCCTCGATCAGTCCCGGGATATCAGCGATAACAAAACCGCCGTTATCTGTATCTACAACGCCAAGATTAGGGCTCAACGTTGTGAAATGATAGTTGGCAATCTTCGGCTGTGCATTTGTCACACGAGAAAGGAAGGTAGATTTACCTACATTCGGAAAGCCTACCAGACCAACATCCGCAATCACTTTAAGCTCAAGGAGAACCTCAAGCTCCTGAGCCGGCTGTCCAGGCTGGGCATATTTCGGTACCTGCATGGTAGCTGTTGCATAGTGCTGATTGCCTTTTCCGCCACGACCGCCCTTTAATACGATCTGTCTGCGATTCTCACCGGACATATCCGCGATGACCTTGCCGGATTCCGCATCCATGATCACCGTTCCTTCCGGAACCTTCAGGACAACATCTTTACCGTCTGCACCATGGCAGCGTTTTTTACCGCCTTCCTGGCCATCCTCAGCTTTATATTTTCTTCTGTGTCTGTAGTCTCCGAGAGTATTCTGACCCTCGTCGATCTCAAAAATCACATCACCGCCGCGGCCGCCATCGCCGCCGTCCGGACCGCCGTTCGGGACATACAGCTCACGGCGGAAACTTACATGTCCGTCGCCGCCTTTACCGGAGCGGATAATGATCCTTGCTCTATCTGCAAACATATTACACCTCTATTCCAAAAAAAGGCTCCAAACCGGATCGATTTGAAGCCTTTCACCTATTTCATTACTCTGCGTCTACAGGAACGATAGAAACCTGTTTCTTATCGCGACCTTTTCTTGTGAATCTTACGACTCCGTCTGTAAGTGCAAATAAAGTATAGTCTTTACCGCAGCCTACGTTTTCACCTGGGTGAATCTTGGTTCCGCGCTGTCTGTAAAGAATGTTTCCGGCTTTTACAAACTGTCCGTCTGCTCTTTTCGCACCTAATCTCTTAGACTCGGAATCACGACCGTTCTTTGTAGAACCAACTCCCTTTTTATGTGCGAATAACTGAAGGTTCATCTTCATCATTGTTGTTACACCTCCTTGACTTTTACTGTCAAATATCGATTGTTATAACTACCAGCAATTTCCGTCAGACCGAGAAGTAAGGAATCCATAAGGAGCATCCCTCGTTCAGAAAGATTATTTCTGAAATGAATGGAAACAAATCCATCATTTTCCTTCACATCAAACTTGTCATCTGTAAATTTCTCAAGAGAATTCACAGTGGTGATGATCAGTGCAGACACAGCAGCACAGACAATATCCTGCCCTGCTTCCGCATAACCGGCATGTCCCTTTGAAATAAATTCTTCGTAAGATCCGTCTTTCTTTCTGACTTTAATTGTAATCATGATGACACCAGATTAACCGTTAATCTTTTCGATCTTAACTTTGGTGTACTGCTGTCTGTGTCCGTTTTTCTTGTGATATCCAGTTTTGCGTTTGTATTTGTAAACGATGACCTTGCGATTCTTACCGTTTTCAACTACAGAAGCGGTAACACTGGCATCTTTTACATCCTCGCCAACCTTTAATCCGTCATTGCTGACTGCGATCACGTTGTCAAATGTTACGGTTTCACCAGCTTCTACACCGAGCTTTTCAACTTTAATTACGTCACCCTCGGCAACCTTGTACTGTTTACCACCTGTTGCAATAATTGCGTACATCTGTGGCACCTCCTAATTATTTACTCGCCAAATTCGGTGGCTTCTGTTCTGAAACCGAAGCTCTTTAACCTCTTTGTGCGGCATACTCGATTATCATAACAGTGACATGCTGTTATGTCAATAGTTTTTTTGACATTTTTATTATTTTTTTATGAGTTCCCGAATGTCTTCGATCACCGGACGTCTTACTTTCTTTCTGGTCATTTCCAGGATATGCAATGGTGTGATATCAATGGCCCTGCTCTTTATCGGATCCTTTCTGAGAAGCTTCTGTAAAACATGAAAGAGTTCATCTCTGTGATCCGGATTTTCCATGTTGATAAAATCGATCAGAATAATACCGGAGAGATTACGAAGCCTTAGCTGCCGGCTGATTTCCGCTGCCGCTTCCAGATTGATCTTGCGGAAGGTTTCTTCCATTTTCTTCTTTCCGGTATATTTTCCACTGTTTACATCAATGGACACAAATGCCTCCGTCTGCTGGATCACCAGAAATCCACCGCTGTTCAGCCATACTTTTTCTTTCTGGATCGCATCCAGTGCAGTTTCCACACGATACAGCTTATAAAGTGGAAGGAGTTTATCCTGATAAAAACGAAGTTTCTCTTTAAGTTCCGGGCTGATCTCTTCCAGATATCCCCGGATCATTTCCCCGATTTCCGGCACGTCGGTAATGATCTCATGCAGGTCACGGCCATAAGCATCTCTTACAGCCGCCACATAAAATGGTTCTGTCTCCAGTACAAGACTGAAGCAGGTACGGTTCCGTCCCTGGACCACGGCTTTATGGTAGCGGCTCTTCAGCCATTCCAGTTCCTTCAGGATCTCTTCTTTGGAAGCATCTACGGCATTGGTCCGGACAATGATCCCGAATTCCTTATCCGGACGCTCTGCTTCTTCCCTAAGCCATCCGCTGAGACGATGGCGGTCTTCCTGGGATAGTTTGGAGGACAGACCAAATTTCTTATCTCCAGTTGTAAGAACAAGATATCTTCCTGTGAAATTCAAATTGGATGTCAGTGCAGGAAGTTTTCCCTTCATTGCATCCCTGCTTACCTGAACCAGAAGCTCATCCCCAGGCCGCAACGGTCCTTTTCCTTTTCTTCCTGCGGAAAAAACAGCTCTCTGTGCTTCCGCAAGAGGATAATAGCATCTCTTTCCCGGTTCGATCTGCACAAAAGCCGCCTGGATATTTGATGCGATATTTTCAACCTGTCCGGTGTATATATTTCCAAGAATGGATTTTCCCTGATCGGATTCCAGTCGGATCTCAACGATCCGTTCCTCTTCTGAAAGAGCCGCTACTGTACAGGGCACACCATGAATCTCCATTCTTGTTATGATCAGTTTACTCAATTTCCTCACCTAATGATTCCAGAGTCACAAAACGTGGACTTGCATTTTCTCCTTCATCTGCATACATTTCCAGACGTTTCACTGTGAAGGCAAATTCCGAAAGTTCTTCTCCAAGCCAATCAAAAAATGTGTTTGTTACTAGCTCCGGCTTTGTATAATTAGAGCTTGCAGATGCCAGCATATAAAAGAACCCATTCTCTCTTACTTCCATTTTATAGATATTCGGACGAAGATCGATCTCCTTTTCGCTGCGCTTGGTCTGCTTGACCACTTTGATCTCCGACTGTGCCAGAAATTCTTTCACACGGCTTTTCCAGTCAATAGAAGGCTCTTTGCCCGGACGGAACTCCACAAGATAATCTGCTGCTGCCACCAGCGCCATCGCCTTACCCGCTTTTCCATCCTCTACCTTGCGGACGCTAACGATATGCATCCCCTCTGCCATCTGTTCCTCCAGACAGGCTGCGATCTCTGCAGTCGGCATATCTTCTGCCATTTCCAGGTCAAAATAATCTCCAAGACTTTCCATTCCCACACCAAGTGGAACTGCAAAAGACATGATCATATGTGGGCTGTATCCGCCGGAAAAAGCTACCGGAAGCTCTGCCCGACGAAGTGCTTTTTGGAAATAACGCATGGTATCCAGATGTCCCACAAACTTCATAGGGCCCTCTTTGCTGAATTTAATTCTTACCTTCAAGGCAGACACCTCCTTTAAATTTCATAGCTCCACATGCGGAACATTTCTGACGGCAGTTTTCTGTCACAACGCCTTCTTTTGCACGCTGCCATTCACGTTCCAGGAATTTACGGCTGACACCGGTATCAATGAAATCCCACGGCAGGATCTCATCTAGGCTTCTCTCTCGAAGTGTGTAGAATGTCATATCCACGCCACATTCAGCCATAGCTTCCTTCCAGATATCATAATCAAAATTTTCTGTCCAGGCGTCATAAAGAGCACCTTTTTCATAAGCTTTCAATATTACATCCGCGCATCGTCTGTCCCCACGTGCGAGAAATCCTTCCAGAGCTGTTACATCCGGTTCATGCCAGTTATAACGGATACTTCTCTGATTCAGCTGGGCGCGAACTTCATTTTTAACCACTTTGGCTTTTTCCACAAAATCCTGCTCTGTATACATTGGTGCCCACTGAAATGGGGTAAACGGCTTCGGTACAAAGAAAGAAGTGCTGACGTTGATCTGTACCTTGCCTTTACGCTGTTCTTTCGGAACCACCTCATAATAGGTCTCTGCGATCTTCTGTGCCAGATGGGCAATTCCCTTCATATCGTCTTCTGTTTCTGTTGGAAGACCGAGCATAAAGTAAAGCTTCACCTGATTCCAGCCGCCCTTGAATGCTTCGCCTGCACCATGAAGGATCACTTCCTCTGTCAGACCTTTGTTGATAACGTCACGAAGTCGCTGAGAACCAGCTTCCGGAGCAAAAGTCAGGCTGCTTTTCTTTACATCCTGCACTTTGCTCATAACATCCAGCGCAAAAGCATCAATTCGAAGAGACGGCAGGGAAATGTTGATTGCTTTTCCGTGGAATTCCTCGATCAGGAAATTCACCAGTTCTTTCAGCTGGGAATAGTCACTGGAACTTAAAGAACTGAGGGAAATCTCCTCATGACCTGTATTTTTCAGCATAATACGCGCAGATTCTTTCAGAGTTTCCACATCACGTTCACGGGTCGGACGGTAGATCATACCTGCCTGACAGAAACGACAGCCTCGAATGCATCCTCTCTGGATCTCAAGAGTTACACGATCCTGTGTTGCCTTAATGTGAGGAACAACCGGTGCCTCCACAGCACGATATTCTTTCTCCATATCAATGATCAGCTGTTTCTGAACCTTCTCAGGAACATCATCCACCGTCGGTGCAAAGGATGCGATCGTACCATCTTCTTTATAGGTAACTTCATAGAGAGACGGAACATAAATTCCAGGAATCTTAGCTGCTGCCAGAAGAAAATCCTTCCTGCTGCCTCCATCCTTTTTATTGGCCTTGTACGCATCAAAAAGTGCATCATAAACAGTTTCTCCCTCTCCAATATAGAACAGGTCAAAAAAAGGTGCCAGCGGCTCCGGATTATACGCACAGGCACCGCCACCGATCACAATAGGGAAATCCTCACCACGGTCTACGCTCTTCAACGGGATACCACTGAGATCCAGTACCTGCAGAATATTGGTGTAGCACATTTCGTACCCGATCGTAATTCCAAGAAAATCAAAATCCCGGATCGGTTCCTGGGACTCCAGTGCAAATAACGGGATTTTCTCCTCTCGCATCACCTTATCCAGATCCGGCCATGGAGAAAAGAGACGCTCACACCATACATCCTCGCGCTGGTTGAACATGTTATAGAGGATCATCATGCCGAGGTTTGACATGCCGATCTCGTAAACATCCGGGAAGCACATTGCAAAACGGATATCTACCTCATTTTTATCTTTCATTACAGAGTTGACTTCACCGCCGATATAGCGGGCAGCTTTGTCAACCTTCATTAAAATTTCATCGCTTAATGCTAGAGTTCTCATAATATTCCTTTCAGAAGTTGTTGTTTAACATAATGTTAAGCAGGGAAAATCCCCCACAATGTTCCCATTATATACGGAATGGTGGGGGATTTCAAGGGAGAGTCGGTCAGTTTACAGAATTCATCGTATATGCTTTTTTTTCATCTGCAGGATCTCCAGCAGCACTTCATATACTGCCATATTCTCCCGTACCACCAGGGCAAGGCTCTCTTTTGCCTGATTCAGAAGATGAAAAAGACTTCGTACATTAGAATATCCTCCCGTAGAACACCTGGATCTTAGATATCCGTTTTCATCATAATAATATTGTTCATCCAGCAATACGACGATCTTCTCCTCAGCTCTCACTGCCTGGACACCAAGCTGCCCGGAAGCCTCTTCTGTCCGCTCCTTAAATCCCTGTCTCACAAGATCATTCAGAAGCTTTTCCGCCTCACCATCATTGTTGGCATACATCACCACAATATGCGGATACCATCTGGAGCTTCTTTTTTCCGGCAGATGTACCATGTTCTGGATAAAAGAGGACAGCTCCGCATTGGTACGGATCCGGTTTGTCAGATGGAATTTCTGAATCCCCGGAAGCTTTCCCAGTCCCTCCACAATACTTCGATCCAACTCCTCCGGTGATATCACATCTTCGGAATCACTGGAAAAGATCACAGGCCGGCGCTCACTCCAGGTAAGCAGAACAGACAATTTTTCCGAAGAAAGAAGATGTGATTCATCTACCAGAATACTGCTGTAACAACCAAGATCCGTTGACTCTCCCAGCTGATCATCTGCCAGAAAATCTATCCTCCTCAGACGCTCATGAAGAAGCTTCCATTCTTTTCCCGCCTCCTTGCAGTGAATGATACAAACTTTCTGACGCACAGACAGCCTCATTGCAATATCATAAAGCAGCAGGGTTTTTCCGGTTCCAGGAAGACCGCTGAACCAGAAATATCCATTCCTTTCTCCCCGGATCCTCTTCAGGATCTGTCGTTCGATATCCCTCTGCTGCGAAGTAAGGAAATACTCCTTTTTGAGAAAGCGTTCCGGTTCTGTCAGTGGAGAGATCAGATACAGCTCTGCCTGAAACAGAGCTTCAATATCACCACCATAATCCTGGCCTTTTTTCTCCAGCGCAGCACAAAGCTTTTCCCATTCCCCATCCACGATGTGATCATGATTGGTCAGCCGTACCAGACGGTCTTCACTGCTGATATAGGTATATGACAGGATCGGTTTCCCAAAAACAGACAGATAATACCTGTTCTGGATCAGCTGTCTTCGAATGGCCTCATCCGATACACTGCCACTTTTAAGTTCAATATTTACAATCTGATCATCCTTAATCTGAAGAAGATCAAATTCCTTTCCAAGCTTCGGGATCTGGAACGAATAAAAAAGGCGGAGCTTATATACCTCCTCCATATGTAATTCCAGATGCTTCACAAGAGCTTTCATACTTTCCAGTTCCCACTCTTTGATCCTGAGAAAAAAATCTCTGCCCGAAAGCTGGCGTTCCAGTTTCTGGATACATTCCATATTCTGATTTCTTGTAAGTGCATAAATTGATATTGCTTTCATATTTCAATCCTTACCAGCTGTTTATTTCCTTATCCGCAGTGTCCTGAGATAGTCCTTCTGTTCCTTCGTGATCCGATAACTTTCAATGGATTTCTGGATCGTCTTGTTATGAGTCCAGATGTCCATTCTCTGTTCTTCCAAAAATGGCAGGATCTTCTCATACTGTTTTGCCAGTGCTGTTGCAAAATACCAGGCCCGCATCATATTTACATAGTATTCTTCCGAGCGGATGGATGCCACTTTCTCAGCATATTCCGGTTTAAATTCTTCATCCAGATAATGACGCATCAGCATACTGATCCCGAACCGGATGGTATAAGGCTTATCCGATCCCATCCAGCGATAAATCTCCCGGATAAATATATCACGGTGTTTTTTCATCATATGGAGTGCCAGCAGATCACAGGTCGCCCAGTTATCAATATGCGGAAGAAAACGCTCCAGTTCTTTCAGACATTTATCATAATCTCTGATCTGCTCGATCAGCAGGCCATGGAGATTATTTTCCTCATAATACTGATGGGGAAGAGCTTTCAGAAACATTTCAGATTCTTCTGTTTTTCCAAACTCTTTTGCAAATTTCCGGATCATCGGTGTCCGGATACCGATAATTTTTTCTTTTTTCACAGTCGGAATCAGCCTTGCATGAAAATCCCGATATCCTGTATCCCGCATTTCGAACAGTCTTTTCTGAACATCTCTGATCATTTCTTCCTGATTCATTTATCATCCCCGCCTTTTACGCCAAAGATCGCGATCAGAGAACTCACAAGCAGAAGCATAGGATAAAACAGTTTCGGCATGATCTGAAAAGCAGAAAGTTCAAATCCCAATTCCTTTGCCGCCGAAATGGCAACCAGCATCTGGGCTCCGTATGGGATCACCCCCTGGAAAATACAGGAAAATGTATCCAGGATGGAAGCTGTCTTTCTGGAAGTGATCTTATATTCCAGCGCCATTTCCTTTGCAATGGGGTTGGCCATAACAATAGCTACCGTATTATTGGCTGTTGCGATATCCATGGCTCCAACCAGAAGTCCCATACCAAGAAGTCCGCCTTTTTTCCCTTTAAAAACTCTCTGTATTCCGGAAAGCAGTGCTTCAAATCCACCATGCTCCCGGATCAGCGCACACATGGCAGCTACAAGGATAGCTACCATACATGTCTCGAACATCCCGGAAACACCGGAGCCAATATTAGTCAGAAGCTCCACTGGCGTGATATGTCCTCCAAGAAGCATAATAAACGCTCCGGAGACAATTCCGATCAGAAGTACCACAAATACATTGATGCCGATAATCCCGCCGATCAGCACCAGAACATATGGAAGGATCTGCACAAGATGATAATCCTGTACCACTCTTCCCTGAATCTCTGTCTGAAAAGACAGAATAAGGATCAGGAGCAGTGTAACAATAGCTGCCGGAAATGCAATCCAGAAGTTTTCCCGGAATTTATCCTTCATCTGACAGCCCTGACCGTTGCAGGCTGCGATCGTAGTATCAGAAATAAAAGAAAGGTTGTCTCCAAACATGGCTCCTCCCATCACCGATGCCACGCAAAATGCCATATCAAAACCGGAAGCTTTTGAAACTGCTACCGCAATAGGGGTAAGAAGCGTGATGGTCCCAACAGAAGTTCCCATAGCCACAGATACGAAGCAGGCAACTACAAACAATACCGCAACGGAAAAACGTGCAGGTATCAGAGAAAGCATACAGTAGGCCACACTTTCTGCACTGCTGCGCCCCACAACACCCACAAAAGATCCGGCAGTCAGAAAAATCAGAAGCATGGTGATGATATTTTTATCTCCTACTCCTTTTGCCATAAGCTCCAGCTTTCTGTCAAAACTGATCGTTCTGTTCTGAACACATGCCACCAGGATCGCAGCCAGAAAGGCAACAACAATCGGTACATTATAAAATCCCATGGGAATCTCCATCACATACTCAAACAAAATCCCAAGTCCCAGATACAGGGCCAGAAAAACCCCGATAGGCAGCAGTGCAATCACATTTCCTTTTTTCTTCATTTCATCCATAAAACAATTCCCTTCATCACTCATTGTATTCCCGGTATTTTTTTCCGGGTGATCTGTGTCTATCATACCATATTTCCTTATCCCTGTCCTGCTGCCGTCATAAACTTCTTTACATTTTTGACACAATCCTGTTATCTTTGATATTTTTTACCTTATTTAACAAGATTTTCACTAATTAAATCACTCCATCCGTTGAAATTCAGAGTTTTTTTCAGTATAATTGGCTGTAGACAATTGTGAAAAAGATATCCAACATATTTATGATGATATCTCGGATCACAGTCATTAAAGGAGGAATATGATTATGGCAACATGGAAAAATCTGGATACTCTTACATCTTACAGCGAGCTTAAGGATCTGAAAGATCATGTAAACATTGCCGAGGCAATGTCCGGTGAGCAGGGTGCAGAACGTGTAAAGAAGTACAGCACACCGATGGCAGCAGGTCTGGCTTACAATTACGCAGCCAAGGAAGTGGACGAGACTGTTCTTGACGCACTTTCCAAACTGGCTGACGAGGCAGAGCTGGTTGAGAAATTTAAGGAATTATACAACGGTGCAGTGATCAACACAGGCGAGAAACGTATGGTTCTTCACCATCTTGCACGTACACAGCTTGGAAATCCAGTTGTTGTTGACGGCGTGGACAAGCGTGAGTTTTACCTTGCACAGCAGAAAAAAGCTGCTGATTTTGCAGATAAAGTACATTCCGGTGAGATCACAAATGAAAACGGTGAGAAATTCACAACTGTTGTACAGATCGGTATCGGCGGAAGTGACCTTGGACCACGTGCATTATATATCGCACTTGAGAACTGGGCAAAAGCTAACAACACATTCAAGATGGAAGCAAAATTCATCAGCAATGTAGACCCTGATGATGCAGCTGCTGTTCTTGCATCTGCAGATCTTGCTCATTCCCTTTTCATCGTTGTATCCAAATCCGGTACAACACTTGAGACTCTGACAAACGAAGCATTTGTAAAAGATGCCCTCACAAAGGCAGGTCTTAACCCATCCAGACATATGCTTGCAGTAACAAGTGAGACATCTCCTCTTGCCAAGAGTGATGAATACCTTACAGCTATTTTCATGGATGACTATATTGGCGGACGTTACTCTTCTGTTTCCGGTGTAGGCGGAGCGATCCTTTCCCTTGCATTCGGACCGGACGTTTTCGCAGCAATCCTTGACGGAGCTGCTGAGGAAGATAAACTTGCAACAAACAAGAACATTCTTGAGAACCCGGATATGCTGGATGCCCTGATCGGTGTTTACGAAAGAAACGTACAGGAATATCCTTCTACTGCTGTTTTACCGTACTCCCAGGCATTAAGCCGTTTTCCTGCACATCTTCAGCAGTGTGATATGGAGTCCAACGGTAAATCCGTAAACCGTTTCGGTGAACCTGTTGATTATGTAACAGGACCTGTCATCTTCGGTGAGCCAGGAACAAACGGACAGCACTCTTTCTATCAGCTTCTCCACCAGGGAACCAACATCGTTCCGCTTCAGTTCATCGGCTTTAAGAAGAGCCAGCTCGGCGTTGATGTTGATATAGAGAACAGCACAAGCCAGCAGAAACTTTGTGCAAATGTTGCTGCTCAGATCGTAGCTTTTGCCTGCGGCAAGAAAGATGAGAACCTGAACAAAAACTTCAAGGGCGGCCGTCCTTCCAGTATCATCGTTGGTGAGGAGCTTACACCGAAGGCTCTTGGTGCCCTTCTTGCTCACTTCGAAAACAAGATTATGTTCCAGGGATTCGTATGGAACCTGAACAGCTTTGATCAGGAAGGCGTACAGCTTGGTAAAGTCCTTGCAAAACGTGTTCTTGCTCATGATACAGACGGAGCACTGAAGGTTTACAGTGATCTTCTTGACATCTGATAAGCAGATAAGTACCGTCCCGGGATTTTTTTCGGGACGGTTTTTCTGTATATGTGACCTTAACCATGAAAGGAATTCTTAAATATGCAGCAGATAAAAATGATCGGTCTTGATCTGGACGGAACTCTTCTGAATACAAAAAAAGAGCTCACAGAAAATACCAGACGTGTTCTAAGGGAAGCTATTGATGCAGGGATCCTTGTTCTGATGGCTACCGGCCGGCCGTATACCGGCATTCCCGAGGAACTGAGAAATTTTCCGGGGATCCACTACGCCCTCACCTCCAACGGAGCGAGAGTCCTTGATACAGACCATAATAAACTTCTTATCGAGCAGCTTCTTCCTATGGAAAGTGCAAAAAAAGCTCTTCGTATCTTCGAAAAATACGATACATTAAGTGAAATCTATTTTGACGGGCAAGGATATACAGACGCTGCCAAGCTTGACAATGTGGGAAAATATCATCATGATCCCAATATGTGGGATTATGTTAGATCCACCCGTATTGCAGTTCCTGACATCTGGGATGTGATTGCTAAAGAGCACCGCAATATGGATAAGGTGCAGGCACTTTTTGCCAACCTGGATGAGCGTGCAGCTGCCTGGAAGGAATTAAGCGAACTTAAGGAACTGGAGCTTGTCGGTTCCTTAAGCTATAATATTGAGATTAATGCAGCAGGTGTCAATAAAGGAACTGCCCTTGTTGCGTTGGGTAAAATGCTGGGAATTCCAAGAGAATCTATTATGGCATGCGGAGACGGCGACAACGATGTCCATCTTCTCCGGGAGGTTGGCTTCGGCGTAGCCATGGCCAATGCACAGTCACAGGTGAAGGAAGCAGCCGATTATATTACTACTTCCAATGACGAAGACGGTGTAGCACGTGCTATTGCAAAATTTGCGCTGCACCGATGAGATATTCTATTATGTATGCAAAAAGAACCGACAGTTTTTACGCTGTCGGTTCCTTTTTTATATAGAATGGATTGAATGGTAAAGCATTCACATTCGATCAATATTCATATTTCCCTGCCGGTTGTTTGATCCTGGTAAGAAGATCATGCCAAGACTGATCCCAGATATACCATTTTCCGGTTTTGGAGTGCTTATATGTACAGATCCATCTGGAGCTGTCACTACCTGCAAAATCAGTAAATGATCTGTAGATCGCAGGAGTGGTCTGGGTCGGTTCAAAATACGGGATATCTTCACTGATGGAATTTCCCTTACCCGGAAGTGTGTCCTGTCTTAGCGTAATGGAAATCGGTTTAGACGGGGTATAATTATTGGCCGGAGTTGCTCCATTCAGATAAGAATTGCCAAGATATTTATATCCGTTATCTGCTTTCATACGATCCCTCAAAAAGTTTTTGTAATACTGGGTCATCTCTTTATTATTAAGATAAGAAAGCATCTCCTCGCAGTCCGTTGGATTGGTCGGTGTCCAGGTACGATATGCAAGGATCAGAAGTGCCATAGTCTTATATCGTCCGTCTGATGTTGTGATATCATACTGTTTCAGCTCTGCCGCATTGGTAGGGATCGTGGTAAAGGTGTAAGTATAGGTATTTATCGTTACATCAATGACTTCTTTCTGTCCTTTATTATTTGTAATCTCTTTTTTCGCAGATTTAGTTCCTTTTTTAAGAACCGGTTCCACCTGCTTCTTTACTGTTTGTGTAACGCGAACAGTACAGCTGCCTCTCCAGGTGCTCTTATCCCTAACCCGGATTTTTGTTGTTCCCAAATTCACCGCCGTTACTTTACCTTTGCTGTCTACGGTTGCAACAGACGGATCATCACTGGTCCATACAAGGATCTCTTTATAATTTTTTACCTGAAGCTGTTTTACCGTCCCCTTATTCATGGTTAAGGTTGTTGCGCTCAATGACGGTTTCGGTGCTTCAGTCGGCTTTGGTGTTACAGTTGGCTTTGGTTTCGGTGCTGTCTTTACTGTAACTTTACATTTAAATTTTTTAGTATTAGCCTTCACAGTGATTACAGCTGAACCTTTTTTTACAGCTGTGATTTTCCCCCTGGAATTTACACGTACAATTTTGGGATTAGAAGATACATAAGTTACCTTCACTGTTGTACCATTTAATTTAATTGAAGATGTTTTCTTTTCTGTAAGGGTCAAAGAGGTTTTGCTGAGTTTCGGATCTTCTACTTTTACTACGCACTTATAGGATTTTTTATTTACTTTCGCTGTAATCGTCGCAGATCCTTTCTTTTTTGCCAAAACCTGACCTTTACTGGTAACTGTTGCAATATTTTTCTTTGAGGAACTCCATGTTACCTTCTTTTTGGTTCCTGTAACTTTAAGTGTTATTTTTTCCCCTTTCAGAAGCGTGACTTTTGTCTTACTCAGTTTTGGTGCTGCCGCACTTACAGATACATTTCCCAATGCCATAGTAAAAACCAGAGCCACTACAATAAAAAAACTGAGTATTCTTTTTTTCTTTTTCATTCTGAATCCCCCCTTCTTACCTAGATTTTAGGAGGATTTTCCAAAAAAATCACTATCACTTATGATAGTATTATTCTTTTAATGTTGTCACGATCAGCTTGCTTTCCAGGGCTGCTGCAAGCAACTCTTCTTTGCAGGAAAATCCTGCTTTTGCAATCATATCCTGAAAATTCCATCTCACTCCTGCTGTACTGCAGTTCATTTTCTGCCCGATTTCTCCATAAGAAAATCCCTTAATATAAAGCCGCAGCATCTCCAGCTGTCTTGGACTTAATTTGCTGCTATCAATATTATTGATTTCTACAGACGGAGCAGAATCCGGAAATATTTTTTCTCCCAGAAGAACTCTTTTTAATACAGACAGTATCTCCTCTTCACTGTAATCTTTATACCAGAGACCATCTGCTTTGGATGCTCTGGATTTCACAAGAATTTCCGGATCGATCAGTGAGGTAATGATCACCACCTTGATCCATGGATATTTTTCTTTGATGATCTTTGCAGCCGTCAGACCACTGTTATTATGTAATGTCTGTACATCCATCAGCACAAGATCTACCTGGTTTCCAGCACAGCAGGCTGCTGCCTGTGATGCATCCCGAATCGTTTTTATGTGACAGAATTCTCTCTCTCCCGCTATAATTTCCTCAAAATGTTTCTGCATGATCTTCTGATCTTCCACGATCAACACACGTGTAACCATTGCTTTTTCTCCTACGTTATTTCACTTGACCGGTTCATCTGGTATCGTAAGCTTCATCACAAATTCCGGCTGCCACAGAAGCTTCATGGTTCCTCCTGCGATCACTACGCTTTGGCGAAGCGCGGAAAGCCCGGTTCCTTCCTGGATTTTTTTAGCAGGGGGAATCCCATTGTTCCTGATCTGCACATGATATTCCTCATTTTCTTTTCGAATCTGTATATGAAGACGATTTCCTTTTGCATGGCGTAAACAGTTTGTAGCACATTCCAAAATACTGTTTCGGATCACAGTACATGCAATCCCTCTGTCTGGAATATCTCCATCTATATCTGCTTTTACTCCAAGTCGTGAGATCTTTTCCAATATTTCCGGGAATGTTTCTTCTTCCCTGGTTTCTTCCATACTTCCCAGCATGATATTTACCGCCTTTTTTAATCCTTTCAGCTGTTCTGGTATTTCCATCTCCCTGCTTCCAGCCAGAAGTTTTCGTATATAAAGCAGACTGCTCCCAAAATCATCGTGGATCTTCCGTTTCATTGCAAGTGTTTCCTGTTCCCGGACACTGTCACTGATCCGCTCATACATGGAGCGCAGCTTCCTGTTTACCTCCATAAGATTTTCATTTTCTCTTTGCAGTTCTCTGGCATTTTCATACAAATTTGTTACATCAACTGCTGCCATCTCCGTAATATTTTTCCCATCTGATCCTAAAAAATTATACCACTGGAATTTCCAGACACGACCATCCGAAAACTGATATAGTTCCTGTTCTTCCGGCAAAAATATTTTTCTGACAGTGGTTTCTTTTTCCAAAGCCTCTATGAAAAAGCCAAGATGCTGAAGATAATCACCTGCTGCCATCTGACAAAGTTCATGCATTTGCAGATTACACAAAAGAATTCTCCCGTTTTCATCCGAAAAACAAACACCACACGGAAGCTGATCCATTGCCTGACGGATAGAGTTTTCATTCAGTATCTGGCTACGTTTCTTTTTTTGCCTGTAAAGTCCCCAAATTGCATAAATCATAGCCAAAAACCCTAACAGATAAAATCCTATGATCAGCCATTCTTTTTTATTTTCCTGGATCAGGAACCCGGAAACCAGCAAAATCATCAGAAATAATACTGCCACATCTTCTGCCCATTTCCAGACTGGTTCTTCATTTGTGATCTGTGAAAAAACATATGCAATCTCCAGGATCATACTGATAAAGAAAAGTATTACTGCAATCTCAGAAACCATTCGCCTTCTTCCTCCTGTTCCGCATAAATATCCGGATATTTTTTCAGTAACTGCTCTGGCTTTTCCGGAATTCTAATAGAAATAGTGGCGCGGACCTGATTCTCTCTCTCCACGATCCGTATAAAAAACCAGCTCAGTTTTCTTTCATAACAGCTTATCATATATTCCAAAACATCAAGATATTTTACTGCTTTCCAAAGCGGAAGCCAACTAGTCTGTGTATGTATATAAAACTGTCCCTGAAGACGGTTCGAAGGAATACTGGAACAGAACTCTTTCAAAGCAAGATATATTTCAAGCTCCGGTATCTTCCCGTTTTCATCTGCCGTCAAAACCAGATTATTTCTGCGTTTCAGATATGTTCCTGTTACAATGATATTTTCCATCAGACTTTCATATTCTTCTGCATTTTTCACATTTCCTATCTGTTTCATATACATAGACAGTTTCTGCATCTGATCCGCAGTCTGAAACTGCATCAGATCATACAATCTGTTTTTTTCCTCGATACGTTTTCGTTCGGATTCTTTTTTATATTCTGCATGCAAAAGTTTATTTCTCTCATAAAGTTCTTCCTGAACTTCAAGAAGCTCTTTTTTCAGCTGGTGCAGACGGGCTGAATCTTCTGTCCAGTATACATAACCTCCATTTACCGGCATGGAATTCAGCTTATTTCCATTTTTCAGATACACAGTCTGACCAGTTGTAGGAAGTATCTCTTCAGGAAAATCGGGAAATCCATCACCGGAAACATAGCAGATTTTGTTTTCTTTATTTATCAGCTCCATGGATATGCCTGTACACCGGTCAAAAAGTTCCGGATACCTGACATTGGTCTGTATCAATCCGCATTGTACACAGCACTCAAAAGTTATTGCTGTAAACAGACAGATAAATGCTGTCATATCACCTGCAAAAACTTTAAGAAAAGGCGCACGGATCATATTAAGAATACACCACAGAAAAATACATCCAACCGGTACTAACGGCAGATACAGCATTTTTCTTTCTGGGATACGGCATCTGCGAATCAAAATAAAAATCGTTAAAAGCATGCAGCCCCCGATCCAGAACATGATCAGAGGAAACAGAATGCCATAGGAATTATCCGCATCTGAAAAAGGTTTGCCTGCCGGAAACGTAAAAATAAGCTGATGAAGATCATTAGTCAGTACCAGGCCGATCAAAACAATTGCTGTTCCCCAGAAAAATTTATCCTGTGTCCTGATTTTTTCTTCTCCTACTTTGCCAAAAAACCGGGCAGTTGAAAAGCTTAAACCCGGTATCAGAATGAAAGGAACGTAATAAAGATACCAACACCACCGCATAAGTACGATATCATAAAAAACAGAGTATTTCAAAGTTCGTATCAAAAACCAGAACACCATACAGCCAGCAGTAAGCTCAAGATAGAAAAGTGCCCGTTTGTGATGATACGTCTTTTCAGGTAAAAACCCCATCCTGTAAAAAGTCCGATATAAATAAAAGACCTGACTATTACTGACAGTTTATCCAAAAACAGATTTCCTGTATCCACCTGCCTGCACAGCATTGCTGCCAAAACTGCCAGAATTGCAGCAAACCAGCTGATCTTTGGATCCTTTTTCATCATAAATTCCTCACTCTTTTCTTCCTGCAACAAAAAAACTCCCGGAATGGATACATGTCCATCTCCAGGAGTACTTTTTATTTCTTCGGGATCCCCATAATGATACAGTCACGGATCATCGCCAGTGCATGTGCAGTGGTCTGCTCGCGGATCCGCATACGGTTTCCTGTGAAGTGGAACTCTTTTGCGATGGCCTTGCCTCATAGCAACAGCCCATAAATACAGTTCCAACCGGAGTTTCTTCTGTTCCGCCTCCTGGTCCTGCAAGACCTGTTACGGAAATACTGATATCTGCTCCGGATGCTTTGCAGGCACCCTTTGCCATTTCTCTGGCACATTTAGCCGAAACTGCCCCATGCTCCTTCAGAGTGCTCTTCTTCACTCCAAGACACTTATGCTTAGCCTTGTTACTGTAAGTCACAAAGCCATAACCAAATACCTCAGACGCACCGGATACATTAACAATACGCTGGGCGATCATACCGCCGGTCAGAGATTCTGCCAGGGAAAGCTTAAGGTCTTTTTCTTTCAGAAGATCGATCACTGCCTCTTCCAGTGTCTTGCTCTCATCTGTTGCAAAAACATTCTCACCGAAGCGTTTCTTCAGTTCTTTTACAACAGGTTTGATCAGTTTTTTGCAGGCTTTTTCATTCTCTGCACTCGCTGTTACACGAAGATGTACTTCACCGGTTTTGGCATAAGGTGCAATGGTTGGATTGGTCTGGCTTTCAATCAGATCCTGGATCTCCTCTGCTACCTGACTTTCCCCGATACCGCTGATCTTCACCATCTGGGACACTATGATCTCTGGCTGATTCTTCTGAAGATACGGAACGATGTATTCCTCGAACATGGGCTTCATCTCATTCGGAGGGCCCGGAAGAAGAATCGCTATCTTTCCTTTCTTCTCCAGGATCAGTCCTGGTGCAGTTCCATTATGATTGTCAAGAACAATTGCTCCTTTGGGAACCATAGCCTGTTTGTAATTATTCTTTGTGATACGTCTCTGAGGATTGTTTTTCTCATATTCCTTCAGATATTTATCAATCAGTTTTCTTGAGTGGGGATCTTCTTCAAGCGGCATTTCCATCAGATCAGCAGTCACTTCTTTGGTGATATCATCTTCAGTCGGCCCAAGCCCTCCTGTAAGGATCACAACGTCGGAACGATCCAGTGCGGTCTTGATCACATCCCGCATACGTCCCTCATTATCACCTACTACATCCTGATAATAAACACTTAACCCAAGCAGTGCACATTTCTCAGAAAGATAGGCACTGTTGGTATTTACGATATTTCCCAGAAGGATCTCTGTTCCTACGGATACCAGTTCTGTGATCATAAAAAGAAACTCCTTTCGTATACCTGAAGCCCTACTCCTGCATGGAAAGAACTTTTCGGTTCTGCATGATATAAGTCAGCAGAGATATAACAGTCAGTGCAACAGACAGCCAGATAAACACTTCTGTCAGTATTGCAAAAAATCCTCCAAAATCCACGATCAGAAGTATGATCATGATCATCTGGGAAACTGTTTTAAATTTTCCCCAGTAATTTGCGGCAATGACAACTCCGTTCTCAGCTGCGATCAGACGGAATCCACTGATGATAAACTCACGTCCGATAATAATGATCACAACCCAGGCCGGAAGTCTGTCAAGCTCGATCATGCAGATCATGGCAGAGCATACAAGAAGCTTATCTGCCAGAGGATCCATAAATTTTCCAAAATTAGTAATCAGGTTATATTTTCTGGCAAGATGGCCGTCGAACCAGTCTGTCACACTTGCTGCAACAAAAATCGCAAGACAGATCCAGCGGTTGGCTTCTCTGCCCCATCCTGTCAACATAAAAATTACGAGAAACGGTACAAGTATCATTCTTGCAACTGTTAGTTTATTTGGTGTATTCATCGCCAAGCACTCCTATCAAATCATACTCAAGCGCGCCCGTTACACGTACCTTTGCAAAATCACCTGTCATAAGCAGTTCGCCTGTCTGAACGAAAATGTAACCGTCAACCTTCGGTGCATCCCCGTAGGTACGTCCGATATAGGCACTTTCATCTGCAACTTTACCCTCAATCATCACAAGAAGCTCCTGACCGATGCGGTCCTGCCCCCTGTCATAAGAGATCTCCTGCTGAAGTTCCATCAGCTCGTCTCTTCGTTCTTCCTTCACTTCCTCCGGAATCTGATCTGTCATCTCCGCTGCCGGAGTATCTTCTTCCGGTGAATAAGTGAAAACACCAAGACGGTCAAATTCCATCGCATCTACGAACTCTTTCAGTTCTTCATGGTCCTCCTCTGTCTCGCCCGGAAATCCGGTGATCAGCGTTGTACGCAGTACGATATCCGGGATTTCTTTGCGAAGCTTTCCGACAATGTCGATCAGCTCCTGTTTGGATGTGCGACGACCCATTCTCTTAAGAATACGATCCGAAGCATGCTGGATCGGAATATCCAGATAATGACAGATTTTCTTCTCATCGCGGATAGTTTCGATCAGCTCATCATAGATTTCTTCCGGATAACAGTAGAGAACACGAATCCAGCGGATACCTTTGATCTCACAGAGTTTCTGTAAAAGAATATGAAGAGATTTTTTTCCATAGAGGTCTTTACCATAAACGGTGGTCTCCTGGGCTACCAGGATCAGCTCCTTCACACCCTGCTCTGCCATATCCTCTGCCTGGGCGATCAGACGCTCCATGGGAACACTTCGGAATTTTCCGCGAAGCTTCGGGATAATACAGTAAGTACAGTGCTTGTCACATCCTTCTGCGATCTTCAGATATCCGAAATGACCTCCGGTTGTAAGAACACGTTTGCTTCCTGTATCCGGAAGATAATCGATATCACGGTATTCCTCAAAATGATTACCAGCTGCTGCCTCTTCCAGAGCCTTTACGATGTCGCCGTAGGATGTGGTTCCAAGAACAGCATCTACCTCCGGAACCTCTTCGATGATCTCTTTCTGGTATCGCTGTGCCATGCAGCCGGTAACGATCAGTGCATGGCAACTTCCTGTTTTTTTGTACTCTGCCATTTCAAGAATGGTTTCCACACTCTCTTCCTTGGCATCCTTGATAAAACAACAGGTATTGATCACGATAGCATCTGCCTTTGTCTCATCATCTGTGATCTCATGACCTCCGGCTGTAAGAAGTCCCAGCATTTCCTCGGAGTCCGCCAGGTTCTTATCACAGCCAAGAGAGATGAATAATATTTTCATAAAATTACTCCGCTTCTGTCTGAACTGCTTCAGCAGTCTCAGCGTCCTCTGCGATCTCGCCCTCAGCTGCCTCAAGAGCCTCTTTCTCTGCTTCCAGAGCTTCAATCTCTTCCTCTTCTTCCTGTCCCGGAGGATCTTAACTTTACCTTTGTAAAGCTCGTCAATCGCAACGGAAAGAGGTTTCTTACCTGCTGCGTCAGGTACAAGCGGCTCTGCTCCGGCAATCAGCTGACGGGCACGTTTGCTTGCTGCAAGGACAAGAGAATAACGGCTGTTCAGCACGAGAGCCTCATCATCGTCCTCGTTGTTTGTGTTGATAGCCTCAATTAATTCTGAATAAGATGGATGTATCATATCTTTTCTCCCTTCTGTAACGGCAGGGCCGTATTTAACTTGTTAATTGATATTTATAAAAAAGCTTCTGCTTCTTTCTGAATCCTGGATACAAAATCATGGTTCCTGGATGCGCGCATACGCTCGCACCGGATGGTCTCATGAAGTGTATCAACACATTCCTCCAGATCATCATTGATCAGAAGGTAATCATATTTATCCATTCCTTTGGATTCCTCAACAGCTCTTCTAAGACGTCCGTTGATCACATCCAGAGTCTCGGTTCCTCTTCCAACAAGACGCTTCTTCAGCTCTTCCATAGATGGCGGGCAGACGAATACAAGCAATGTATCCGGGAATTTCTCACGGATCTTCATAGCTCCCTGAATCTCAATCTCCAGGATCACATCCTTGCCGGATGCAAGCTGTTCTTCCACATATTTACGCGGAGTACCGTAATAATTTTCTACATACTGTGCGTACTCGATCAGGCCGTCTTCACTGATCATCTGCTCAAATTCTTCTTTTGTGCGGAAGAAGTAAGCTTCTCCATCCTTCTCGCCTGGTCTTGGATTTCTGGTAGTGACAGAAACGGATAATGCATAATTGTCATATTTCTCCATCAGCCGTTTCATGACGGTACCTTTTCCGGAACCGGAAAAACCCGAAACAACAACTAAAATCCCTTTACTCATTTCCTTCCTCCCTTTCTTCCTCTCCATACGCTTCCGAAAATCTCTTCGCAATAGTCTCCGGCTGCAGAGCGGAAAGAACAATATGATCATCTGATGTAATGATCACTGCCTTGGTTTTTCTTCCCTGCGTGGCATCAATGAGGGTACGTGTTCCCTTAACGCTCTGGACCATGCGCTTCACAGGTGCGGCATCCGGACTTACCACTGCCACGATCCTGCCTGAATTTACAACATTTCCAAAACCTACATTGATCAGTTTTGCCATTTCCGCTCTCCTTTTCTGCCGATTCTTATTTCTGAGTGGTTATTCAATATTCTGGATCTGCTCACGGATCTTCTCGATCTCGGTCTTCAGATCTATGGCCGCGTTGGACACGGTAAGATCATTGGACTTGGACAGGATAGTGTTCGCCTCACGGTTCATTTCCTGTGCCATAAAATCCATCTTACGTCCTACGCCTTCGTTCTCATCCAGGATCTTTCTCATTCCGTGGATATGGCTTCGAAGACGTACCGTCTCCTCGTCATTACAGATCTTATCTGAAAAAAGTATCACTTCTGCGGCAATCCTGGAATCATCAATCTGGTTATCCTCAAGAAGTTCGTGCATCTTGGCTTCCAGTTTCTCTCTGTAAGCTTTCACAACCTCCGGGGATCGTTTCTCTACGACATCGACTTTCGCTTCAAGGCCTTTAAGCTTCTCCAGAAGATCACGTTTCAGATTCACGCCTTCACGCTCACGGGTCTCCACAAATTTCCGGCATGCCTCGTGAAGAGGACCTTCCAGAAAACTCCACAGCGCTTCTTCATCCGGTGCTTGTTCTTCCATGGTAAATACATCCGGATATCTGGAAAGTGTGGAAACGCGGATATCATTCTCGATTCCCAGTTCCTCACTCATCTGGTTTAAATATCCCAGATATTCTTTTGCAAGCTCTGAATTATATTTCAGAGCCATTCCGCCCATTGTATAATCTTCGTAGGTGATGAATACATCTACCTTGCCGCGGCGGATATAGGTCTTCATCACATTTCGGATCTCTCCCTCAAAATAGCTGAGTCTTTTCGGCATTTTGATGTTCAGATCCAGATATCTGTGATTGACGGATTTCAGCTCAACAGAAACCTTTCTCTCCTTGGATACTGCTTCCGCTCTGCCAAAGCCGGTCATACTTTTTATCATGTTGTCCTCCAATACTGCCTTTCAGGTTTATCGGCCGCTGATAAATACAGCCAATGATTGCAGTTACTGCTCACTCCGTTTTCAGTAACACGCTTCGCGATGCACAGAATTTATGCTAATCACATAAATTCGCGCGGTATGTCTCGGGTTTTCTGTGACCTTCGCTCACAAAAAACACCTCGCGGAATATTACCGGTGAACAATAACTGATTGCATACAGATTTATTATAGTTCATTCCAAAACCCTAGTCAAACTCTTTTTTTACTGTTATAATGATTGATGATGAAATGGAGGTAAAAATCATGGCTTTTGACGGAATTACAGTTTCTGCTCTCGTAGCAGAAATCGATGATAATTTTAAAGGCGGACGCATCAACAAGATCGCACAGCCTGAAAATGATGAACTTCTGATCACCGGGAAAGGTGCACATGGACAGCGCAGACTTCTTTTAAGTGCAAGTGCATCACTTCCTCTGATCTATTTTACAGATAAAAATCGTATCAGTCCTTTAACTGCACCAAACTTCTGCATGCTTCTCAGAAAGCACATCGGAAGTGCACGTATCCTGGATGTGAAGCAGCCGGGAATGGAGCGTGTGGTGGAATTTGAGCTGGAGCATCTTAATGAGCTGGGTGATCCCTGCAGAAAGCGTCTGATCATGGAACTGATGGGCAAGCACAGCAACATCATTTTCTGTGACGAAAAGGGAATGATCCTGGACAGCATCAAGCATGTCTCTTCCCATATGAGTTCTGTCCGTGAAGTTCTTCCCGGAAGAGAATATTTCATTCCCAATACCCGGGATAAAGAGAACCCGCTCACTGTTTCCGAGGAGGAATTTACACAGCATATCTGCAAAAAACCTCAGAACATTTCCAAGGCTCTCTACACGTCTCTTACTGGTATGAGCCCGGTAATGGCTGAAGAAATCTGCTACCGTGCTTCTATTGACGGAAGTGATGCAGCGCAGTCTCTGGATGAAACCGCATGTACCCATCTTTATCACACATTCCTCAGACTGATGGAACAGGTACAGAACAGAGAATTCACACCGAATATTATTTACCGCGGCGAGGAACCTGTTGAGTATGGAGTTTTTCCATATCAGCAGTTCGGCAGTGAATACCACAGTGAAACTTTTGACAGCGTTTCCACCATGCTGGAAACTTATTATGCAACCAAGAGTCTGCTGACACGCATCCACCAGAAATCTTCCGATCTTCGGCGTGTGGTACAGACTGCTCTGGAACGTAACCGTAAAAAATATAACATCCAGAAAAAACAGCTGAATGATACTGCCAAAAAAGATAAATTCAAGATTTACGGTGAACTGATCAACACCTACGGATACGGGCTTGAGGAAGGCTGCAGATCTTTTAAGGCACTGAACTATTATACCAACGAGGAGATCACTATTCCTCTTGATCCGACACTGACACCGGCGCAGAATTCCAAGAAATATTTTGATAAATACGGGAAGCTGAAGCGTACAGAGGAAGCCGTCACAGAACAGCTCGCAGATACGGAAAGTGAGATTTCTCATCTGGAATCTATCTCCAATGCTCTGGATATCGCCAGATCTGAAAGTGACCTTTCCCAGATCAAGGAAGAGCTGACTGAATACGGCTATATCAAACGTCACTATACAAACAAAAAAGGCCAGAAAGCCCAGCCGAAATCCAGGCCGCTTCACTATATATCCAGTGATGGTTTTGATATCTATGTCGGAAAAAACAATTTCCAGAATGATGAACTGACCTTTAAGTTCGCAACCGGAAATGACTGGTGGTTCCATGCAAAAAAAATGGCCGGCTCCCATGTGATCGTCCGCACCAAAGACGGCGAGCTTCCGGACCGTACCTTCGAAGAAGCAGGCGCCTGGCAGCCTGGTATTCCAAAGGACACTCTGCTCCCAAGGTAGAGATTGATTACATCCAGAAAAAACATGTCAAGAAACCTGCCGGTGCAAAACCTGGTTTTGTTGTTTATTACACCAACTATTCTCTGATGGCTTCTCCGGATATTTCAGATCTGAAGGAGGTTACGGAGTAATAACTATTCAATAAAAAACCTTCCTGTGTCTGATGCATCTCCAAGATAATGCAGATATATTTCTTTAATCTGTAATTATCTGTTATGAGAAAACTCTTCAGATACAGGAAGGTTTTTATTTTGTAAACAGTTAATAAAACAGATATTCTTAATCTGCATTCACTGCTTATTTATAACTGAATATCTGCCTTATAGTTATTCAGTTATATTTCCAGATTTTTCTTCACTGCCGGGGCAATAGACATATCTGCCTTATGATACGGGATCAGTGTTGACTGCAGTGCATGATACAGATCGGATTTCCCCGGCCATACTGTTCCTTTCAGATGATTCTTTTCATCCAGCTGATGGAACCAGGAACCTTTTTCATGATCCAAGACCACTTCATCCAGATACTTCATAAACTCAGCATAATCTTTCGCATATTTATCCTTACCGGTCACATGGTAAAGAACTGCGGAGGTATTGATCGCTTCCGCAAGAGTCCAGTGCATACGGTCATGTACCACCGGTTTGCCATTCCAGTCTGTCGTGTATACAATTCCCGGTGCACCATCTGCATTCCAGCCATCTTTTATTGCTGTTGTGTAAAGTTTCTCTGCTGCCTGGAGATATTTTTCCAGTTTTTCTTTCTCTTCCCCACAGTTTGCAAGCGCCCACTGTGTGATCAGTCTTGCCCACTCGATTCCATGTCCCGGTGTTGCACCGTATGGCTTAAACGGATCATCCGGACGGTCACGGTTACAGTCAATATCTGCCACCCATTCTTTCGTAAAATGTTCCGGGATCCTCCAGGAGTTATCTTCCGCCCACTGGATCACATGATCAATGATCCTGCCTGCACGAATGTGATATTTTTTATCTCCGGTGACATCTCCTGCTGCCAGAAAAGCTTCTACCGTATGCATATTGGCATTTAATCCACGGTAATCATCCAACACAGTAAATTCCGTATTCCAGGTATCACATGCCAGCCCTTCCTCTTCATTCCAGAAATGTCGGTCATAAACAGCCAATGCCTCTTCAAGGAGCTCTTTCGCCCCAGGTCTTCCGGCTGTCAGTGCGGAAGATGCAGCCAGGATCACAAAGGCATGTGCATAACACTGTTTATTGGGAACAATGCCACCCTCCTGTGTCACACCTGCATACCAGCCACCGTTTTTTTCATCGTGAAGCTCTCCCCCAAGGCCTTTCAGCGCCGCATCCACAAGTTCTCCGCTTCCTTCATGTCCAAGCATCAGCCCCAGACTGTATACATGTGCCATGCGGCAGGTGATCCAGGTTTCCCGGTTTCTGTCCTTCCATGGTGTTCCGTCATCCCCCAGATAATAGGAACCTCCATTCGGTGAAGGAAACCGATGTCCAAAATTCAAAAGATCCTCACAGGATGCTTTCAGGAATTCCTGGTTTTCTTTTGTGTTGATCTCATATTTGCCGTTCATTTCAACCACCCCATCTGTTTTTCTTTAGGATATCATTCTTTTTGGGGAACTTCAATTCTTTTGGATTTTTTTAACAGATTGATGAAAAAAGGAGAATGCCTTATATGCATTCTCCTCATATCTGATTTCTTAATTCCATTACCGTAGCGGTCACAGACATCCCTGTATTAATCTTCAAAACAGGTGATCACATAACGGTCATTTTCCACGATCACGTCAGAAACATTATCTCTGTCCCAGATTACATCACTGATGATATCTTTCAGCTTGTCATCCATAACGATATTAAAATTCTCCTCGATCACCTGAAACGGAACTCCCTCATTCTCCTGTGCATACTCCATGATAAAATCAAGAATCTTCTCTTCCATACCTCAAAATCTGCCTTTCTGTAAATACTAACGTTTAATATATTACATCAGATTTCTGTGAATGTCCAGATTATTTTCCTGCTATATCCATGCGGTTTTCCATAAGATATTACACCTGTATACACACGCCTCTTCAAATTTCACCCTATATCAGAACCTGGTGTGCCGGTTCACATATTTTGCTTTATATTTGGAGTACACAATGGTCTGATCCTTATAAAGGCCATAATATCCCGATGCTGCATAGCTGATAGATACTGCGATCAGATAGAAGGATACTCCTTTAAATCCAAACATTTCAAAAGCGATCAGGATCGAAGTGATCGGACAGTTAGTCACACCGCAGAAAACTGCTACCATTCCGCAGGCTGCACAGATTGACGGAGAAATTCCCATAAGATTTCCCATCACACAACCAAAGGTAGCTCCGATGCAGAAAGAAGGTACAATCTCTCCCCCACGGAATCCTGCACGCATAGTCAGTGCAGTAAGCACCATTTTCCAGAAAAAAACAAACGTATCCGCTTGTCCGTCTTCCACCGCTCTCTCTATAAGCTCTGCACCTGCTCCCATATATTCATTTGTCCTCAGAATAAAGGTGACAACAATGACCAGGCAGGCCCCCACTGCAACCCTGACATATTTATTCTTAAACCATCTGCCATAAAGTCCCGCTGCACCATTCAGCGCAATACAGAATATAATGCTGACAACTGCACAGCCCAGAGCGATCACTCCCATTTTCAGGCCAGTTTCCACAGTCAGTGCCGGAATATCCGTCACATGAAAGCTCTCCGGCGTAACGCCCATTCCTGCCGCAAATCCTGAGGCAACCAGCGATGCGATCATACATGGCATCAGTGCCGCATAATACATCACACCTACGCTGACCACTTCCAGCGCAAAAACTGCCGCTGCCATCGGCGTTCCAAACAATGCTGAAAATGCTGCGCTCATGCCGCACATGACAATTACATGGCGGTCCTCCTCGTCCAGATGGATCCATCTTCCAAGCTGGTTGGCAATACTTCCTCCAAGCTGGATCGCTGCCCCCTCACGTCCCGCAGAACCACCAGTAAGATGAGTCAGTGCCGTTGTGATAAAGATCAGTGGTGCAGAAAGGATCGGCACATCGTCTCTGGAACGCACAGTAGAAAGAACCTGATTAGTCCCTCCGTCCTCTTTTCCAAGCTTCTCATACAAAAATACAATAATAAGTCCGGATAACGGCAATAAAAGAAAAATCCATTCATGAGCCTTCCTGTAACCGGTTACTGCCTTCAGTGTAAAAGAAAACAGTGTACTGGCTGCCCCTACGATACATCCTGTAACAACAGCAAGAACCAGCCACTTGATCAGATTTGAGATATCCCGGCTGATTCTTGCACTGTAATAATATAAATGCTCCTTTAATCTTTTGTTATGATCTATCCCCATGTTCCTTCCCCTCTTTTCTTTGCTGTCTGCATTATACTACATTTTTTCGCTCAGTAAAAGAAGGAAGCGAAAGCACTGTCATTTTTTCTTCCGGGAAATATACCTGTGTATCAGGATCGAAAATACACTGATCATCACAAGAAGCACTGCGGAGAGCCAGAATGCCGGAGACTTCGGATTTTTGATATTTGCTCCAAATATTGTAGCGAGAATAACTCCCGGCAGCGTTCCAAGCATGCCACCTGCCATATAGGTTCCAAATGGGATCTTTTCAGCTCCGAGAAACAAACTCACAGCATCTCCCGGTAAAAAGTTCAATGTCCGCATAAAAAATGAAATATACAGGGAATTTCCGTTCTGGTAATCTACTACTGTTTTCAGTTTCGGATATTTAGCTGTAAGACTTTCCACCATGGATGCACCTGAGAAGCGTCCCATCCAATATGGAAGTGCCAATGTGACTGCTCTTCCCAGAAAGTTCACCAGAAGTGCTGTTGCTGTAGAAAACAGATGCCCTACAGCAAGCTGCAGGATCGCAATTGGAAATATAAAAGAGACACTTTTCACTGCATAAAGCCCAAGCATAAGTAATGCAGCCTTAACAGGTTCCTCCGGTGTATAGCTTAAGATCCTTTCCACAGACAGATCCTCTCTATAACGGATACAGAAAAGGAGAAGCACAAGAAGGAGCACCGCCGGCAGATATTTTCTGATGTTATCAATCATTTTTTTCATGGTCTGATCCCTCCGTTTTCAAAAAAAGAGCACCGGCACCTGTTTCCGGTACCGTGCTCTTTCATAAGTTCTGCTTTTTTAAGTTTCAGGATCAGCAGCCTTTCTTCGCTGCCTTTCTCTCCTGGTCTTCCTTCCACATTTCCTCTGCCACCGGTTTCCAGTTTTCAGCATACCGGTCACATTTCGCACAGAGATGCTCTGCACTCTCCGGTGACTGAAGATCTGTGGAATGTGCTCCGGATTTTTCTACCATTTCTCTCAGCTTCTGCGGATTTTCAAGCATCGGACATGGACGGTACATATTGTCATTAAACGGCTGCCCGTCATGATATGCCATCATCATCGGAGACTGCAGTGCTTCCAGAAGTGTTTTCTCGCGGATATTGGAATCAGAATAATGGATAAATACACATGGATCGATATCGCCGTTTGCGTTGATATGAAGATAGCGACGGCCGCCTGCAATACATCCTCCCACAAACTCTGCATCATTCTGGAAATCCATGGCAAACAACGGCTTTGTTGCACGGTATTTACGGATACGCTCATAGGTTTCTCTTCTCTGTTCAGGTGTTGGGAGCAGCTCCGGTGCAGCATCATTTCCAACCGGCATGTAATGGAAATACCAGATAAAGTACGCTCCAAGATCGATCAGGCTGTCATAAAACTCCTCAGATGTAATGGATGCAAAATTCGCACTTGTGTAACATGCGGAGATACCAAAAACAAGTTTCTTTTCTCTGAGAAGATTGATGGCCTTGATAACCTTCTGGTATACACCATTTCCTCTTCTGCCATCTGTTGCAGTCTCAAATCCTTCCAGTGAAATTGCAGGAACAAAGTTTCCTACCCGAAGCATATCATTCGCAAAATCCTCATCGATCAGCGTTGCATTTGTGAAAGAAAGGAAGATACAGTCATTATGCTTCTCACAAAGACGGATCAGATCTTTTTTTCTTACAAGAGGTTCTCCTCCTGTATAAATATACATATAGACACCAAGCTCCTTACCCTGGCGGATGATGTCGTCGATTTCATCGTAGGTGAGGTTCAGCTTGTTTCCATACTCTGCTGCCCAGCATCCTGTACAGTGCAGATTACAGGCACTTGTAGGATCAAGAAGAATCGCCCACGGAATATTACAGCCATATTTTTTACGGCATTCATCCTGTCTCGGCCAGCCTGCAAGGTTTGCATTGATAAAGAAGTTTGCAGCCAGAGTTTTCATAACATGTGGATCAATATCAGTTACCAATCTATGAATAAACGGATAATACGGATGTTCCGGATTGGAAATGGCTTCGCGGATCATTGCTCTCTGTGTAGGAAATCCACCACCGGAAAATTTATCTGCCCAGTCCATGATCTTGATAAAATTCTTATCCGGATCTTTATAAACATAGTTGAATGCCTGTTCCAGTCCGAATTTCTTAAGTGTGTTCATTGCGCTCATACTGTCTCTCTCCTTATTTCTCTCAATGTAGATATGCAATCCAGCTAAACGGACATCTTCATTCCGTCACACTGCATTTCGAGTAACAAAGCTTTCTTATTGTCTTTGCCTGACTCATGGTGTTACTGTACGTTTTTTCCATTTGAATAACAATAGACAATATAATTGGTATGACCAAAATTTAGGCAAATCTATTAAAATGCCTAAATATTTTTGACATTTCATCTAAATAACATTTGTTATTTTTGTGCACACTTACTGATTTCATGATGTTTATCAAAAAAACGCCCTGGCAAAGGCAGAAATATCTTCTGCCCTGCTTCGGGTGTTTTTGATTAATCTTATTTCTTTACTACGATATTGATGATCTTCTTCGGTACATAGATTTCTTTGATGATATTTCCGGAAATCTTATCTGCAACTGCTTTCTTTCCCTCTGCAATTGCATCCTCCTTGGAGATATCTGCCGGAATACTGATAACAGCCTTGGTCTTGCCGTTGATCTGAACCGGAACCTCGATCTCATCATCTTTCATAAGCTCCTCATCATGAGCCGGCCACTGTGCATGGAAAATGGAATCCTCATGTCCAAGCTTCTCCCAGATCTCCTCAGCGATATGAGGAACAAACGGAGCAAGAAGAATGGTAGCTGTCTCGATAGTCTCTTTGTCAACAGCACCGTCGTTCTGCTTTGCGATAGCGATCAGTTTGTTTGTGTATTCCATAAATCCGGACACTACGGTATTCAGGCTGAAGGCCTCAAGTCTGCTGGTGATATCGTATACCATCTTATGACGGGTCTTCTCCATCTCCTTGGTAGCCGGGATATCCTTCTCAATGCTGTCAAGAGCAAGTGTCCAGAAACGCTTCAGGAATCTGGATACACCATCGATTCCTCTGTCATCCCACTCTGCATCCAGTTCCGGCGGTCCTACGAACAGCTCATACATACGTAAGGAATCACATCCGTAATCATTTACAAGATCATCCGGTGAAATAACATTTCCTTTGGATTTACTCATCTTGATTCCGTTTTTACCTGTGATCATACCCTGGTTGAACAGCTTGACAAACGGCTCATCGAAATCAATAGCTCCGATATCATACAGGAACTTGGTGTAGAATCTGGAGTACAGAAGGTGAAGAACAGCATGCTCTACACCACCGATATACATATCTACCGGCAGATATTTGTCAGCTTTTTCTTTGGAAACCAGTTCTTTATTATTCTTATTATCTACATAACGGAGGAAATACCAGGAAGATCCTGCCCACTGAGGCATGGTGTTTGTCTCACGTTTTGCAGGAGCGCCACAGCATGGGCATGTGGTATTCACCCACTCGTCAATAGCTGCAAGAGGTGACTCTCCGGTTCCTGTAGGCTGATAGCTTTCTACCTCCGGAAGTCTTAACGGAAGCTGATCCTCCGGTACCGGTACAGCACCGCATTTCGGGCAGTGTACGATCGGAATCGGCTCGCCCCAGTAACGCTGACGGGAGAATACCCAGTCTCTCAGTTTGTAGTTGACAGTCTTACGTCCGATACCAAGCTTCTCGATGATATGCGGTGCTTCCTTCTTAAGTACGGAAGACTCCATTCCATTCCACTCACCGGAGTTGATCATGGTTCCGGAAGCCTCTGTGTAAGCTTCTGTCATATTCTCGATTTCTTTACCGTCTTTTGCGATAACCTGGATGATCGGAATATCGAATTTCTTTGCGAACTCAAAGTCACGGTCATCATGAGCAGGTACACACATGATAGCACCTGTACCATAATCTGCCAGAACATAGTCGGAAAGCCAGATCGGAAGCTTCTCGCCGTTCAGCGGATTGATCGCATAAGTACCTGTGAACACACCTGTCTTCTCTTTATCCTGAAGACGGTCTACATTGGACTTCATGGAAGCATCAAAGATATATTTCTCTACAGCCTCTCTTGTCTCGTCTGTTGCAAGAGATTTCGCAAGAGCATGCTCCGGTGCAAGTACCATAAATGTTGCTCCGTGAAGAGTATCCGGTCTTGTTGTATAGACAGTGATCTTCTCATCTCTTCCTTCAACCGGGAAATCGACCTCTGCGCCGTAGGATTTGCCGATCCAGTCTGTCTGCATCTTTTTAACCTTCTCCGGCCAGTCCAGTTTATCCAGATCACTTAAAAGTCTGTCTGCATATTTTGTGATGCGGAGCATCCACTGACGGAGGTTCTTTTTGGTAACTGCTGTACCACAGCGCTCGCAGCATCCGTTTACAACCTCCTCATTTGCAAGACCTGTCTTACAGGAAGGACACCAGTTGATCGGAAATTCCTTCTCATATGCAAGACCTTCTTTGAACATTTTCACAAAGATCCACTGTGTCCATTTATAAAATTCCGGATCTGTTGTATTAACCTCCATATCCCAGTCATAGATTGCTGCGATATCGTTGATCTGACGTTTGATGTTCTTAATATTTGCTGCTGTAGATACTGCCGGATGAACGCCCATCTTGATGGCATAGTTCTCAGCCGGAAGACCAAAAGCATCCCATCCCATCGGGTGGATCAGGTAATAACCCTGGAGCATTTTATAACGGCTCCATACATCGGAGATCACATAGCCTCTCCAGTGTCCTACATGAAGACCGTTTCCGGACGGATACGGAAACATATCCAGACAATAATATTTCGGTTTCTTGCCGTCATTGACATTTACCGGTTTTTTCTCCCAGTTTGTGCGCCATTTCGCTTCGATGGCTCTATGGTTATAAGGTGCAGCCATTTTTTATTCCTCCTGACAAATTACTCAGTATTAATACTTTAATGCTTTCACACACTGCTTTTAATTTTAACTACTTATGCTGTATTTGTCAAACAGAAATCCAAAAACAGCCCTTTTCCGTCGAAATATGCGTAAACCGACGATCCTGACCTGTTTTATTGACGCTTCTTTTTTCACGTGGTATAATTTCCTGCATGTATTTTCCTATATTATACATATCATACATATTTTTCTTAGGAGGGAACGCATAAATGAAATCTTTTTATTCCTGGTACCGGAAGCATATTACCGGTGCGATCTTTACAGGACTAATCCTGGGTATTCTCACAGGACTTTTTCTGGCCGGACGGTTTGAACCGGTTCTTACCGTGACCAGTCTGATCGGAAGTATCTACATGAATGCCCTGAACATGATGATCTTTCCCATGGTCTTCTGTTCCATTGTCATTGGAATCTGTTCCATCGGAAATGCACGTACTACCGGCAAGATCACTGCCGCATCCATGATCTATTTTCTCTGCACAACAGCACTTGCCAGCCTGTGCGGACTGATCATTCCAAGACTAATCCACCTCGGTGAGGGCGTAAAATTCGAAATGGCAACGGCTGACATTCAGGCTACAGAAATGAGCAGTATTCTCGATACCCTGAAAAACCTGATCCCATCCAACCCAATCGCTGCATTTGCCGACGGAAACATGCTCCAGGTTCTGGTATTTGCCTTGATCATCGGTTTCACACTGATCGCAATTGGTGAAAAAGGAACTCCATTCCTGAATCTGATTGACTCCATCAATGAAGTATGCCTGAAGATCATCACAACTATCATGTACTTTACACCCATCGGTGTTTTCTGTACCATCGTACCGGTTGTGGAAGCCAACGGAACTGAGACTATCATTTCCCTTGCAACACAGCTTGTCATTCTGTATGTGGCATTCTTTGGCTTCGCTATTGTAGTGTATGGTCTCTCTGTAAAGCTGGTCGGCAAACAGAGTCCGCTGAAATTTCTGAAAGCAATCCTGCCTGCAGCACTTAATGCCTTCGGAACCTGCTCAAGCTCCGCAACCATTCCGTTAAGTAAACAGTGTATGGAAGAAGAGATGGGGGTATCCAACCAGATCACCAGCATCGCCATTCCTCTTGGTGCTACCGTTAACATGGATGCCGTATCTATCCTGATGTCCTTTATGATCATGTTCTTTGCAAACGCATGCGGGATCCATGTAAGTATTCCTCTTATGATCATTATCCTTCTTGCAAACGTACTGCTTTCCGTTGGTACTCCAGGTGTTCCCGGTGGTGCTATCGCATCTTTCGCAGCACTGGCAACTATGGCCGGACTTCCTGCCGGAGTTCTTGGTGTTTATATCAGCATCAATACCCTGTGTGATATGGGCGCAACCTGTGTCAATGTTATCGGTGATATGGCCTGCTGCTCTGTACTGAAAAACGTTATCAGGGTTGAGGAAGAAGTATAAAAACAAATCTGCCTGAAGTATTATTTATACATAATGCAGGACTACTTTACATAAATTATATTATGTAAAGTAATAATAACAAAAGCCGTAAGATATATGTTTAAGAAACTTTCACATATACTTACGGCTTTATTTTTTATCAACTGTTCACATCCTGTATTCTTTATACTGTTTAACGTAAATGATGTTACACAGAAATTTGTATTTCATTTTGCTGATTTTATTTTTTCAGGACGCGGTAATTTTCTTCTTTGTCATAATCCTTATGAACCCCATCGTCCTCATATAAGGTATACTCCGCGCCTTCATATCCGAGAAGCTGCATATTTTCTGTATCAAGAGCCGCCACACATTCCGCAGCTTCTGCAACAGGAATACATTTTCCCTTCCTGATAAACAGTGGGATCTCATTCAGCGCCACTTCCACATAATGTACACCTTTTTCCAGGATCTCCTCCGCAATAGTTCCGTCCGGAAGGAATTTCACAAACTTCATCTCCTCCGGAAGATATACATAACGACCTCTTGCATTCTGCTCATAAACCGGAGCGATCATGATCTCATTTCCAAGCAGCAACTGATCCTCCACATGTACGGCAATCTTATCCTCCGGATAAACAAAGCCCATTGGCCGGAAATACATATCATCGTTCAGTGCAGCCTTCATATACTCACTGTAAAGATATGGAACAAGACGATATCTTACACCGATCACATGACGGAAATCTTCCACATTTTCAAACTGATAGCATTCCTGCTCCCTGGTACCGATCGCTGTATGATCACGCATCAGCGGTGTAAATACTCCAAGTGCAAGGAAACGAAGTAACAGTTCTCTTGTAGTATCTGCGCCAAATCCACCCAAATCTGCTCCTGCATACAAGAAACCACACATATTCAGAGATGGCATCATCTTCAGGTTCAGAAGGATATGAGCCCACCAGGATTTATTATCGCCGGTCCAGATTCCACCGTAACGATGCATACCAATATAGGATGATCTGGAAAACATCAGAAAACGTTTTTCCGGATCGATCCGTTCAAAAGCCTCTCCTGCTGCTCTGGTCATATTATAGCCAAACAGGTTATGGACTTTGTCATGACGGATCTTTTTGCCATCTACATTATGATAAAATCTCCTATAATCTTCCGGATTATTTGCAGCATTGCGAAGCGCATCCTGCATCTTCCAGATATGGATCTTTCCCTCCGTATCTTTTGCAAATTCCCCGGCAAGCTCTTTAACCTCTTTCATTCCCTCTGTGGAATAGAAGATCGCCGGCTCGTTCATATCATTCCAGAAACCATCGATTCCTTTTTCAATCAGGAAACGGTATTTATCACCGAACCACTTTCTGGCATCTTTGTTCAGCACATCCGGAAAATGGGTATCTCCCGGCCATACAGCAGCCACAAAATCACTGCCGTCCTCTCTCTGGCAGAAGTAACGGTTTTTAACACCCTCCTCATAAACATCGTATCCCGGCTCTACCTTGACACCGGCATCAATGATAGGAATCAGACGGATATCCTGATCCTTCAGTTCCTTCACAAACTCCGGAAAATCCTGAAAATTCTCTTCGTTTAATGTAAAGTCCTTATAAGACTGCATATAATCAATATCCATATAGATCATATCAATAGGAATATGATTTTCACGATACCCGGCTGCAACCTTCCTGAAATCTTCTTTTGTAGTATAGCCCCATCTGCTCTGTCCAAAGCCAAAGGCAAATTTCGGCGGGATATAGCTTCTTCCGATCACATGACGGAACTGCTTTACAATATCATAGGGACTCTCTCCCTCGATCACATAAAGCTTCAGGTCTGCATTTTCGCAGGTTACCTTCATGGTATCCATTCTGGTATAGCCAATGTCAAAGGTAATTGCTGCCGGATAGTCGAAGAACATTCCAAAGGTTTCTTTTCCTGACACAATGATAAGATTATGTGCACCGTACAGGGAATGTTTATCTTCTGTATGTTCCGGATCATCGGTACAGTTACTGGTGTAAATGAATCCCCTCTTGTTGATGCCGCGGTTTGATTCCCCCAATCCGTAGACGATATCCTCTTCATCCATGATATATGTAAATGAAAACCCATTATCTGTACAGATTTCTCCATACCCTGGTATTCCTTCTGCTGTTTCAATATTTTCTGTCAGCGCCTCAGTCTCAAAAGGCTCTCCATATACATATTTTTTAATCATTTTTCATCCTCCTGATTTCTGTAAAGAACAAATGCCTCATAAGGTTTCAGGGTCACTTTCTCCCCAAAATCCTCTCTTCCGAGATTGGTGATCAGGCATTTGGCATTTTTCTGAAATTCTTCCGGAATTTCCATTTCTGCCACATGTTCGCTGAAATTGCAGACTGTAAGAAGTTTCTCTCCTTCAAGTGTTCTGGTATACGCAAAAATCTGTTCATGATCTCTGTAAAGTGCCTCAAAAGCGCCGTAAACGATCACCGGTTTTTCTTTTCTTAAACGGATCAGCTTCTGATAATAGTGGAAAATGGAATCCGGATCCACAAGCTGCTGTTTAGCATTGATCTCCTTATAATTGGAGTTTACCCTGATCCATGGCGTTCCCTCCGTAAAGCCGGCCTGATGGGAATCCTCCCACTGCATCGGTGTTCTGGCATTGTCACGTCCTCTCAGCATCAGGCACTTCATCATGTATTCCGGTGTATAAATACCGGCTTCTGTATATTCATGGAAATACTGAATGCTCTCGATATCCCGGTAATCCTTAAGCTCTGTAAAATAAGCGTTGGTCATTCCAAGCTCTTCTCCCTGATAAACATAAGGAGTTCCCTGCATCATATGAAGGCAGGTTGCCAGCATCTTGGCTGAAGTTTCCCTGTATGCAGGATTATCATTTCCAAATCTGGAAACACTTCTTGGCTGGTCATGATTTCCAAGAAACAGACTGTTCCATGCTTTTCCTGCAAGCTCTTCCTGCCATTTGATCATAACCTTTTTAAATTCCCGGAAATCGTATTTCTCGGTAGTCCATTTGCCATGTTCTGATCCCTGGCCCTCTACATGCTCAAACTGGAACACCATGTTCAGCTCATTTCTGTCCTCACCTGCATATTTCTGTGCCTCTTCGATAGTCACACCAGAGGTTTCTCCAACTGTCATCACATCATATCTGGATAAAACCTCTCTGTTCATTTCCTGGAGAAACTCGTGGATCCTCGGGCCATGGACGCAGTAAGGACCGAAATCACCGTATAATCCTCCGTTCATTTCTCCATCCGGATATGACTGATCCTTGGAGATCATGCTGATCACGTCCATTCGGAAACCATCGATTCCTTTTTCACACCAGAAATTCATCATATCGTAAACTTCCTGACGGACCTTTTCGTTTTCCCAGTTCAGATCCGGCTGTTTTCTGGAAAACAGGTGAAGATAATACATCTCTGTCTGAGGATCATACTCCCATGCAGGTCCTCCAAATACACTTCCCCAGTTATTTGGTTCTTTTCCATTCACCGGATTCCGCCAGATATAGTAATCCCTGTAAGGATTATCTTTGGATTTTCTGCTTTCAATAAACCAGTTGTGTTCATCGGAAGTATGGTTTACAACCAAATCCATGAGGATCTTAATGCCACGTTTATGTGCTTCCTCAAGAAGCTTTTCATAATCCTCCATGGTTCCATATTCGTTATAGATCCTGCGGTAATCGGAAATATCATAGCCATTGTCATCCTGCGGGGATTCCAGCATGGGTGAGATCCAGAGAACATCTACTCCCAACTCCTTCAGATAGTCCAGTTTTTCTATAATTCCGGGAATATCACCAATTCCATCTCCATTGCTGTCCTTAAAACTTCTCGGATAAATCTGATATACCACGCTTTCTTTCCACCAGTTTTTTTTCATGGTAAACGGCCTCCTTTTTTCTGTTTGATTCTGAAATCAGCATATCCTATCCGCCCTTTAAAATCAATAGGTTTCTCGTGAAACTTAAATTTCTGCCAAACTTTTCCGTTTTTTTTATGCAGTTTTAACAATAAGTCACTACTGTCCGGTGAAAGAATTTCCATCGTATCCCGCTGATGCCCCAGGAAAAGTCGTCACAAAATAAAAAAGAGATCCTGCTACTCTTTTACCGAATCTCTCTTTACAAGCCAGACAGGGCTTTTTACATTTTTTTCGGCAGGTTCCTTTCCCTCTGCCATAAGAAGCAGCTTCCGCAGAGCCAGAACTGCTTTCTGATGAATATCCTGATGAATAGTGGTCAGCTTTGGCCGGACGATCTGCGCATAAAAATTATCATCAAAGCCGGTAATGGAAATCTGATCCGGAATCCTGATTCCTCTGTCTGTAAAATAATTGATAGCTTCCACAGCTGTGTAATCAGAAGAAAATGCCAGTGCCTTTGTCTCCAGAAAATGTGGCAGCAGCTCTTCATATTTTTTCAGTCTGCGCCGGGGTTCCTGAGGAACCACCACATAACGGGAACGGCTGCAGAAGCCGCCATTTCTTTCCATTGCCTGTTTAAATCCAAGCCACCTGGCATAATCACTGTCCTCTTCTGTCTCCGCAATAAAAAGCGCCCGGTGGTATCCACAGGAATACAGATATTCCCCGATCTGATATCCTCCGGAATAATCATCTACTCCTACATTTTGAAAGCTATATTCGCCTTTCGGATAGGCATCGATCAATACCATCTTTTATTCAGCTTTCTGGAAAGCTGGTGATACTGCTCTTCGTTATATCCTATAATGATAAGACCTTCCACATTCCAGCGGGATGCCATATCTACCACATTATCAATCTTTTCCCCACCAATGAGCATAATGTAGTAGCCTTTGTTCTCCGCTTCCACCTGCAGCGTTCCGGTGATCTCTCCCACAAATGAATCCTGCAGAGACTGCATGCCATGGATAAAAGAAAAACCGAGAACTACTCCTATGATCCTTGATCCATGTCCGGAAAGCATCACAGATCCCATGTGAGGAACATAATTCTGCTCCTTCAGGATCGCTGTGATCCGGTCAATGGTACTCTGCGAAACCCGTTTTGTATTTCCATTTATCACATTGGATACGGTTGTACGACTGACCCCTGCCATATCCGCGATATCCTGCAGCCTTATCATTTCATTGAATACTGCATCAGCTCATAATGAAGCTCACAGCCCTCATAGATCTCTGCAGGCAGCAGTGCTCTTGCAACGACCTTCAATTCTTCTTCCGTCTGATCCACGCGCTGAAGATGAGCGTAATCTCCGTCAATCTGTTTTACGATATAATCACATACCAGCATTATTTTATCCTCTCTCTTTCTTTTAATATATTCAGTTAAAAACAGGCTACAGCAAATGCTGCAGCCTGTCAACTCTATATCCTACCCCCATAAGATATTCTTGTAGACCTTCTTATTCGTCAGCTCCCTCAACCTTGCTTGCACGTGCTGCGATCTCTTTCTCCTGAATATCATTCGGAGCCTGCTCATAACGTGCAAACTCATAGGAGAAATCTCCGCTTCCGCCTGTCATGGAACGGAGCACTGTGGAATATCCATAGATCTCAAGCAACGGAACATCTGCCTCGATAATGGTATTGCCTTCATGATCCGGATTCATTCCAAGAACACGGCCACGTCTCTTGTTGAGATCGCCCATAACATCACCTGTATATTTATCCGGAACAATCACCTTCATGGAGATGATCGGCTCAAGAAGTACAGGAGAAGCCTCCATGAAGCCCTTCTTGAATGCAAGGATTGTCGCCATCTTAAATGCCATCTCAGAAGAATCAACCGGATGATAAGATCCATCATAAAGCGTAGCCTTCACGCCAACTACAGGATATGCAGCAAGAGGTCCTTTCTGAACACATTCCTGAAGTCCCTTCTCAACTGCAGGGAAGTAGTTCTTCGGAACTGCACCGCCGACAACAACCTGCTCAAATACATAAGGAGTTTCCAGATCACCGGACGGCTCAAAACGCATCTTAACATGGCCGTACTGTCCGTGTCCGCCGGACTGTTTCTTATGTTTGCCTTCTACATCCGAATTCTTACGAAGCGTTTCACGGAACGGAACCTTCGGTTTGGAAAGTTCAACATCTACTTTATAGCGTTCTTTCAGCTTGCTTACTACGATGTCAAGATGCTGGTCGCCCATACCATAAATCAAGCTCTGGCGGTTTGCACTGTCATTGACAACCTTAAGAGTATTGTCCTCACTCATCATCTTGGCAAGTGACTGAGCGATCTTATCTTCATCGCCCTTCTTTACAGCCTTAAATCTCTTATATGTATATGGTGTGGAAAGAACTGCCTTCGGATAAAGGATCGGGTTCGCCTTAGTTGCAAGGCTGTCGCCTGTCTGCACGCTGCCAAGCTTGGCAATGGCACCGATATCACCTGCAAAAAGCTCCGGAACTTCGATCGGTTTGGAACCTTCCATAACATAAAGCTTATTTACACGCTCCTCTGTTCCCTTCTCTACATTAAGAAGTGTATCATCGGATTTCAGGACACCGGAGCATACCTTGATCAGAGAATATTTACCAAGGAACGGATCAGCGATGGTCTTAAATACATAAGCAGATTTCGCCTTGGCAAAATCATAGTTGGCTTCAAAGATCTCATTGGTCTTCTGTGCGATACCGTTACAGGAACGTCCGCTCGGGCTCGGGAAATATCCGCAGATATCATCAAGAAGGTTGGATACGCCACGAAGGTTCACAGGTGATCCCATACATACAGGAACAATACTTCCATCCTGTACATTCGTTGCAATAGCTGCGGAAACCTCAGCTACAGAGAATGTATCTCCCTCAAAATAACGATCCATAAATTCTTCGCTGGTCTCTGCAACAGACTCCATCAGAGTTTCATGGTATTTCTCCAGGTATTCGGTCAGGTAATCAGGAACCGGGCATTCTTCCTTGCCGGCCTTGTCAATGTATCTTCTTCCGGCCTGTTTCACAACATTGACATATCCTACGAACTTGCCGTCCTCACGGATCGGAAAATGAAGGGGAGCGATTCTCTTGCCATACAGCTCTGTCAGTTCTTCCACGACCTCACGATAGCTGACATCATCCACATCCATATCTGTAACAAAGATCATACGCGGAAGTTTATATTTCTCGCAGAGATTCCATGCCTTCTGTGTTCCTACCTGAACACCGGCCTTACCGGAAACAACGATGATCGCTGCATCTGCTGCACTGACTGCTTCCTCTACTTCTCCCACAAAATCGAAATATCCAGGTGTATCCAGCACATTTACTTTCATCTTATCCCATGGTACCGGAATCAAAGAAGTTGTGATGGAAAAATGTCTCTTTATTTCTTCCTTGTCATAATCGCTGACAGTATTGCCATCCTCAACACGTCCGAGTCTGCTGGTCATACCTGCCAGATAAGCCATTGCCTCAGCCAGTGTTGTCTTGCCTGCGCCACCATGACCTAATAGGACTACATTTCTGATTCGGTCTGTTCTGAAAACGTCCATATGTAATACCTCCCTGTTTGTCTTACTTAATATGTTCACATTTTACTAAATTTCCATGCAAATTTCAAGTATTTTATTCAATTTTGACAACTTTTTTTCAGAAAGTTTTTTGATATACCGTCAATTCGTTGGAATATGTGTATGAAACGTCTGATCAAAACTTACGGTTCACATATTTCTTCACAGCGTCAACAGAACGGTTCAGCACCAGCTCTTCCGGAAAATCCAGCTTTGTCAGCAAATCCCTGGCAAGATCAAATTCTCCGATCAGCAGGTCAAAATGGGCATCACTGTCCATGACAACAGGAACCTGATATTTTTTACAGTAATTCAGCATGACAGTGTCATTCTCCACTGCATTCTCGCGGGTGCAGTCCGGATCCATAGAATGATTGTTCAGCTCCAGGACTTTTCCGTATTCTCTCGCTCCCTGTACCAGTGCTTCATAATCAATCTCATATCTTCCGTCATCCGGATGGCCGATAATATTAATGTATGGATTCTTCATGGCATTAAGATAAGCTTCTGTATTCTCTGCTCTGCTGCCCGGACGGATACAGGGGACATGAAGACTTGCGATCACCACATCCAGCTTTTCCAGTGTTTTCTGCTCCAGATCTACAGTTCCTGCCGCATCCAGAATGTTTACTTCTGAGCCCAGCAGAAGCTGGATGCCATACATTTCTCTTGGAACAACTTTAATGTTCTGGAAATAAAACTTATGACAGGTTCCGGGCATTTTCGGTGCGTGTTCCGTGATGCCAAGAAGCTCAAGTCCTTTATCCGAAGCAGCTTTCGCCATCTCCCGAAGCGTACAGTAAGCATGTCCACTGGCAACTGTGTGGGTGTGCAGATCCATGACTGAATGGTATTTCATAACAAACTCTCCTCTGTTTTTAGTTTTTCTATATTATACGTCCGTGCTTCTGATATTAACAAGAAGTTTTATGTAAAACGCATTCTTTTTCAGAAATTCCCTTTAATAAAGATTTCTCTTTTGATACATTTATTGACATTTTTCACACTTTCTTTTACAATATATTCGTGATTTACACTATTAAAGAATAAAAGTAACCTGAAAGGACTCTGAAGTAATATGAAAACCATAGGTTTTATCGGCCTGGGACTCATTGGCGGTTCCGTTGCCAGAACCATCCGAAAATTTCATCCGGATTACCATCTGCTGGCTTTTGACACAGACAGAGAAGCTCTGGCAGAAGCAGTCAGCAGTAATATCATAGACGGTGTATGTGATATTGAGGACGAACGTTTCCGCAGCTGCGATTACATTTTCCTCTGCGCACCAGTAGAATTCAATGTGGAATACATGGAGAAGATGAAAGACTCCCTTGGCGAGAACTGTATCCTCACAGATGTGGGAAGCGTCAAGAGTATCATCCACGAAAAGGTAACTGAGCTTGGATTAGATTCCAGATTTATCGGCGGACACCCGATGGCAGGATCTGAGCGCAGCGGTTTTTCTAATTCCAGTGATCATCTTCTTGAGAATGCTTACTATATTATCACTCCAGGAGGCGAGGTTCCTCTGGATCGAATATCCGATTTTACGGAACTGATTTCTTCCCTTGGTGCTATTCCTCTTGTGATCACAGCAGAAGAACATGACTTCATAACAGCCGGCGTCAGCATCTTCCTCATATCGTAGCTTCTGCTCTTGTCAACCTTGTTAAACTTCTGGACAATGAGGCAGAATACATGAAGATGATCGCAGCAGGCGGTTTCCGCGATATTACACGTATTGCTTCCTCGTCTCCGATCATGTGGGAGCAGATCTGCCTGGAAAATCAGAAGAATATCTCCACAGTTCTGGATGAATTCATCCGTATGCTGATCCAGATCCGCTGTTCCATTGATAATAAAGAATCTGACAATATTTTTGATATGTTCGCAAGCTCCAAGGACTACCGCGATTCTATTGATATTCTGGACAACAGCCTGATTCCCCGCTCTTATGTCCTTTATATTGATGTGGCTGATGAAGCCGGTGCTATCGCGACTATCGCAACCATACTTGCAACAGAAAAGGTCAGCATCAAGAATATCGGCATTATCCATAACCGTGAATTTGAAGACGGCGTTCTGAAGATCGAGTTCTACACAGACCAGGCTTTAGAGCAGGCGAAAGTTCTTCTTAATAAACGTAATTACAAAATCTGCGAACGCTGATGAATGTCAGACACCAAAACAGATTTTCATTATATAAATCATGCGCGATCCGTACTGGTGTCTGAAACAAAAACTAACATTACAGGCAGGTATTCATTATGGAAATTAAAAAAACAAACAAATTAAACGGCACACTTGCCATCCCAGGTGACAAATCCATCTCACACAGAGCTGTTATGTTCGGCTCCCTTGCAGAAGGAACCACCAGGATCACTAATTTTCTGGAAGGTGCAGACTGTCTCTCCACCATCTCCTGTTTCCGGAAATGGGAATCAATATCGAAAACAACAATGGCGAGATTCTCGTCCGCGGTAAAGGTCTACATGGCCTTACAGCTCCAGACAATGTGCTGGATGTAGGAAACAGTGGAACTACCACCCGTCTTATCTCCGGTATCCTTGCAGGACAGGATTTTATTTCCGAACTCACCGGTGACGCTTCTATCCGGAAACGTCCTATGAAAAGGATCATGACCCCGCTCTCCCAGATGGGCGCAGATATTATAAGTCTTAACGGAAATGGCTGTGCACCCCTTAAGATTTCCGGAAAAAAACTCCAGGCTATCCATTATGATTCACCGGTAGCCTCTGCACAGGTAAAATCCTGCGTACTTCTTGCAGGACTGTACGCTGATGGTATCACAAGCGTAACAGAACCTGTTCTTTCCAGAAACCACACTGAGATCATGCTGAACTATTTTGGTGCAGATGTAACTTCAGAAGGAACAACAGCTTCTGTTAAACCGGATCCTTCTCTGTACGGAAGGGAAATCCTGGTTCCTGGTGATATTTCTTCTGCCGCATACTTTATCGCAGCCGGACTTCTTGTTCCAAACAGTGAGATCCTTCTTAAAAATGTCGGAACCAATCCTACCCGTGACGGTATTCTTCGTGTATGCAAAGCCATGGGGGCAGATATCACCCTGCTGAACGAGACAAAAGAAGGCGAGCCTACCGCAGATCTTCTGATCCGCCCTTCTTCTCTCCACGGAACCACAGTAGAGGGTGCAATCATTCCTACACTGATCGATGAACTTCCGATGATCGCTGTAATGGCTGCTTTTGCAGAGGGAACCACTGTGATCCGTGATGCAGCGGAGCTCGTGTAAAAGAATCCGACCGTATCCAGGTTATGACAGAAAACCTTCAGAAAATGGGGGCAGATATCCAGGCAACAGACGACGGCATGATCATCAACGGCGGCAAACCGCTTCATGGAGCTGAGATCGATTCTCACCTTGATCACCGCGTTGCCATGTCCTTTGCAGTGGCAGGCCTTCTCTGTGACGGACCTCTCACGATCAGAAACGGAGAATGTGTCAATATCTCCTATCCGGAGTTTTATTCCGATCTCTACAGTCTGGCTGAATAATATATGATCAATGCCAGGATTATTCTTCACTGATCCGGCAATCCGAGTAAAAATATTCAACGGAACTTTTTATCTGTACGCTTCCTGCTCTGGCTTTGGCAGACAGATAAAAAGTTCCTTTTTTATTTTTCTTTGATTTTTTTGCATATATTTCATCTTTTCGGAAATGCTATTCTCAAGATAAAACATTTTTTTGATAAAGTTTATCCTTTTTCTTCCAGTTTACCCCTTTTCAAATTGATAAAGCCATGATATTATTTTGTCCGGAAAAATAATATTCCAGAGAGGAGCAACTATTATGAGAATTTTGTTTTATGACACCAAGAGCTACGATAAGGAATTTTTTGAGAAGCTGCTTCCGTCCTATCCAGGCATTGAAATCAAATTTATTGAAGCCAACATCCATGAGGAAACAGCAACTCTTGCCCACGGCTATGATGCCATCTGCGCATTTGTAAATGCTGACCTTGGCGCACCGGTAATTGAAGAACTGCACCGTCAGGGTGTAAAGCTGATTCTGATGCGCTGTGCCGGATACAACAATGTTGATCTGGAAACAACAGTTAAATGCGGAATCCAGGTTGTCCGTGTCCCTGGCTATTCCCCGGAAGCAGTTGCCGAGCACGCGATGGCTCTTGCCCTGACAGCCAACCGCCATACACATAAAGCCTATATCAAATGCCGTGAAAACAATTTTGCACTGAACGGTCTGATGGGTGTGAACTTTTATCAGAAAACAGCCGGTATTATCGGTACCGGAAAAATCGGTCAGGCTATGGCAAAGATCTGCCGCGGTTTTGGCATGCGTGTCATTGCCTACGATCTTTTCCCAAATAAAAGCCTGGATTTTCTGGAATATGTTTCACTGGACGAACTTCTTGCAACCAGTGATCTGATCAGCCTTCACTGTCCGATGACTCCGGAGACAGAGCATCTGATTAATTCTGAAACTATTGCAAAAATGAAAGACGGCGTGATCCTGGTCAACACTTCCAGAGGTGGATTGATCAAAACCGATGATCTTATTGCAGGAATCCGTGACCATAAATTCTTTGCTGTTGGTCTGGATGTTTATGAAGAAGAATCTGCTTATGTATACGAGGATATGTCCAGCAGCATTCTCCCGACTTCCACCATCCAGCGTCTGCTGTCTTTCCCGAATGTTACCATGACTTCCCATCAGGGATTCTTCACAGTTGAGGCACTGACCAATATCGCTGAGACAACACTGGAAAATGCACGTGCATTTATGAACGGCGAGGAACTGAAAAATCAGGTTCAGTGATGAGTCACTGATTTTTTTCAAATTATTGGATATTAAAAAAACCGGACACAGATTAATTAATATCTGTATCCGGGTTTTTTATTCATAATTAAGCAAATATTTATTCCTTAATAAATCTCTTCAAATGATTCCCCATCATCCGCGGTATAATACACACGCTTTCCATCCTGGGTAAAAATGATCTTCTGCTTTCCATCTGTATCTAGGCTACACTGCTGATAAGTAACACCATCCTCAACAGGAAACATATTATCTGCATTATCATAAGTTTCCGCTTTCAGATTTGATGGAACATGTCCATATTCATAAATATATTCAGCCACATCATCCTTATCAGTATAAGTGCCTTTCTCATCCAGCTTCTTCTGGCTCTCTGTACTGTCTGTGGAAGCATCGGAACTGTTCTCTTTATTTTTTGTCTCATCCGCTTCCAGATCTCCCTGGCCATCTCATCTTCATCTGCCACTGTCATCTCATCATCGGTATTCTCATCCATGGATTCCAGCTCATCATCTGTCAATGGTTCCAGGTCATCCTGGAAAGCAGACTCGTCATATTTTGCTTTCTCCTTGCAGCCGCCCAGCATCAGCACAGCAGCTCCTGTTATTGCCAAAAGAAAAAATTTAAACTTTCTCATGAATCAAGCTCCTTTCACAGCATATAGTTCTCTCAAAAGTGCAATTTCTCTTTTCCATCCCTCATCATCATTCGGTGTCTCCAGAATAAACGGAATTCCTTCTAATGCCGGATGACACACTACATTTACAAGCGCATCCAGCCCGATCTCTCCTTCACCGATCTTCGCATGGCGGTCTTTGTGGCTGCCCAGACCATTCATGCTGTCATTCAGATGAACTGTTTTCAGTCTGGAAAGTCCGATCACCTGATCAAATTCATGAAGCACACCATCCAGGTCATGGACAATATCATATCCTCCATCCCACACGTGACAGGTATCCAGACAGACGCCCAGTTTATCATTCTTCTCCACCCGGTCAATAATCTCTCTCAGTTCCTGAAATGTTGATCCCACTTCAGAGCCCTTACCTGACATGGTTTCCAGAAGAACCATAGTGCTCTGTTCATCTGTGAGAACTTCATTAAGAATTTCCGAAATCTTGGCAATCCCTATTTCTGTTCCCTGGCCTACATGACTTCCCGGATGAAAATTATAATAATTCCCCGGTGTATATTCCATACGCTTCAGGTCATCTGCCATAACCTCCCTGGCAAAATCTCTCAGATTTTCTTTGGCCGCGCAGGCATTCATGACATATGGAGCATGAGCCACCAGCTTTCCGAACTGATTTTCCCTGGCCAGTTCCAGAAACTTCTCCACATCCTGCTGATCGATCTCTTTCGCCTTGCCGCCCCGCGGATTCCTGGTAAAAAACGCAAATGTATTCCCGCCGTTTTTCAGCATCTGACGGCCCATGGCGGCATAGCCTTTGGACGAACTTGTATGATTTCCGATATATAGTACCATTTTTCTGTAATCTCCCTGTAATTCTTATTTGCAGTATCATTATAACAAAAACTCTTTTTTCTGAAAAGTCCGGGATTCTTCCTTTACATTGTTTCCAATTCTTTCTATAATAAATGTATCTTTACATATGAAGGAGAAAGAAAAAACATGCCAAACGATAATCGAAGACAGCCGGATCATGGCCATGATCCGGAACATGCCCGCCAGGAAGCTCTCCGTGCACGCGAAGCACGGCAGCAGCGTTCCGGCAGGGAAGGAGCCCGGCAGCACAGAACTGCCTCTTCCGGCACTTCCCGCCAGGTCTCATCTGCTGCAGACAGACATTCATCTTCACATAATTCTGCAGCATCTCGCAGAAAAGCGATTTCCCACAACTCCCGCTATCAGCAGGTTCGCCGCCAGAAAATGTTGCTTGCAGGAGGTGGCATTCTTCTGGTACTGCTTCTGGTCATTATCTTTTCCGCACGCGCCTGCTCATCCAGAAAGGCAGCCGAGGCAGCAGCACTCCAGAAAGCCCAGGCAGAAGCCGAAGCAAAAAAAGCCCAGACGGAAGCTGCCACAGCTGAAGCAGCTAAAGAACCTGTTTCTCTTACCATCAGTGTAGTCGGCGACTGTACACTTGGAACTGATGAAACTTTTGATTATGATACCGGTTTTACTGCTTATTATGATAATAACGGAAAAGATTATTTCTTCAAAAATGTAAAAAGCATCTTCGAAGCCGATGACCTGACCATTGCCAATTTCGAGGGAACACTTACAGATTCCGATACCCGCGAGGACAAAACATTCGCATTTAAAGCTCCTGCCGAATATGCCCAGATCCTTAACAGCGGTTCTGTAGAAACGGTAAATACCGCCAACAACCACAGCCATGATTACGGCGACCAGAGCTATACCGATACCATGACAGCTCTTGATAACGCAGGAATTACACATTTTGGATATGATGATACAGCAGTCATGGATATAAAAGGCATCAAGGTCGGTCTTGTGGGAATCTATGAACTGAACGATCACCTTGGACGGGAACAGCAGCTGAAAGATAATATTGCCAAAGTCAAAAAGGATGGTGCAGAACTTGTTATTGTGATCTTCCACTGGGGAAATGAAACAGAAACTGTCCCGGATACCAACCAGATGACTCTTGGGCGTCTGGCTATTGATGAAGGTGCTGATCTGGTGTGCGGCCATCATCCACATGTACTTCAGGGAATTGAGACCTATAAAGGCAAAAATATCGTCTACAGCCTCGGAAACTTCTGCTTCGGAGGAAACAGCTCTCCAAGTGATATGGATACTATGATCTTCCAGCAGACGTTTACCATTACTTCTGAAGGTGTACAGGCAGATAACGTAACCAATATCATCCCTTGCTCCATTTCCTCTGCTGATGGATATAACAACTATCAGCCAACTCCTGCTACCGGTGATGAGGCTACCCGTATCAAGGCGAAGATCCAGGAACGAAGCGCAGCAATTCCGGCAGCTGATTCTTCTGCTTCTTCCGGTACAACAGGAAGTACCGACAGTTCCGACAGCAATTCTACTGACAGCACAGATAGCGGCTCTTCAGGCAGTGCAGATGTTTCGGACGGAACAGACTCTTCAGGCAATAACTCTGGTGACTCTGCAAGCAGCGATGAATCTGATTATGATACCAGTTCAGACGATACATCCGATGACCAAGATTATAGCTCAGATGATGATTCCAACTACGGCGATGATTCTGATTTTACAGATGACAGCGAAGAATAGCCCTGTAAAAATCTTATAAAGTTATAAAATAAAATAGAAACCGGGAAAGCTCGTATTCAGAACTTTTCCGGTTTTTGTAATTTTACGATTTATATATACTTTTTTATTCGATCATCATAGCATCGCCAAAACTGAAGAAACGATATCTCTCCTTCACAGCTTCCTCATAAGCTGCCATAATGTGCTCTTTTCCTGCTAAGGCAGAAACCAGCATCAGCAATGTTGATTCCGGCAAATGAAAGTTCGTGATCAGTCCGTCAATTGCCTTGAATTTATATCCCGGATAGATAAAAATCTCTGTCCAGCCGCTTCCGGCCTTTACAATCCCATCCTCACCAGCTGCAGACTCCAGTGTACGGCAGCTTGTAGTACCTACAGAAATTACTCTTCCGCCGTTTTTCTTTGTGTCATTAATCAGTTTCGCCTGATCTTCATCCACAATATAAAACTCAGAATGCATATGATGTTTTTCAACATCATCTACTTTTACAGGACGGAAAGTTCCAAGACCTACATGTAAAGTTACATGGGCAATATTTACCCCCATCTCCTTCACTTTTTCAAGAAGCTCCGGTGTGAAATGCAGTCCTGCTGTAGGTGCAGCAGCGGAACCTTCATTTTTTGCATATACAGTCTGATAACGATTTTTATCCTTTAATTTATGAGTAATATACGGTGGCAGCGGCATCTCACCTAACTGATCCAGAATCTCCTCAAAAATCCCTTCATAATGGAACTGGATCAGACGGTTCCCCTCATCCACGATGTCAATGATCTCGCCTTTCAGAATTCCGTCACCAAATGTGATCTTTGCACCGGGACGAGCTTTTTTGCCCGGCTTAACAAGACACTCCCAGATATCATTCTCACGGCGTTTCAGAAGAAGGATCTCAATAAGAGCTCCTGTCTCCTCCTTATGACCATAAAGACGCGCCGGGATAACCTTGGTATCATTGATCACAAGGCAGTCACCTTTATGCAGGTAATCCAGTATATCTGTAAAATGACGATGCTCGATGCTTCCGTCCTTCAGTGACAGATGCATCAATCTGGAAGAACTTCTGTCCTCCAGCGGATCCTGAGCAATCAGTTCCTGTGGCAGGTCATAATAAAAATCTGATGTTTTCATAATTATTTTTCCACTTCCTCTTTCCACTGTTTACGAAGTCTGCGTATCTCATTCCACTCTTTATTAGTCAGGTCAGCCTTGGGCAGCAGATCAGGCCTCCACCTGGCAGTACGGATGATGGACTGTTCTCTCCGCCACTTATCCACATTTCCATGATGTCCGGAAAGCAGCACCTCCGGAACTTTTTTTCCATGCCACTCTTCCGGGCGGCTGTACTGCGGATATTCCAGAAGATTTCCGGAAAAAGATTCCGTCTCACCGGATTCCTGATTATTCAGAACACCTGGTACCATTCTGGAAATCGAATCCATCATTACCATGGCAGGCAGCTCTCCGCCTGTAAGTACATAATCACCGATAGAAACATAATCTGTCACAATCTCTTCAAGAACGCGTTCATCAATCCCCTCATAATGGCCGCAGAGAAAAACCAGATCCTCCTCCAGTGCAAATTCCTTTGCCATATTCTGGTTGAAAGTTTTTCCCTGTGGAGTAAGGAAGATCACACGCGGCCTTTTTCCGATCCGGTTGACAATGGACTCATAGGAAAGATATACAGGCTCTGCCTGCATCAGCATTCCTGCACCGCCGCCATATGGATAATCGTCTACTTTCTGATGCTTGTTAAAAGCAAAATCACGGATATTGATAGCTTCCAGAGTCAGAAGCCCTTTGGCTATCGCACGGCCGGTGATACTTGTATTCATCCCATTCTCGATCATCTCCGGAAAAAGCGTAAGTACATGATAATTCATTTAAACAAGCCCTTTCATCAAATGTACAGTCATGGTATTTTCATCAACATTAACGTCAAGAATACATTCGTGGATAGCAGGAAGAAGGATCTCATCTCCATTTACCTGTTCCACCACATATACGTCATTGGCACCTGTCTCCATCACGTCGCGAAGCACTCCGAATTTCTCCCCGTTCTCCAGAAGTACATCCATCCCGATCAGATCGCCGACATAATATTCATCCTCTCCAAGCTCCTGTGCTTCCTCACGAGGAATCCAGAGATCACGGCCTTTATACATTTCAATATCATTGATATTGTCAATGCCTTCAAACTTCAGGATCGCAAGGTTTTTAAAGAACTTCACGTTCTTGATATTCAGTCTGCGAAGTTCTTTTCCTGTATCCAGAAGCACATATTCTATATCAAGAAAACGCTCAGCATCGTCTGTGGTTGGAAAAACCTTTACTTCACCACGAACACCGTGAGTCGTTGTAATAACTCCTACCTTTAATAAATCTTCCATTTTCGCTCCCTTTCAGAGTGAAAACAGGAGCCATGGAATCCACAGCTCCTGTCTCTCTTTTCATTGCAGAATATCTACAATCACTTTTTTGCTGCTTTTTGAAGAAGCCGCCTTTACAACGGTACGGATTGCCTTAGCAATTCTTCCCTGTCTTCCGATGACCTTGCCCATATCGGCCGGTCCGACTTTCAGTTCAACAACGATGGCATCGTCTTTCTCAGTCTCAGTAACGACTACTTCATCCGGATTTTCTACAAGAGATTTTGCAATTACTTCTACAAGTTGTTTCATTACATACCTCCTTGCTCTGCCCTTACGGGTCCCGCAGATCTGATCTGCCAGGTATTATTTCTCGATTCCGGCAAGTTTAAGAAGCTTAGCAACTACTTCTGTAGGCTGAGCACCAGCTGCAAGCCATTTCTTAGCTGCCTCTTCGTCGATCTTGTATACACTTGGGTCGAGGTTCGGATCATATGTTCCGATCTCTGCGATACATCTTCCGTCACGTTTGCAGCGGGAATCTGCTACTACGATTCTATAGAAAGGTGCTTTCTTCTGTCCCATTCTTCTTAATCTGATCTTTACTGCCATTTTGTTTTCCTCCAATTATCTTTCTGAAAATTTATATTTTTTTATTTAAAAGGGAAGCTTAAAGCCGCCTCTTTTTCCCATGTTCATCTTGCCGCCTGTTAAGCCCGGCATCTGTTTCATCATCTTCTTACTCTGCTCAAACTGCTTCACAAGTCGATTCACTTCTGTGATATCCACACCCGCACCTCTTGCAATACGGTTCTTACGGGATACATTTAAAATGTTCGGATTACTTCTTTCCTGAGGTGTCATGGAAAGGATAATGGACTTGGTTCTGTCCATAGCCTTCTCATCGATCATGCCCTCGATATCCTTCATCTTGCCACCCATTCCAGGAAGCATATTCAGGATACTGGAAATACCGCCCATCTTGTTCATCTGTTCCATGCTGGTGAGATAATCATTGAAGTCGAAGTCCATTTTCTTCAGCTTCTTCTGCATCTCCTGTGCCTGCTCCTGATCAACAGATGCTTCCACCTTCTCGATCAGACTCATCACATCGCCCATGCCAAGGATTCTGGAAGCCATACGCTCCGGATAGAACTGCTCCAGATCAGAAAGCTTCTCTCCCATACCAACATAGAAGATCGGTTTACCTGTTACTGCCTTAATGGAAAGTGCAGCTCCACCTCGTGTATCACCATCCATCTTGGTAAGGATCACACCATCAATGCCAACCTTGTCAGAAAAGTTCTGCGCTACATTTACCGCATCCTGTCCTGTCATAGCATCAACAACGAGCACGGTCGCATCCACATTTACATTCGCCTTGATATTCTCAAGCTCCTGCATCATATCCTCATCAATATGAAGGCGACCTGCAGTATCGATCAGCACAACATTCTGCTGATTGGATTTCGCATGCTCGATAGCTGCTTTCGCAATATCCACGGGATTCTGCTTATCTCCCATGGAAAAGACCTCAACGCCCTGCTTCTCACCGTTTACCTGCAGCTGAGTGATCGCTGCCGGACGGTAAACATCACAGGCTACAAGCAGTGGTCTCTTTCCCTTGGATTTCAGTTTACCTGCCAGCTTGGCAACAGTAGTAGTCTTACCTGCACCCTGAAGACCAACCATCATGAGAACTGTAATATCCATACCCTGTTTGACCGGAAGCTCTGTTGTCTCACTTCCCATCAGGTTTACCAGCTCATCATTAACGATCTTGATAACCATCTGTCCCGGATTCAGGCCGTTCATAACATCCTGTCCGATTGCCTTTTCCTGAACGGATTTCGTAAACTGTTTCACAACCTTGAAGTTAACATCGGCCTCAAGAAGTGCCATCTTAACTTCTTTCAGTGCTGTCTTGACATCAGCCTCTGTAAGCCGGCCCTTGCCCTTCAGTTTCTTGAATACATTCTGCAGTTTATCTGTTAAACTCTCAAATGCCATTGATCATAACTCCTCTAATATCACTTTGGAAATCACCGCAATATCTTCGGCGTGGTAGTTACCTGCCAGTTCATGGATCTCCATGACCTGACTGCGGATGTTCAGGAATTTCTCGACCAGATGGAGCTTCTCTTCGTATTCTTCTAACGTCCGATTGCACCGTCTGATCATATCATGCACGCCCTGTCTGCTGATACCAAGTTCCTCGGCAACCTCGCTTAGGGAATAATCCTCAAACACAACACTGGTGTACACCTGCCGCTGCCTCTCTGTCAGAAGCTCTCCATAAAAATCAAATAAAAAAGTCTGCTCTACAAATTTCTCCATCTGTAATCACCTTGGCTATCATACACGATTCCAGCATATCTGTCAAGCGTTTTTGCTTTACAAAAAATATTTTTTCAAAAAAGGCGCAAAAGGAGCCGGAAAAGTGATCCACTGGTGGATTTCTTCATACTTTTCCGGCTCCCTGCCTACGCATTTCTTCCTATTGTATATAGCTGTTTATATATGCGGCTATACAGCTTCATCCGAAATATCCGCAGAATCCTGTTTAAAACAGTTCCTCTGTCATTTTGTCAATCTCTTTATCTACAGCTTCATAAACACCCGGGATACAGGAGAAGTTCAGGCATGTGTGGTACATGGAATAAAATGAAGCTTACCGCAATCTCTGCAAAGCTGGTCTGTAGCTTCCTGGATCATTTCCTGTGTCCAGTCAAAGCGGTCAACTTTGCCATTATCAATACCGCCCATAAATGTAATGTCCTTGCCGTACTCTTTGATCAGTTTCGGAAGATCATTTACAGACATACATCCCTGCCATACATCTATTCCCATCTCGATCATAGTTGGAACCAGGGTTGCACTGTAGCTGTCATTGTGATGAATGATCAGCTCCACGCCATGGTCATGGTAGTAACCATAGATACGCTTGTAAGCATCAAGGAAAAACTCACGGAACATATCCACACTGATAAATGTGGAGTTCTGTGTACCCCAGTCATCATGATGGAAAATAACATCCGGTTTCATATAAGTACAGATCTGCTCAGCCCATTTCAGTTCCCACTCTGTAATGTACTCGATCAGCTCATGCATAGCCTCCGGCTCTTCATAGAAATTCATCATGGTATTCTGGATTTCACAGAGATAATGGCACATCTCAAAAACCCCCGGTGCGATCAGCGTAGCCACCATTGTCTCATTGCGGTCAATTCCTGCAACAGTCTCCTGACATGCTTTCCAGTCCTCTTCTGTATAATTGATATCCGGTGCCTTTACATATTTCTTCCATTCTGCCACATCCGGGCATACCAGATGTTCCGGATCATGAAGCGGGAATGCTCCAGGTGTTCCGGCTGGCCAGGAATTATAATAACCCCAGCCACATTTTACTGTTGGTGCTCCAGGTGCTTCCGGCATCATCGGATATTCTACCTGATAAGGAGTATTCAGTACAAATGTCAGTCCTTCATACTGTTTTACAAAACGGTCAGGATTCCCACCACGGATAACTTCCATCATATTCTGTCTTTTTGTCAACATAAAAAACACCTCCGCTACGTTATTATGCAGGAAAGCCTTCCATTACCGCACTAATTTCACTACACCCCATAAAAAGGCTTATTTCTGCACTTGTTTTTTCTTTATGATTCTATTATACTGAATTTTATAAGAATCACAATTCCTCATAATAGGGTTATTATTTAAATATTTTCCTATAAAGTATAGGAAGGAGGTTTTTCATTGAAACTCAGTTCCAAACTGATCTGCTATCATCTGCAGAAATCATTTCCAATACATACATCCAGGCTGGATACAGAACCGGTTCTCTCCTGTCCCGCCTGTTACGAAAAGGCCACCCCTCTTCAGGATGGCCGCGTCTATCTTGTTTCAGGACCGGATTTCCGGCTGACATTCCGACATCCTAAGAATATCCTTTTTCTCATTATCGGAGCATCATATCATGATTACGAACTGTCCCAGCCGAATCTATGTGTGATTCCTCAGGACATTCCTGTTAATACAATTCTCAATAAGCTGCAGGAAATCTTTCTTATTTATGACCAGTGGAACCAGTCCCTTATCGATTCCCGTCTCAGAAATGCTTCCATAATGGAACTTATGGAACTGACAGACTGTATCATCCCCAATCCCATGATGCTGATCGGCATGGATTTCACGATCATTGCCTCCAGGAAATGGGCGCTTGGAGATCTCTCCAATTCCGTTCTGGGCTCCAGCGAAAATTCCTGGGCTCTGGTCGACAGCCTGAAGCAGGATTCCAACTACGAAGAAGCCTTTTACAAAACAGGATATTTTTACTATCCAGGGAATGGTCTCACTGTTCCAGCTCTCTGTGTGAACATCTCCAATAATGATAAAGCTGTATACAGGCTGATGTTCTCTGAAGGGGAAGTTCCTCTGGATGATACTTTTGGCTTCATTCTGGAATATCTGGCGCAGATGGTATCTCACGCACTTTCCACAGGTATCATGCACAACCGGGATAAATCATTTCCTCTGCACCAGATCTTTATTTCCATTATGACAGATCCAGGTGCTGATTATGTAAAAATCAGCCAGCAGCTGAGTAATGTAGGATGGCTTTCTTCCCATATGTATCAGTGTATTCTGATCCAGACCGGTCTCATTGATCAGAAGAACCTGACACTTAACGCCATCTGCAATTATCTGGAAAATACCATCCCCGCCAGCTGTGCTACCGAATATAAGGGAAATGCAGTGCTTTTTATCAATCTGGATCTCTGCACCATGACTGTCCATGAGATTTCAGACAAGATCGAAGGTTTCATCAAGAGCAGTATGTTAAACGCCGGATACAGCAGAAAAATGCTCGGACATTTCAATTTTCACCGCCAGTACACTCAGGCTTCTGTTGCACTGCAGGTTGGCAAGCGCAAGAACCCTGCCGAAAGCATCCACCATTTTAATTCTATTGCACTGCCCTATATTCTGGAACAGGCTACCAGAAAACTTCCTGCTTACATGATCTGCCATGAAAAGCTTCTCTCTCTGAAATATAAAGATGAGGCCGGACAGTCTCATCTTTATGATACGCTGCGGTGTTTTCTGGAACACAATCAGAATATTGCCCATACAGCCAACGCTCTGTTCATCCACAGAACAACACTTCTTTACCGACTGGATAAGATCAGGACTTTTCTGGATTCTGATCTTACAGACAGAGATGAAATCCTGTATCTGCTGCTTTCTTTCCATCTGATGGATATGGAATCGGAAAATCAGGCAGAAAAATAAGAGTTTACGCCTGTTCTTCTTTTCCTGTGGATTAAAAATCCGATTTTCCAAGCTGCCAGAAAGCAACCGCGCTGGCAGCAGCAACATTCAGTGAATCAACCCCATGAGCCATGGGAATACACACTGTATAATCGCAGTCCGCAATGGTCTCAAATGCAAGGCCATCTCCTTCTGTACCAAGGACAACTGCCAGTTTTTCTTCAGCAAGCAGTTTCGGGTCATCAATATCAACAGAATCTTCTCTCAAGGCCATAGCCGCCGTCTTAAATCCCATGTCCATAAGTTTCCGGATTCCTTCTGTTTTCCAGTCTGTCTTTTCATCAAAAAATGCCCAGGGGATCTGAAATACAGTTCCCATACTGACACGGATCGCACGGCGATATAACGGATTGCTGCATCCCGGTGTCAGAAGTACCGCATCCATTCCAAGGGCAGCTGCAGAACGGAAGATCGCGCCTATATTTGTAGGATTTACCACATTTTCCAGGACTGCGATCCTGCGTGCATTTCCACATACTTCTTCAATTTCCGGAAGTGCAGGTCTGTGCATGGCACAGAGCATTCCCCTGGTAAGCTTAAATCCCGTTAATTGTGTCAGCACATCGAACGCAGCAGTATAAACCGGAATATCCCCGCACCGCCGGATCAGCTCCTTTGCCTCACCTTCAATATGCTTATGCTCCACAAGAAACGAAATCGGCTTACATCCGGCATCCAATGCGCGTTCGATTACCTTCGGGCTCTCCGCAATAAAAATTCCCTTCTCAGGCTCTGCCCGGTTCAGAAGCTGTACTTCAGAGATTCTGGCATAAACATCCAGCTCCGTAGCATTAAAATCTGTGATTTCTATAATATTTGACATTTCTGTTATCTCCGATACCCTCCATTCGCAAAAAAGAGACAGCCAAACTGAACTGTCCCTTTGATTTTACTATTATTCTACTTCTTCCGGCTCCATACTAAGCATATGACCTTCCTGACTTCCAATATCGTATTTCTGTCCGTATTCTTTAAAATACTCATAATACTCCGTGCTGCTCGTCGGATAGATCTTGGAATCATGGATATGAATATCTGATCCAGTCTCATCACTCTTCATCAGCGCAACCATTGCACTTGCGCAATGTGTTGCAATACGGCAGAAGCTGTTAAGGATATCACTGAATACAGTTCCCTCTTCCAGACCACATTTACCCTGACTGAGGCGCTCTGCATGGCGCATTTTCAGCACATCACAAAGGCCTGTGATCACAGCTCCAAGAGGTGCAACTCTCTGTGCCATCTCTTTATCATCTTTCATAAAAGCATTGCAGGTAATATTAATATCTTCACGGACAGCTTCCATAACAATATTCAGTTCATCCCATGCTTCCTGTGAAAAATTCGTATGATTGTCGTGCATCTCGCTGGACATATGAGCAATATAAGAAGCATGATCTCCAATACGCTCAAAGTCATTGATAGTATGCAGATACAGTGAAGCCTGTCTTGTCTGAGCAGTATTCATCTCACGCTTTGTAAGCTGGATCAGATACTCGCCAAGACGGCTCTCATATTTATCGATCAGATCCTCCTTACGCTGAACCTTATCATATTTATCCTGCTGATAATCATTCAGAAGATTCATCGCCCTGTTGACATTTTTGCGAAGCTTCTTGGACATACCGTTCATCACACGGTGACACTGCGCGATCGCAAGAGCAGGATAATTAAGAAGACGTTCCTCAAGAAGATCGAAATCAGCCTCATCCTCCAGATCCTCCTGGTTATCTTTAACAAGCCAGCATACCAGCTTCTCGACCTTCGGAATGAACGGGAACAGTACAATAACTGTTGCCAGACGGAACACTGTATTCAAAAGTGCGATTGCTACAGGTGTCATGGTCATATCCATAAATGTAAAGTGTACGATCGCATTAGCTGTATAAAAGACAACTGACCACAGAATCAATCCGAAAAGGTCATTGATCAGATATACAAGAGCTGTTCTTTTACCATTCTTATTAGCTCCGACCGCGGAGATCAGAACCGGACATGCAGCACCGACACCAATACCAAGAACGATCGGAAATGCACTGGCAAATGTCAGGATTCCTGTCACAGAAAGCGCCTGCAGTACACCGACTGTCGCAGAAGCACTCTGAAGTACAGCTGTAAAAGCAATACCAACAAGAATACCGGCAATCGGGTTGGAAAACATCGTAAGCATCTTGATAAATACAGGACTCTCACGCAGCGGAGAAACCGCACCGCTCATCATCTGCATTCCGGTCATCAGAATGGCAAAACCAAGCATGATATTTCCAATATTCTTATGTAAGGTTCGCTTACAGAACATGCGGAAAATAATACCAACTACAGCCACAACAGCTGAGATTGTTGCTGTGGAAAGAATACTTGCGATTCCATTGGATCCTTCAATATAAGAAAGACATAAGATCCAACCTGTGATACTGGTTCCGATATTAGCTCCCATGATAATACCGATTGCCTGTTTCAGCTTCATCATACCGGAGTTTACGAAACCAATCACCATAACCGTCGTCGCAGAAGACGACTGGATCACACTGGTAACACCAGTACCAAGTGCAACACCCTTAAGCGGAGTATTGGTCATCTTATACAGAAAAGCTTCCAGCTTATTGCCGGCTGCCAGCTTCAGACCATCGCCCATCAGGGACATTCCAAAAAGAAATAATGATACTCCACATAACAAAGATAAGATCATTGAAAAAATTGCCATAATTTTCTCCTTTGTCATACTCGCATCCTGCCACCTCGCGGCAGAAGTAGTGTTCTCCCGAAAATGCGATTTTGCATTTTCTTAATCTGGATTTTTCTTATTTTTAACATTTTCCCATTTATTATGCCACATCAATTCCCAGATTACAACAAAAGATTTTGGCTGAAAGAAAAATATTGCAATCACAGGCAGCAAAAACAATAAAGATGTATATATTTATCGTTCCTTTCGCAAAGAAAACGGACCTCCGAAGAAGTCCTTGATCTTATGTTCTATTTACGCCGTTTCGTATTTTTCTTTCAGCCTTTTTGCCTTTCTCGCATCAAGGTCATCTTCTTTCAGAATCCCGGTAAGAGATTCCGTGACACTTTTGCCATCCGGTTTCTGATCATTACTATCAATCTGCTGTTTTTGACTAATTTCCACATCATTCATATGCAGATTCCTCATCGCAAAAGCCAGTCGATGACATTCACAACTTTTATGCCATCGTAATTTCCGAGTGAAAAACGATCCAGTGTCAGGACAATCTTTTCATAATTATCCTGAATGCTCCGCAGCGGTCTCATCTCTCTCTCAAAAGTTTCTTCCGCCGTCATATCAGCAGTTACCTGATAATAGGTAAGCACACCTTCCTTCTGTGTCACAAAGTCGACCTCAGTAGAACCATATTTTCCGATGTTGACTTTGCCACCCCTTCGTGAAAGTTCAAGATACACAATGTTCTCAATGGTAAATCCAAGATCATATCGTTTTCTCGGAAGAATGTGGTTTCTGATTCCCATATCTACCATGTAAAACTTATTGTTGACCTTTAAGAGCTGCTTCCCCACAATGTCAAATCGCTCCACAGGATAAAAAATAAAAGACTCTGTCAGGGCTTCCACATAATCACTGACTGTGTTTTGGGATACTTTTCTACCCGCTGAGGTCAGATAGTCGGTTATACTTTTCATTGACACCGGGCTGCCGATAACGCTTGCCAGATACCTGGCAATTGTCTTTAGTAACGCAATGTCTGTGATTTTTCGTTTTCCACCTTCTTTTTCCCTTCTTGCCTGCCGCTGCTCGATATCTTTTACAATAACGGTATTGTAGGTTCCCTCTAAATACTGATCTATTTTTTCATCCGTGCGGTTCATTACTGCCACATACGGAATTCCACCAGTTTTCATAAACTCTGCAAAAGCTTCCTCTTTTGCCATACCTGTCACCGCCATATACTCACGGAAAGAAAGCGGCAGCATCTTGATCTCTGTGTACCTTCCTGACAAAAGCGTTGCAAGCTCACTTGACAGCATATATGCATTGGAGCCTGTGATATAAACGTCCACATGGTCTCTGATATAAAGGCTGTCAACCACTTTCTCGAATGATGGAACTTCCTGAACCTCATCCAAAAAGATGTATGTCATCTTATCTGCACACAAACGTTCTTTGAGATAATTGTACAGCTTCATATAATCTTTTAAAGGTTCGTAATCCAGATTTTCAAAATTGATAGAAATAATCTGTTCTGGTGTAACTCCATTCGCTAAGAGTCTCTGCTGATACTGTTCCAGAAGTACAGATTTTCCACAGCGGCGGATTCCGGTCACGACCTTGATCTGCTGCTCGTCTTTCCATGCCCAAAGCTGGTCAAGATATTCTTTTCGTTCAACCATATCTGCATTCCTCCTTTTTTCTCAGTATAGCATATTATACGCAGAATATCAAATTATTTTCCTATTTCGGAAACTTTTGTTTTATTCAGCTTAATATTTTTCAATTTCAGAAACATATCGGATACGAGACACAGCCCCTTTTCGGGGCGTGTACCTTTTGGGTACTGTGTGAACTTCCAGAAATTTTACAACTAAATCCAGCCTATATCCATTCATCGGCATTCCGAATTGAGTCAATGATTTCATCCAATGAACGCCCGCTTTCCAAATATGCATCATATAACGCCTGCTTCGCCCTCTCGATTTTCCGTTCCGGATGTCGTTCGTCCAAAAGTGTGGAAAGCTCCTCAGCAAGAACACTGTATTCCTTATGCTTTTTAATTACTTTTTCCTGAAGTCTTTCTATTTTTCTGTCCAGAGCTTCTATGTGTTTCCTTTCTTCCTGCTCCTGTTTTTCCATGTCATTCTTCCTCTCTGCTATCGTTATCCGTTTTTCCCTGTATAAAACTGAGAATCTCCTCATAACTTTTTTCGCTTCCTGCAATAGCTTTTAAAATTTCTTCATTCAGAATCGCTTTTTTCTTTTTATGCAGGTCTTCCAGTTCCGCTGTCAGACGGTCATACTGTTCACGGTTCCGGCTGATTGCCTTCTCTGTTTTTGCTATTTTCTGTTCAAGTGTTTCCCTGTTCATGTTTCTTGCCATCACTGTACTCCCTTCAAGATTTTGCTGATATTTTCCGCACGGTATTTCACATGATTCCAATCCATGCCAAAAGCACTTAAGATCACTTTCTGTGTTTTGGTTACTGCATGATCAAGCCGGTACACCTTATCCAGCTGGCGTGTCATCTCAATCTTTTCCAGTTCCCGGATTGCTGCCGGAACTGTAAGATAATTCGGTTTTTTTGCCAGTTCTTTTGCCTTTTCCTTTAAGGCTGTATATATCCTGCACCGGATGATCAGTGCAAGAAAACCAATGAATATCTTATTTGATGCCGCCTCTTCTGATGCCACTCTCAGACAATGGTTTCCGAGATAAGATTTATCTGCCCGGAATACTTTTTCCGATACGTCCCTGCTCTTGTAAAGGTTTATCGCATCCTTTGCATCCATCTTTTCGGATGAGATGATAGCAAAATATCCACAGAGCTCCAGCTCATCCTGGATCACCGGCAGCTTGGGTTCGCCATAAACAAAATGTCCGTTTTCCTTGTTATAATGCATATGAAAATACTTATGGAATGCCGGTCCGAATTCATACTCCTTATCTTCATGCTGTTCCATAAATCTCTGCATTTCATGGATTTTTTCTTCCAGTCTTGCACGTTCACCAACCGCTTTGGCAGCACTGTAATAAATATGTATGTATCGTTTCTTTGTGTCACTGGCATACACAAAAGCGTGGACTGTTTTTCCATACACTTCGAATTCCTCGATCCGGTTTCCCCAGTTGTTTTCAAAAGTGCCTTTCAGTTTCCTTACCTGACTGCTTATAAAATCCTTTATTCCTTTTACCATAATGATAAAGGAAAATCCACTGCTGTCCATGTAGTTAAGATTATCTTTGCTGAAATAGCCCCGGTCCAGGATAAATCCGATATTTTTATAACCATAGCCTTTTATCTTATCAACCATAAACTGTAACTGGGATACATCATTGATGCTTCCGGAATATTTTTCATACATGAGAGGCTCCCGGTTGTTTACATCATAGCCAACAGCATAATTGAATATCGGAAGTCCGGCATCCACCTTTGCTGCTCCGAATTCCACTATGTCTATATCTCCGGCCTGACAGTTCTTATTTGTTGAATCATATGATATATAAATACGCTCACGTTTGCATCTGTCTGCATTCCACTGATCCAGAAAATCCTGCCTCTGGTTTTCTTTTATTGACCTCAGGAAATCTGAAAGAAATGAATCACTGTAACATTTCATATCTGGAGTAAAAAGCGGGTGGTTGTAAGCATAATCAGGATAATACTGTGCAGCATTCCCTTCTGTAATAATGGAATAGGCTGCCAGGTCAAGCATGATCCCGGCTGCTTTTGCCCCAAATGAATCCCGCAGTTTTGTATCCAGTTCAAGATCTTTTGCAGCTTTATCTATGATCATATATGCTCCTGTCTTCAAACAGCTGCTCCTACATGAAACTGTTTTTTCCTCAGGATGCTCAATCTCCGGAAAATATTTCCTGAAATTTTCATTAGGTCTCATTTTATTTTCATCTTCCGGTAAAACCTTACCGATTGTAACCCTTTTTACATTTGTATACTGTTTGGACGGATCGTACTCACGGCTGTACTCATAATAAACATAACGCGCCTGACCTTTGGTTCGAAATGTGATTTTTCCTTTTACATCAGGTATATCAACAACATAATCCAGATACATGAACATCTCTCTTCTTTATAGTTGTATTTGCGACTAAATATAGTATAGCATAAAACCTGCATTTCTGCAACAACAAAATGCAGGTTTTTCCTTATTTTTTCAGTATTTTCAGGGCATTCTCAATCCGTATGATTCACTTGAGTTGCACTTTATTATGGAAGTTCACATCTTATTATTCTGAAGGTTCTTCACTGCTTTTTCCATAACCTCTCTCCTCAAGTATTTTCTGACACAAAGGTAAATATGATCTTACGCTTTATCGTCATGAATTATTCAGGTCTTCGTATAGCACATATTTCACAATGCGTAAATGTAATTTTTGTCGATTTTCGCATAAAATCTGCTATTTTTGATACTTTTTCAACAAATCATCCGGGACATCTATCAATCCAAACTTATAAAATATTCCATACAGATAGGATACACCCCTGATATCTCCCAGCGCTTTGGGCCGGGACACCACGGGTTTGCCTTCCGTCTTTTCGAATGCTTTTAAAACGGAACTCCATGCCAGACTCTTGCTGTTTTTTCTGCGGTCGATCCATAGTTCTTTTGTTAATTCCCCGTTTCTTCCTCTTTTCAGCTGATAGGTAAACGGCAAACCGGAAATTGTCTCAAAATGATAATCCTGAAAAGCAATAATACATTCCCACAGATGTTCCGGATCCGGATTTCTCTGTAATGTATCAAGTATTTCTTCTCTCTTCTCAGTTTCCGTCATTTCTTCTCATCCCCTTTATTCCACTTCTTAAACAGTATTAGCTTACATATATCCACCGGATTATCCTGAAACATATCTTTCAGTCGCAAGATATATAAATCTTATCACACTTTGTTATGGTTGTGAAGTCTTAACAAAACCCCTGAAAAAAAGATGTCCGCAGACGGTTACTATTCAGAGGTTAGCTGGACAGTAACGCTGTCACAAATAAAAGCTGCCACTTTGCGATCTATCAACCGCTTAAGCGACAGCTTTCTGTACAGCCATATATTTATTTCGGATTTCTCTTTTCTTTTCTTACTCTGATCCTGCGGATCATCCTTCGGATCAACAATACCACAAGTACAATAATGACGATAAAGATCAGACAAATACCTGCGATCATTGCTGAAAACTTATTCGGCTGCTTCACCAGATCAATGATATTTCTGCTGTCCTCCACAACCTTACGTCCATGTGTTGTCTCATAATATTCCGGCACATTGGCAATTCCGTCGCCATCTGTATCTTCAAAGGACTGCATATATCTTGCGATCGCATCCCAGGCCTTTAACTCCCTGTCACCTTCCATGATCGCCTGATCTTCCAGATTCTCAATAGGATTTCCATCCCTGTCCTTCGGTTCAAGAGACAGCAGTCCATAGGACATTTTCATCACTGAACCAAGCATCTGACCGGTATACAGATCTGTCACTACATGATACAGCTTATCATCCTGGATCTCGATCCGTTCTCCGTCTGCCCTGGTGAGATAACAATCCGTCACCTTATTCAGGATCATCCGATGTGGATTGTATGCAAAATTCAATCCACTGCAATATAACCTTGCTGTTGTCATAAAATCCGAAACAGAAGCATCCACCTCTGCTGTCAGCTTCAGCTCCTTTCCGGTCAGATATGCACTGATCAGCGGATATCCGGCAACACCATCCTTTCCGATTCCCAGTGAGAAGGAATTAAAAACATCCTCTACTGTAATATCACCCTTTGTGTATGTATCCCTTACAGTTCCGCTTGGAACAACGGCTACATCAACCGGATCACCATCATAATACTCGGAATTCTCCACTGCATATATGTATGCATCGGACATGATGTCACCAAGATTCAGTTCTTCATGCTTCGTTCCCATTTCTTCCAGACTGTTGAATTCAACATCATTTTCAGCAAGAACCTCTTCTCTTGTATAGCCAAAATCGGAAAGATAATTCTTATCTACCGTATCCATCAGGGCATCGATCCGTTCCTGTGTCGCCTGGTCCGGTTTTATCTTCTCAGAAACAGGAATCAACTCATAGGATGTCAGCTCCCACCGTCCATCCTGCTTCTGCGTCATGGAAAGTGATCCCAGATTTCTTCCGTATTCACCACATGATACGATATATGTGTTCCCATGCTGAATTGCCTCTTTCAGCTCTGAGTGCGTGTGTCCACTGATGATCAGATCGATATCCGGCACCTCTTTTGCAAGGATCTCATCCTCCGATTTATTCTCATCCTCCCAGGTTCCTCCATGAGACACACAGGCGATCATATCCACTTTTTCATTTTTTTCGATCTCTTCTACTGTCTGTTTTACAGCCTCAACCGGATCCTTAAATTTTAATTCACAGGTCGGTGCACATTCCAGGGCATCCTTGCCGAACACACCGACTACTGCAACCTTCACATCTCCCTTTTGAACTACTACATAATCCTTCACACCGTAGGCTTCAAATGCCGACTGGATCTGCTTCTGGCCATTACTTAGTCCATCCTGCTCCATTCTGTTCCAGTCCACGTTGCATACCACCAGTGCCGGCACTGTCTCACCGGAATTCTTTGCAGCCTCCAGCATATTAGCCAGTCCCTCTGAGCGATAATCGTATTCATGATTCCCCAGGGTCGTCACATCATACCCCAGATATCCCAGCATCCGAAGCTCTGCCGCCTCCGTATCGTATACGGTCTGGATCAGTGTTCCCATGGAAAAATCGCCGCCATCCAGCACCAGGGTATCCGGATCTTCCTGCTTCTTTTCATCGATCAGCGTTTTGATCCTTGCAAATCCGCCAACCTCTTTTTGCTCCCCATCTACAATAGTTGAAAAGCTGTTCAAATGCGAATGCGTATCATGGCTGAACAAAACATCGATCTGTTTTGTCTCTGCCGCTTCCACCGGAGTATCCCATGCAAGAGGAAGCAGCAGCGCTGCAATAAGCATGACCGCCAGAAACTTTACTGAAATATTCTTCCGTATTTTCATAACCTTCTCCTTTTCATAAGAATTTTCTTAACTATCCCATACAGATCCACCTTATCATTTCCCCTCTGATATTTCACTATTTCCAATTTCCTCCGCCGTATATTCCTCAATTTCTGTCTTTGTCACCTGTTTGATATGCTTCTTTTTCAAACGCAGATATACGAATTCCCGGAAAATAGTATAGAACACGGACAACAGCGGAATAAAAATAAGCATACCTACAATTCCCATAAGATTTCCACCGATTGTAACTGCTGCAAGAACCCAGATTGACGGAAGCCCTACAGATTCACCCACAACATGAGGATAGATCAGATTTCCCTCGATCTGCTGCAGCACCAGAAATACTATAATGAATAAAATTGCCTGTTCCGGACTTACCATAAAAATCAAAAAGCTTCCCACTGCACAACCGATGAAGGCCCCGAAAATTGGGATCAATGCCGTAAACGCAATCAAAACTCCGATCAAAAGTGCATATGGCATCCTCAAAATACTCAGTATAACAACAAACATACAGCCGAGAATCACAGCTTCCAGACACTGACCTGCAAGAAAACTTGCAAATGTCCGATAAGTCAGAGAACAGACTTTAAGAAAAGCATCTGCCTTTTGCTTTGGAAGAAAAGCGAAAAATACTTTTCGGATCTGCACATGAAGCTTCTCTTTCTGAAAAAGAACATAGCAGGCAAATGAAAACGCAATAAAAAAGGTTGCCAATCCACTGACTATGGAACCCACTGCTGACATTGTGGTATTCATCATATTTCCTGCGCCGTTTCCAAGAAGGCTTATTCCCCACTTGATCGCCTGATCCGGATTAAACTGAACCTGATCTACCAGCTTCATGATTTCCTGGTTATTATGGGAAAAATCACGGATCCAGCTTTGCATCTGCGGAATAAAATCAGCGATGCTCATCATCAGGGTTCCCATTGTCCGCGTAAGCTGCGGGATCACGCCAAACATCACCAGTACAATTATGCCAACTGCAAGTACGATCGTAAGGAGCAGACTTATCGGTCTTGCCAATTTTACGACTATCTTATTTTCTTTTTTAACCTTTCCAAAAATTTTGTTTTCCAAAAAGCTCATTGGCACGTTGGTCACAAATGCGATCGCTCCGCCAAGTACAAAGGGAAATATGATCCCCCATATTGCTTTCAGCACATCGAGCACCACATCAAACTTCCACAGGGCGACCACCAGAATTGCTGTAAACACAATAAGCTCCCGGATTTTTTTTACAGATATTTTACTTAAATCCATTATCATTCTCCTTTTTTTTAATTTCTTGAATTCCCCGAAAATTCTCGATTAGAGCATACAACTTTAATGCTTCAGATATTTCTCCCGGCCACTGTTATATAAAAAAGGCTTCATAATATCAATGTTATTTATACAAAACATGATATCATGAAACCTTTGAAGGCTCAAGTGTCAGCTTTTGCGTATTGGATTTCTGGTAAACTTGATATCAATTACTATATAATCTCACAATCCCAGACATCCACCGGATTATCCTGGAACACGTCTTTCAGTCGCTTATGTACATCTTCTTTTGTGATTCCTTTTTTCAGAATCACCTGAAGGAATCCGCCACCTCCGGCACCGCATACCATTCTGGCATCAATCAGATCCTTAATTGACAGGAATATCTGATCGATCAATGTATTGGTGCTTCCGGCATCCACTTTCCGGCTAAGCTCCCAATGATAATCCAGCAATGCCGCAAACTCATCAATATTTCCACGCTCCAATTCAAAGCGCATCAATGCCGCAACTTTCTGAATCTCATTTAAAGCAAACAAGCTGTCAGGTTCATTCCCAACATAACGTCCAACTACATCTCTGAGCAGATTTCGGGCAAGACGGCGCTGACCTGTATAAATCAGGCAGAAACGTTCATTTAACTCTCTTTTGGTCTCCGGCTGCAGTTCAATATGCTCTACTTTGATCTGCTGATCAAGCCCGGGTTTACTGGTGATATATTTAATACCGTTTGTCACCCCGCCAACCTGGTCCTGCCAGCCGCCTCCTGTGGACATAATCTGCTCCATAACAAGAACATGAGCGTAAAGATCAGCCTCTGTATAAGCAATTCCCATAAATTCAAAGACTGCTTTTACACATGCTGCTGAAAGAATGGAAGAAGTTCCAAGTCCGCTTCCCTTAGGCACATTGGTTACTTCTGAATGCATCTCAAAACCGCCACCTAAACGAGTAAGGATCTCATCCAGCTTTCCGCCTTCTGATGGGATGATTCCACAGGCAAGAAGACACGATTTCTGCAATGCAAAAGAATCATATGGATCTCCTGTTTTCTGAAGTTCCTCAATGGAGTCAAATTCACCATGTACATCCATATCACGGCTATCAAAAACAATTTTCTTTTCCGGAATCCTGACAAGTGTTACTTCAACCGGAAGCTCTCCATTCAGACTGATTGCCGCATTAAGGACTGTACCTCCCATCTCACAGCAGATCGGAGGCGTGTCACTCCAGCCCCCGCCCCAGTTCACACGCAGCGGCAGCTTAACTGTATGCCTGTCACTTACAATCCTGCAACTATCATTATACTGCAGATTATGAAGCGCAGCTTTCAGAATCTGTCCTGAAATTGTCTGAAAGCTTTCTGCAATATATTTATCTCCCTGTCTATTTCCAAGAGCTGTTCCTATATAATAATTCAATCTGACAGATTCCGAAAAGTCAGCTCTTTTAAATCTTTTTTCCAGCCAGTTGCCCTGAAGCCTTGTTAATGGAGGTAAACTTTCTGTTTCTCTTGCAGGTTTTCCCGAACGAATGTCCTTCGCAATTTCATCCATCTTTACAAGTTCCTGCATTCTTCTATTCCATGCAATGATTGCAGAAGCATCTGCATCATTAAATCCGGCACAGAGAGATTTGCGCTGTGCATTCTTCCATTCGTCCAGATTGCCTTCTCCCTGCAAAAGATCAAAGAGATTCAGTGCAGCTCCTACAGCTTCTTTAATACTGTCACACTCTGGATAAAGCTTTGCAAACCATAAAAGGTGCTCATTGGAATTCCACACATCTTCCGGTCGAATTTCCAGTTTATGTAATACTTCCTCCAAATCTATACCAAACAGTTTATTTTCTTTTGGATTATCCAGAACTCCATAAATACGGCAGACAAACTTGCCATTCTTCTGCTTCAGTCCATGAAGCACCACATTATCAGGAATCAGCTCATCATGAATATCAATATAGGAAAGGACGACATTATTGCCAATCACTGCTTTACTGTGTACAAAAGAAACCTCCAGATAACAGCCGTCTCCAATCACTGCTCTATCGGAAAGTACACTATTATATCCAGCTGTATTTCCACTGATACTGCTGTTTACTTTTTTGCACCATCCAAGAGCTTTATAGTCATCCACTCCTCCACTCATCAGGGCCAGGATCTCTCTTGTCTTGCCAAAATGTATAAATTTAGCCGGGGCAAGCCTTAAAAGTTTCATTCGATATGGACGCAGTACTCTCCATACTTCTGTTCTGGCATTATGAAGTTCTTCACAGAATTCACCTTCCGGCTTTTCATGATAAAATTTCTCCAACGTAGAATCTTCAGCAAGCGGATACAGAAAATCACCATATAAAGAAAGACGAACTGTATCATTTACATATTTATGATAATCCTCTGTTGTAGAAATCAAAGAATAAAGAGAAGACAGCATACCTGCCGAAAAGATCACCGCTCCTGTGTCAATATCCACACAGTCCTTCTCATTCACTGCGCCCATTTCCCGAAGCGTCTCTACTGTCTGTTTATGGAGGAACTTCTTCACATTTCCATCACCACTATTAAGAAATACGCCATGATTCTTACCTGTTTCAACATTCTCTTTGAATGAAATGGCCGCGGCCCCTCTTCCGGAAAAATCAATCTGCAGAGGATTAAATAACAGTAAAACATCTCCTGAAAGAAGCAGCATACCTTCCCGGATTCTGGAAGGTACTGAAGACATTGCAATGATAAACTCATCAAACAATGTAGAAGACCTGCCATTCGGCAATTTATGAGGTACCGGGCTGAAAAGTTTTCCAAGAGCAGAATAGGAAGGAACACGTTTACTGTCTCCGCCAGAATGGATAACAAGGATACGCAGACCCTCAAAAGATCCTTTTCCTTTAAGTTTTTCTTCTCTTTTATATATGTAGCGCAGAACAGAAAGCGTTGCTCCGCCTGAACCCACACGAACATTTCCCTCATCCGGAATTACAGCAAAATGCGTCTCTGCCGGAAGGAAATCTTTTCTGGATTCAATCTGGCTGCGATAGCCTTCTGCCTGATTCTCATTAGAAGCTGTCAGAATAATATAATCCCATTTCGGGAAATTTTCAGATGTAAGGGAACGATTATAATCCTCCCAGGTATCCTGATAAGACTATGACAAAAATAATGAAGTAAAATTATTCATACGTATTTCTCCTTTAGTAATCACTAATTGAACGATGTATAAATCTTATCACACTTTATTCTGATTGTGAAGTCTTAACAAAACTCCACTTGGATTTCCCTACATCAAATTAATCTTTTTCTACACGAAATATTAATTACTAAAACTTCCCACACCAATAAGAGGTGTTGAACCTTGAAAGTTCAATATTTCAGCCAATAAAAAAGGCATAAACCTGTTCCTCTTGATATAATGGAGTTGACAAGAAA
>NZ_QRNF01000140.1 GCF_003474435.1 Ruminococcus sp. AF46-10NS
ATTTAAAGCATTGCAGACCTACCGGAATTCCAATAATTGTAATACACCATATGCATCCTGCAAAAACCCAGGCCAAACCGCCCAGTAATCCTCCAAATATAAACCAAAGAATATTACCTATCGTTCTCATGACAACACATCCTCCTTATCAATGTTTAATATTCTTTTGCAATTTCCTCTGTTATCTCATATATCTCTTTGAATTTTTCTAAGTCCTCTGGAGATCTGATCAGCATGATTTCTTCGATTTTTCCGGTCCGTATGTCTTTGAACCCTGCTACTTCTTCTCCAGTACAAATGCTTGCACGAATAACTGGTTTCATATGTTCTCTGTCATATGTTTTTTTCACGATTTTCTTTTTGAATAATCCCATGCTACCTCCCAATCTCCGAATATCTTCGACAACAAGATCAACTATCTAATTCCTGGAACATTTTTCTGCATCAATCGCAAGTACGAACATCAACGCATCCAATGCATTTCCTGGATCCTGCACATCAATAACATATGTATCAGTCATATGAAACAGTTCTTTACTAACCCGTGCAATTGAATAACCGCTTTGATTAAGAATGCTATAGTCCCATTCCATAATGGTTCCATCAATATGCCATCCATTGTAATCAATATTATAATGTGGCGTCAGGAATGAGAATTCTTTGCTCAGGCA
>NZ_QRNF01000141.1 GCF_003474435.1 Ruminococcus sp. AF46-10NS
ATTTAAAGCATTGCAGACCTACCGGAATTCCAATAATTGTAATACACCATATGCATCCTGCAAAAACCCAGGCCAAACCGCCCAGTAATCCTCCAAATATAAACCAAAGGATATTACCTATAGTTCTCATGACAACACATCCTCCTTATCCAATGTTTAATATTCTTTTGCAATTTCCTCTATTATCTCATATATTTCTTTGAATTTTTCTAAGTCATCTGGAGATCTGATCAGCATGATTTCTTCGATTTTTCCAGTCCGTATATCTTTAAATCCTGCTACTTCTTCTCCGGTGCAAATGCTTGCACGAATAACAGGTTTCATATGTTCTCGGTCATATGTTTTTTTTACGATTTTCTTTTTGAATAATCCCATGCTTCATCCTCCGAATAATTACAGTAACAAGATCAACTATTAATTTCTGGAACATTTTTCTGCATCGATTGCCAGTACAAACATCAGCACATCCAACGCATTTCCAGGATTCTGCACATCAATAACATATGTATCAGTCATATGAAACAGTTCTTTACTAACCCGTGCAATTGAATAACCGTTTTGATTAAGAATGCTATAGTCCCATTCCATAATGGTTCCATCAATATGCCATCCATTGTAATCAATATTATAATGTGGCGTCAGGAATGAGAATTCTTTGCTCAGGCA
>NZ_QRNF01000142.1 GCF_003474435.1 Ruminococcus sp. AF46-10NS
ATCGATGTCTTCCTATCTTTGCGTTTGCATTAATTTCTTAATACTTTGCGTTTAAGGATATTTGATTAACTTAATCAAATTTCATGTATGCAGTTTTCAAGGTACAATGTATTGGGCTTTATTACTTAAAACCCAATGGGCTTAAGTGGACCTTTGCCCTATTGCTCATGATTATGAACTTTTCGGGGTTCTGGTTCATTTAAACCAGTGGGCTTAAGTGGACTCGAACCACCGACCTCACGCTTATCAGGCGTGCGCTCTAACCAGCTGAGCTATAAGCCCATCTTGAAATCTTCCGATTTCAGTGGAGATGAAGAGATTCGAACTCTCGACCCCCTGCTTGCAAGGCAGGTGCTCTCCCAACTGAGCTACATCCCCATTTGATCTGGCAGCCACCTGCTCTCCCACACCGTCTCCAGTGCAGTACCATCGGCCGCTTAGGTCTTAACCGTCGTGTTCGGGATGGGAACGGGTGTGTCCCCTAAGCGCATCGCTACCAGAAATATCGTTATTCAGTTGCCTTGATAACTCAACAGTAAAACACATCTTGTTTCTCTACTTTTTCCTTAGAAAGGAGGTGATCCAGCCGCACCTTCCGATACGGCTACCTTGTTACG
>NZ_QRNF01000143.1 GCF_003474435.1 Ruminococcus sp. AF46-10NS
CAATATTAATGTGAAATTTCAAATGGGCATATCTATGGAATTATTGGAAGAAATGGTTCTGGAAAAACAGTTTTACTAAAATGTATTTGTGGATTTTTAAAACCAACAACAGGCGTAATTTCTGTGAATCATAAAATTGTAGGAAAAGATATTGATTTCCCAGAAAACTTAGGCTTTATTATTGAGACACCTGGATTTTTGTTGAATTATTCTGGATATAAAAATCTTAAATATTTGGCTTCAATACGAGAAAAAATAGACAGTAACGAAATTAAAGAGTCTATGTCATTGGTTGGTTTGGATTCCGCAGACAAAAAACATGTGGGTAAATATTCGATGGGAATGAGACAACGATTAGGTATAGCACAGGCAATTATGGAAAAACCTGATATTCTGGTTCTGGATGAGCCAATGAATGCATTAGATAAAAATGGAGTTGAAGAAATGAGACGATTATTCTTGAAAATGAAATCAGAAGGAAAATTAATTCTGTTGACGAGTCATAATCGTGAAGACATTGAAATATTATGTGATGAAGTCATAATCGTGAAGACATTGAAATATTATGTGATGAAGTTTATGAAATGGAAGAAGGTATACTTAACAAATTAAAAAG
>NZ_QRNF01000144.1 GCF_003474435.1 Ruminococcus sp. AF46-10NS
TGGCCGGCTTTCCCAAAACCGTTCTGTTAACTTCGCTGAATCTTAAATGCAGTCCATGACCCCGGCATGCACGCACACCGGTTTAGGCTCCTCCGCGTTCGCTCGCCGCTACTTACGGAATCGATGTTTCTTTCTTTTCCTCCGGGTACTTAGATGTTTCAGTTCCCCGGGTTCCCTTCCATACGTTATGGATTGGCGTATGGATGCATGAGGTCTGCTCATGCGGGTTTCCCCATTCAGACATCTCCGGATCACGGGATATTTGCTCCTCCCCGAAGCTTTTCGCAGCTTATCACGTCTTTCATCGGCTCTTAGTGCCAAGCATCCGCCCTGTGCCCTTATTGCTTGACCTTTCGCTTCATCACCCTAGCGTAGGTGATGCGGTCTCTTGATTCTCTGTTGTATCACGCTCTCGCGTTTTACAACGGTGTTTGATTACTCTGTTCATAACAGATAAATCGATGTCTTCCTATCTTTGCGTTTGCATTAATTTCTTAATACTTTGCGTTTAAGGATATTTGATTAACTTAATCAAATTTCATGTATGCAGTTTTCAAGGTACAATG
>NZ_QRNF01000015.1 GCF_003474435.1 Ruminococcus sp. AF46-10NS
TATTTTGCAAGAAATACAGCAGCAAAGAGAAATAAGCTCGATGAAGTAAAATTACGATATAAAATATGGGAGGTAAAAGTATGAATAGCAAAAGAAAAAAGGGTAAGTATCATTTGTTGATTTTACTGGGTATTTTATTAGGTGTATTTTTTATTTCTACATCTGCATATGCCAGAAGTGGTGGTGAAGAATATGGTGACAATTTTTCTGAAAAGACCAAGTCAGGGCAATGGGTGAAGTGTGGCATACAATTGTATTGTGAAAATAGATTGGATAATTATCTGTATATATCAGTAAAAGGAAGTTCTCCGATTACAAAAGTAAAATATTTTTGGGAAGGCCTTGAATATGCTAAGGAAGGATGGCATACTGTAAATCTTCCAAAAAGCAAATGGAAATATAATAATTCAACTAAATGCTGGACAACTAAATGCAAGCTTAGGGCAACTGGTTTTACATATTTTTTTGCATATGATACGAACAAAAAGGCGCGTACAGTAACTATGAAAGTGTTGCCGGTTATGCGTAAAGATGGAGTTGTACAAAACTATAAAGCTACAGTTGATTCTGGAAAAGTAAAGATATCATGGAAAACACATAATGTGTATTTTGATGTATGTGATCTGTATATTTATAGAAGCACTTCAGCAAAAGGAAAATATAAAAGAATTGCAACTGTAAGCGAACGTGCTGGAGGATATACTGATAAAAACGTAACAGCAGGTAAGAAATATTATTATAAAGTACAGAAAGTATATAAATGGAGACAGTCGTCTGAAAATTATAAAAAGATTCATTATATAATATCAGCATTTACAGGTGCTAAATCAGTAACTATCCCAAAGAAAGCTTCATCAATATCCAATACATCAGAGAAAGTAATAAAGCAGGCATATTCTAATTATGTGAAAAAATATAAACGAAATATCAGAGCATACAGTATTGTAAATATTGGCCCGTCAAATAAGCCTGTATTGCTGGTAGCTACAAGTTCCGACTGGGTACAGGGAAATACCTATTACAGCTGTAGTGTTTATTGCTATATTAATGGAAAAGTAACCTATATGGATAGTTATGGTGGAGGTCGTCCATTGACTTTATATAAAAAGAATGGACAGAATTATCTCTGGAATGGAACTTCAAGTGATAAAACATATGCCTGTATCAAAGACAACCGGTTTTATGTTTGGGGTTATCTGAATTCAAAAGAACAATATTGTCCTACCAGTGTAATTTATTATAAGGGTAGCAGAAAGACATACAAAACCTATACAATGAGTAAGTCAAATTATAATAAAGCAATAAGGACATACAAGTATGGCAGCAGTGTTAAATTTCAGAAGGTTCGTTAGGATATGCTGCAAGAGTATGGGGGAATGCGTATGAAGAGAAAAATTCGATTATGTGTAATATTGCTAGCCATTATGACACTTTTTTCAGGAAGGCCAGTTAGTGCGTATACTTCAGGCTTTGGAATGGGAGCTTATAAAACTTATACATTTGGAAGCTATCAGATAAAGAACAGCCAACAGGGCCTTTATTCTCGAAAAGGTGCATCAGGAAGTTGGAAGAAGATTGCAAATAATGTTAATAGTTTTACTGTAAACGGCTCCAATCTTTATTTTGTAAAATATAATTATAACTATCATTCTGACAGTGGGAATGCCTACGTATATTCTACAGATTTAAAAGGAAGTAGAGTCAAACGCATTTGTACTCTTAAAAACAGAGCGATTGATGGAATTTATTATTATAGTAGTAAGTTGTATATAAATGAAAGACGTGGAAAATTTGGATGGTATATAAGCGAATATTCATTAAAGAGTAAAAAATATCGAAGAATAAGAGAGGGAACGTTATTCTGTGCATATAAAAATTATGCATTATTTGTTGGTAGAAGCCATAATACTTTCACAGTACCTTTATATTCAAGAAATCTTATAACTGGAAAGATGAAGAAACTGGGATCGCATTGTTATATGAGCACTGGAAAAGGACGATATGTATATTTTGACAACTACAGCAAACATACATATGCGAGGTGGGATTCCGGAACGTTTGTTGTAAAGCGTGCGTTGATGAATGGAAGTGGCGTAAAAACCCTAACGCCCAAATTGTATGGAAAAGTACGTGATATTACTTCCAAGTATGTAGAATATGAAAATAATGGAATAACAAAAAGGTTTTATTATAATTCCAGTACATTCACCAACAGTAATAAAAATAATACTGCAAAGAAACCAACTATATCTGTTTCATGTGGAGCCACAGGAAATAATACAGTTAGAATGACGGTGAAGTGTTCGTCTTCAGGAAAGATTACATGGAATACATCAAATTCAGGAGTTGTAGTTGTAAATAGTTCAGGAATTATTACGGCAAAAGGAAAAGGTACGGCTAAGATAACGGCAAAAATATCAACCGGTGGAAAAGAATATTCTGTTTCAAAAACAATAGTGATTGACAGTAAGAAGGAATATGGTTCTTGGAGCGGATGGTCATTAGTACCTGCAAATGCTGACAATAATCATGAGATTCAAACAACAACCCTATATAGATATTATTATTTCTATTGTCCTGTATGCGGAGGAAGAGAGCCATTGCAGGGGATAAGTGACTGCCACCAATATAATCTCAGTTTATCAGATGGAGTAGTAGGATGGTTTACGACTCCATATTCAGATGTTTCTTCTGCTCAGTATAGCTATGCTGTTTACAAAAGATATACATTTGCACTAGGAGATGGACAGAGATGGAATTTCAGCGCGGGAAATATTAATGATCATGCTATTGATACAAAGGATACGGATTCTGCTGCAACAGTTATCTGCAAAGGTTACAGAAAAAGATCTGTAAATACAAGTTATTATATCAGTTCAGTGGCTTAAACAGGAGAAATAGAGACAATGAAGAAAATATTAATGAAGAAAAAAACCTTAATGCTGACAGGAATTTTTATGATATTGCTGCTTGTAGGAGTGAGCTTAAGACCTTCTACGGTGAAAGCTGATTCTGGTACATTTCGGGTAAATGGAAGAACTTACTATATTTCTAATGATATGTACAGTACTGTGTTGTATCAGAAAACGGGATATAATTATAGATTAGTGGCCAGTATAGGAAAAAATATGAATTACAAATTTTCTTATGGCAATAAACTTTATTTTTCAGGCGGTGGAGAATGGACTTCATGTTATACATATTCATACACCGTAGGCAAAAAAGGTTTCAATAGAGTAGGTTCATTTTTCTTAAAGTCACATAGGAGTAGATATGCAATAGGTTATACGGATATAGCCGGAGATCCATCGCCGTCTTCTTTATGTATGTTTAATCTTTCCTCCAGAAAACTTACCAGAATTGGAAAGGGTTGTGATATTAAATTTATAGGAAACAAAATTTATTACGCAGCTGTCAAAAATAAATATACCATGCAGATCATACGTAGGAATGCCAATGGAAGTGGAAAAAGAGTGGTAAAGACGATTAAAACTTCGAGAATAATAAGCTGACATATGTTGGAAATATCACTAAGCATAGTGTAAAATGTTATATTATAAGTAAGGCTGGATGGAAGATAAAAATAGTTCGGTTTTAACTGTAATATGAAAAAAATATTGTACCCTTCAGAGTGTGAGAAATTGACTCTGAGGGGTATTTTTTGTAGAATTTGTCGAAATGTTTTGATTGCATATTAGCCCATATTGCGCTAAGGTAAAGAAAAGCATTTCATTTCTATTGTTGATCTATACGGGTTCTTCCGTATCTGAAATTCATCAGCCGTTCGGCTATACAGAGAAATCTCAATGCTTAAATCACATAATCACGCAGGGGGATTTCCGGAAGAACGTTTTTACCATGGGATTCTCCCGACCTTTCTGACAAGGAGGATAACTACATGGCAGAGAACAATATGGATGTATTAACAGTGAACCGAACTTATAAATCCAGGATTTTTGCAATGCTGTTCAGCGACAGGAATGAACTGCTGAAGCTTTACAATTGAAGGCTGTTATGTTGAATATCAATAAAGGCCATAACCGGAAACTGATGGAAACCTGCAGAACGCTTCACGACTACGCAGAATACACTTCCCGGGTACGTGAATATGCTGCGAAGATGCCACTGGATGAAGCAGTAGAGTGGGCGATTACAGAATGTATCAGTGAGGGGATACTGGCAGATTTTCTGAGAAAGAATCGTGCGGAGGCGAAAAAAGTGAGTATATACGAATATGATGAAGAGAGGCATATGAGACAGACGAGAGAAGAGGGCGTTGAGGAAGGCTATGCCAATGGACTGACCCAGGGAATTGAGCAAACAGCGGTTAATTTGATTAAAACGAGACTTCTTACAGATGAACAAATTAAAGAAGTGACCGGTTTAAGCCAGTCTCAGATAGACACTTTGCGAAAAAACGAAAATACTCAATAATCACATCATTGTATAAAACCAATCATATAGCTAAAAAAATACATCGAAAACCAATCACATCAAAAAAATCTCTCTCAGAGCGCTTAACCATTTAAATTCCTGACACACAGCGAATATAAATGTCTAAGCTTCCTCTGGAAGAGATCGCATCTTTACATTTCTGATCAATGAATCCCCATCCCGGCAACAAAGAAATACATCACAACGAAATGGCACATACTTCCCAGCATTACGAAAATATGAAATACCTCATGAGATCCAAAATTTTTATGTTTTGCATTGAAGATAGGCAGCTTCAGTGCGTAGATGATACCTCCGATGGTATAGATGATGCCGCCGGCCAGAAGCCAGCCGAACCCTGCGCGGGGCAGGTTGTGGAAGATCGGGACGAAGGCAGAACACAGAGCCATCCCATTCCGATGTAGATCACGGAAGAGAGCCATTTCGGGCAGTTGATCCAACAGCCTTAAGGATCATTCCGATGATGGCAACAGTCCATACAAGTGCACAGAGGATATAACCGGTACGGCCGTGAAGGACGATAAGGCATACCGGAGTATAGCTGCCTGCAATCATGACGAAGATCATCATGTGATCCATTTTTTTCAGGCGGCGGTTTACTTTGGCGGTGGAGTCTACGGAATGATAAAGAGTGCTGGCCAGATAAAGAAGGATCATGGTCAGGATGAAAACACTCACTGCAAAAACATGAAGCATATCAGCGCTTCTGGCAGCTTTCACGATCAGCGGAGTGGCTCCGGCAGCTGCAAGAAGCATGGCGATTCCGTGTGTAATCGCGCTTCCCGGGTCTTTTAATTTAAATTTCATGATATAACACCTCCTGGATACAGAAAAATAATGTAGAAATCGATAGAACAACATATAGTATTCAAAACTACATATCAAGTATACGAATACTATACCACTCTTGTTCGAAAATGCAACCCCTTTTTCGTAAAATTTTATGTGGAATTAACATAAGTTTGCCTTGAAGTAAACATTCAGTCAGTATACTTATTCAGGATAAAAAAGCTGTTGTTCATAGAGTGAGCAGTAACAAATAAACAAGTCGGTCGGGCGACACGACAAAACAGGAGGAAAAAATGACAGATACTATATACATGAACAGAGAATTATCCTAGTTGAAATTTAATGAGAGAGTGCTTGAGGAGGCGGAAAATCAGGATAATCCATTGTGCGAACGGCTGACCTTTGCATCTATTTATCAGAGTAATCTGGATGAGTTTTACATGGTAAGAGTAGGTTCACTGGTCGATCAGATGTTTCTTTCCAAGGATATTCGTGAAAATAAAACAAATATGACACCAAAGGAACAGTTGGAAGCGGTCCTTTCAAGAACCAGAAAATTAAATCGAAAAAGAGATGTGATCTATGAGGAGATCATGGACAGCCTGAAAGAATATGGCGTTCAGATGCTTAATTTTCATAAGATTGAAAATGTGGAATATTATACACAGATCGGAACCGGAAACTACAATGAGAAAACGGCCCGACTGTATACAGATATTTCTCTGATGACTGCTGATCCGAAAATCGGAACAGAAGCAGCGCAGGTATTCCAGGCTCTGGCCATGGGAGAAACTGTTGAAGATATGGATCATCTGCTTGTGGCACAGAATAAGGTACTGGCAATGATCGATGCAGAAATCGAGCATGCAAAAGCCGGAGAACCGTCTTATATTGGACTGAAGATGAATTCCCAGGAGGTGTTTTTACAGCAGGCATATGCGAATGCAGTAACCGAAGGAAAAGAGCAGTGATAATCAGGCAGAAAATTGCAAGTTACTGTTCACTGGTAATATCCCGCGAGGTGTTTTTTTGTGAACGAAGGTCACAGAAAACCCGAGACATGCCGCGCGAATTTATGCGATAAGCATAAATTCTGTGCATCGCGAAGCGTGTTGCTGAGAACGGAGTGAACAGTAACAATTGCAAAATCCACTCCTGACGGAATGCAGGTTTTCTTTGATAATATAACTGTCATGTGATAAGATAAAAGCAGTATTTTGTATAAAAACAGTTACCGGTCACAAATATTAACTGGAAACATGCGACTGGAAGGGAGTAGTTTATGGCACACAAAAGAGTAGTGCTCTGTTTGTTAGGAACTGTTTTGGCAGCATCCATGTTGAGCGGATGTGCCGGAAAGAAGTCAGACCCTGTTACAATTACCGTATGGACATATTATAATGGAGATCAGCTTGACACATTCAACAATCTGGCAGAGAAATTTAATGAAACAGTTGGTAAGAAGCAGGGAATTACGGTAGATAGCAAGAGTCTTGGAACGGTAGAAGACCTGGAAAAAAATGTTCTGGCAGCAGCAGACGGAGAGGTTGGAGCTTCCGAAGTTCCGAATATTTTTTCTGCATATGCTGATACAGCATATACCATGGATCAGAAGGACATGCTGGTAGATATTTCTGGTTATCTTACAGATAAGGAAAAAGAACAATATGTAGAGGGGTATCTGAAAGAAGGAGACTTCTCAGATGATGGAAGTATTAAGATATTTCCGGTTGCGAAATCAACAGAGCTGCTTTTTCTCAATGATACAGACTGGCAGAAATTTGCAACGGATACAGGTGCGGAATATGATGATCTGAAGTCAATAGAAGGACTTGTAGAAACAGCAGAGAAATATTACAACTGGACAGATGAACAGACTCCGGATCAGCCAAACGATGGAAAGGCATTGTTTGGCCGTGATGCAATGGCCAATTACATTCTGGTAGGAGCCCAGGAACTTGGCTGTGATATTTTTGAAGTCAAAGATGAAAAAATGACTCTGAATTTTGATAAGGATGTAATCCGTACTTTGTGGGATAATTATTATGTTCCATATATCAGGGGATATTTTTCCGCGTCAGGACGTTTCCGCAGTGATGATGTAAAAACCGGAAATGTACTTGGCTATGTTGGTTCAACATCCAGTGCCACATTCTTCCCGACGGAAGTAACAAATGACAGTGGAGATACTTATGATATTTCACTGAAAGTACTTCCAAGTCCTAAATTTAAGGACGGCGATGATTACGCTGTACAGCAGGGCGCCGGAATGGTTGTGACCAAGGGCTCTGATGAAGAGATTAAAGCCAGCGTGGAATTTTTGAAGTGGTTCACGAAACCGGAGAACAATATTGATTTTTCCGTTGGTTCCGGCTATCTTCCGGTAACAAATGAAGCCAACAGCATTGATAAGATCAAATCTGTTGAGTCTGATATCAGCAGCTCTATGGAAGAGATCCTTACGAAATCTGTAGATGAGATCAATAATAACAACCTGTATTATATGCATGCATTCGAGAATGGAAATGATGCAAGAACTGTCCTTCAGGAAGCGTTCGAAGATGTTGCACAGCAGGATCGCGCAACGGTAGAAGAACGTCTGACAGAAGGACAGAGTGCACAGGAGGCAGAAGCTGAGTTTCTGTCGGATGATTATTTTGAAAACTGGTATCAGAATGTCCTTTCAGAGCTTCAGGCGTATGAAGGCTAACGCAGACTGAAGTCTCAGGAAGGAGGAGCTGCTGATCATGAAAAAAAAGGAGAAATCCATTTTTCGTACGATCCTGACAGCTATGTTGATGGTTCTTGGAATCGAGATACTGCTTCTGGTGGCTGCTTTAAGCATCAGTCATGTGAGCAGTCAGCTGGATCAGAATGCAGTTGATATTCTGAAAAAACAGGTGGATAACAGAAGCAGTTATCTGGAGAGCATTCTGTCTTCAGATCAGAATCTTTCAAATCTTTCAGAACGGATCAATGAAGTGACGGAAGAGCTGATTGATTCCGGTGAGATAGATATTCAGAATATCGGAACAAATAAAGAAGATTATCTGCCGTTGATGAAGTGTATTAATGAGTCAATGATCAGTACTATGAGGCGGAGAGCAGTTACAGGAATTTTTGTAGCCTTTAACACAGAGGATCTGGACGAAAAAGGCCAGAAAGATGTGATTCCTGCTTTGTATATAAGAGATCTGGATCCGGATTCCCTGCCAGCGCGGAAGAATACAGATCTTCTGATGGAGAGATCGCCGGTTGAGCTGGTTAAGACGATGGGAATCTCCACGGATAAGGGATGGAAATCGAATCTGGCTCTTTCGGATGAAAGTACGAAAAGGATCATGTATCCTGTTTTTCAGGCTGCATATAAAGACCATGGTCAGCTAGAGGCATCAGATTATGGACACTGGTCAACGGAAGAATATACACTGGATGGAGATAACCGTCCTGCGATCGCTTACTCTGTTCCACTGATCCTTTCGGATGGAACTGTTTATGGCGTTATTGGAGTTGAACTTCTCTCGGAATATCTGAATACACAGATACCTTATGAGGAACTGCAGAATGAAGGCGAAGGCACTTATATTCTGGCATATACGAAGTCATCATTAAAAGATGACGGAATCGTTATCTCAGGAATCGGAGGGATCAATGGAAAAAATCTCTCCGATGAAGAAGTATTGAGAAACAGTGAACTGACATTGTACAAAAACAGCTACGGAGATTATCAGCTGGATCTGACGGGAAAAAGATATTATATATCAATGAAACCGATCCAGCTGTACAACCGAAATGCTCCTTTTTCAGATGAGCAGTGGGTTCTGCTGGGGGTTGTAGAAAACAATCAGCTGTTCTCTTTCTCAAGACATGTGCTTCGGATACTGATGTTTACCGTTTTAATGACTGTAGTGGTCGGTGTTCTCAGCAGCCTGATCGTCAGCCTCCGTCTGGCACGGCCTGTGCGAAAGCTTTCTTCGGAAGTTGCAGAAGCACAGAAAAATAACAGTACATCGCTGAAGTTTTCCAATACGGGAATCCGGGAGCTGGATCAGTTTGCAGGTGCGATCATGCAGCTGAACAAGGATATGGTAACAGTATCTACGAAATTTCTGCGCATTATGGAAATGGCCAGTGTGGAGCTTGGCGGATTTGAGGTCCGTACCGATATCAACAGCGTTTATGTGACAGATAATTTCTTTTCCATGCTTGGAATGGAACGTGATCCGGACGAAATTCTTGATGCGGACAGTTTTGTGAAGATCGTGAAAAATTTTGAAAGTGAATGTTCTTATACAACGGGCAGCGATAACGCAAAAGTATATTGTGTGAAGTATGATGACGGAGATGTCCGTTATGTCCGAATGGAGATCAACAAAGAGATAAACAGGTGTATCGGTCTTGTGGAAGATGTGACGAAAGTTACCAGAGAGCGTATGAGCATTGAATATGAGAGAGATTATGATACGCTGACCGGACTTTACAATAGACGTGCTTTCCAGAGAGAAAGTGAGAAGTTGTTCCGCGAGCATCCGGAGAAGCTGAAACATGCGGCATTTGTGATGATCGATATGGATAATCTGAAATATACGAATGATAATTTCGGACATGATTTTGGTGACAGATACATTTACGAGGCTGGAAAAGGCTTTGCAGATTACACACCAAAAGGAACTATCTGTTCCAGAATCTCCGGTGATGAGTTCAATCTTCTTTTCTATGGTTACGACAGTCAGGATGAGATACGCAAGGTGATCGCTGAAGTAAAAGCTGCTATTGACAGGAAGTGTATAGTGCTTCCAAGCGGAAGAAAACTTAAGTTAAGCATTTCAGGCGGCATTTGCTGGTATCCGGAGAACACAAAAGATCTGAAACTGATGAAAAAATATGCAGATTTTGCAATGTATCAGGTTAAGCGTCTGCGAAAGGTAATATTCAGGAGTTTGATCCGGATGTTTATAACAGGAATGCCAGTGAGGAACAGCAGAGAAAACAATTCCGGCAGCTGATCCGAAGAGAGGAACTTCGGTATTACTATCAGCCAATTGTATCTGCAGTTACCGGAAAAATCTATGCGCTCGAAGCACTGATGCATGTTGAGCTGCCAACACTGAAATTACCGGAAGATGTAGTAAGACTTGCCAAAGAAGAGAAGTGTCTCCATGAGCTCGAGCGGATTACGTTTTTCCGGGCGGCAGAAGGTTATGTTCAGCTGAGGGAGTGTGGTGATGTAAGGGGTGATGAACTTCTGTTTATCAAATCTATTGCCAGCGAGAGCATCAGTAATGATGAGTGCAGGGAATTTAACCGGAAATATGGTGATCTTCAGCCGCAGCTGGTTCTGGAGATCACAGAGCAGGAATCCTTGAACAAGAAAGCTCTTGAGAAGAAAAATATGCCGGGATTCCTTGGTGCTATTGCGTTGGATGATTATGGGAGTGGCTACAACAGTGAGAAGAGTCTACTTGCTATTTCACCGCAGTATATTAAGGTGGATATGGCAATCATCCGGGATATTGATATAGATCCTGATAAACAGCAGATTGTAGTAAATATTGTAAATTATGCGCATCAGCGAGGAATGTATATCGTAGCAGAAGGTATCGAAACTTCGGCAGAGCTTGAGAAGGTTCTGGAGCTTGGAGTGGATCTGCTTCAGGGCTATTATCTGGCAAGGCCGGCAGCAGTGCCGGGAGAGATCAATTCCGAAGCAATAGAAATTATTAAGAACAGAAGTCGGGAAGTGTGATACTTCCCGGCTTTTTTATCTGTTTGACAATACATATTTATCCCATTTTTTCACATAATAACCATACAGATAAATAAACGTCTGCAGTAAATATAAAATTACTGTACAGCAGCAATCAGATAAAAAATGCAGGAGGAAAAAGACAAGATGAAAGCAACAGGAATTGTTCGCCGGATCGACGACCTGGGCCGGGTGGTGATCCCGAAAGAGATACGAAAGACTCTTAAGATCAAAGAAGGAACACCTTTGGAGATCTTTACAGACAGAGAAGGACAGATCATTCTGAAGAAATATTCTCCTATTGGTGAGCTGAATAATTTTGCCGAAGAATACGCGGAGGCACTGGTGCAGACAACCGGGCTGACAGCTTGTATCACAGACAGGGATGTAGTGGTGGCAGCGGCAGGAAGCGGAAGCAGGGAGCTTGATGGAAAAGAGATCAGCACAGAACTGGATGAGGTGATTTCCGGGAGGGAAGCACGGCTCATTAATGGGACCGACCGTGAAGATGTGTCGGTAATTCTCGGGCACAAGGACAGCTTTACCGGAAAAATGATCCAGCCGATCTTATGTGCAAGTGATGCCATAGGATCTGTGATACTTCTTGGAAAATCTGATAAGAACGTACTGGGCGAAAAAGAACGCGCGTTGGTAAAGACAGCTGCGAGTTTCCTGGGAAGACAGATGGAACAGTGAAATCCTTATGGCGGCGGAGCACATCTCTGTGGAAAGCTGTGATACTCTTCCAGAGTAAGATTGGTGATCGTCAGCCAGGACGCCAGCGGTTTTGTCACATAGCGGATGTGCCAGGGTTCGCAAGGCATGCCTGTGATCGCTTCTTTATTTTCAGGATATCGGAGAATAAAGCCATAGAGTGAAGCATTACGCTTCAGCCACTGTCCTTCTCTGGTGGAAGCAAATTTTTCGCACAGTTCCATATGGATGGCAGGACAGGAAACATCAAGGGCCAGCCCGCTCTGATGTTCGCTGGTACCTGGAGCAGCCACAAATCTGCTCCCTGTAAAAAGCTCCTTTTGTCTTTGGAAAGAGCGGTAGCCGGAGACTGCCCACAGATTCAGGCCGGACTTATGGCAGGCATGGAAGAGCTGGGAAGCCGCCTTTGCAGCCTGGTATTCCAGAAGCCGTTTTGAATCTCCCGGTGCAGCCTCAAAAGGCAGCCCGATATCAATAAGATGTTCTGGCACAAAAGCTTCCGGCAGCGGATGTTCCCTGCTGATCAGCCGGGTATAAAAATCTCTGTGCATAAAAACCCCCCTTTCCTTATCCATAAGCTTATGATAAGAAAAGGGGGTTTATGATTATTTTATCTTAGAGAGCTTTCTCACTCATTTCTTCCAGAAGAGCTTTTTTCATGTCGTAAAGTGACTGGGAAAGATCTACATATACTTTCTGCGGATTTACAAAACGTCTGGATTCATCCCAAAGAGTATTTTGCTCTTTTTTGCAGTAGTCACGGAGTTCCATGACAGATGGAGATGTGTAAACGCTCTTTCCACCTTTAATAACCGGAACAAGAAGCTCGCGGAGTTCGTAGGTTCCGCCGAGAACTTTAGTCTTCTTCCAGGTGTCAACCGGGTCGAAGATGACCATGGTCTCTTCAGGATCAAATTTCTCATCTGCAAGGCAGATCAGGTCAGCTTTGATCTTGCCGGTTTTCTTGCTGTAGATACGGTATACAGTCTTGTTGCCGGGGTTGGTAACTTTCTCTGTGTTCTCGGAAAGTTTGATCTTCGGTACAAAGGTATCGCTGTCAGCGTCCTTTACTGCGGCAAGTTTGTATACGCCGCCGAAAGCAGGATTGTCGTCTGCTGTGATCAGTTTCGTTCCAACACCCCAGGAATTGATCTTGGCATCCTGAGCTTTCAGGCTCTCGATCAGATACTCGTCAAGATCACTGGATGCGGAAATAGTAGCATCATCAAAACCTGCAGCTGCAAGCATCTTATAAGCTTTCTTGGAAAGGTATGCCAGGTCTCCGCTGTCGATGCGGATTCCGTAATTCTTCAGCTGGATGCCTTCCTCACGCATCTCTTCGAATACGCGGATAGCATTTGGCACACCGGATTTCAGCACATCGTAGGTGTCTACCAGAAGTGTGCAGGAATTAGGATAAAGTTTCGCATATGTCTTGAATGCTGTGTACTCATCCGGGAAGCTCATGATCCAGGAATGAGCATGTGTTCCAAGTACAGGAACATCAAACATCTGGCCGGTCAGTACATTGGAAGTACCGGCACATCCGCCGATTATTGCAGCTCTGGCACCAAAGATACCGGCATCAGGACCCTGTGCACGACGAAGACCGAATTCCATGATCGGCTCACCCTTGGCTGCGTGGCATACACGTGCGGCCTTGGTAGCAATCAGGCTCTGGTGGTTCATGATGTTTAAGATAGCAGTCTCAACAAGCTGAGCCTCCATGATCGGCGCGATAACCTTGACCATAGGCTCTCTCGGGAAGATTACGGTTCCTTCCGGGATCGCGTAGATATCACCGGTAAACTTGAAGCTGCTTAAATACTCAAGAAAATCTTCTTCAAAAATCCCAAGGCTTCGCAGATAGGTAATGTCTTCTTCTGTAAAACGAAGGTTTTCGATATATTCGATCATCTGCTCCAGTCCGGCACAGATGGCGAAACCACCGCCGTTTGGATTATTGCGGTAAAACATATCGAAGATTACGGTCTGGTTGGTCGGGTTTTTGAAATATCCCTGCATCATGGTAAGCTCATAGAGGTCCGTGAGCAGGGTAAGGTTATTTGCTCGCATATTATTCTCCTTTGGATGCCTCCGGATATTGTGACCGGAGGGGAATACACGGTAGTTTCCGTTCTTTTTAATTATAAGGCTTATTATACCACAAAGGAGTGGATTGTAAATTTTTTTTTAAGTCAGAGGGGGTATTTTAAATTCCGGAAAGCCGCATAAAATAAGGCTTTCCGGCACTTTGGAAAAGTTTTTTTGAGAAAAAATAAAAAAAATTGAAAAAAGGGGTTGCAATTTTAAAAAACCTGTTATATAATATCATTCGTCGCAAGCGATAAGGCAAGCGAAAAACAAACACATAGGGCTATCGCCAAACGGTAAGGCAACGGACTCTGACTCCGTCAGTTCAAGGTTCGAATCCTTGTAGCCCTGCTTCTTAAGCACCTCGAATGAGAGGTGCTTTTTTTGTGCTTGCGTATAAAGCCCTTTTTGATCAGCAGGGAGGATACGCAGATGATCAATGATCCGAGAATAAAAAAGTACTTTACGGTGGAGATTACAATTCGGAACAGTGACCGGAAGAAATATGGGAAGAGGATATTCTGACAGGAAATGTTTATGATGCGTCTGTCAGCAATTATGTCAAAAAACAAGTGCGTTTCCTCATGCCAAGTGGTACAATAAAGACAGGTAATTGTAAAAAGATTATCTTTTTCATAAGTGTACAGCAAAGCGGAATGTGAATATCCGCTCTGTGTTACGGACATTGCAATTGGAGGAATGAAAGAAAACAATATGAGTTACAGTTTTGAAAGCCGTGTAAGGTTCAGCGAGATCGGAGAAAATGGCTGCCTGGATCTGCCTGGTGTTCTGGATTATTTTCAGGACTGCTGTACATTCGAGTCAGAGAAGACGGGGCTTGGGATGGAAGTGTTGAAGGTGCAGAAACGTGCCTGGGTGCTTTCAGCGTGGCAGGTAGTAGTGAAGAGATATCCGAAACTAGGTGAAAATATAAAAGTAATAACTATTCCCTATGGATTCCGTGGCTTTATCGGAATGCGTAATTTTATCCTGGAGACAGCAGGGGGTGAGAAGCTGGCCTGGGCGAATTCCTACTGGTCTTTTATCAATACAGAAACAGGAGTTCCTGAGAAGCTGACACCGACAGATACAGAGCCCTATGATCTGGGAGATAAAATCGATATGGATTACGCACCGAGGAAGATCGCACTTCCAAAGGAACGGGAGAAGCAGAAGACTTTTGCAGTGCAGAAGCATCATCTGGATACCAACCATCATGTAAACAACTGTCAGTATATCCGGATGGCGGCTGATTATCTTCCGGAAAGGTTCAGAGTCAGCCAGCTTCGGGTGGAATATAAGAGACAGGCTGTGCTTGGAAATGTGATCGTGCCGGAAGTGTATGCAGCAGACAGGAAAGTAACCGTTATACTCAGTGCAGTGGATGGTGAGCCTTATGCAGTTGTTGAATTTACAGAATAAATTTTGTTTTGAGATATTGTTAATGTTATGCAGTAATTGAGGACACTTTTATTTGAACAATGAGGAAAAATATCGAAGCAGATTTAGAAGCTCTGCTTTAAAAAGGGGGAAATGCTATGCTGGAAAAATTAAAAGAGGAAGTTTACAAGGCAAATATGGATCTGCCGAAATATGGGCTTGTAACCTTTACATGGGGAAATGTCAGCGGTATTGACAGAGAGAAAGGTCTTTTTGTTATCAAACCAAGCGGTGTTGAGTACGATAAACTGACGCCGGAAGATATGGTAGTTGTGGACCTGGACGGAAACAAGGTTGAGGGCAAATATAATCCGTCTTCCGATACACCGACACACGCAGTTCTCTACCGTGCATTTCCGAAGATCGGCGGTATCGTGCATACTCATTCATCCTGGGCTACAAGCTGGGCACAGGCAGGAAGATCTATTCCCTGCTACGGAACTACCCATGCAGATTATATTTACGGTGAAGTTCCATGCGTGCGCAACCTGACCAAACGTGAGATCGAAGAAGCATATGAGAAGAACACAGGAGTTCTTATTGCAGATTATTTCAAGAGCAGAGATTACGAAGCAGTACCTGCGGTTCTCTGCAAAAACCACGGACCTTTTACCTGGGGAAAGGATGCTCATGAGGCTGTCCATAATGCAGTTGTTCTAGAGGAAGTTGCCAAGATGGCATCTCGCTGTGAGCTGATTAATCCGGATGTGAAACCTGCACCGCAGGAGCTTCAGGATAAGCATTATTACAGAAAACATGGTGCAAATGCTTACTACGGACAGATCAATAACGAGGACTGACCGATAAAATAATAAAATATTCAGGAATGCCGCGGATAAAACTGCGGCATTTTTTACTGGCTGTCTCTAATTTTAGCGAATTTTGTCAAAAAATGCCGAAAAGTGGCTTTTAAATGATAATTAACTTGAGAAATAATTAACGCTTGCTATTTATGTCGAAAACTGCTACAGTATAAAGAAAAAAGACGGCTGTTGCTTTTTGCGGAAAGAACAGCCACGGATAAGAAGATAGAGGCGCGGATTTTATCAGTACTTACGGACATGAAGCCCTGGCAGGCTGTCCATGAAGAAAGGAAAATCCGCCGAAGTGCTCTGAACAGCCAGAGGGCAGGGCGCTGGGACGACGCAGAATATGCGGCGTACTGTCACGGGTGTGGAGCGCTATCTGATAAGTTAAATAAGGATTATTTAACCGGAGGTGTTCTAAGAAGAGACAGCCTCCGTTTTTTTGTCCCCGAAAAAGGGAGGAGAAAAATGAGTAAAAAAGCAGGAACAGCATTGTCTCTCATGGCAATGGTATTCATGGGCGCGCTGGCAAGTCCCCTGACTGTGCTGGCAGCAGATGCGGAGGAGACTTATCAGCCTGCTCTGTACGCAACGATCTGGGCACTGCTTCCACCTCTGGTAGCGATCATCCTTGCGCTGATCACAAAAGAGGTATACAGCTCTCTGTTTGTGGGAATTGTAGTAGGAGCACTGCTTTATTCCGGATTTAAATTCGAAGGAACTGTAACACAGATTTTTGAGGGAGGAATCATCAAGGTTCTTTCCGACAGCTACAATGTAGGTATTCTGATCTTTTTGGTAATCCTGGGATCAGTGGTGTGTATGATGAACAAGGCCGGCGGCTCCGCCGCATTCGGAAGATGGGCCAGCCAGAAGATCCATACACGTGTAGGTGCAGAGCTTGCAGCGATCATTCTTGGTATCTTGATCTTTATTGATGACTATTTCAACTGCCTGACAGTAGGAAGCGTTATGCGTCCTGTAACAGACAGACATCACGTATCCAGAGCGAAATTTGCATATCTGATCGATGCAACAGCTGCTCCGGTATGTATTATCGCACCGATCTCATCCTGGGCTGCTGCAGTCAGCGGATTCGTAGAGGGACAGGATGGACTTGCGATTTTTGTAAGAACCATCCCGTATAACTTTTACGCGATCCTTACTATTGTAATGATGGTGGGCATGGTACTGATGAAAACAGAATTCGGTGCTATGAAAACACATGAGATCAATGCTCTGAACGGAGATCTTTATACAACATCTGCAAGACCGTATGAGAATGCAACAGATGATGAGACACCGAATCCGAGAGGAAAGGTGATCGATCTTGTGATCCCGATCGTTGTGCTTGTTATCTGCTGTGTCATCAGTATGATCTACACAGGAGGATTTTTCAGCGGAACAGATTTTGTTACCGCATTTTCACAGAGTGATGCCTCTACAGGCCTTGCAATGGGAAGTGCTTTTGGACTTGTGCTTGCGATCATTTTCTACATGGTTCGCCGTGTTATCAATTTCAGAGATTGTATGGCCTGTATCCCGGAGGGTTTCAAAGCCATGGTACCGGCGATCATGATCCTGACCTTTGCATGGACACTGAAGGCTATGACAGATTCACTTGGCGCAGCTGTATTCGTAGAAGAGTCTATGCGTTCTGTTGCCGGTGGTATTGAGGTTATCCTTCCGGCGATCATCTTTCTGGTTGGATGCGGACTTGCTTTTGCAACAGGTACTTCCTGGGGAACATTTGGAATCCTGATCCCGATCGTTGTTGCGGTATTTGAGAAATCCAGTCCTGAGATGATGATCATTTCCATGTCTGCCTGCATGGCAGGTGCAGTTTGCGGAGATCACTGCTCACCGATTTCCGATACAACGATCATGGCTTCCGCCGGAGCGCAGTGTGATCATGTGACACATGTTTCCACACAGCTCCATATGCGATCGTGGCTGCAGCAGTATCTTTTGTGACTTATATTGTAGCCGGTTTTGTAAAAACTGCATGGATCGCACTTCCGGTGGGAATCGTGCTGATGTTGATAGTACTTTTTGTCATAAAGATGATAAACCCGATGCCGGTCGAGAAAACCACAGAATAAAATAACAGGCTAATACGGACGTCAGATATCCGTATGAACGGCGGATAAAAGGCAGTGACGGAAAGAAATTTCCGAAGCTGCTTTTTTTGTGCTTTCTATAATAATTCTCTTATGTTATAATGCAGGACAGACAGTAGTGTTGATTATCATATATATTCATTTAAGGAACAGGAGAAACAATGATCGAATTAGGAAAAAAACAGAAACTGCTGGTTGTAAAAACCGTAGATTTCGGAATATATCTTGGAGAAGACAGAAATGCTCCTCAGAACGAGAGAGTACTTCTTCCGTCCAAACAGGTGCCGGAGGGAACCAAGGCAGGTGATGAGCTGGAAGTTTTTATTTATAAAGATTCTCAGGACAGACTGATCGCCACGACAAGAGAGCCGATGCTCCAGGTTGGACAGACAGCTGTTCTCAAGGTGAAACAGGTCACAAGAATCGGAGCATTTCTTGACTGGGGACTGGAGAAGGATCTTCTTCTTCCATACCATGAGCAGACCAACAGAGTCCGTGAGGGTGAGGAGTGCCTGGTAGCTCTTTATGTTGACAAGAGCAGCAGACTTTGTGCTACTATGAAAGTGTACCATTATCTTTCCACAAGAACTCCATATGGACCTGGAGATATGGTGAAGGGCCGGGTTTATGAGATCAGTGGAAACTTCGGTGTTTTTGTTGCGATAGATGATAAATATTCCGCGCTGATCCCTGCAAGGGAGGCGACCGGCAAGTACAGACCGGGAACAATTCTTGACCTTCGTGTTACAGAAGTGAAGGAAGATGGCAAGATGAATGTCAGTGACCGCCAGAAGGCTTACATCCAGATTAGTGAGGATGCAGAGAGCGTGCTCAGTGTGATCGAAGAATTTGCCGGCGTGCTTCCTTTTGATGATCATGCTTCACCGGAAGTCATCAAGAGAGAGTTTGGCCTGAGCAAGAACGCGTTTAAGCGTGCAGTTGGCCATCTGATGAAAGAAGGCAGGGTAGAGATCCGCGACAAGAGGATCTATATTAAAAAATAACAAGGTGTTGACCGGCTCCGGATCAGACACGCTCCGGCACGTTCCGAGAAAAGTGCAGGGCGGGTAGGATGCGGAGCTTTTTTACAGTAAGGAGAGAAAAAATTGGAGTTTACACATTTACATGTCCATACAGAGTACAGTCTTCTGGATGGCTCCAACAAAATTAAAGAATATGTGGCCAGGGTGAAGGAATTGGGAATGGACAGCGCGGCGATCACAGACCACGGCGTTATGTATGGTGTGATCGATTTTTACAGGGCTGCCAGAGAAGCCGGAATCAATCCGATCCTGGGCTGCGAGGTTTATGTGGCTCCCGGATCACGTTTTGACAGAGAGGTAGGAAGCGGAGACGACCGTTATTATCATCTTGTACTTCTTGCTGAGAACAATCAGGGTTACAATAATCTAATGAAGATAGTGTCCAGGGGGTTTGTGGAAGGTTTTTATTATAAACCCCGTGTAGACCTTGAGCTTCTGGAAAAATATCACGAGGGAATCATTGCGTTAAGCGCCTGTCTGGCCGGCGAGGTAGCCCGCTATCTTGTCCGTGGCATGTATGAGGATGCCAAGATTGCAGCACTTCGATATCAGGATATTTTTGGAAAGGGTAATTTTTTTCTGGAGCTTCAGGATCATGGGATTCCGGAGCAGCAGAATGTAAACCAGCAGCTTCTCCGTATGCACAGAGAGACTGGAATCGATCTGGTTGCTACCAACGATGTGCATTACACTATGGCTGAGGATGCAGAGCCCCACGATGTGCTCCTCTGTCTGCAGACTGGAAAAAAACTTACAGATGAGAACAGAATGCGCTATGAAGGTGGACAATATTATGTAAAATCTCCGGAAGAGATGGCAGAGCTTTTTCCATATGCTCTGGAAGCTCTGGAAAATACCCATAAGATTGCTGAAAGATGCCATGTGGAGATTGAGTTCGGTGTGACCAAGCTGCCTAGATATGATGTGCCGGACGGTCTTACCTCATGGGAGTATCTGAACAAACTTTGCCACGAGGGACTGGAACAACGGTATCATCCGGTAACGGAGGAACTGAAGAAGCGTCTGGATTATGAGCTGACTACCATAAAAAATATGGGATATGTGGACTATTTTCTTATTGTATGGGATTTTATTAAATATGCCAGAGATAATGATATCATGGTCGGCCCGGGACGAGGTTCCGCAGCCGGAAGTCTGGTTGCCTACACACTTGGAATCACCCAGCTGGACCCGATCCGCTATGACCTGCTGTTTGAGCGTTTCCTGAACCCGGAACGAGTATCCATGCCTGATATTGATGTTGATTTCTGTTTCGAACGGAGACAGGAAGTTATCGACTATGTAAGAAGAAAATATGGTGACGATTGTGTGGTTCAGATTGTTACCTTCGGTACGCTGGCAGCGCGAGGTGTTATTCGTGATGTTGGCCGTGTTCTGGACATGCCTTATGCACAGGTGGATAGCATTGCGAAAATGATTCCACAGGAGCTTAATATCACGATTGATAAGGCACTGGGAATGAATCCTGAGTTACGCAAAGCATACGAGGAACAGGAGGATATCCATCGCCTTATTGATCTGGCCAAGCGTCTGGAAGGATTGCCGAGGCATACTTCCATGCATGCCGCAGGTGTTGTGATCAGCCAGAAAGATGTGTCAGAGTATGTGCCGCTTTCCAGAGCACAGGATGGTTCCATTGTCACTCAGTTTACCATGACAACACTGGAAGAACTGGGGCTTCTGAAAATGGATTTTCTGGGGCTGCGTACCCTGACTGTTATCCAGAATGCGGTAAAAATGGTGAAAAAAGGCAACGGCGTTCTTCTGGATATGCAGAAGATTGATTACAATGATAAAAAAGTTCTGGATTCTCTCGGAACCGGGCGTACTGACGGTGTGTTCCAGCTTGAGAGTTCAGGAATGAAAAACTTCATGAAGGAGCTGAAACCACAGAGCCTTGAGGACGTGATCGCAGGAATTTCCCTGTATCGCCCAGGTCCTATGGACTTTATTCCTCAGTATATCCGGGGGAAAAACCGTCCGGATACCATCCGTTATGACTGCCCGCAGATGGAGCCGATCCTGAAGCCGACTTACGGCTGTATTGTGTACCAGGAGCAGGTTATGCAGATTGTCCGGGATCTTGCCGGATATACTCTTGGACGAAGTGACCTTGTGCGTCGTGCCATGTCAAAGAAAAAAGCTTCTGTCATGGCAAAAGAGCGTCAGAATTTTGTTTACGGTAACGTGGAAGAAGGGGTTCCGGGATGTATTGCCAATGGAATCTCCGAGGAGATCGCGAATAAAATCTACGATGAGATGACGGATTTTGCCAAGTATGCATTTAATAAATCCCATGCAGCAGCTTATGCGGTAGTTTCCTATCAGACTGCGTATCTGAAATATTATTATCCTGTGGAATTCATGGCTGCGCTGATGACATCTGTTGTGGAAATGCCGAACAAGGTTGCAGAGTATATTTCGGTGTGCCGCCAGATGGGAATCCAGATACTGCCGCCGGATATTAACCGTGGTATGTATGGATTTTCTGTTGATAAAGGAGCTATCCGCTATGCACTTTCTGCCATTAAGAGTATTGGCCGTCCGGTTATTGAAGGAATCGTGAGAGAAAGGGAAGAACATGGAGAATATACTTCCCTGAAGACTTTTGTGGAGCGTAATATTGATCAGATCAACAAAAGAGTTGTGGAAAATCTGATCAAGGCTGGAGCACTGGATTGTCTGGAAGGAAACCGGAAGCAGAAGATGTTCGTTTATCCGCAGATTATCGACAGTATTAACCAGGATAAGAAACATTCAATGGCAGGGCAGATGAGTCTTTTTGATATTGTATCAGAAGAAGATAAGAAAGAATTTGAGATCCGTATGCCGCAAATCGCTGAGTATACGAATGATGTGATCCTCGCCTTCGAAAAGGATGTTCTTGGGATTTACCTGAGCGGACATCCTCTGGAACAGTACCGCAGCATGATGGAAAAAATGATTTCCGCAAAAACCTCGGATTTCCAGCCGGATGATGAGACAGGAATTCCGGAGGTTTATGATAACCAGAAAGTTATTGTCGGCGGAATGATCACGGATAAAACGATAAAATATACAAAGAATAATAAGGTAATGGCATTCCTTACACTGGAAGATCTGGTAGGAACTGTGGAGATCGTAGTTTTCCCGCGTGACTACGAAAAATGCCAGATGTTTATCAATGAAGAGGCGAAGCTTTTTATTCAGGGAAGAGTATCTGCCGAGGACGACAAAGCCAGCAAGCTTATTCTGGAAAAAGTCCGCTCTTTTGATGATATGCCGCGTGAATTGTGGATCCAGTTTGACAGCAGGGAAGACTACGCAAAAGCAGAAACCGACCTGGTGGATGATCTGATGGAATCAAAAGGAAACAGCACAGTAGTCATCTATCTGAAGGATGTCAAGGCCATGAAGAAACTTCCTCCCGCATATCAGGTTCATATCGAGGATTCCTGGCTGGAACGCATGTGTGAAAAATATGGAAGTTCCAATGTTAAAATTGTGGAGAGAGTATTGAAAAACTTATAAAAATGCTATAAACTATATCCGAATATGTGTATTACAATAGGTTGTTTCATAAGATGGAGGATAACAATATGGCAGAGAACAAAATCAAAACGATCGGCGTTTTGACCAGTGGCGGTGATGCCCCTGGAATGAATGCTGCAATCCGTGCTGTTGTCAGAAGAGGATTAAGCAGCGGACTGAACGTAAAGGGAATCTATAAAGGATACAGCGGTCTCTTAAATGAAGAGATCAGGGACATGACAGCAAAAGATGTTTCCGATACGATTGAACGAGGCGGAACAATTCTTTACACTGCCAGATGTGCAGAGATGAGAACAGAGGAAGGACAGCAGCAGGCTGCAGAAATCTGCAGAAAACATGGAATCGACGGCCTTGTTGTTATCGGTGGAGATGGTTCCTTCGCAGGTGCTCAGAAACTTGCGAACCTTGGAATCAATACCATTGGTCTGCCGGGAACTATCGACCTTGATATCGCATGTACTGAGTATACGATCGGTTTCGATACAGCTGTAAATACAGCGATGGAAGCTATTGACAAGGTACGTGATACATCCACATCCCATGAGAGATGCAGTATCATTGAGGTTATGGGACGTAACGCCGGATACCTTGCAGTATGGTGCGGTATCGCAAACGGTGCTGAGGATATCCTGATCCCGGAGAAATATGATTATGACGAGCAGAAGCTTATTGACAATATCGTTGAGAGCCGTAAGAAAGGCAAGAAACACCACATTATCGTAAATGCTGAGGGTATCGGTCATTCAGAAGCCATGGCTAAACGTATCGAGGCTGCAACAGGTATCGAGACACGAGCTACTATTCTTGGCCACATGCAGCGTGGTGGAAGCCCGACATGTAAGGACCGTGTATACGCGTCCATGATGGGAGCTCTTGCAGTAGACCTTCTTGTTGCCGGAAAACGCAGCCGTGTAGTAGGATACCGCCACGGTGAGTTTGTCGATTTTGACATCAATGAGGCTCTTGCAATGCAGAAGAATGTAGACTCCTACATGTGGGAGGTTTGTAATTCACTTTCTCATAATTACAGAAAATAATATTTATGAACTTAAAAAAAGTTTCAGACGGATTGCATAAACTGAATACGTCACAAATAATTGCCCTCGGCTTTGCGGGGGTGATTTTTGTAGGCGGACTTATTTTGTGGCTGCCGTTCTGCAGTGCACCCGGGCAGGCTGTTACCTTCCCGGATGCTGTTTTTACAGCGGCAACCAGTGTATGTGTAACAGGTCTTACTACAGTTGTTATGGCAACTCAGTGGAGCTGCATTGGAAAAATTGTTATACTGTGTCTGATACAGATCGGTGGAATCGGATTAATTGCGCTGGCTAATATGATATTTATCAGTCTCCGCAGAAAAATTTCTCTTAAAAACCGCCGGATCATTAAAGAATCCTATAACCTGGATGAGATGGGCGGTGTGGTTTCGGTCATGCGGAGTGTAGTAAAATGTGTATTTCTGGCAGAAGGAATCGGTGCGGTTCTGTATGCAATCTGCTTTGTGCCGGAATTCGGATGGAAAAAAGGTATGACTCATGCAGTGTTTCTGGCAATATCTGCATTCTGCAATGCAGGAATCGACCTTTTCGGAGAAACAAGTCTTGCTGCTTATGTGAGCAGCCCACTGGTGAATCTTACGACGATCGGACTGATCATTGTTTCAGGACTTGGATTTATTGTATGGTGGGATCTCTGGGATAAATTCCGTAAGATCATAAAGAAAGAACTTTCCCTGGGGAGATTTTTTCGGGTGCTGCGCCTTCAGAGCAAACTGGTCCTTACCATGACTGGGATACTGGTATTTGCAGGAGCACTGCTTGTATTTATCTTTGAATCCGGAAATCCGCTTACACTGGCAGACAAGCCACTTGGAACAAAGATCATGGCATCTTTTTTCCAGTCAGTGACAACACGTACAGCTGGATTTTATACGATAGATCAGTCACAGCTGTCCACACCGACAGTGATCATCTCTCTGCTGTGGATGTTTACCGGTGGTTCTCCTATGGGAACAGCAGGTGGTGTGAAGACAACGACTATCGCGGTTCTGATTCTTTCCATTGTAGCGTACCTTCAGGGAAAAAAAGACGTGGAAGTTTACGGTCGGAGGATTCGCGAGAGCTATCTCCGTTCAGCAATGGTTGTTGCCGGAACCAGTTTGCTGATACTTTTTACTATGTCGGTTCTTTTATCAGCAGTAATGCCGGAAGCAGATCTGGCAGATATTTTATATGAAATCACTTCCGCAGAGGCAACAGTAGGACTTTCCAGAGGACTGACACCGCAGTTAAATGTGACAGGTAAATGGATCGTGATCCTCACTATGTATCTGGGGCGTATCGGACCGCTGACTCTGGGAACAGCAGTTGTGGCAAAAGTACGCAACATGCCGGGAAGTACCACTCATCTGGGTGAAGAGGATATTATGATCGGTTAAACAGGAGAAAAGAATGAAGAATAAATCATTTGCTGTGATAGGTCTGGGACAGTTCGGAATGACTCTTGCAGTGACACTTGCTGAGTCAGACTGTGACGTTCTTGCCATTGACGACAAAGAAGAAAATATTGAAGAAATTTCCGAAAAAGTAACCTACGCGGTGAAAGCGGATGTACGTGAGCCGGGGATTCTCAAGGCACTGGGCGTTCAGAACGTGGATGTGGCGATCATTGCAGTTGCCGAGAACCTGGAGGCCAGTATTTCTGCAACAATGCAGGCCAAGGATCTGGGAGTTCCTTTTGTAGTAGCGAAGAGCATGAATTCCCTTCATGGACGCATTCTTGATAAAATCGGTGCAGATAAAATTATCTACCCGGAACAGTCCATGGGGCTGCGTGTGGCCAGAAATCTTCTGTCCGGCGGATATCTGGATGTGTTTGAACTTTCCTCGGAATTCAGCATAGCAGAGTTTGCCATTCCGGAATCCTGGATCGGAAAAAGCCTCGTAGAGCTTAATGTCAGGGAGCGTTTTCATATCAATATTATCGGTATCAAACAGGGTGAGAATGTTACTGTGGATCTGAAACCTTCCGAACCGCTTCCAGAGCATTGTTCCGTAATCGCCATTGGAAAGAATAAAGATCTGAACGCAAGCTCTGAGGGACTGCGTTCGTAAGCAGGCAGCAAAATGAAATGTGAAAATCTGCTTTGCCCGGAATCGGCATTTATGCAGGAAAAACGGATAAGCAGAAATGGAGAAATATAAACATGATAACCAGCGTATCAAATGCAAAAATAAAAAATGTCATGCAGCTGAACCAGAGAGCGAAAGCCAGAAGAGAACAGGGACTTTTTGCGGCAGAAGGCAGAAAGATGTTTCTGGAAGCACCGGAAGAATGGGTTTCACAGGTGTTTGTCTCAGAGAGCTTTTCCCAGGATGGAGAGCTGATGGCACAGGTGGAGAAATATCCGTACGAGATCGTAAAGGATTCCGTATTCCGTCAGATGTGTGACACCAAGACACCACAGGGAATTCTGACCGTTTTGAAGCTTCCGACCTGGAGCGAAGACGATGTACTTGCAGGCGGGAATCCACTTGTGATGGTTCTCGAAGATCTGCAGGATCCGGGAAATGCAGGAACCATTCTTCGAACCGGTGAAGGCGCAGGAGTCAGCGGTGTTTTTCTCACAAAAACATGCGTAGATATCACCAATCCAAAAGTGATCCGTTCCACTATGGGATCCATTTACAGAATGCCTTTTCTATATGTGGAAGATGTGGTATCATTAGAAAAGAAGCTGAAAGAAAAAGGAATCCGCAGTTTTGCAGCTCATCTGAAAGGTGAGAACTCCTACGATCAGGAATCTTATAAAGGCGGCACAGCGTTTTTTATCGGAAACGAGGGAAAAGGCCTGACAGACCAGGCGGCAGAAGCAGCAGACTGTCTCATCCGGATCCCGATGTGCGGCAAGGTAGAATCCCTGAATGCTGCCATGGCATCGGGAATCCTGATGTATGAAGCTGCAAGACAGAGAAGAGAATAATTTTTTCAAAAAAGAGAGGAGGGGTTTTATGACACCTTTAGTCTGGCTTGGAATACTGGCAATTTTACTGGTAATTGAGGCGATCACAGTAGGACTTACCACTGTCTGGTTTGCAGGCGGTGCTCTTATTGCGTGCATTGCATCGTGGCTTGGCGGGGGAATTGTTGTACAGCTCCTTTTATTTTTCGGAGTTTCCGTGGTGCTTCTGATCTTTACCAGACCTCTGGCGGTCCGCTACATGAACAAGGGCGTGGAGAAGACCAATGCAGAGAGCCTTCTGGGAAAAAGAGCTGTAGTCATACAGCAGATCAACAACCTGGCCCAGACCGGGCAGGTACGGATCAATGATATCGAATGGACTGCCCGTGCGACTGATGATTCAGTTCAGATCCCGGCAGGTGCAGTTGTCGAGATCGAAGAGATCCGCGGCGTGAAGCTGATCGTAAAAGAACTTAGCAAGGAGGGCTAAAATTATGGGTGGAATTATTGTTTTGCTTGTAGTCATTGTTCTTGTTCTGTGGATACTGGCATCCTGCATCCGTATCGTACCGCAGGCCTACGCAGTGGTACTGGAAAGACTTGGTGCTTACAAGGCTACATGGGGAACAGGTATCCATTTCAAGGTTCCGTTTATTGAGCGTGTTGCAAGAAGAGTGAACCTGAAAGAGCAGGTTGTGGATTTCCCACCACAGCCGGTGATCACAAAAGATAACGTAACCATGCAGATCGACACTGTAGTATTTTTCCAGATTACAGATCCGAAGCTTTATGCATATGGCGTTGAGAATCCGATCATGGCGATCGAGAATCTTTCCGCTACCACACTTCGTAACATCATCGGTGATATGGAGCTGGATGAGACACTGACATCCCGTGAGGTAATCAATACCAGAATGAGAGCTTCCCTTGATGAAGCTACAGATCCATGGGGAATCAAGGTCAACCGTGTTGAGCTTAAGAACATCATCCTCCGGCCGCGATCCAGGATGCCATGGAGAAACAGATGAAAGCTGAGCGTGAGAGACGAGAGGCTATCCTGAAAGCAGAAGGTGAGAAGCGTTCTACTATCCTTGTGGCAGAAGGAAAGAAACAGTCTGCGATCCTTGACGCGGAGGCTGAGAAACAGGCGGCTATCCTTCATGCTGAAGCACAGAAGGAGCGTATGATAAAAGAAGCAGAAGGTCAGGCACAGGCAGTTCTCAAAGTACAGCAGGCAACTGCAGAGGGACTCCGCATGATAAAAGAAGCAGGCGCAGATGAGTCTGTTCTTACACTGAAAAGCCTGGAGGCACTTACAAAAGTTGCCGACGGCAAAGCAACGAAGATCATCATTCCGTCCGAGATACAGGGCATCGCAGGGCTGGCAACATCCCTGAAGGAAATTATGACAGATAAACCGGCAGAGCAGAAATAAATCTGCAGCCGTGAGGAGGATATATTATGAATCTTAAAGGAAGAAATTTCCTGACACTGAAAGACTTTACACCGGAAGAGATCCTTTACATGATAGATCTTGCAGAAAATCTTAAAGCCAAGAAAAAAGCCGGAGAGCTTCATGAGTATTACAGAGGCAAGAACATTGCCTGATTTTTGAAAAAACAAGTACAAGAACACGATGTTCTTTCGAGGTAGCTGCTCATGATCTTGGAATGGGTTCCACTTACCTTGATCCGACAGGTCCCAGATCGGAAAAAAAGAGAGCATCGCTGACACAGCAAGAGTTCTTGGAAGAATGTATGAGGGAATCGAGTATCGTGGATTCGGCCAGGATATTGTTGAGGAACTTGCGAAACATGCAGGTGTTCCGGTATGGAATGGTCTGACAAATGAGTATCATCCGACACAGATGCTTGCAGATATGCTGACAGTACGCGAGCATTTCGGCAAACTGAAAGGTCTGAAACTTGTATACATGGGTGATGCCCGCTACAACATGGGTAATTCCCTGATGATCGTATGCTCCAAACTTGGTCTTGATTTCGTGGCATGTACCAACAAAAAATACTTCCCGAATGACGAGCTTGTAGCTCAGTGCCAGCAGTGGGCAAAAGAAGCAGGTTCTACCATCACTCTTACAGAAGATGTTGAGGCCGGAACAAAAGATGCAGATATTGTTTACACAGATGTATGGGTATCCATGGGCGAGCCTGACGAAGTATGGACAGAGCGTATCCATGACCTGACACCATACAAAGTTACCAGACATGTAATGGAGAATGCAGGGGAGAAAGCAATCTTCCTTCATTGTCTGCCGGCATTCCATGACCTTAAGACAAAGATCGGCAAAGAGATGGGCGAACGTTTTAACCTTACAGACATGGAGGTTACAGATGAGGTATTCGAGTCTCCGCAGTCTAAGGTATTTGACGAAGCTGAGAACCGTATGCACACAATCAAAGCTGTGATCGTTGCAACATTGGGAGAGCCGGAGAAATAATGTCAGACTTATTTAATGAAGAAATAATTTCACAGGCAACACATACAAAATGGGCGGGCAAAACCGTCCATTTTGCAAGAGAAATTGATTCCACCAATCTCTGGGGAAAACGTGCCTGGAAAGAAGAAGGCGCAAAACATGGTGAGCTTTTTGTGGCAGAATATCAGTCCGCAGGACGCGGACGTTTCACAAGACGCTGGAGTGCACCACCGGACAGTGCAATAACCATGAGCATTCTCATCTGTCCGGAATTTTCCCCGATGAAAGCTCCGATGATGACCCTTGTTATGGGACTTTCCGTTGCGCAGGCAGTGGCAGATCTCGGGCTTGATGTGGGAATTAAATGGCCCAATGACGTAGTTGTTTCCCGCAAAAAGATCTGCGGTATCTTAACAGAGATGACCATGAAGCAGGACAAGATCGGCTGTGCTGTCATTGGTGTCGGGATCAATGTAAATATGGACAGCTTTCCGGAAGAGACGGCTGATAAGGCAACTTCGCTGTATCTGGAAAGCGGACATGTTTTTGACAGGGCTGAAGTAGTCGGGCTTGTGATGAAGCATTTCGAAGAAAATTACGAGAGATTTGTACAGACAGAAGATCTGTCAGAGCTGAAGGCAGATTATGAGAAGCTGCTGGCAAACCTGAACCAGCCGGTACGTGTACTGAATCAGAATGATCCATATGAGGGAACTGCGCGGGGAATCAACGCAGGTGGCGAGCTTCTTGTGGAGCGTGCAGATGGAAGCATTGAGGAAGTAAATTCCGGGGAAGTTTCTGTGCGCGGATTGTACAGCTATGTATAAAACCGGATTATAATACAGATGAGAGATGCAGGACTGTGCAGAGTGATGTTGAAATTGCTGTCAGTTACAGCTTCATCAGAAACTGCAGACAGCTGTGTTCGGAGTGACAGAAGTAAACGCTTTCGGACAGTAATTGTATTTAATGTGTAGAGGAGATTTTATGTATCAGGATAATATTGTGCTTTGTGGGGCAAGCTCTTATGAGCAGAAATACTATTTTAACCAGGATTTTGCATCCCTTCCGGACGCAGTAAAACAGGAGCTGCAGATTATGTGTGTGCTTTTTACAGAGGATGTAGGCGGAATCCTGACACTGGAATATGATGAGAACGGAAATCTGCAGTTTAAGACAGAGGCACTGGAGGCCGACGGCCGTTTTGATGAGATCGGAAGCGCACTGAAGATCAAAGAGATCCAGCGCAATAAGAAAGATCTTCTGGAATCCCTGGAAATGTATTATAAAGTATTTTTCCTCGGGGATATCCCGGATGAGGAACTTAAGAAAAAAGCAGATGCAGTTGAGGACTGATCCATGAAGATGCAGTGGAAGATCGGAAATGTGGAGATGGAGAATCCTTTTGTGCTTGCACCAATGGCAGGGGTGACAGATCTGGCATTCCGAAAACTTTGCAAGGAGCAGGGAGCAGGACTGATCTGCATGGAAATGGTCAGTGCAAAAGCCATTTCCTATCATAATAAAAATACAGAAGCACTGATGGAGATCGACCCCGGAGAACATCCGGTGTCCATGCAGCTTTTTGGCAGTGAACCGGAGTTGATGGCAGAAGTGGCAAAAAGCATCGAGGATCGTCCTTTTGACATTCTTGATATCAATATGGGATGCCCGGTTCCGAAGGTAGTAAACAATGGCGAGGGATCCGCACTTCTGAAAAATCCAAGGCTCATTGAACAGATCGTACGAAGTGTTTCAGGAGCAGTTTCCAAACCTGTGACTGTGAAGGTGAGGATCGGTTTTGACGAGAATACACCGGTGGATGTGGTGGAGATCGCCAAGCGTGTGGAAGACGCCGGGGCAGCGGCCATTGCAGTTCATGGAAGAACAAGGCAGCAGTACTATTCCGGGCAGGCTGACTGGGATGCCATCCGTCGTGTGAAAGAGGCTGTGACGATTCCTGTGATCGGAAACGGAGATATCGTTTCCCCGGAAATAGCAGAGGAGATGTTTAAAGAGACTGGCTGTGATGCAGTGATGATCGGCCGCGCAGTCCGTGGAAATCCGTGGATATTCCGGGAGCTGAACCACTACTTCCGGACCGGCGAAAAGCTGCCGAAACCTTCTGTGGAGGAAGTCTGTGAGATGATTTTGCGTCATGCGCGAAACCAGATTGAGATCAAGGGAGAATATATCGGGATCCGGGAGATGCGTAAACATGTGGCCTGGTACACAGCAGGTATGCGCCACAGTGCCGGGATTCGGAGAGAATCCAATAATATTGCAAGCTATGAGGAGCTGAAAAAGCTTACAGATATGCTTCTGGAAAGATAAGAAAAAATGCTTGGAAAACCGTGTGGAAATTTATGATTTCCTGCGGTTTTTCTGCGTTTCAGGAGGTCCTTTTTTCGACGTGGAATGCTTGACAATACTGGGGCTTTTCGGTATAATACAGGAATTGTGAATATCCTGAGATTTTTACGCCCTTTTTTAGAAAAAAGAGCTCTTGGGAATGGTAGCAACAGAAATATCCGAAGCTGTATTTTTTCAGAAAAACAGCACGGTTTTGAAAGGAAGTAAGGCAAAATGGAAGAAGCAAAGAAGAACTTACTCACATACGCAGGACTTAGAAAATTGGAAGACGAGCTGCATGATCTGAAAGTTGTTAAGAGAAAAGAAGTAGCAGGAAAGATCAAAGAGGCCAGAGAGCAGGGAGACCTTTCTGAGAACGCTGAGTACGATGCAGCAAAAGACGAGCAGAGAGATATCGAGGCACGTATCGAGGAGATCGAGAAGATCCTTAAGAATGCCGAGGTTGTAGTAGAGGACGAAGTTGATCTTGACAGAATCAGCGTAGGCTGCAAGGTTAAGGTTCATGATTATGAGTTTGAGGAAGACATGGAGCTGAAGATCGTAGGTTCCACAGAGGCTAACAGCCTTGAGGGCAAGATCTCCAACGAGTCTCCGGTAGGCAAGGCACTGATCGGTGCACACACCAACGATATCGTTGAGGTTGAGATGCCGTCCGGAATCATGAAATACAAAGTTCTTGAGATCCAGAGAAACGTATAATATAACTGTGAAACAGTTATTTAATTATGAGCAAGTAGCGAATGCGGATTGCAAATATCCGCTAAACGATTGGTAGATTAAGGAGGCCGACAAGTGGCAGAGCAGAAGAAGCAGGATGTAAACCAGCTGCTTAAGGTACGTCGTGACAAACTGGCAGACCTTCAGGCAAATGGCAGGGACCCGTTTCAGATCACAAAATTTGATCAGACACATCATTCCCTTGAGGTGAAAAATCTCTATGAAGCACATGAGGCAGAGCTTCTCAGAGACCGCAAGGAGCTTGATGTAACAGGTCTTGATGAAGAGCAGACAAAAGAGGCTCAGAAGAAGGATTATGAAGAAAGAAGAAGCATCATGGACGCAAGCCCGATCCATGTATCGATCGCAGGACGTATGATGTTCAAGCGTGTAATGGGAAAAGCTTCTTTCTGCAATATCCAGGATTTACAGGGTAACATTCAGGTTTATGTGGCAAGAGACGCCATTGGAACCGATTCCTATGCAGATTTCAAGAAATCTGATATCGGTGATATTTTTGGTCTGGAGGGATTTGCTTTCAGAACAAGAACAGGTGAGATCTCCATTCATGCAGAGAAGATGACTCTTCTTTCCAAGAGCTTACAGATCCTTCCTGAGAAATTCCACGGACTGACAGATACAGATACCCGTTATCGTCAGAGATATGTGGATCTTATCATGAACCAGGACAGTAAGAAGGTATTCATCAAACGTTCCCAGATCCTTAAGGAAATCCGTAATTTCCTTGCAGGACGTGACTTCATGGAAGTGGAAACACCAATGCTGGTTTCCAACGCAGGCGGTGCAGCTGCAAGACCGTTTGAGACACATTACAACGCACTGAACGAAGACGTTAAGCTTCGTATTTCCCTGGAGCTTTATCTTAAGAGACTGATCGTGGGCGGACTTGAGAGAGTTTACGAGATCGGCCGTGTATTCCGTAACGAGGGTGTTGATACCCGCCACAATCCGGAGTTCACTCTGATGGAGCTTTATCAGGCATATACTGATTATGAGGGAATGATGGAGCTGACAGAGTCCATGTTCCGTTACCTTGCAGAGAAGGTCTGCGGTTCCACAAAGATTTCCTACAATGGTATCGAGATCGATCTTGGAAAGCCTTTCGCACGTCTGACCATGAACGATGCCATCAAGAAATATGCAGGAATCGACTTTGACGAAGTAGCAGATGATGAGGCAGCCAAGAAGCTTGCTGACGAGCATCATATCGAGTATGAGGATCGTCATAAGAAGGGTGACATCATCAACCTCTTCTTCGAGGAGTACTGTGAGAAAGAGCTGATCCAGCCGACATTTATCATGGATCATCCGATCGAGATCTCTCCGCTGACCAAGAAGAAACCTTCCGATCCGAACAAGGTAGAGCGTTTCGAGCTCTTTATCAATACATGGGAAATGTGTAACGCATATTCCGAGCTCAACGACCCGATCGATCAGAGAGAACGTTTCAAAGCACAGGATGCCCTTGCAGACGCAGGTGATGAGGAAGCAAACCATACAGATGAAGACTTCCTGAATGCACTGGAGATTGGTATGCCGCCAACAGGTGGTATCGGATACGGAATCGACCGTCTCGTTATGCTCCTGACAGATAGCCAGGCAATCAGAGACGTACTGCTGTTCCCGACAATGAAGTCACTGGACGCTGATAAGAAAGCTTCCAAGCCAGCAAACAGCACTTCTGAAGCAGCACCGGAGAAAGAAGAAGTAATTGATTTCTCCAAGGTAAAAGTGGAGCCGTTATTTGAGGAATTCGTAGATTTCGATACTTTCAGCAAATCAGATTTCAGAGCTGTAAAGGTAAAAGCATGTGAAGCTGTTAAGAAATCCAAGAAGCTGTTACAGTTCACTCTGGATGACGGAACAGGCACAGATCGTACCATTTTAAGCGGTATTCACGCTTATTACGAGCCAGAAGAACTGGTTGGTAAGACACTGATCGCTATCACAAATCTGCCTCCAAGAGCTATGATGGGAATTGAATCCTGTGGTATGCTGTTATCTGCAATTCATGAGGAAGAGGGAGAAGAAAAACTTCATCTTCTGATGGTTGATAACCATATTCCGGCAGGTGCAAAGCTGTACTAAAATTAAATATTAAATGTCTAAAACCATGATGTCAGACTGCGTTTGACAACAATTTGACAACAAAATTTGGGATAATAATGAATCGTTATGAAGCATGACGAATTTCAGGTGGAAAGACACAGGTTTGAGAATGAAATCAAAATTGATTCACTGGATCAATGATTGATATGCATGACAACAAGAGCACTTCTTAGAGTTTAATCTGAGAGGTGCTTTTTTTCGTACTCAAAAATATATCCCGGCAGTCAACTTCTGTAAAACAGTGAATCTAATTTTGGAGGAAAATATCATGGATAAAAATTATAAACCAATCACAAGTATGAAGGAAGTACCAGAGCAGCTTAGAAAATTACGCCGACAGTATCTGCGCTATCAACAGGCAGAAATCATTTACAGTATCTCCCATAAGAAACTTTTGGAACTTGCCAGTGATGCAGGTGCGATTTACAGAATAGATGGAACGGTACTGATTAACAAGGATATTTTTGATACTTATCTGGAACGATTCCATGAACCGGCGATAGGAAAAGGCAGGGAGGAAATGATGGATGAGCGGTAATGTATGGATGTTTTCAGATGAGATTGACGATGAAGATCTGGAATTTATGAGCCATGACTACGTGACCTATAATATGGCATGTGAATATTACAGACTGGGAATCAAGCCCGTAGTTCGTATGGCACATGAAGCCGGAGCAGTATATAAGATTGGGAAGAAAGTACTGATTCGTAGAAGTATATTTGAAGCGTATCTGCGAGAGCAGAGGAAGATTTGATAGAGGAGAAGAACATGAGTGAACAGAGAAAAATAATACATGATGATAACAATGGATTGGATTATGTGCTGGTGGGAGATTATTACATGCCGATGTTAGCCTTGCCGGAGGAAAACCGACCGATTGGTTACTGGGGAATACTTCGGAAACAATATCTGAAAAAACATAAATCAGGGATGTATTCTTATCTTTTGTTGACCGGAAAACTGGATCGCTATCTGGCAGATCTTAACGAACAGGCACAGGAATGGTATGAGCTGATTGAAGCACAAATGAGAATTGCGGATGGAGTTACCGAGGAACTGAAGAGTCAGAATCCTATGGAATGGGCAGGTAGACTATATGTATGGAGAAGCACTTTATAAGCCTGAAATGAAAGAAGGAAATCCTATAAGGTTATATAGTTTGGATGAAATCACGGAGATATTCTGTAAATTAGGACTTCGTATTTGTAACAGCTTTGCTGATTTCAGTGGAAAGCCGAGTTCTGATAATGATATTCAATTGATGGTTTATTCCATACGGGAATAAATCTTCATCAAATCTTTATTTTTTTCTGTTAGGTTATATTTCAGTAAGAAATGAAATATAGAAGGAAGGATAGTAAAGATGGAAATGATGTTACAGACACAAAATCTATGTAAATATTTTAGAAAACAGAAAGCGGTAAATAATGTTTCACTTAATATCGAAAAGGGACAGATTTATGGACTGCTTGGACCGAATGGCGCTGGTAAATCTACCACATTGAAAATGCTGACCGGTATGATGAAACCAACTGCAGGAAAGATTTACTTTGATGGAAAACTTTTGGATAGGAAAGATTTATCAAAAATAGGAGCGTTAATTGAAAATCCGCCTATTTATGAAAATCTTTCCGCCAGAGAGAATTTAAAAGTAAGACAATTATTGCTTGGTACAGATGAAAACAGAATTGATGAGGTCTTGCAGATTGTATCACTTACAAATACCGGAAAGAAGAAAGCAGGGCAGTTTTCTTTGGGAATGAAGCAAAGACTAGGCATTGCAATGGCATTGCTTGGAGAACCGGAACTTTTGATATTGGATGAACCTACGAATGGATTAGATCCAATAGGTATCGAGGAATTACGAGAGCTGATTCGGTCTTTTCCGGAACAGGGAATCACTGTAATTCTCTCCAGTCATATTCTCTCGGAGGTACAGTTACTTGCAGATAAAGTCGGGATTATTTCAGGTGGAATCTTAGGATACGAAGGAGCATTAAAGCAGGGAGATAATCTTGAAGATTTGTTTATGAATGTGGTAAGAAAAAACCGGAAAGCAGGTGAAATCCATGGTTAATATTATAAAAGCAGAACATCAAAAAGCCAAAAGAACCATGCGAAAAAAGTTTATCTGGGGATTTCCTCTTCTTACATTTGTCATGGCATTTATATTTACTCTTGGGATGACAAATGCTTATGCAGAAAGTGTTTGGAACTGGTGGTATACACTTTTGCTGCCAGGGATGATTGCTCTATTTTGTTATCTTTCTGTGGCGCAGGAGAAAAAGATAAAATACTATCATTTAATGACTATTCCCACAGACAGAAGAAAATTGTTGCTGGGGAAAATTATTTATATTGGGTACATGATTTTGTTTTCTAATGTGATTGTGTTTGCAGGAGCAACGCTTGGAGGCTTTCTTCTAACGACACATGTTCCAGTTGGAGGAGCGTTGATTGCAGTATTGTTTCTGACGGTTTCTGAGTTATGGGAGATTCCGGTAGCTTTATTTTTAAGTGAACGCTTTGGAATGATTGTAAACCTGTTCGTCTGTCTATTTATTACCGTCAGCGGTGTGGTGATATCACAAACCAGAATCTGGTATGTACTTGTTTCTGCAATCCCTATGCGAATGATGTGTCCGTTGCTTCATATTTTACCGAATGGTCTTGCAGCAGAAGATGGGAATCCTTTTCTGAATACGGGAGTGATTGTTCCGGGGATCTGCCTCTCAATGATCTGGTTTGTTCTTGCAACGGTTTTGTTTTTGAAATGGTTTGAGAGAAGAGAGGTGAAGTAAGATGCTTGGAAGATCTCTTAATGCAGACTTGCGAAAGATGAAAGGAACATCTGTGATTCTGGCACACTTACTGATTCCGATTATAACCAGCGTTATATTTTTAATATATTACTTTTTTTCACCATGGAATGAAAATATGAAAGTGATTGCATTTTATCAGGCAATAGGAGCAGGACTTCCGGTACTTATTGGAATTTTTACAGCAAGTGTGATGGAACAGGAACAAAATGCAGGTGATTTTCAAAATCTGTTGTCTTTACCGGATAAACCTGCAGCATTTTTATCGAAACTGTTGATGCTACTGGTTTTGTGTCTGTGCTCTATCCTATTGACAGCAATCATATTCGGAATTGGATTTGGAAGAATCGCATCAAGCGATATCGAAATCATGAAAGGATGTATATTTGCAGCATTGCTGCTGTGGGGAAGCAGTGTTCCACTTTATCTGTGGCAGCTGATTCTGGCTTTTCAGTTTGGAAAAGGGGTATCCATTGGAGCAGGGATTATATCAGGACTAATTAGTGCATTGATGCTTACCGGACTTGGAGATTATGTGTGGAAATATGTATTTGTCTGCTGGACGGGTAGAGTACCATATACTTATCTGCAATCTGTATTGGGAGAAACTAGTGTAGGTGAATGGTTGTCATTCATACCAGGTTGCTTAATATTTACAGGGATTAGTATGGTATACTATTTTTGGTGGGTAAACCACTGGGAAGGAAACAGAATATCGGAATAGAATCGAGGGAAACTATGGCAAAAATACTGGCAGTTGATGATGAACCGGCAATTCTGGAAATGATAGAAAGCATTTTGAATAAGGATGGACATCTGGTTACCAAAGTAAGTAATCCGCTGAAACTTAATATGGAAGAATTACATCGTTATGACCTGATTTTACTTGACATTATGATGCCTGGAATGGACGGCTTTGAATTATGCAAAAGAATCAGGGCACTTGTGGATTGTCCGATTTTGTTTCTTACCGCAAAAACGGAGGAAAAAAGTCTGGTGAACGGACTTTCGTTGGGAGCAGATGATTATATTTCAAAGCCATTTGGAGTGATGGAACTTCGGGCAAGGATTCATGCACATCTTAGAAGAGAGCACAGGGAACATTCTGTCCGGATGGTTTTGGGGAGGGTCTGTATTCAAATATCTCAAAAGAAACTATTGGTTGATGATAAGGAACTTCCTCTTACGAAAGCGGAGTACGAAATTTGTGAATTCCTGGCTAAAAACAGGGGACAGGTTTTCTCGAAAGAACAGATTTTAGAAGAGGTCTTTGGTTTTGACAGTGAGAGTAATGACAGTACCATTATCACGCATATCAAAAATATAAGAGCAAAATTTGCGGATTATGATTATACACCGATAAAAACAGTCTGGGGGATTGGATATAAATGGGAAGAGTAAAGAGAAGCAATGCACTCAGCTGGATTTTTATGAGATATGTACTGGTCATGCTTGGATCATTAGTAGGTTTGGTGATTGTTGCTTGGCTGCTGCTGTACCTTTTGATTAGTGTGGGCTGTATCTATCCGGCGAATTATGCAGAGCAAAAGATTAATGAAGCATATGATACGATTTTACGTGCGGATAAAGTAACTGCTGAGATGATTCCTGCACTTTGTGATTATGTAATCTTTTCAGAGAATGGAGAGAAAATAGGTGGAGATCTGTCAGAACAATACGAACAGATAGCATGGAATGTTGCAAAGTACGGAAACGCATCCGGGAAATATTTTTATAAAGTAATTGTAAGGGAAAATGAATATGTTGTATTGCAATATCGCCTGACACCTCAATATCATTCAGCTTTTTTGAGGGAGCATTTTATAGGACCACAGAATGTGATGAGTATTATGTCAGTGATTGGAGCGGTAGCGATTATCATCATTCCGTCCATACGTTTTGGAAAAAGAATCAAAAAGCAGATGCAGCCTGTATTAGACGCAATCAGACAAATAAAGGATCAAAATCTGGAATATGAGACATCCTGTTCCGGTATCAAAGAGTTTGATGACTGTTTATCGGCAATCGATGATATGCGAGATGCATTGCGAGAATCTTTAGAAAAGCAGTGGAAAACAGAGCAGGAAAAGAAAAAACAGATGTCTGCTTTGGCGCATGATATTAAAACACCTCTTACGATTGTACGGGGAAATGCAGAACTACTTTCAGAGACTGAACTGACCACAGAACAGAAGAATAATATCACTTATGTTTTGAACGGCACAACACAGATACAAAGTTATGTAAAACAGTTGATAGATGTCACAAAATCATGGAATTGCAGTGATGTTACCTATACAACGGTGAGGTTAGAAGATTTTTTCGCAGATATAAAGGAACAGGCACTCGGACTGGTAGAAATCTATCACCAGAAAATAGATTGGAAGGCGGGACAAAGTGATAAAAAGGTAACGATTGCTTATGATCCAATGTTCCGGGCCGTAATGAATATGATTCAGAATGCAGTGGAGCATACAAAAGAAAATGGAATCATTTATATTGACGCAAAGGAGCAGGATGGCCGGCTGACATTCATTGTGGAGGATAGCGGATCAGGATTTACAAAAGAAGCATTATTGCATGGCACAGAGCAGTTTTTTATGGATGACACAAGTAGAAATGGCGAAGCCCATTATGGGATGGGACTATTTTTGCAAAAACTGTGGCTGAAAAATATGGTGGAGGTATTAAACTTTCAAATTCTGAAAATACAGGTGGGGCGAGGGTAGAAATATTTTTCCTGAGTAGTCAAGAAACAAGCTAAATAGACCGCAATTAAGCTATGTAAAAGAAATTTTACATGCTTTTATCTAATATGTAAAAGCCTTTTGATAGACATTACTACTACGTTTGCTGTAATCTCATGGAAGAAGGAGGCATACAGAATTATGATAGCTGATAAAATTAAAAATGCTCGTACTATTCTTTATTACATAAGAACCATGTGTGATGTAAGAAGCCGGATGAAGAATGAGTTGGAGTATCGAGTAAATGAAAAACAGGAAAACAGTATTCTGTTAAAAGAATGATGGGTGGCAGAGTCATTGAAGCAAATACAAATTTTTATAGATACCCTATCTGCCACCTGCCGTCTGCCGGTGTATGAAATTACGAAAACAGATTGCGAATCGCTTGCAACTTGCAATCAAACAAGATATAATGAAGAAAAAAGAGGAGGCGATATCTATGGCAAGAACAGCAAATGTATTTGCACGTGTCGAACCTGAAGTAAAAGAACAGGCAGAGCAGGTGCTTGATCGACTTGGAATTCCAATGTCCAATGCAGTAGGAATGTTTCTGAGACAGATTGTGCTCCAGAGAGGAATTCCTTTTGAGATGAAACTTCCAGCTTATGAGGAGCCTGTGGCATATGGCTCTCTGACAAAGGAACAGTTCAATGCAGAAATAGAAAAAGGCATGGAAGATATTAAGGCTGGCAGAGTGTATTCAGCAGATGAAGTTGAAGCAGAAATGAAACGGGAATTTGGTATATGAAATATAAAGTGATGTATACAGCAGGAGCAAAGAAAGATCTGCGAAATATTTTCAGATATATTTCAGAGGAACTGTTAGCCCCAGAGAATGCTGCAGGACAGACAGAGCGGATTATGACGGCAATTCGGAAGCTGGATACTATGCCGAACAGAAATCGGCTCTATGAGGAAGAACCGTGGCACAGCAGAGGACTTCGATTCTTTCCGGTGGATAATTATCTGGTATTTTACAAAACAGATGATGAAACTGAAATAGTATATGTAGTGCGAATTATGTATGGTGGACGTGATATTCATAAACAGTTAAGTCAAACAGAAGACGTTTCAGTAAATTAAAATAGAATATGGAACTAAAACACGAGCAGTTAGTCTATGAAAAATAGGTTAGCTGCTTTTTTTATGCAAAAAGGGAGGTGCGGTGTATGGGATATGCACGTAAAGATGTAGAGAAAACAAAGAAAATAGCAAAGAAATTTGTGCGCTATCAAGAGGGTGCAGAGCTTTATAGCATTGGACTGACGAAATTGAATAATACGGAGTGAAAGCCGTTACTGCGATTGGGCAGTTACAAGCCCGAATTACCGTACTCATGTAAGTTCCTCTCAGATTCCATGAAATGCCCGGTATTCCCGGTACATTTCAATCATATTTTTTTTTGCATTTTTCAAATAAGAAGTATCATCGCTAATTCGTCCAAGAAGAAAATATCCCTGATAGATAGAAAGCATGCGCTGAGAAAGAATTTTTGCATGATCTGGAGACAATCCGGAGTATAACAATACTTCCTGAAAAATCTGCTCAAATTTTTTCAGTCCTTCCATAAATACAGATGCAACTGCAGGCTTGCTAAGTGCTGTTTCCATGCCCATCACCGCATACGGGCAGCCTGCAAATGTTTGTCCATTTGTCCTTTCAGATAAAAAATCAAAGATTTCTTCAATAAAACTTTCCCAGTCATTTCCCTGAGAACTATTTTGAAATTGTTCCAGTAAGATTTTTTGATAGTATTCCGTTACCGCTGTTGCCAGGTCATCCTTGCTTTTGAAATAAAAATAAAAAGATCCTTTTGGAAGGTCTGTTTGTTTGAGGATTTCGCTGATTCCAGTAGCAGAATACCCATTTTTCCAAAATAATTCAGCAGCACACTCGATCAGGCGTTGTCTGGATTCTTCACCCTTTTTCAATTCGCATTTCCTCCTTCAGTCTGGAAAACAGATGTGTAAGTGCAAACATAAGCGTTTCATAATGCATGTAATCTAAAGTATTCCTATCTGCAAGAATTTGAAGACTTGCCGGGAACTCGTCATCAGCTTCCCAGAAACGGATGATAATCGGCAAAAAAGGAAAAAGATTTAATTTAAAAGCAACATCTCCTTTTTCCAGTTCCTTTCCGGAAAGTGATATACAGGCATTACGCAATTCAACGGTTTTTCCGTTAAAAAAGTCAGCGGTATTCTGAAAAAATCCTCTGTTCGGTGAGAGATTTCCTGTTCGGACAGAGGAAAGGCTGTTTATATTTACAAATTCATGTGACAGATGGCATCTATCCTTTGAATAACATAAAACATCATAAATAGTCATTGCTTCATTATGATTGGCTTCATGAACTGTTTCAAAATCATTATCTGACCACTGAACACTTCCCGTTTTTCGGTTAATACGATAGGTACGGTTAATAAAAGTAATATATAACCAGTCAGAATTGTAATCTAATGAATATTTATGTATCATTGTAGCCTGATCATATTGCAGGAAAACATGTGCCATTGAAATTTTTGTTTTATCATAATTATTGATAGCTTTCGTCATATATTTCTCCAAGAAGATTTTTGTTGTAGCTATTTACAAAATAGACTAATCGGTCTATAAAGTCAATACATTTTGCGTAACAAATAAAAATTAATGATCATGAAAAGTAAATGACTAAGACTTCCCATACCTTCTAATGGCAGATGACAGAATCCCGGCAGTCAACTACTGCAAAACAGTATATAACAGTTGACAACAGTATTATACTGTTATATACTGTTTACAACAGGAGGGAACATATGAAGATTATAATCAATAATACATCGATGGTACCAATTTATGAGCAGATCATGGAGCAGATCAAGGCGCAGATCATCTCCGGAGAGTTAAAAGAAAATGATATATTGCCGTCCGTGAGAACAATGGCAAAGGAACTGAAGATCAGTGCACTTACTGTGAAGAAAGCATATGACAATCTGGAAGCAGAGGGCATGACAGTCACAGTTCATGGGAAAGGAACGTATGTAGCGGCTTCGAATACACAGCTGATGGAAGAAGAGCGCAGGAAAGAGGTTGAGGCGGATCTGGAAGCAGCAATTCAGAAGGGAAGGCGCTGCGGAATGAAAGAGGAAGAGATCCGTTCGTTGTTTGAACTCATCATGGAGGATGAATGATTATGTTGGAGATTAAAGGAGTAAAGAAAAGCTACGGTGAATTTCAGTTAGACTGTTCGTTAAATGTAGAAAAAGGAAGAATCACTGGTCTGGTTGGAGAGAACGGAGCCGGTAAGAGTACTTTGTTCAAGGCAGTGCTCGGACTCATTTCTTATGATGCCGGTGAGATAAAGATCCTGGGAAAAATACCGGAAGAGTTAAGTGAAAAAGAGAAAGAAGAGCTGGGAGTTGTCCTGGCAGAAACCGGATTCAGTGGATACTTGAAAGGGAAAGATGTTGAGGCAGTCCTTGCCAAATTGTATCCAAAGTTTGAAGCAGAAAAATTTCATCAGATGTGTGAAGAATATCAGATTCCGTTGGATAAATTTATAAAAGAGTACTCAACAGGAATGAAAGCAAAGCTGAATCTGATCATTGCATTGACACATCAGGCAGAATTTCTGATGCTGGATGAGCCGACAGCAGGGCTTGATGTCGGAGCGAGGGAAAGGATGCTGGATATTTTAAGAGAGTATATGGAAGAAGAGCCGGAGAGAAGTATCCTGATCAGCTCACATATTTCTTCGGACCTAGAACATCTGTGTGATGACATTTATGTGATACATAAAGGAAAGATCATACTTCATGAAGAGATGGATATGATTCTTGAAAAATATGCAGTGTTGAAGGTCAGTGAGGAACAATATCAGGCAGTGGATAAAAGGTATCTTTTGAAAGAGAAAAAAGAGTTTTTTGGAGTTGCCTGTCTGACGAACGAGAAGCAGTATTATATAGAAAATTATCCGGAAATCGTAGTAGAGAGCGGATCACTCGATCAGGTGATCCTGATGTTGACAGGAGGCGAAAGATGATGAAAGGAATCAGAGGGCTTTTGGAAAAGGATTTTCGATTGTTTTTTCGGCAAGGTGGTAATCTTTTTTTGGTGTTAGCGTTTGTAGCATTGTTTTTTATACTTACGGGAAAAACGGGAGCTGCTTTCATTGCAATGTATATCCCATCTGTTCTGGCGATATATTCAGGTAATACGATCAGTTATGATGAAAATGGCCATGGTTACACATATTTATTTTCTTTACCCGTAAATAAAAAAATATATGTCAGAGAGAAATATATTTTTTCCTTTATCATGACAGTATGTGGATGGTGCATTGGAATGATCTGTGCAGGAATTATGGTACTCATAAATCCTGAAGAGGTGTTTGATCCGGAAATGCTGGCAATGGAGTTGATCACATTTTTTGTGTTTCAGGCAATTGCGGGAATTATGATCGCGATCAGGATAAGGTTCGAAGGAGAGAAAGGGCGAATTGTGCTGCCAATCGCAATTTTAATTATTTTTGCGATTTGTTATACAATTGGATCTTTTGTGAAGGCTAACTTGGGATTAAAAGAAAGTATTCTGCATATGATAGGTGGAATAGGAGATTTTGAAATTGCGATTGCCCTTATTGTGCTAAGTCTGCTTATATGCTTTGCTTCGTATAAGTATAGTATGAGCGCCATGAAGAAGAAAGAGTTTTAAGATAGGTGTGGCAAAAATGATCCGTTAAAAATAATGATTATAAAGTTGTAATAGCTACCAAAAATATGAGAAAAACTTTGTGAAAAAATAGGCTTGTGTTTCGTAAGAGTCCCTTGTAAAATAGCGGTCAAGGATGAAAAGAAAAGGAGATTCTTATGGGAACTAATGAAAAAGATATGACTGCCGGATCTCCCGGAAAACTGATCATAACTTTTGCCATACCAATGATGCTTGGAAATATTTTTCAGCAGTTTTATACAATGGCAGACACCATGATCGTCGGACAAGTGGTAGGAGTTAAGGCACTGGCGGCAGTAGGTGCCGGTGATTGGCTGGTATGGCTGGTGTTGGGGATCATGACAGGTATCACACAGGGTTTTTCTATTCTTGTATCTCAGTATTATGGAGCAAGGGAAAAGGAAAATCTGAAATGTGCAGTAGCGAAAAGCTATATCATGACAGCATTACTGTCTGTGGTCGTACTCGCAGTAAGTGAAGGTACAGTTTATCATGTTCTTTTATTTTTACAGACACCGGATAATGTCATTGATCTGACAATGCTATATTTGCGGCTGATCTTTGCAGGAATCCCGATCATAGCTGCTTATAATATATTTGCAGCGATCCTTCGGGCACTTGGAAACAGCAGATCTCCGTTGATCGCAATGACAGTGGCAGCAGTGATCAATGTGGGACTGGATCTGTTATTTGTGGCGGTTTTTGGCTGGGGTATAGTCGGAGCAGCAGTGGCAACCGTTATCGCACAGGGATTTTCAGCCTTGTACTGTTTGATCGTATTACGTAAAATTCCGGATATCCGCCTGGAAAAGAAGGATTTTTACAGGCAGCCTTCTATGAGCCTGCGGCTTTTGGAACTGGCGGTTCCTCTTGCGATACAGAATGTGATCATCTCCGTGGGAGGACTTGTGGTACAGTATGTGATCAATGGATTTGGTTTTCTGTTTGTGGCGGGATTTACGGCATCGAACAAGCTGTATGGGGTTTTGGAGATGGCTGCCGTTTCATATGGATATGCTATTACAACCTATGTAGGCCAGAATCTTGGTGCAAAGAAATATCAGAGGATTCGAAAAGGCGTGCGCAGCGGCACTTATATGGCAGTGCTCACTTCGGCTTTCATTTCCGGCATGATGGTACTGTTTGGACGTAATGTACTGTCCCTGTTTGTATCCGGTGAACCGGATCAGACCCGACAGGTATTGGATATAGCATATAAGTATTTGTTTATTATGGCTGTCTTTTTGTGGGTGCTGTATCTGCTGTATGTGTATCGTTCTGCTATCCAGGGCCTGGGTAATACTTTGATTCCGCTTGCCAGCGGCATTGCAGAATTTATAATGCGTGTCAGTGTTGCGCTGCTACTGCCAAAACTGATTGGTGAAGATGGAATATACTATGCAGAGATCTGTGCATGGAGCAGCGCAGCTGTTTTATTATTCGTAAGTTATATGATCATTATACGGAAATATAAAGAAGTCACTGTTCATACATAATGTCATTTACTTGAGGATCTATAATGATATACAGGCGGAAAATATCCGGGTTTTAATATGAAATGTTCAGATATTTCATATTTGACAGAAAAACTATTTATATAAAAAGAAAAGTATGATATTATGTACTTATTCGTTGCAACTATGAAAATTGAATAGTCAGAAGGGTGTACAAAGTACTTAATAAGGAATCTGGTGAAATGCCAGAACAGCCACCGCTACTGTGACAGGGACGAAAACCAAAATATCACTGGAGAGATCCGGGAAGATGGTAAGTAGGAAGAACTGGAGTCAGGAGACTTGCCTTTTTGATAGAAGAATTCTGATTCGGATGGGATACAGAAGGAATAAGCTCTGCCTGAGGTGGAGGTTTGTTTTTTGTGCTGATATGATGCTGGATCATATCAGCTTTTTTTATTTTAACCGAATAAACAGATGAAAAATGAGGAGAGATGAAGATGGGAAAAGTAATTGCAAAGCGTTTTATATTTATGATTCCGGTAGTGCTGGCGGTTACATTTATTATTTTTATGCTGAGTTTTATATCGGCAGGTGATGCTGCCAGAGTGCTGGCGGAGAAAAAATATGAGCATCCGTCACCGGAGCAGGTAGAAGAAGTACGGCATGAGGAAGGACTGGATCAGCCGGTGCTGGTACAATACGGGAAATGGCTGGATCAGGCACTTCATGGCGATTTTGGAAAATCATATTCTACCAGAAAACCGGCTTTTGAGGAATTAAAAAGATATTTTCCACAGACATTTAAACTGGCAGTTACTTCGTTTTTATTGTTGATGATCGTATCAGTCCCTCTCGGGATTTTGTCGGCAATTTATGAAAACAGAGTTCTGGATAAAGTCATTCGCATTTTGTCGTCCCTCAGTGTATCTATGCCGTCTTTCTGGATCGGTCTGATGCTGCTCTATATATTTGGAGTAAAGCTAAAAGTGATTTCCGTGATCGGAGGAGATGCCGGAGGCATCCCGATTCTTGCGGCATTTGCCATGGATATCAGTTTCTTTGGAATTATGACGAGATTGATCCGTACCAATATGATACAGGTGCTGAAGCAGGATTACATACGTGCCAGCAGAGCTAAGGGATTGTCATCTGTAAATGTAATTTTGCGTCATGGTCTGAAAAATATTCTGATTCCTGTGCTGACACGTCTGGTATCAATTGTGATCGGTTTTTTCTGTGGCTCAGCTGTGATAGAAAGTATTTTTTCAATTCAGGGAATCGGAAATCTGGCATTGAAATCCGTGATCTCAAAAGACACTCCGGTGCTGCAATGCTTTATCTTTATTCTGGCTGTTGGCATTGTAGTATTAAATTTTCTTGTGGATATCGCCTATTCTGCGATTGACCGGCGAATCCAGTTAAAGTAAAGGAGAGATCATAGAATGGGAAGCAGAAGAAAGCAGAAAACAGAAAAAAGCATGATCCAGAATCTGTACTGGAAACAGGTATTCCGGTCACCGAAAACAAAAATAGGATTGATGGTGGTCATAATTTTTGCATTGGCAGCTATTTTTGCACCTGTACTGGCGCCGCATGATCCACTGCTTGTGGATGTTTCGATAAAATTAAAGAATCCGTCGGCGGCATATCCTTTAGGTACTGATCAGCTGGGACGATGTATTTTATCAAGACTTCTCTGGGGCAGCCGGTATTCACTGAGCTATAGCTTTACGGTGCTTCTGATCACCGTATGTGTCGGGGTGCCGATCGGACTGTTTGCCGGATATGTAGGTGGAAAAATCGATTCCATAATTATGAGGATCATTGATGTATTTATGGCTATGCCGGTCTTTATTGTGGCACTTGCCATTGCAGGAACCGTAGGAGCCAGCGGCGCTCATCTGATTCTGTCCTTATCGGTCGTATCCTGGGCAGAATATGCAAGGCTTGCCCGAGCATTGACACTTCAGGAAAAAAATAAAAATTATATGACCGCACTAAAAGCCGGCGGCTGCGGCCACGCAAGGATCATATTTAGGCATGTATTGAGAAATATCCTGCCATCTGTGATCGCACTGGCAACAATGGAAATCGGTTCGATCATTCTGTCAATTGCCGGTTTTTCCTTTATCGGTCTTGGTGTGCAGGCACCGACACCGGAATGGGGGATCATGCTCAGTGACAGTAGAAGTTATATTCAGACTTATCCAAGACTGATGTTTTATCCGGGCATACTGATCATGATCATTGTTCTGGCATTTAATTATCTGGGGGAGGGAATACAGAATGGAACAGCCCAAAAATGATGTTCTAAAGGTAAAAAGACTACATGTGGAGTTTCAGACTTCTCACGGAATGGTTCATGCAGTAAAAGATGTCAGCCTGGAAGTAAAACGCGGAAGGATCCATGCTCTGGTGGGAGAAAGTGGAAGCGGCAAGTCAGTTACCTCTCTGACGATCATGAATCTGCTTGCAGGAAACGGAAAGGTGATATCCGGAGATGTGACACTGAACGAAAAGAGTCTTCTGAAGTTATCAGGAAAAGAAAAACGACAGTTATACGGAGACAGGATCGGAATGATCTTTCAGGATCCGACCGCTGCTCTTGATCCGCTTTTTACAGTTGAACAACTGCTTCTGGAAGGACTGAGAAAACATCGCAGAATGAGCAAAAAACAGGCAAGGGAAGCAGCGTTGGAAAGTCTGCGGATGATGAATCTGCGTGATCCGGAAGAACTGATGAAGAAAAAACCTTACGAATTGTCTGGTGGTATGTGCCAACGTGTTATGATCGCCATTGCCATGTCCATGAAACCGGATTATCTGATCGCAGATGAGCCGACGACAGCCTTGGATGTAACCGTACAGAAGCAGATCCTGGAAGAAATCTATCAGCTATCCAGGAAAGAAAATCTGGGTGTGTTATTTATTACGCATGATCTGGGTGTGGTGGCAGAGATCGCAGATGATGTTTCGATCATGAAAGACGGCGAAATAGTGGAAAACGGAACGGTTGAAGAGATCTTTTATCATCCGCAGCATTCATATACAAAAAAACTGTTGGATGCAGTTTTATAGGGGAAAAGTATGAGTACGTTACTAAAGACAGAACATTTAAAAAAATATTATGGCAAGAAAAAAATTGTGAAGGCAGTGGATGATGTAAGTCTGGAAATCCATGCAGGATCATCCATGGCTCTGATCGGTGAAAGTGGAAGTGGTAAAACTACATTCGGAAAGCTGATCGCCGGCCTGGAGAAACCTACAGATGGAAAATTCTGGTTTCAGGGACAGGAAATGCAGGATTTGTCTGAAAAGCAGTTTCGTCCATATCGCAAGAATCTTCAGATGGTCTTTCAAAGCAGTAGCGGGGTATTTGATCCCGGTTATACCATTGGAGAAAATATTTTGGAAATTTTGAAATTACATGAAAAACTGCAAGAGGGTGAGTATGAAGAGCGAGTAAAGGAGGCTTTGATCCAGACGGGGCTTGATCCGGATATCCGCAACCGTTATGTTGGACAGATTTCAGGAGGTCAGTGTCAGAGAGCTAATATTGCGAGAGCATTGGTATTAAGACCGGAGCTTGTGATCTGTGATGAACCGGTATCCAGTCTGGATTATTCCATACGAAAGCAGATCCTGCATCTGTTAAATGAGCTGCAGGAAAAATATGAGATGACCTATTTACTGATCACTCACGATCTGTCCAACGTTCCATATCTCTGCAAAGAGGTGGCTATTATGTATCAGGGACGCGTGGTCGAGTTTATCGATCATACGGACAGCTTAAAGGAGACTGCCGTACATCCTTATACAAAAGATCTGTTTGATTCTATTCCGGTAAAAGAACCGAAAATGCGAAGAATCGGATTGCAGGAAAAGAAAATATTTTCAGATACCATTCCGGAACAGGGCTGCCCATATCAGAACCGGTGCAGAAGATGTACAAATATATGCAGAGAGCATATACCGGAATTGACAGAAATTGAAACAGGACATTTTGCGGCATGTCATATGCTGTAAAATATAAAACAAACAAAGGAGAGGAAGAAATGAAGAAAAGACGTGTAGCAAAACTGATAGCATTGAGCATGGTGGCGGCAACTTTACTGACAGGTGTCAATGTACAGGCAAAAGAGGAAAAAGTAGTTACGGCAATGACATCCATTGATCTGACTCCTGAACTTTGTGACCCTATAAAAAGTGGTCCAGACTTTCGTCTTTATGAAATGATCTATGATCCACTGGTGCGTTATGGAGAAAATGGAGAAATCAAACCGGCATTGGCAGAATCTTGGGATATCAGCGAAGATGGCACAACCTATACGTTCCATTTAAGAAAAGATGTGAAATTCTCGGACGGCACAGAGTTTAATGCAGACAATGTGATGTGGAATTATAACAGATGGGTGGAACAGGATGTGATCGGTAACTTTTCAGCCAAACTGGAAAATGTTACAAAGGTAGATGATTATACTGTAGAATTTAAGTTCGCAGAACCATGCTATACACTGCTGATCGAATTCAGCTATCCAAGACCATTCCGTTTCACCTGTGAAAGTGCACTGGATGAAGACGGAGAATTTTGTCAGGAAGTGGGTACCGGAATGTGGATGATCGACAGTTATGAAAGCGGTCAGGAGGTTGTCCTGGTACCAAATCCTAATTATTACGGTGAGAAACCAAATATTGATAAAGTAGTTCTGAAACAGGTGGTAGACGGTGATGCCAGAGTGATGGCACTTCAGAGTGGAGAGGCAGATCTGAATCTTCAGGATATTCCATCCGAAAGCTTCAGTATTATCCAGGCAGATAAAAATTTATCGACAGAACAGCAGGTTTCCACACTTTCTTACTATCTGATCGAAAATTATGATACACCGGCGCTTCAGGATATAAACGTACGTCAGGCACTGAATTATGCAACAAATAAAGAAAGCATTGTAAATGATCTGCTGGATGGTTACGGCAATCCGGCAACCGGACTTATGTCTCCGACAGTTCCTTATGTAACAGAAGAAAACAGCAAGGGTTATCCATATGATCCGGATAAAGCAAAGGAACTGTTAAAGGAAGCAGGATATGAGGATACAGACGGAGATGGTATTGTAGAAAAAGACGGAGAACCACTGAGCCTCAGACTGGTATTCCAGACTGAAGAATATGCTTCCTGGAAGTCACTGTGTGAATACCTGAAATCTGAATATGAGAAGGTTGGTGTGGGTGTTGAACTGGTAGAAAAAGAATCTGCAGCTTACTATGATGAAATCTGGAACACCAGAGACTACGATCTGTGCATTTACCGCAGCTATGAAGACTCCTGGATGCCTCATGGTTTCCTGAAATCAATGTTCTATGCGGAAGATGGAGCAAAGGCAGTAAACTGGTACGATGAGGAGCTGAACAAAGATCTCGGAGAAGTATTAAAAACACAGGATGAAGAAAAACGTACGGAATTATACGATAAGATCCTTACACGTATCAATGATCAGGCAGTAACAGTGCCGCTGTATTATCCGAACCGTGATTATATCTATAATAATACCAGACTGACCAATGTAGAGCTTGCACCGACTGCCTATGAAGGCATTAACTGGGCAACACTGGATGTAGTGGAGTAAAAAAAATGTTTGAAAAAATCGAGAATAAATGGACAGAAGATTCCGGTGATTATGATGATATGATCCAAAAACAATTGAGTAACAAAAGAACGGTATCTCACTGGACAAAAGAATTGAAAAGACTTCTTGGACCTGAGCCCCTTCGTATTTTAGAAGTGGGCTGCGGCCCGGGTTTTATGAGCATCATAGCAGCGCGTCTGGGACATGATGTAAAAGCGATAGATGGTTCATCAGGAATGGTAGAAAAAGCCAGAAGGAATATGCGACAGTATCATCAACAGGTGGAAATCTGTGAGGAAGATGGTGTAACTTTGCCATTGGAACAGGAACAAAGCTATGATGTGATACTTTCCAGAGATGCGGTGTGGACATTATATGATCCGGAAAAAGCTTTCAGACGCTGGAAGGCTGTATTAAAACCAGGTGGAAGGATCATTTATTTTGATGGGGACTATCGTACCATCGAATCCACATTAAAAAATAAGATCCATATGAAAATTGCTGATTTTCTTATTTATGTTACAGAAAGAAAAACATATGGATCTGACGTGAAGGAAAACAGTGGAATTTATGAAAAGCTGCCATTTACATCGCAGAAGCGTCCGGAAGCGGACTTTCAGATATTAAAAAAGGTACGCTTTGCCAGGATCCAGATCAGAGAGAACCGCTGGCTAAACAGACCATGGACGATGGATTTCTGGAAATACGGATATCAGGGAAAAAAATTTATTGTAGTAGCCACAAAGAAGGAGAAGTGACATGCAAAACGATAAGATCAAAGAGTACTGGGAAGGAGAAGCTGGCATTTACAGCGAAGGGATCAAGGCAGAATTGAAAAGTGAAACAGCAGAAAACTGGAAGAATCTGATTCTGGAGTATGCGCCGGAAAAAGAACATCTGGAAGTACTGGATGTAGGCTGCGGGCCGGGATTTTTTGAAATTATGCTGGGAAAAGAAGGACATCATGTGACCGGGATCGATATTACTGAAAATATGATCCATGAAGCAAAGGAAAATGTAAAGGCAGCAGGTTTATCCGCAGATCTGATGACTATGGACTGCCACAATCTGAATTTCCCGGATGAGACATTTGATATGATTATCTGCAGAAATATCACATGGACGCTGGATGATCCACAGAAGGCTTACAAGGAGTGGCTGCGTGTACTGAAAAAAGGCGGACGCCTTTTGGTATCGGACGCCTGCTGGTATCTGCATCTTTATGATGAAGAAAAGAAAAAGATTTACGAGGCACATGATGCTGCCATGTGGGAAAAATACGGAAGAGGTATCCATGCTCATGAAGATGCGGAAACAGGGAAAGAGCTCAGCAGTAAGCTGTTTATGAGTGATAAAAAGCGCCCGGCATGGGATCTGGATCACATGATGGAGATCGGCTTTTCCAAAGTGTTTGCCCTGAAGGACATCAGTGATATTTCCAGAACTTCCATGGATCGTGAGCTGAATAAGCTGACACCTCAGTTTTTAGTGGGTGGAGAAAAATAAGCGGACCGGCGTTAAATAAAACGCTGGACCCGCTCCATTGTAGTTTTTAGAATAAAGATATCCGTCAGTACATCACCGGTTTCCAGAGAATGGTTGGCGTTTTGGGTGAGAAAGAGAGGTACATCTTTCTGCGCTGCCAGTTTCTGGATGGAATCGGTTTCGGCCCAGGGATCTGCGGTGCCGTGGAAGGCAATGCTTCCGGCAAGTGGGAGGGAAAAGGTCTCTGCAAGAGGTGTAAACAGGATACTTTTTACAGTCAGATCGTGTCTGGAAGCATAGGCAGAGGAGATGACTGTACCAATGCTTTTGGAAATAAACAGAATGCTGCCATAGGAATTCCAGTCGATGCTGCCTAAGGAGCGTTCTGTTTGTTCCAGGGCAAGGTCAAAGGCCTGTTTTATTTTTTCAGGATCTCCTTTGACATTTTCCGGGAGGGTGCCATAGGATACAGTGTGGATTTTGTAGCCGTGTTTGCTGGCAAGGCGGCTGGTATAGTACAGAAGCGGCTTGTCAGCAGTGTATCCGATGCCCGGAAAAACAACAGCTAATTTCGGGGCATTTTTATCTGCTCCGGCTGTATGAGCGGAAACTTTTGTATAGAGCATCTGCAGCTGAAGCTTTTCCTGAAGCTCCTTTAAGGTAATGGAGATCGTACAGGAATCGGATGGAAGATAATCATAATCGGTAACAATGTCGTCCTCTTCCATGGAATAAACAATGTGTGAGGAACCCATGAGCTCCATGTCTTCTTCAATATCTGAAAGTAATTCTTCGTATGATTTCATTTTAATTCAAACCTTCTTATTTAAAAAATCGTTTATTTTTACAGATTCTTCTATTATACTGGATTCATCGAATGACAGCAAGAGCCGGCAGAGAGATTAAACCTTGCTTTTATCCTGTCTGCACGATATACTAATACAATACATATCTGATTAATGGAGGGTTTTACAAATGAAAATTGCAGCAACATACGATAATGGAAACATTTTTCAGCACTTTGGAAAAACAGAGTTTTTCAAGGTATATGAGGTGGAGGATAACAAGGTTATTTCCAGTGAAGTGATCAGCTCCAATGGCACCGGACATGGTGCACTTGCAGGACTTCTTGCGGATCAGGGTATCAGTGTTCTGATCTGTGGTGGAATCGGCGGCGGCGCTCAGACAGCACTTGCTGAGGCTGGTGTTGAGTTATGTTCCGGAGCACAGGGTGACGTAGATGCAGCTGTGGATGCTTATCTGAAGGGCGAGCTGGTATCCACAGGTGTGAATTGTGATCATCACCATCATGAGGATGGACATTCCTGCGGAAGCCATGAGGATGGACACTCCTGCGGCGGCCATGAGGAAGGACATTCCTGTGGAAACTGTGGCGGCGGATGTGGTTCCCAGCCGGCTATTACAGGTCCTAACGTTGGAAAAACCTGCCGTACCCATTACAGAGGAACTTTTAATGATGGAACACAGTTCGATTCTTCTTATGACCGTGGCGAGCCACTGGAATTCATCTGCGGAGCAGGACAGATGATCAAAGGCTTTGATGCGGCAGTTGCAAATATGGAGGTTGGTCAGGTGGTAGATGTTCATCTGATGCCGGAAGAAGCTTACGGAATGCCGGATCCGAGCGCAATTTTTACACTTGAGATTGAACAGCTTCCGGGTGCTGAGGATCTTACTGTAGGACAGCAGGTATACCTCTCCAATCAGTATGGTCAGCCGTTCCCGGTTAAAGTTAACGCAAAAGATGAAAAAACCATTACTTTCGATGCTAATCATGAGATGGCAGGTAAAGAGCTGAATTTCAGAATTGAATTAGTAGAAGTGAAATAAGAAGGAACAGTGGGAGGTGCTGTATGGGAGCATATGGCATCTCCTTTTTTGTCTGAAGGGAGGAAGCTTTCCTGATGAGGATCTCTATGATACCATTTGGATTACTGTCCGGCTTTATGGACAGTAAAGAAATCCGGATCACAGAGCTGGGTGAAGATGGATTTCGGTTTCGGCTGGCAGAGGAATGTTCGGAACCGGAGCAGTTTCTGATCTGTTTTTATGATATGAAAAAAGCCGGGTACAGGAGAGTGGAGATCCGGAGGTTTGGGATGAGTGCAGCAGAGGAGCAATGCCTGCAGGATCAACAGCCAGTTGAAAAGAAAAACGGAAAATATTTTTACAGGGAATATTTTGTGAGAGCAGAACAGAAGGACTATGTACAGGAGGGTCGGCGTCTGGTCGGAGAGTACAACAGATATATCCGTCTGAAGCTGGATGGAGACGATGCAGAGCTGGCGAAGACACTGACCGGTTATCCTGCAGAGTTGGATGAGGTGCACTGCAGGAGTCTGGAAGAACAGAAGAAGCAGTGGTTTTTCAGAGAAAGTGAAAAGGCTTCCGGAAATCCACAGGATACAATGGGTGAAGAAGAATTAAAGCTTTTGGATAATACAGAGTTTGCCCTGGAATTAAACTGCACTTCCCTGTATGAAGAATATCTGTGCCAGCCGCTGCAGGCTTTTCTGGCATCTTACTGGCAGAAGAATTATCTCACTCACAGTTATTTTGCAGGCCGGATACCGGACAGATTTTATATTGGAAATCAGTTCTGCCATAATCTGTTTCCGACAGAAGTGCAGCTTTTTTCTATTATGGATAAAATATATTCTGAAGGGTTGGAGATCACACTGGAATTTTCTTATATCCGGGAATTTATGCTTTCGTCTGTGGGAAAGCTTCTGGAAAAGGTGGATAACTGGTGTTGTATTCATGGGGTGAATGTGGAAATCGTAGTCAATGACTGGGCCATGATGGAAATGCTCTGTGGAAAAACATTCCGCCTGCGTCCTGTTCTTGGGACATTGCTCAATAAACGAAAAAAGGATCCGCGAATGAAATATAAATCCGGTGATACCTTATTATTTCAGCAAAACAGCCTGAATGCGGGGTTTTACCGGGATTTCCTGGCAGAAGAATTTCATATCCACAGATACGAGTGGGAGTCCTGCGGATATCCACAGGAGCTTCCACCGGGAAAAAACAGTCTGCATCTGCCTTTTTATCAGACAAACACTTCTCAGTACTGTCCATTGTATGCTTTGTGCACCACTGGGGATCGTGGTACACAGCAGCTTGCGGAGCACTGTCCGAAATTTTGTGAAAAATACGCACTTCTTTATCCGGAACATTTACACATGACAGGGCGGTATAACTCCCTGTTTGGTGTGGATAAAACATTTCCGGAGATACCTGAAATGTGGAAAAATATAAAAGGCACAAAGCCGGATCGTATTGTTGTTAATATATGACAGGTGATGAGCAGGCTGCGAAGGTAGATCGCGAATATCTGTTTGACAAAAATACATTTCAAAAAAAGGAACAGGACATGGATAACGGTATGAAAATAACAGCCGGGTTAGGCTCCATAGATGAATATGAACGTTTTGTGCAGGCAGGAGCAGATGAATTTTTCTGTGGCTATGTACCATTTTCCTGGGCGGAAAAATACGGCACAGTAATGCCGTTAAATCGCAGGGAGGTTCTCTGCTGCAATGTTCAGCTTGGAGCATACAGTGAGCTGGAGATCCTTTCCCAGATGGTGAAAAAATATAAAAAGCCGGTGCATCTCACCTTCAATTCCCTGTATTATCTGCCGAAACAATATCTGGAGATCGGAGATATCATAGAGAAGTGCATGGAAATTGGATTTCGAAGCTATATCATTGCAGATCCGGCGCTTCTTGTTTATCTGAAAAACAGGGGGATTTCCTGTGAGATCCATCTCAGCGGAGAGACAGGGGAAGTGAACAGCGAAATGCTGAAGATGTTCCGGCGCTTTCCTCTGAAGAGATTGATCTTTCATCGGAAAAACACGTTCCGGGATATGCAGTCTGTTATTGCATCTCAGAGAGAGGTGGAGAAACAGGCCGGGATCCGGCAGGAGGAGGGAATGGAGTTCGAGGCCTTTGTGCTGAATGAAATGTGTCAGTTTACAGGAGCTTTCTGTAATTCTCTTCACTGTGATGAGCTGGGATATCTTTGCAGGGTGCCCTATTGGCTGGGAACTGTACGGAATGGTGAGGCTGTTCCGGAAAAAATAAAGGCTCTTCAGGAGCAGGCGTGGGATCAGGAACCAGCTCCGGAATCATATGATGAAACCGGATATCTCTGCGGCGAGACCGGCTGTGGCCTGTGCGCACTGTATCAGCTGAAGCAGGCAGGGATCACGCACCTGAAGCTGGTTGGCCGGGGAAACTATGTGAACTATATGGAAAAAGATATCCGGAACCTGCGAAAAGCGCTGGAAATTCTGGACGCTACAGAAAATGAGAGGGAATTTAAATATACGTTAAAACGGACAGTGTTTCCGGCGGGGTGTAGCGGAAGATGTTATTATCAGTAACAAAAAGGGAAGCTTTTTTGCGTTGGATTAAATGATAAATGGGATGAAAACCAGAATCAGGAAAGGACATGGTGCAGATTGCAGATTTGACGGTCCTGGGAAAAAGCTATTTCCGGATTATTTGGGATCAATGGTGTGTGGAGTTTCTTCCTGAGTTCAGAGATCATTACAGTTGCTGTGATCCTGATACTGGCGAGATCCGGGCAGAAAAAGAATGTATTTTCCGAAGAAATCCAGGACTGAAAGCTGTGAATATCAAATTGCTAAGATAGTGTGAGGAGAAAAGATAAAAAATGAATTTCGAGCGTGTAAAAAGAGAAGAAGCAGATACAGTTCTGAAGCTGTACCGTTCGCTGCTGGGGACGCCCTATTGTGTGTGGACAGAAGATTACCCTTCAGAAAAAGAAGTGGAATTTGATTTTTCCAGAGATGCGCTGTTCTGTATGCGGGACAATGCAGGAAATATCGCAGGTGTGATCTCCATTGATGATGATCCAAATGTGGAATGTCTCACATGCTGGTCAGAAACCATGGTGCCGTCAGCGGAGGTCTCCCGGGTGGGAGTACGCCGGGAATTCCAGAACCAGGGAATTGCCCGGAAGCTTCTTGAGGGTGTAATGGAAGAACTGAAGAATCGGGGTTATCAAGCTGTACATCTCCTTGTTGCGAAGGACAATGTAAAAGCACTCCGCTCTTATGATAAGCTGAATTTTGAGAATGTGGGAGAGTGTGAACTCTGGGGACATATGTACTGGTGTTATGAGAAAGAATTATAAAAAAACACTATAAAAATGAAAAAAGGTATCTTTTTGCCGGGCGGTAGATCGACCACCAATGTCAGATCGATAAGTGGTGGTCAATATACAGTCAGCAGAGAAGATACCTGTTTTTTGTTTGAAAGCAGATCAGATCCTCCGACAGCTGTCCCTCTCGATCAGCTGATGAGGCACAATGATCTTTGTGGCCGGAAGGCTCGGATTTTCGATATGACTGATCATCTGCGTAGCCGCTTCCATTCCAAGCTGCCCGGAATTGATATCAATGGAGGTCAGCTGTGGCGAAGTCAGTCTGGCAAAAAGTGAATTGTTAAAGGAAAGAATGGACAGATCCTCCGGTATGGAGATATCTGCTTCCATACAGATCCTTTCCAGAGAAAGCGCCAGAATGTCATCACTGACAAGCACAGCTGTAGGACGATCCTCGCTTAAAAGCAGCTTTCGAAGCTCCTGAAACTCATCCTGGGAAGCTGCCGGAACCTCTATACAGTATTCAGGCTGTACGGTTAATCCGTGACTGATCAGCGCAGTCATGTAGCCGGTTTTACGGTCTGCGGAAAAGACCAGGGAATTATCTACACCCAGATAAGCGATCTTCCGGTGGCCCAGAGCATAAAGATACTCCGTTGCCTCCTGTCCGGCCAGAAGGTTGTCATTATCGATGTAGATCGTATGATTGGTGTATTGTGCCGGTTTTCCGATCAGGATATAGAGAAGTCCCTCACTGAAAAGAAAATCAATAACAGGATCATTCACACGGGAATAAAGAACGATAAATCCGTCAACCTTACCGCTTCTGGACATGGAACGTACCGCAGTCAGGATTTCTTCTTCATTCTGACCGGTAACAATGGTGCTGATATATTGATGTGCGTTACAGTAGTGGCTGATTCCCCGGATCGTCTCAAGATAAAAGGAATTCTCGTATGTCTCCTTTGGGGACGGAGGCAGGATGATACCGATGGAGCGGGAAATCTGTGCTGCCAGGTTGCTGGCCTGGAAATTCGGCTCATAGCCAAGCTCCGCCATGGCTCTGCGTACACGTTCCTTGGTTTCTTCACTGATAGATGGATTGTTTTTGCAGGTTCTGGAAACGGTGGACGGGGACACCCCGGCCAGAGCTGCCACATCCTTGATGGTTACTGCCATAAGTTTGCCTCCTTACGGATATGCCGGATCAAAGCGGAAGTATGTATCTGATCTGGCTTTTTAATATCTCAGTTTGATAGATATATTGTAGTTCATAACAAGGATACTGTCAAACATATTGCATAGAAAATTGCATGAAATTGCGTAAAATCAGGTGTGCAGAGAATCATGCAGTGAAGTGCAGGCAGATTTCTGTTTGACATAATGAAAAACTGCACAAAATCAGGATGTAAAAATTGTAAGAAAGGTAGAAAAGACAAAAAGCCATTGCACTTCATGCAAAATAAACGTATAATTTACGCAAACGATTGCGTAAATTATATGAATATGCATCCGTGAGAGGATAATAGATAAGATGCTCTGAGATGCAGGGCTCAACATAAGGAGAGAAAAGATATGGATAAAAGAGCAGCCGGCATTCTGATGCCGATCACAAGCCTGCCGTCAGAGTACGGCATCGGATGTTTTTCAAAGAGTGCCTATGATTTTGTGGACTGGCTGAAGGAAGCGGGACAGAGCTACTGGCAGATCCTTCCGCTGGGACCTACCAGTTACGGAGATTCTCCGTACCAGTCCTTCTCCACTTTTGCGGGAAATCCGTATTTTATCAGCCTGAAGGCACTGGTGGAAGAAGGTGTCCTTACAAAGGAGGACTGTGATAAGGTCAGCTGGGGAAGAAGAGCAGACAGTGTAGACTATGAGAAAATCTACAAAGGCCGTTACAAGCTTCTCCGCAAAGCCTATGAAAACAGTAACATCAGCGAGAATCCGGATTATCAGAAATTTGTTGCAGAAAACAGCTGGTGGCTTTCCGACTATGCACTTTTTATGGCAGTAAAGGATCAGTTCGGCGGTGTTGAGTGGACAAAATGGGCAGAGGATATCCGCCTTCGCTGGGCAAATGCCATGGATTACTATCGTAGAGAATTATATTTTGATATTGAATTCCAGCAGTATATGCAGTTCAAATTCTATGAACAGTGGATGAAACTGAAAAAATATGCCAACGAAAAAGGTATCCAGATCATCGGAGATATCCCGATCTATGTAGCTATGGACAGTGCAGATACCTGGGCTCATCCGGAGCTTTTCCAGCTGGATGAGGAGAATGTGCCGGTGGCTGTAGCCGGATGTCCGCCGGACGGATTTTCCGCAACAGGACAGCTCTGGGGAAATCCACTGTATTGCTGGGATTATCACAGAAATACAGGATATCAGTGGTGGATCTCCAGACTGAGCTATGTATTCCGCCTTTATGATGTGGTAAGGATCGACCATTTCCGTGGCTTTGATGAGTATTTTTCCATTCCGTACGGTGCGGAAAATGCTATTAGCGGTCACTGGGAAAAAGGTCCTGGGATCGATCTGTTCCGCAAGGTAGAGCAGGCTCTTGGATGGAAGCAGGTTATTGCCGAGGATCTTGGTTATGTGACAGATTCTGTTCGTCAGCTTGTCCATGACAGCGGATTTCCGGGAATGAAGGTTCTGGAGTTCGCTTTTGATTCCAGAGATTCCGGATGTGCCAATGATTATCTTCCGCATAACTATCCGGAGAACAGTGTGGCATACACAGGAACTCATGATAATGAGACCATTGCCGGATGGTGGAAGAGCATTACTGCAAAAGAGCGTAAGCTTGCCAGAGATTATCTCTGTGACAGTTGTACACCGGACAAGGATCTGTATAAATGCTTTATCAGCCTGGTTATGAGAAGCAGCGCAAAGCTCTGCGTGATCCCCATGCAGGATTACATGGGGCTGGATAACAGCAGTAGAATGAATCAGCCTTCCACAGTAGGAAAGAACTGGAAATGGAGGATCCGCAAAAGGGAGCTGACTGTGAAGCTTCAGAAAGAGATTCATGGTATTGCGCTTCGCTACGGACGTATGAACTGGTCCGATTAACTGGTACGTTTGTGAGGTATATTCCGTTTAAACGGGACGTGTAAGAGAGTGCGAAGAATTTAGATAGAATAGTGTTTTTTTGTGTGATATAATGCTGTTTCGTAGAGGCAGCTGTCAGTAAAGGGGAGGCTGACAGCTGCCTTATTCGTTTATAAGGATGCAGGGAAGCGGAGGGAAATATCTGCTTTGGATGCGTCAGATTTTTTCAATAAGGGGAGAATTATGACAGGAAAAACACACGCAGCAGTGGGACTTGGAACGGTACTGGCCGTAACGCAGCCGTCCACAGTTCACGGGATGATACTTGCAGCAGGAACGGGAATGCTTGGAGCACTGATCAGCGATATTGATGTGGGAACCTCCAAATCCCATAAGGATGCGGACCGGATCACGCTGGTCGCGGTTCTGCTTGTGGCAGCAGAGATTGCACTGAATTATTTTTATGATTATTCCATCTGGGAAAAGATCCGCAACAACCAGTCCATGGCACCGGTAGCCATGGGAGTTATTCTTTTTATTGCAGTCTGTGCCTTTGGAAAAAATCAGCCACACCGGTCATTTATGCATTCGATCATGGCTATGGCTATTTTGAGTGCGGCCATATCCATGGTGTCAATGAAGCTGGTCTTTTGCTTTGTGGTTGGATTTACATCACATCTGGTACTGGACTGCTTTAACCGAAAACGGGTACGGATCCTGTATCCGCTGCCGGGAGGCATTGCACTGGATTTCTGTAAGGCAGGAGGCTTTGTGGATTCTCTGCTTTTTAAGCTGGGATCTGTGGCTGTGATTTTTGAGATCGTATATCTGGCTGTACAGATGGGAGAGAGCTGGAAGTTTTTTCAGATGTAGAGGATGTTTTATTTACCGATTACGGATATTTTTATGGTTAAGACAAAAAAGGAGCAGATTTTCCAAATGCGGAAGATCTGCTCCTTTTAACCGAATCAAGGAAGCTCCCTGCTTCAATTACGAATATCCACTTGACTCAAATGCGGATCATGAATATATGTCTGACGGTTTATAAGTGTGATCATTTATTCTTTCTGATCTTGCAGGCGCATGCTGTGTAAAGTACGTCTGTGGAAGAATTCAGTGCTGTCTCGCAGGAATCCTGGATCACGCCTACAATGAAACCGACACCAACTACCTGCATGGCAACATCATTCGGGATTCCGAAAAGGCTGCAGGCCATCGGGATCAGAAGAAGAGAACCGCCGGCAACTCCGGAAGCACCAGCCGCACTTGCAGCAGCCAGGACGCAGAGGATAAGAGCGGTTGGGAAGTCTACGCTGATACCAAGTGTATGTGCAGCAGCCAGAGCCATGACGGAAATGGTGATCGCTGCACCACCCATGTTGATGGTTGCACCAAGAGGGATGGAGATGGAGTATGTATCCTCATCAAGTCCCAGATCCTTGCAGAGCTCCATGTTTACCGGAATGTTGGCAGCAGAGCTTCTTGTAAAGAAAGCTGTGATACCACTGTCTTTCAGGCAACGCAGAACCAGCGGATACGGATTCTGGCGTGTGCAGATGAAAGTAACGATCGGGTTGATCACCAGTGCAACAAAGAGCATGGTTCCCACCAGTACACAGATCAGACGGCCATAGCTTAACAGTACGCCAAGTCCCTGCTCGGAGATGGTTGTGAAGATTAGACCCATGATACCAAACGGAGCAAGACTGATGATCCATCTTACTGCTGTTGAAGTTGCATCGGAAATGTTTTCGATGACAGTCTTGGTAGTTTCGCTTGCAGCCTTCAGCGCGATACCGAAGATGATTGCCCATGCAAGGATACCGATGTAGTTTGCATTTACAAGTGCGTCAACCGGGTTGGAAACAATGTTCATCAGAAGATTTTTGAGGACCTCTGCAACACCGCTTGGCGGAGTGACGTCGGAAGTATTTGTATTTTCGGAGAAAGTCAGCATGATCGGGAACAGGCGACTGGAGATAACAGCTGCCAGTGCTGAGAGTACATTTCCCAGAAGATAAAGTACAACGACAAATTTCATGTTTGTTTTCTGGCCTTTTCCCATGTGGCACAGAGAACTCATTACCAGGAAGAACACCAGAAGTGGGGCAATTCCGCGGAGAGCACCGACGAACAGATCACCGAGAATAGAGATCACAGCTGCCTGTGGGATAGCAAGTCCGAGGATAATACCAACGATCAGACCACAGATGATACGTTTGATCAGATTGATGCTGTTCCATTTTTGAATCAGGTTTTTCATAGTCACGTTCCTCTTTCCTATTGTATGAGAGTGCTTTGATAAATGGTGGACTATACACGGCAGTCCGGTGTAGATCTGCTTGATTGATCTAAGGCAGTACTACTGCATCTCGCAAAAGCACAATATAATGATTATATATGAATTTGTCCGCGTTGTAAAGACAAATGTACAACAACAGGGAAAGCCATTATGAAAAACTGATTACAGGCGGCGTTTTTTGCAAATCGGAGTCAGATCCTGATTTTTTTGAAACTGACAGCAAAGAATAAAACTTCCGCAAGTCCTGTAATTCCCCATGAGAAGATATACAGAAGATACAGTGCCGAAATCGTCTGGAAATGTGCAAATACTGTGTAGATCCAGATAATACGGAATACGCAGGAACCAAGGATAACAATGATGGTTGGCGGAATACTTTTTCCGATACCGCGGGAAGCTGCGATGCTGCAATCCATAAAACAGCTGAAAGCATAGCAGAATCCCATGATGTGGATTCTCTGCATGCCGGCATCAATAACAGCTGGATCCGTGGCGAATAACGAGAGAAACTGCGGACCAAATATAAGGAGCAGTCCACCAAGGATCGCGCCGGAGATGAAGGCATATGTAAGACTGACACCGTAGGATTTCAGCATTCGTTTCTTGTTCCCTGCGCCCCAGTTCTGTCCGATAAAGCTTGCACATGCAGTATAAAAAGAAAACATGACATTGTATATCAGTGAATCTGCATTTGCGGCAGCTGCATTTCCGGAAACCATTACTGCGTCAAAAGAGTTGACGCCTGTCTGTACGAACAGATTCGCAATGGCAAAAATTCCGTTCTGCAGACCTGTGGGAATACCAAGGAGCAGTACTGCTTTGCAGGCGTTCGGGTGGAGACGAAGTTTACGCATAGATACCTGACATTCGTCTTTTCTCCGGAAAAGATGAATCATTACCAGAGATGCAGATACATACAAAGAGACCGCACTGGCTGTTGCAACACCTGCGGCTGCCATGTGACAGACGATAACGAAAAACAGGTTCAGAAGAACGTTGATCACACCTGCTATGGAGAGGTAGATCAGCGGCCGTTTCGTATCGCCACGTGCACTTAAAACACCGTTGCCAAAATTGTATACAGCCATGGCTGGCATACCCAGAGCGTAAATCTTCATATATAAAATAGCCTGGTCGATCAGCTCCGGTTTTGTGTTCATCATGGTCAGCATCTGCCCGGAAAAAAGCAGACAGATAGCGCATACAAGAAGACCTGCAATGGTGCACAGAAGAAGAGCGGTATGGATCGTTTCTTCTGTCCCTTTCTTATTTCCGGCTCCCAGCTCATGGGCTACACGGACGTTAACGCCGGCACCCATGCCGATCAGTACACCCGTAAACAAGGTGACCAGCAGTGTTGTGGAACCGACGGAACCCAGAGCCATGTAATCTGCAAAACGTCCCACGACCGCAACATCGCTTAAGTTAAAAAGAACCTCCAGGACCTGAGACCCCATAAGGGGAAGGCTGAAGAGGAGTATATTTTTCCAGAGAGAGCCAGTGGTCATTTCAATGGAATGAGATTTCTTTTTTTCGTTTTCACACATAATTGACCTCATAAAAATTTATAAAAATTCCTTCATCCAAATTATACAATACTCTGTTGAAAAAGGTTTGTAAAGAGAGGGATTGATATGCTTGGTATTATATTTTGCCATAGGATGGAAAAGAGGAGTTTTGTATGGAAAAGAACCACCTCCCTGGATAAGGGGAAGTGGTTTTTTTGAGATCATTAATAGATGTATTCGGACATATAAGGATTGATCCACGTATACCGGCCGTTTACGTAAACTTTATAATAAGGTGCATAATAATAACCAGATACTTTTTTCAGATATACCTGGGTAATTTTAAGTTTCTGATTTCGGCGGATCTGATCGGCCTTAATGTTTTTCTCTACGATCTTAAGACGGTCAGCCTTGCCATCGCCGGTGATGTCGGTTTTGTAAGTTTTGTTAAATTTCAGGCTGACCAGGCGGGCCTTGGCGTAGGTATAGGGGAACTGCAGGGAAAGGATTTCCGGTTACTGACTGAATAGTGATCAGAAATACAGAACATACAGTAAATATTTGGGTTTCGGGTAAATTAAGCTTGACATATCATGTGCCACAGCTTACTCTTTTGAGAGATATTGAGTTTTAAATTAATGAAAATGTTGCTTGGAAAAGGGGAAAAATACACATGAAAAACTGGGAGAATGTACGTCTGGTACCGGAGTTTAATGAGCAGGGGGTTGCCTGTTATCGTCTTGATGGCGGAGATTATGTAAATGAATATTATATTACTTCAGAGGCAGAGACAAGAAAGCTTCTGAATACCCCGGAAGTTGTAGGATATGAGGTTTATAACTGCCTGATCCCGTCTACCTGTCAGATGCTTTACTATCTGAAAGAACAGAAAAAAGTTACGACTGCCAATATCCTTTCTATTTTAAGAGGCGCACTGAATTATCCGCTTGAGGAGGCCTGCTATAAAGAGCATATCCGTGTTCATGATATCAGCTTTCTTTCCAGTGAACGTGTTTTTGCGGAAGATGAAATGACCGGGCTTGAGATCAAGTACAGTAAACTGACTATGGTTCCGGACAGCACACTGATGATCGGAGATATTATCGCAAGTGGTGAGACTTTGATTCACTGCCTGCGTTATGTGACGGATTTTTACAGAGAGCGTGGGACAAAACTTCGTAATATTATCATCTTTACAATTGGTGGAACCAAGGGTATTGATATCCTTGAGAACCTGACGAAAGAGATCCGTGAGTTCTGGCCGGAATTTGAAGGCTTTATCACGGTATTTTATGAGGCATTTTTGCCACTTATGAGGATAAAGGTGTTTCCGGAATCAACCTTCCGGATGTGGATTTCTATTGGAAAGGCGGCATCGTTGCACCGGAGTTCAGAAGAGAGACACTTTCCATGTGTAGCCCGCTTTTTGAGAAATGTATCATTTACGATGGCGGTGCAAGACGATATGAGATCCATGAGCACGTAGAAGAAGTCCTGGAATTCTGGGAGAGAATCCTGGAGCGTGCGGACAAGATCGACTTTAAGGAGCTCCTTGATGAAAAACTCGGCTACCCGACTCCGATCAGTTACGAAGACTGGCTGGCTCACAATCACTACCAGGAAATTCGTCCCGCTGACACCAAATGGCTCTATCGCCAGGAACAGGGATATATCGAGAGCATGAAGAACATCACACTGAAAGAACTCGCAGAGCAGAGGATTGGGGAGTTCCGAAGTGCACTGAGGAAATACATTCTGTAACAGTTCAGAGCAAAGCGAACGGTTCCTGGACTTGCCGTGAACGTACGGAGTGAGCAGTAACATAAACTGAAATGCTGAACCGGATAATATGGATTGTACATTGATTTCGGTATGAACAATGACTATAATAAATGATAGCAATGAGACAGTATTTTCAGAAATATTGTGTTCATGACCAGGCAAAAAACAAAATGGAAATGGCCGCTTTATTTGCTGGATGATGCTATGAAAATAGCGATACTTATTGAATTGCTGTAAGAACGAAAGACAGAAATACAGCAAACTAAGGAGGAACTTAACACAATGAAAATCGGAAATGATATTTACTATGTAGGTGTAAATGACCATCAGGTAGATCTGTTCGAGGGACAGTATGTAGTGCCAAACGGAATGTCCTATAATTCCTACGTGATCAAAGATGAGAAAATCGCAGTCATGGATACCGTAGATGCCAACTTCACAGAAGAGTGGCTTGGAAAAGTAGCAGAAGTTCTGGATGGCGCGAAACCGGACTATCTTGTAGTTCAGCATATGGAGCCGGACCATGCCGCAAACATTGAGAACTTCATGAAAGCATATCCGGATACAACTGTTGTTGCCAACACAAAAACTTTCACCATGATGGAGAATTTCTTCCGTGGAATGGATCTGGAAGGAAAGAAACATATTGTAGCAAATGGTGACACCCTGACACTTGGAAAACATGTCCTTACTTTCGTATTTGCACCGATGGTTCACTGGCCGGAGGTTATGGTTACATATGACAGCACAGACAAGGTTCTGTTTTCAGCAGATGGCTTCGGCAAATTCGGAGCTCTTGATGTAGAAGAGGACTGGGACTGCGAAGCACGCCGTTATTACATCGGAATCGTCGGAAAATATGGCCCGCAGGTACAGAAGCTTCTCAAAGCAGCAGCAACTCTGGATATCCAGACTATCTGCCCGCTCCACGGACCGGTCCTTACCGAGAATCTTGGACATTATCTGGAGAAATATGATATCTGGTCTTCTTATAAAGTAGAGAGTGAAGGTGTAATGATCGCCTACACATCTGTATACGGACATACAAAGAAAGCAGCAGAGCTTCTTGCACAGAAGCTGGAAGAAAAAGGCTGCCCGAAGGTTGTTGTCTGCGATCTTGCAAGAGAAGACATGGCAGAGGCAGTGGAGGACGCTTTCCGCTACGGCAAGCTGGTACTGGCCAGCATTACATACAACGGAGAAGCATTCCCGTTTATGCGTACATTCATCGAGAACCTGACAGAACGTAATTACCAGAACCGCACCATCGGCCTCATTGAGAACGGAAGCTGGGCACCGACAGCAGCCAAAGTCATGAAAGGAATGTTCGAGAAGAGCAAAAATATCACATGGCTTGAGAACAATATAAAAATCATGTCCTCTCTCAGCGATGAGAATGTGGCAGAGATCGATGCAATGGCAGAGGAGCTCTGCAAGTAATTTCTGAATGTCAGAACAGCTTATAAAAAATAAAGATATAACATAATAAAAAGACGTGGACCCGGATCGATATGTTCGTTCATTTACTGAGTTGTTAATGAAAGAAATATATCGATCCGTAAGGTCACGTCTTTTTTATTTACCGAGCAACAGTTACATCCTCTTACACCACATAAATCCATAAGCCGGAAGCTCCACGTCCTTAAGCTCCAGAGTCTGGTCTGTGATCAGATCGCGGAAAGTTCCCTCCTCCTGCATCCAGGCAGTTTTTTCACTGTCACTGAAGTTGAAAATTCCGATAAAGCGATCATCTCCCTTCTGACGGAGGATACAGAGAATACTGTCATCATGAACATCATATGTATACACATCACAGTCCTTATCAAAAACAGATTCCTGACGGCGGATCTGTTCCATGCGGTTCAGAGTCTGGAAAATCTGTCCCTCAACGGAGGTTTTTGATTTTCTATTTCCGGCAAGCTCCCACTGGAAAGCACCACGGTGGATATAGCGGGAATCAGCAGCCTTATCCGGATCCTCTTTATAGGAATAATCATTGAGGCGGCCAATTTCATCGGAGCTGTAAAGCATCGGGATTCCGGACTGGGTAAGCATATATGCGTGAAGCATCAGATCCTCACGGATACCTCTTTTCAGTTTCTCGTCATCTTTTTCAAAAAGAGCAGCCTCGATTCCGCACATGGAAGCAGTGGTTCCGCAGAAGCGGGCATCCTGAGTTACCGGGTCATCATTATAGAGCTCTCCGCGGCTGTCGCTTCCCGGATGCTTTCCTGTAAAGAAATCATTCAGGTAACGCTTATGGGATGGCTCATCCATGTCCCATTCTTTCAGGGTGGCGAAATCAAGTCCCCAGCCGATATCGTCATGGCAGCGGAGATAATTCAGGAAGGTGTACTGCTTCGGAAGGCTGTTTACAATATCCATCTGTTTTTTCAGAAGGCGGATATCACGAGTGGCAATGCTGTTCCAGGTTGTAGCCATAGTGGTTACGTTGTAAAGCATATGGCACTCAGGCTTTTCTACAGTTCCGAAATAAGGAACAACCTTCTCCGGCTCCATAACGACCTCACCAAGAAGTACAACACTTGGGCAGACAATCTCGGCGATCATACGCATCATACGGACGATGGTGTGAACCTGTTTCAGGTTACGGCATGGAGTTCCCAGTTCCTTCCAGATATACGGAACCGCATCAATACGGATGACATCCATTCCCTGGTTTGCAAGGAAGAGGAAGTTGTACATCATCTCATTGAAAACACGTGGATTGCAATAGTTCAGATCCCACTGATATGGATAAAAGGTAGTCATGACATAATGACCGATATCCGGAAGCCAGGTAAAGTTTCCAGGAGCAGTGGTTGGGAATACCTGTGGTACGGTTTTTTCGTACTCGTCCGGGATCTCGCGGTTATTGTAGAAGAAGTAGCGGCTCATATATTCGCCGTCACCCTGGCGTGCTTTTTTGGCCCACTCATGATCCTCGGAGGTGTGGTTCATAACAAAATCCATACACAGGTTCATTCCGTTTTTATGGCATTTGTCAGCAAGAGCGGCAAGATCCTCCATGGTACCAAGATCCGGGCGGACTTTGCGGAAGTCGGCTACTGCGTAACCACCGTCGGAACGGCCCTTCGGGGTATCCAGGAACGGCATCAGATGCAGACAGTTTACATTACACTCCTTAAGATATGGAAGCTTGGCAGAAACTCCCTTGATGTTGCCGGCAAAATTGTCAATGTAGAGCATCATGCCCAGCATATCCTTCTGGCGGAACCAGTCCGGATTATTTTCTCTTTCGAGGTCGCGGTTTTTGAGAGCACGGCGGCGTGCTGTAAAATACTGGTACATCTGGTCGCAGAGCTCTGCAAACATGTCATCATTGTGATAAAGCTCTGTGTACAGCCAGCGAAGCTCGTCGTGATGATGGTTTAAACGTTTCTGAAAAATTTCCTGATCTTTTTTCATGATTTCCTCCCTGAATAGATATTTATAGATGTCGGGAAACCTGTCAAATATTTCCCGGCGGTAATGGTTATCTGACATTTTTCCACAGAATTATAGCATGAAGTTTCCGGTACATGAATATACGGGTTGTTATGGAATATGGAAAAATGTTGTAAGTATTTTCAGTCTCCTGTTGTCTGGCGTCGTATCAGAACAGGAGTGATCTTTTTGTGAATCGGTTTTTGAAGCGGTGCCGGTTTTCTTTTCTTCATTTCGTTCATCTGTTCCACAAGCAGTTCCATGGTAGTCTGTGCGATCACATCAATCTGCTGTCCAACAGTAGTGATCGGAATGATGGACTCCGCAGCAATGGGTGAATTATCGAATCCGATGATTTGATATTCATCCGGCAGACAGTTATATTTCTGGAAGATCAGATTGAGAAATATATTCGCGTAAGTATCATTGGATAAAAATATGCCTTTTTTCTGACCGGAATATTTACTGTCAATATCCTGAAAGATCACACGCATCTGTTCAAGAAGCTCCTGATAGGAATCACCGGAAACATTAAGGTTCAGTTCATAAGGAACATGATGTTCCCGGCATGTTTCCTCAAAGGCACGGATACGGTCATAAGCCGGAATATTCTCAGGTACATGGACATTGATGTGGATCAGTACATCACACTGATTACGTATCAGCAGAGAAGTAGCTTGCATGCCGCCCATGTAATTGTCTGTTGTAACGCTGCATATATGTTCTGCTTCACGTTCAATGGCGATCACAGGAATATTATAGGAAGCCAGTTTTTCGGAGGAAAGAGTATGGCTGAGAATAATAAGTCCTTCAATCTTATAAGCCATCAGCTCGTCCAGATACTGCATTTCTTTCTCCGGGCCGCCATCACTGACAAAAACCAGAAATTTGTAATGATAATCGGAGTAACTTCGAAGAAGCTGTGTCAGCATTTCGGAATAATAATGAAGATAAAGGTTCGGGACAATGATCCCTACAAATTCGCTTTTTCCATTGGCAAGAACCCTGGCAAGCTTGTTTTTTCTGTAGCCGAGCTCATCAAGGGCTTTTGCAATCTTTTCCTGATTTTCCAGGGTCAGAGAATCCGGATGATTGAAATATCTGGAGATCGTGGTCTTGGAAAAACCAGTGTATTCTGCAATATCGGCAAATGTTACCTGTTTTTTAGCCATAAAAAAATAGTCTCCTTTTAATAGCAGAAAGTTATGATACGGAATGCAGATGTGATCATATAAGAGAAAGCTGCAGACCGTACAGGATGATTGGATTGATATAATTAAGTATAACAATACAGACGTTAAATAGCAATAAAAAAATAACCAGTTAAGTTACCGGTAACTTTTCTTAAATAAATTAACAAAAAAGGTTGACAGAAGCTATGGCATATAGTAGTATCAAATTATAAAGTAACCGGTTACTTTACCGGTTACTAAATAAGAACGAAAGAACAAAAAGGGAGGAAAAGAGAATGAAAAAAGGTTCTGCGAAAGCTGTCCCGGCAGGAAAAAGAACTGCTGCAGAAAAGCTTCAATATGTGAAAAAGAACTGGCAGCTGTATGTGTTTTTTCTGTTGCCAGCACTTCTTCTGACGATCATCTTCAAATACGTGCCCATGGGTGGTGTACTGATCGCTTTTGAGGACTACAATGTTATTGATGGTGTATTTGGAAGCAAATGGGTAGGACTGGAATACTTCCGGAGATTTCTGGCATCACCGGACTTTATGAATTATCTTGTGAATACTCTGAAACTGAGTATTTACGGACTGCTGTGGGGATTTCCGATTCCGATCATCCTGGCACTTCTTCTGAATCAGATCCGGAGAGCCGGGATCAAGAAAAAGATCCAGCTTCTGATCTATGCACCGAATTTTATTTCAGTTATCGTACTTTGCGGTATGGTTCGTATGTTTCTTTCACCAGTAGGTCCGCTGAATAAACTGATCGGTTCTGATGCTAACTGGATGACTATGCCGTCGGCGTTCCGTACGATTTACATAGCCAGCGGAATCTGGCAGACAGCCGGATGGGCGTCCATTATGTATACAGCAGCACTTGCCAATGCAAGTAAGGATCTGGAAGAGGCAGCAGTGGTGGATGGAGCGAATATCCTGCAGCAGATCTGGTATGTACAGCTTCCGGCTATTAAAAATATCATTGTGATCCAGTTTATTCTTCAGGCCGGAAATATTATGAGCATTGGTTTTGAAAAAGCATATGCACTGCAGACAGATATGAACCTCCCTGCGTCTGAGATTCTTTCTACTTATGTATACAGAATCGGTCTTCTGAATGGCGACTATGGATATTCTACAGCAGTGGGACTGTTTAATTCAGTGATCAATGTAATTCTTTTGATTTTTGTAAACTGGGTAGTCAAGAAACTGAATGACGGAGAAGGATTATAGGAGGTGCTGTTATGGCAAAAGTAAAGAAAAAGAAATATTCGGCATCTGACAAGGCTATTTTAGGAATCGGATACGTGCTTCTGGGTGCATTTGTAATCTCCATTCTGGTTCCGCTTTTATATGTTGTGATCGCATCTTTTATGGATCCGAATGTGCTGAACAGCCAGGGAATCAGCTTTGATGTGCGGAAGTGGACGATCGATGCGTACCGCAGAGTTCTTGAAAATAATATGATCTGGAGAGGTTTTGCAAACTCATTTTTTTATTCCCTGGTGTTTACCATTATTTCAGTTCTGGTAACTCTGCTGGCAGCATATCCAATGTCCAAGAAAGAATTTGTGGGAAGAAATTTCTTCAATGTTATTTTTCTCATTACCATGTTTTTCGGTGGAGGAATGATCCCGACTTTTATCCTGATCAATCAGCTGCATCTGGTAAATACAATCTGGGCAATCCTGCTTCCGGGTGCGTTTAATGTCTGGAACATGATCCTTGCCAGAACCTATTATCAGTCTATCCCCAAGGAACTCAGAGAGGCATCTGCCATTGACGGTGCCACGGAAATCGAGCATTTTTTCAAGATCATGATGCCGGTATGCAAACCGATCATCGCAGTGCTTGCACTGTGGTCCTTTGTAGGAATGTGGAACAGTTATTTTGACGCTATGATTTATTTGAATGATGCGAAACTGCAGCCATTGCAGCTGGTACTTCGTTCCATCCTTGTACAGAATACACCGCAGCCCGGAATGATCGCAGATATCCAGAGTACTGCACAGATGGCAAAGGTAGCGGAACTTCTGAAATATGCTACGATCATTGTATCAAGTTTACCGCTTCTGATCATGTATCCATTCTTCCAGAAATATTTTGACCAGGGCATTATGGTTGGTTCTGTAAAAGGCTGATGACAGGAGGTTGATAATGATGAAAAAAAGAATGAAGGCATTATTAGCAATCGGGCTTTCTGCAATTATAATGGTATGCAGTGCCGGATGTGGAAATGGAAAAGAACACATGAAAGCAGAAATAGATCCGGATATCCCGGTGGAAGATGTGTCATTTCCTTTGAAAGAAAAAGCAGAGCTGTCTTTTATTACCAGTGCACCTGCAACATCTACACAGGAACCTAATGAAAGAACGATTTTTGAAAGACTGGAAAAGCAGACCAATGTCCACATTGACTGGACCTGTTTTGTATCGGATCAGTTTAATGACAAAAAAAATCTGGCACTGGCACAGTTCGGAAATCTTCCGGATGGACTTTTTAACGCAGGTATGAGTGATTATGATCTTCTTCGCTATGCCAAACAGGGAATCATCATTCCGGTAGAAAATCTTATTGATAAATACATGCCGAATCTTAAGGCTGTATTGGAAAAATACCCGGAATACAGAACAATGTGTACAGCACCGGACGGACATATTTATTCTTTCCCATGGATCGAACAGCTTGGTGAGGGGAAAGAAGCCATTCAGGCAATTGGAGATATTCCCTACATTAATAAAAAATGGCTGGATTATCTGAAGCTGGAGGTTCCGAATACAACAGAGGAACTGGAACAGGTTCTGATCGCTTTTCGTGATAATGCAGATAAACTGGAAAAAGAATTTGATATTGAGGGTGATGTGATCCCAATGTCCTTTATTATCAATAACGGTGATCAGGATCCTGCAATTCTCATCAACGGATTCGGAGAAGGATATGGTGACACCGGTGATCATTTTGCAGTAAAAGATGATGGAACCGTTATTTATACAACTGTACAGGAAGGCTATAAAGAAGGTATTCAGTGGCTCCATCAGCTGGTAGAAGAAAAGCTGGTGGATCCGGAGGCTTTTACCCAGGAATGGTCAACTTATGTTGCAAAAGGTAAGAACCACAGATATGGTCTGTGTTTCACCTGGGATATTGCAAATATTGATAACAATGAAGATTATGTAATGCTCCCGGCGCTGGCCGGTCCGGATGGTCTTGTAAATATCACAAGACAGAATAACAGTGAAACCAGTGGCTTTGACAGAGGACGCTGCGTTCTGACTACAAGCTGTCGGAATACGGCACTGGCAGCAGCATGGATCGATCAGATGTATGCACCGATCCAGTCTCCGCAGAATAACTGGGGTACTTACGGGGAAAAAGATTCATTTAATATCTTTGAGATGTCCGAGAATGCAGAAGGTGGTCAGATGCTGAAACATATGGATCTGGGAGATGCATCTCCGGTAGAGGTTCGTGAAGCACAGTCTGTAAACGGACCGTTGGCAATACTTAACGAGTATTACGATGTATATGTAACAGAGCCGGCAGATGCAAAATGGCGTCTCGACAATATGCACGAAACATATCTTAAGGATATGAACAGTAAATATGTGTATCCGAATGTATTTATGAGTATTGATGATACCAATAAGGTATCTCAGTACGACACAGATATCAAGAAGTATGCGGAACAGAAAAAAGCAGACTGGATCCTGAATGGCGGCATCGATAAAGAATGGGATTCCTATCTGAAAAAGATGGAGCAGTATGGACTGTCTGATTATCTGGCGATCAAACAGAAATATTTTGACCAGTATCAGAAGTCTCTTAGTGAGACAGAGAAATAAAAACAGAAAAAGATACCGGTCAGAAACATAAAAAAGAAAGAGAGAGCAGAGTATGAGTGAAAAACTTGAAAAAGCACGTCTTTATGAAATAGAGGAAGCAAAAAATATCCCGCAGGAAGAGAAACCGGCCTTTCATGTATCTGCACCGGTTGGCTGGATCAATGATCCCAATGGATTTTCTGTTTTTAAAGGAAAGGTACATCTTTTTTACCAGTATCATCCTTACAGCCGTGACTGGGGTCCTATGCACTGGGGCCATAGTGTGACAGAGGATATGATCAGATGGGAGCAGCTTCCTGCAGCGCTTGCACCGGATCAGGAATATGATCGAGAGGGATGCTTTTCCGGAAGTGCTATTGAAGCGGATGGAAAACAGGCTTTGATCTACACAGGAGTTACAACAGAAAAGCTGCCGGATGGAAAAGAAGAAGTCCGGCAGAATCAGTGCATTGCCTGGGGTGACGGAAAAGATTATGTAAAGGCAGAGAAAAATCCGGTAGTCACCGGGGATATGCTTCCGGAGAAATGCAGCAGAGTTGATTTCCGTGATCCGAAGGTATGGGAAGATAACGGAACATACCATATGCTCGTAGGATGCCGCAGCGAAGAAATTCCTGGACAGGTAGTTCTGTTTTCCAGTAAAGATCTGAAAGAATGGAAATTTGAAACAATTCTTGCGGAGAACTCCACAGGAGAAATCGGTGTTATGTGGGAATGCCCCGATTTCTTTCCGCTCGGGGATAAACATGTGCTGATCTGTTCTCCGCAGCATATGCGGGCAAAAGGGTATGAGTTTCATAATGGACATAATTCCCTATATTTTACGGGAGATTATGACAGCGAAAAACATACATTTGAAAAAGACGCACCGGTAAGTCTGGACTATGGACTTGATTTTTATGCGCCGCAGACAACCCTTCTTCCAGATGGAAGAAGAGTGATGATCGCCTGGATGAAATCCTGGGATAGCTGTGTGATCAAGGAAAAGCAGAGATGGCAGGGAATGATGACTCTTCCGAGAGAGCTGGAATATCGTGACGGAAAGATCTGGCAGAAGCCGGTCCGAGAAATTGAGAATTATCGGAAAAACCGTTGCTGTTATGAGAATGTAAAAGTGGGTGAGAGCTTAAGCCTTGAAGGCGTCCGTGGCCGAATGATCGATCTGACTGTGGAACTGCAGAACGCAGATGGCATCATGGATGGAAGCAGGAACTCCGGAAATCCAAATCAGGAAGCATTGGATGTGTACAATGAGTTCCGGATCGAGCTTGCACGCAATGAAGAATATACAACGGTCTTTACCTATGATCGAAAAAGACAGATACTGGAGATCGACAGAACCTGGAGCGGGGTGCAGCGTGATGTTGTATGTACAAGAAAGATCCAGATCACAGATGGCAGACAAAATCTGAAGCTGCGTTTTATCCTGGATCGAAGCTCCATAGAGCTTTTTATCAATGATGGAAGCAAAACTGCGACTACCGTGATCCCAACACCAGTGGAAGCAGATGAGATCCTGTTTCACAGTGACGGAAATGCTGTGATCCAGGTTGAGAAATATGATATTGTATTGTAGAAGCCTCTCAAATATTGACAATTTCCCTGTTTTTGTATAACATAAGGGAAGTTGCTTACGCCGGGTCAGGAGCTGTGTATGTCTCCTGATCCGGCATATATTTACAGGAGAGGAACACAGGAATGTTTTATCAGTTAAAAATCACAAGAAAAGGAACGAAACCGCCGGTATGGAGACGTTGTACTGTTGCGGCTGACGTTACATTTGCAAAGATGGCAGCCATGCTTGAAAAACTGGTTCAGTATCCGGCAGGCAGCCTATATGAGATTGAATTTTTCAGAAAAAGTACAGATCCGTGAGAACGGTGACGGAGAAGCAAAGAATAATTTCACATTATTAAATGCAGGAGAGACAGAGACTGCAGAGCTTATGGATTCCGAGAAATGGTTTACCTTCCGGCAGTATGGTGCGGATAAGGAAGCTCCGGAATACAGAGTTGATATTGAGAAGAAAGACGAGGGAACAGCAGAAGCTCCTTCTATTATAAAAGAAGTAAAGGGTGAGGATGATCCGTACTGGACAGAGGCACCGGAGCTGGAATGCACTGCAGCAGTTGAAACTGAGGCGGAAACAGCCAAAGCATCTGAAGACATTGCTGCAACAGTAGCGGCAGTAGAGGCAGCAGCCAGAGCTGCAAAAGCAGATGAGGCAGCCACAGGCAGCAGAAGAAATCCTACAGTAAAAGATTTCCTCATGTCCTATCGTAAAGAAGACCTTCTCAGCATTGCAGGTGAGCTTGGACTTCACTGCAAGGGAATGGGTCAGGAAGAGATCGCTGCAATGGTTTCCGCAGAGGTTCTTAAACCGGAGGTTATGAAAGCAAGCTTCCTCGTAGCAGACGATCAGGAGGTACTGGCTTTTGAGGCAGCTATTCAGAGAAAATGCTTCCATGTTGCAGAGGATGAGTGGAATACCTTAGAGTGGCTGAACGATATGGGCTACCTTGTTTCCTACAGTGATGATTACGCAGAAGTTCCGGCAGAGGTTGCAGCTGTTTACGACCAGATCAACACACCTGAATTCCGGACACTTCGCAGTCAGGTAAACTGGCTGAAGGATTGTCTTGTTATGGTAAGCTATCTGTATGTATCTGCACCGGCGAAGACAGTATATGAGATGTTTAAGCAGAGAAAAGGCTTTGACATCGGATATGACAGGTTCATCGAGCTGTATCATACCGTTCCGGAAAAGGCCTGCATCTGTGAGCTTGCGGAGGATCAGCTGATCCTGAAATCCGCACTGGTCAATAACATCTACAAGGATATCGAGAGACGTCAGGGCGGACGGAAATTCTATATTCCGTCAGTAGATGAGATCCTGGATTATTCCGAAAACGGTTATCCGACAAAATCTGCTTCTTATCAGAAACTGGGCAGATTCCTGATGGATGAGATGAAGGTTTCCGAGGCGGTGAAGGATCAGGTACTGTTTTTTATTTACAAAGAATGCTCCATGGATGGCAGAATGTCAGCAATCATGGAAAACCTGAACCAGAAGGGGATCCAGTTTAACGATGAGCAGCTTGAGAAATTTACAAAGCTGATCATGGAGGCAAACAATAACACAAGAATGCTGGAATTCCGCGGTTACACACCGAATGAGATCTCAGGAGCAGTATGGCCGTTTGCCACAGGCAAGCCGCACACTGCAATGCCGAACAGCTTTGTGCCGACAGCAATGCCGATGCAGCCGGCATCTGCAAGAAAAATCTACCCGAACGATCCGTGTCCGTGCGGAAGCGGTAAGAAATATAAGAAGTGCTGCGGAAGAAGATAGTTCTGCAGGAAATTTACAGTGGTTCCGGAGCTGATACAGCTGAGTTTTTGAGATAGTATCGCCGGGATATCATACAAATTAAATATAAGACAGTTCATTTGTACCATCCTGTCTATAAATAAAACCAGGGCTGAAGAAGATGTGAGAATCAGGGCAGACTCGTGGCGGGTCTGCCTTTTTTTATTTATGGAATATCGGGGTGGTGTGACAGATTCAGAAGGAGGAAGAAATTATGTATCAGTTAAAAACAGAAGCAGATTTTGATTCTGCACATTTTCTGTCCGGTTACACCGGCAAATGTTCCAATATCCATGGCCATCGCTGGCATGTGGAGATTGAGATCGAAAGCCGAAAGCTGGAGAAAAACGGCCAGGAGCGAGGGATGCTGGTAGACTTCGGAGATCTGAAAAAGGATCTGAAGGAGCTGGCAGATTCCATGGATCACACACTGATCTATGAAGAAAATACATTACGTCCGAAAACGCTGGAAGCACTGGATGAAGAAGGCTTTCATCTGGTGAAGGTTCCCTTTCGCCCTACAGCAGAGAATTTTTCAGAGTATTTTTTCAAGAAAATGGAAGAAAAGGGCTATCCTGTAAAAAGAGCTGTTGTTTACGAAACACCAAATAACTGTGCAGCTTACCGGGAAACGGAAGAAGAAACGGAGGCGGTATGGCTATGAGTACCTATCAGGTTGTAGAGAAATTTGTCAGCATCAACGGAGAGGGCAGACGGGCAGGAGAGCTTGCCGCTTTTATCCGGTTTAAGGGCTGCAATCTTCAGTGCAGCTATTGTGATACCAGCTGGGCAAATGAGCCGGGGTGTGAGAGTGAAAGGTTGACAAAAGAAGAGATTCTTTCCTGGATCCGCGAGGCAGGTGTAAAAAATGTGACACTTACAGGCGGGGAACCACTTTTGCGGGAAGGGATGGAGGAGCTGATCGAGGCAATCCTGGAGGATCCATCTCATCGGGTAGAGATTGAGACCAATGGAAGTGTGGATCTGAAGCCTTATCATATATTAAAAAAACGTCCGTCCTTTACCATGGATTATAAAACACCGGATAGCGGCATGGAAAAAGAGATGCTTCTTTCCAATCTGGAGCTTCTGGGCAGTGAGGATACGCTGAAATTCGTGGTCAGCAGCCGCAGAGATATGGAAAAAGCCCTGGAAATCCTGGAAAAGTACAGGCTGATCGGAAAAACAGTAGTTTATCTCAGCCCTGTTTTCGGCAGGATCCAGCCGGTGGAGATCGTGGATTTCCTTATGGAAAAAAAGCTCAACGATGTAAAGCTTCAGATCCAGCTTCATAAGGTGATCTGGGACCCGCAGAAACGGGGAGTATAACAGGAAAATATATCACAATATAACAGAAATACCGCAGAAAAGGAGAACGACATGAAAGCACTTGTACTTGCAAGCGGCGGTGTGGATTCCACCACCTGCCTGGGGCTTGCCGTGAACAAATATGGAAAAGAGAATGTAATTGCATTAACAGTAGCTTACGGACAGAAGCACACAAAAGAAATCGAGGCTGCCAGAAAAACAGCAGAATATTACGGAGTGGAGCATCTTTATCTGGATCTGGAGCCGATCTTCCGGTACAGTGACTGTTCGCTTCTGAAGCATTCAGACAGAGAAATCCCTCACGAAAGCTATGCAGAGCAGCTGAAGGAAACCGATGGCTCACCGGTTTCAACCTATGTGCCGTTCCGGAACGGATTGTTTCTTTCCTCGGCAGCAAGTATTGCGTTGTCAAAAAACTGCAGTGTGATCTATTACGGAGCGCATGCGGATGATGCTGCTGGAAATGCATATCCGGACTGTAGCAGTGCGTTTCACAATGCGATCAACGAGGCGATCTATCAGGGAAGCGGCGGCCAGCTGAAGGTTGAGGCGCCTTTTGTCAGCTGCACAAAGGCAGAGGTCGTAAAAACCGGATTGGAGCTTAATGTTCCTTATGAACTGACATGGAGCTGTTACGAAGGCGGTGAAAAGCCCTGCGGTGTGTGCGGAACCTGTATTGACAGAGCAGAAGCATTCCGTCTCAATGGAGTGAAGGACCCGGCACTTGACAGATAGATCGGTCATGAGTAAGTAACGAAGCGGATCGCAAATATCCGCCTGACCATAGAAAGGAAAAAAATATGAGCAGAGAAAACCTGGAAAAAGAAGGGATCACCCTTCTCGGAAATCAGAAAGTAAAATATCCGGACAATTATGCACCGGAGGTACTGGAAACATTTTTGAACAAGCACCCGGACAACGATTACTTTGTAAAATTTAACTGCCCGGAATTTACAAGCCTTTGTCCCATTACCGGACAGCCGGATTTTGCAACGATCACGATATCTTACGTACCCGGTGAAAAAATGGTGGAGAGCAAATCTCTGAAGCTGTATCTTTTCAGCTTTCGCAATCACGGAGATTTTCATGAGGATTGCGTGAATATCATTATGAAGGATCTGATCCGTCTTATGGACCCGAAATACATTGAGGTCTGGGGAAAATTTACTCCGAGAGGCGGCATTTCCATTGATCCCTACTGCAATTACGGAAAAGCCGGGACCAGATGGGAGGAGATTGCCTGGAAACGTCTGACAGAGCATGACATGTATCCGGAAAAGATCGATAACCGGTAGAAAAACAAAAAGTCCCTGTTTTCACTGCAAAAAGCAATGAAAGCAGGGGCTTTTTGTGTAGTGCGCCTGACAGCGCAGGTTTATCTTTATGACAGTCAGATGCATTCTGGCTCTGTGCCAAACAGATCAGCGATCACATCGTGCACGGTTTCGATCTTATCTGCCATATAAGCCTTTGCTCCGCAGAACAGCAGACCGTTTTCCACGTCGCCCTTTACGGCGGCGATCAGCTTGTCTGTAATGCAGTAAGGGATCTCGCCGGGGGAACATTTGGCAAGGCAGCGGTGGCATGGGCTGTGCGGGATTTTTTCACCGGCCATGACGTGCTGCATGAAGGGATTCATAATGGCACGTCCCGGCATACCTACCGGGCTTTTTACAATGGCAATGTCGTCCTTTGCGGCGTGGATCAGGGATTCTTTCAGCCGGATGTCTGCGTCACATTCTTCCGTTGGGATAAAGCGGGTGGCGACCTGAACGCCGTCCACACCAAGATCAAGGACATGCTTTACATCCTCGTGCGTGGCGATGCCGCCGGCAGCTACTACAGGGATTTCCGTGCCGAATTTTGCGGCATAGCTTTTTACAGTCTGGACGATCTTTCGGATCTCATTGTCATAGGCTTCCGGTGTATAGGAATCCAGCTCTTCCTTGTGGAAGCCAGATGACCGCCTGCCTGGGGACCCTCGATCACTACAAGGTCTGCAGTGCGCTTGTACTTTCTTTCCCAGTATTTCAGGATAACCTTTGCAGATTTGTCCGTTGAGACAATGGGGGCGATCTTTGTTTTGCTTCCGCTGATAAGAGCAGGGAGCTCTGTAGGAAGTCCTGCACCGGAGATGATCAGGTCAGCGCCGGCATGGACAGCGGCTTTTACATGAGATGCATACTCCTTCAGCGCAACCATGATGTTGTAGCCGATGATACCGTCAGGAGAAATCCTGCGTGCTTTTTTCATCTCGGACAGGATAGCCCGCTGGTTGGCTTCCGCTGTATTCTGGTCGAAATCCTTTTCCTTGTAGCCGATCTGAGCGGTGGAAATGATTCCGATTCCGCCTTCTTTTGCAACGGTGCCTGCCAGCCGGCCAAGGCTGATGCCGACACCCATTCCACCCTGGATCAGGGGAAATCTCGTAAGTTTATCACCGATTTTAAAATTCTTCATAATGATCAGATCCTCACATTCATTTGCGTTCTTTAAATAATTTTAATATAAAATAGTTTTATCATCAAAGTATATCATAACAGGGAAATTTGTCAATGTATATGTAGGAAGGTTGGCTCAGGGAGATGTGGTGATTTGTCGGTATAGCTTTTCGGAATAAGAAAAGGGTGAGCTGACAGCATTACGCTGTGTAGTCTCACCCTTTTTATGTGTGATGAAATCTAAAACTGTAAAGCAGTAGACTGTAGCTGAGCTCCGTCTGGCAAAATTAGAATTTAAACAGATTCAGACCGATCTCTTCGCTGAACTCACGACCGATTTCTCCGTCGATCACCTGGATCTGGATCTCGGAGGTAGCACTGATGATGGCACGGTTTAGATGGCCGCCGTGTACAAGGCTTCTTCGTCACCGGCTGCGATATGGAGATGAAGATAAACGTCGCCGTCCTTGCGGGTGACGGTGCCGGTAAGAGAAACAATCTCATAGGCTCCCTGAAACTGAATAGAGTGGTATTCCTTTGTTACGGTGTTGTATACACCTGCAGTGAAATCATTGATGGCACCAAGGCCTGTGACCTGTGCAAGGCGGATGTTCTCTTTCTCTGCAACCTTGCCGATCTCCTCCAGGATCTCTTCCTTCGGATCAAGTCGAAGATAGATCGTGTTTCCAAAACGTCTGTATTCCATGATAAAAAACCTCCCTGTAAATTCTTTGATTTTCCCATTGTCTGAGTATGATTTCAGTATAATACATTCCTGTTTTTATTCAATAGTTATATTAATCAGATTACAGCACTTCCGGAAATTATTGCATCATGCTCTGTCCAACTTCTTTTTAACCGAATCAAGTAAGTCCCCTGCTTCAATTGCGAGGAGCAATAAGCAGTGGGTGGGACTTACTTGTATCAGGAGGGGTACAAGGCCCCTCCTGCATAAACTGCGGAGCAGTTATTCGGTTATGAGCAAGTAGCGAAAGCGGATTGCGAATATCCGATTGACTTCTTGATAAAACGAAAGCATATCATGTTGGTGTGTCTTTGAAGGACGCAGGTAAAAAATGTTTTGGAATTAATTTGATTGAAGATGCAGGTATTGTAAGAGATATTTTACAGAGATTGGAATTAGAAACAGAAGAATAGAAAAGTAAGTTATGCAGAAAGGCGTGAGTCATAAGAATATGGCTTGCGTCTTTTTCTGTCTGGATTCTTTCGAGGTCTGGCAGTTATTTTTTTGCACAAGAAAAGGAGCTACGCACTAATACTTAGTGCGACAGCCCCTTATTTTACCAGAACAATTTGGCGTTCGCGTTTGTGACGGTTTTTTCTATATTCTGTAGGAGAAATTCCGTGGTATTCTTTAAATATTTTTGAAAAATAAGAAGGCGAACTGAATCCACAGATCTGACTGATATAGTCCACGGACCAGTCAGAAGTAAAAAGAAATTCTTCACTCTGGGTGATGCGAAAATCCAGTATATATTTTTTCAATGGAACACCCATCTGCTTTGAAAAGATTTCTGAGAGATAGGATCGATTCAGATTCAGTTTGTCTGCAATATACTGAACTGTCAGGCCTCGTCCGTAGAAATCTTCTACAATAGAAATTGCTTGCTGTACATGACTTTCTGAATTCTGACGACTTTTTCTTTCGGGAAGCTCTTTGGAGTTCTCGATAAAAGTACCAACTTTTGAAAGAAGAAGGAGAAGAATGCCATTGGTATACAGATCATTTTTTGTACTATCATTTTTTATGGAAATCAGAATCTCAAGGAGATTCTTGATTTCCTCAAAGACTTCTGTAGAAAGTCCTTTTGTGAGGGACGGATAACCGAATCCAAGACGATGCATGAAGTATGGAGCGAGTTTGCCATTGAAGCCAACCCACGAATAAGTCCATGGATTCTCCTTATCGGCCTGATAGAAGACCATCTGATCCGGTTCAATCAAAAAAATCTGTTTTTCTTCAATAAGATATTCTGTTTTATTAACAACAAGACGTCCCTTCCCGGAAAGAACAAAATGCATGAGATAATAGGGTCTTGTTCCAGGTCCGTAGGAATGAAGCGGCAGACATTCTGAATGACCGCAGAAACGAAGTTTTATATCATTCCAGCTGGTGTCTCTGTACAGATTCAATTTTTCTAATTCCATAGGATTTCCTTTCGGTAGTTTGTATATTTATATTCGATAGATACAAAATTCTTGCTTTTATTAAACTACAATTTCCGACAAAATTTATAAGTTATCCAACAAAAGTGACTAA
>NZ_QRNF01000016.1 GCF_003474435.1 Ruminococcus sp. AF46-10NS
AATATATATATATCGTATATTAGTGTAAATGTAAGCTGGCTTATAAAGGAACATTAGATAATGAAGAGAAAATTAAAAAAAATTATAGGAACATGTTAATGACTGCTGTTTTAGGTATAATAAGTGTAACTCCAGCTTCTGCAGCAAATATTTTGGAAGAAACAACAACAGAGACCGATTTAGATTATGCTGAAGATACGACATATAGTGTTTTGCGGGGGAATAATCTGAATTTCGGGACAACATCAATTGAAAAAGTAGCTAGTAATAAAGTAGGCATTTCAGCAATAACTCAGTGTCATCATACTTGTGATAAAGTATATCTTGAAGTGTATTTAGAGCGTAAAGTTAATGGCACATATTCAACATATAAAAGTTGGAGTTTTACAGCGAATAGTGCAACCAAACTTGTTAAAGATATTACTGTAATCGTACCAAGCGGCTACTATTACCGAGTACGTGGTTATCATGCAGCAAAAGATGGCAGCAAAGAATCAACAACGACACTGACAAGTGGCGTCTTAATCAAGTAAAAGCTCATCACCATCCTCCAGCGATGCCTTAACCCCAAAATAAAAAAATCCAGTAAACTTACATTACCATCGCTGGGGGAATCTTGAAAAAATCTGAAAAAATAACCTTTCTCATTAAATCTCACAATCTCTTTGAATTCTAAAGAAAATCAATATAAAAAATCATATATATTTCACCAAAAGACTGTTAAAAATCACGAAACTCATGTATAATAAATACAATAAATTAACCGTTAATAAACGAAATGTCTATCATTTGTATTTACTATTGTAAATAGACGGACAGAAGGGGGCTTGTGCATGAAGATAACATTTATCGGTGCAACGCATGAAGTGACCGGAAGCTGTTATTATCTGGAAGCAGCAGGGAAAAAATTTCTGGTAGATTATGGTATGGAGCAGGGACCTGATTATTATGAGAATCAAGATCTGCCTATAGCTCCGGGAGATCTTGATTTTGTACTTCTGACACATGCGCATATGGATCATTCCGGGAATCTTCCGGCATTGTATGCCAAGGGATATCAGGGACCGATCTATGCAACAGAAGCAACATGTAATCTTTGCGATATTATGCTTCGTGACAGCGCGCATATCCAGATGTTTGAGGCGGAATGGAGAAACCGTAAGGGGCGAAGAGAAGGTAAACCGGAATTTATTCCTGCATATACAATGGAAGATGCCATGGGAGTTCTTCGTAACTTTGTCAGATGTCCTTATGATAAGACTATCAAACCAGCTGAAGGTATTGAGGTACGCTTTGTAGATGCCGGACATCTTCTTGGTTCCAGCAGCATTGAGATATGGATGACAGAAGATGATAAGACTGAGAAAATCGTATTTTCCGGAGATATTGGAAATATAAATCAGCCACTGATCAAAGATCCGGTTTATATTAAAGATGCAGATTATGTTGTTATGGAATCTACCTATGGTGACAGAAGCCATGGAGAACGTCCGAATTATCCGGAGACGCTGGCTGAGATCATCCAGAGAACTTTTGACAGGGGCGGAAATCTGGTGATTCCGTCTTTTGCAGTTGGAAGAACCCAGGAGATGCTTTATTTTATCCGGCAGATCAAGGAACAGGGACTTGTGCACGGGCATGATGGATTTACAGTATATGTGGATAGCCCACTTGCTAATGAGGCTACTACGATTTTCAGTGAAAATGCGTATACCTGTTATGATGAAGAAGCAATTGATCTTTTAAACAGGGGAATCAATCCGCTATCTTTCCAGGGATTGAAGACATCTGTTACAACTGATGATTCCAGAGCCATTAATTTTGATGAAGATTGCAAGGTTATTATTTCCGCAAGTGGTATGTGCGACGCAGGACGTATTAAACATCATCTGAAACATAATCTGTGGAATCCTAAAAATACAGTCCTTTTTGTCGGATATCAGGCGATTGGAACACCTGGCCGTGCCCTTCTGGAAGGTGCAACAGAAATGAAACTGTTTGGCGAGACTGTTCAGGTAGCTGCTGAGATCTGCAGAATGTCGGGAATCAGCGGTCATGCAGATGTGAATGGACTGCTGGACTGGGCCAGAGCCTTTGAGAAGAAGCCGAAGCATGTGTTTGTTACACATGGTGACGATACAGTGACAGAAGTTTTTGCACAGAGGTTGAAAGAGGATCTGGGATATGATGCTACAGCACCGTTCAGCGGAACGGAATATGATCTTCTTGAAAATAAATGTATTCATGAAGCTCCTGGAATCCGTATTGTCAAGGCTACAGCATCTCCGAAAGCCAGCCGTGCTGCCCGCGCATACGAGAAACTCCTTGCGATGGGACGCCGTCTGATGACAGTGATCCGTAAAAATGAAGGCTGTCCGAATAAAGATCTGGACCGTTTTGCAAGAGATATCCAGTCATTGTGCGATAAATGGGACAGAGATGACATTTGAGTATAAATATAATTTAACAAAGTCTACTGCGGATTACGAATATCCCGCTTGATCTAAATAAATTGCAAAGCATTATTTTGCCTAGGGATAGTAAAGCTGTTTGAGATATCCTCCTGATATAATAAAAGAGCACACTGTCAGGATTAACCGCTGACAGTGTGCCCCCAATATACAATTCAGAAATGTTTCTGTCAGTATCAGACAGAAGAACTTTTCTGCGAAGAAACGAAAATTAATTCTTTCCAATTGCCTCACGAATAGCTTTGGCAAGCTGATCTGGACATGAAGTTGGTTTGAAGCCGCAGCGGATACCTTCCAGACGGCTGATGACTTCATCTGCATCCATGCCTTCTGCAAGTTTGGCTACACCCTGTGTATTTCCAGAGCAGCCACCTGTGAATTTTACGTTGTGAACTTTCTTATTATCATCGATTTCGAACTCAATTCCCTGAGCACAGACACCTTTTGTCTTATAAACCATTCTGTTTACCTCCATTTTAATACTTATTAATGCTATATATGCCAATGATTATATCATCTCTGAAAAAAAGTTTCCATAAAAAATAAAATTTGTTATAATGAGCATTGTAGAAAAAGAAAATAAGGTGCCAGTGAGAATGTTTTAGTCCATCTGGTACTATGGTATACAGACAGAAAGAGAGGATTTGATAGTTATGAAATGTGTTGGAATTATAGGGGCAATGGAGCAGGAAGTTGCCAGACTGAAGGAAGTCATGGAGAATGTAAAGATCACAACAAGAGCTGGAATGGATTTTTATGAAGGTGTTCTGGAAGATAGGAAGGTAGTTGTAGTACAGTCCGGAATCGGTAAAGTAAATGCAGGTATGTGCACACAGATCCTTGCAGATCTTTTTCAGGTTGAGGCCGTGATCAATACAGGTATTGCAGGAAGTCTGAATAATGATATTAACATCGGAGATATCGTACTTTCCACAGATGTACTTCACCATGATATGGATGCAACAGGTTTTGGTTATCCTAAGGGCCAGATTCCACAGATGAAAGAGTTTTCATTCCAGGCTGATGAGTGTCTTCGTAAGATCGCTCACGACGTATGCGCGGAGGTGAATCCGGAGATCCAGGTATTTGAAGGCAGAATTGCCTCCGGAGATCAGTTCGTATGTGACCAGGGAGTGAAAGATAATATTGTAAAAGAGTTCAGTGCATACGCAGTTGAGATGGAAGGTGCAGCTATCGGACAGGCAGCAGCACTGAATGGAATACCGTTTTTGATCATCCGTGCAATTTCTGATAAAGCTGATAACAGTGCCAATATGGATTATCCGGCTTTTGAGAAGCTTGCTATTGAACACAGTGTCCGTTTAACACAGGGGATGTTAAAGCGCATGGCATAAGTTTTTATGACATGATAATTATGGATAGATAAAAGAAGCACCGTCATATTTCTGCTGCATATACTATAAGAGATAACAGTGAGAGGACAGCAGAACAGTTATGCTTTATCGAGATTTTTATCCGTTTTATGCTGCACAGGGAAATTCTGACTTTTATAATGAAGAGAGAGAACAGGAGAGAGAATTTGACCTGATGAAATCTTATTATCCGGATACAGCCAGAAAGATCCAGGAGAAAGCAGAAGCACAATGCCAGATGCTGGATTATGAAGGCAGCCGGCTTTATGATGAATATCCGGATCGTTTCATGCTGTATCATATATGCAGTCAGGTGAAAGAAGAAATGTCTTCGGACACCATCGCGCAGGAAATGCCGGGAGGTTTTCTGGATGATCTGATCGAAGTGCTTGTATATCAGGAGATTTCCAGGAGACGGTGCAGACGGCGCAGATGCAGACAATGCCATATGTTTTGAAGATGTTACTGACAGAGCACGGCTCATTTTTATGAGTATGCAGCAGAGACAGATGAGCGGTTGTTTTGTGGGTACTTATATGACAGGTTTTGCTAACATCTGTCCATATACAGGAAAACAATAAAATGAATATAATGGGAATATGATGAAAACAATAAGGGAATTTTTAGAAGAACAGATCAATGAACAGCTGATCCAGGCTGTTTTAAGTGGCCGCAGGACAGGAGAAGGTCCTTCAAAGGTGAAGCTTCGTCCTGTGGAGCTGAAAGGAAAGATTTGCTACCAGGCCTCTATGACGGAAGGCCCTAAGGTTTATCATAAAAATTATTCGAGAGAAGAAATTATCGATTATCTGGAAAAATCAATGGAAGAGTTCCGGCAGCTCCAGACAACAGGACGAAGTCAGGATGGAAGTATTCTGATCAGTAAAAAAGGCAAGGCAACCATCAAAACGAAACATCATGAAGCTGCACAGAATATAAAGATTGCTCCTCATAACCGGGTGAAACAGTACATTCTGAAAGAAGGAACTGCGGCTCCGTTTCTGGTGGATCTGGGAGTTATGACAAAGGATGGAAAGATCGTGGCTTCCCGGTATGATAAATTCCGTCAGATCAATCGATTCCTGGAATTTATCCGTGATATTCTCCCGAAGCTTCCGAAAGACAGAGAGATTACGATTCTGGATTTTGGATGTGGGAAATCTTATCTTACTTTTGCAATGTACTATTATCTCCGGGAGCTGGAGGGATTTGATGTAAATATCATAGGCCTTGATCTTAAAGACGATGTGATCCGTCACTGCAGTGAGCTGGCCAGATCCTATGGATATGAGAAACTTCACTTTTACCAGGGTGATATTGCCGGATATGAAGGAGTATCTTCTGTAGATATGGTTGTTACCCTTCATGCCTGTGATACAGCTACGGACTTTGCTCTGGCGAAAGCAGTAGAATGGGGAGCGCAGGTGATCTTATCCGTTCCGTGCTGCCAGCATGAACTGAACAGACAGATTAGAAATGAAATACTGCAGCCTGTTATGCGTTACGGTATCCTGAAAGAAAGAATGGCAGCACTGATCACAGATGGATTCCGTGCAGAACTTCTTGAGAGCAAAGGCTATGAGACTCAGCTTCTGGAATTTATTGATATGGAACACACACCTAAGAATATTCTGATCCGTGCAGTAAAAACCGGAAAGAAAAAGAACAGAGACAGTTTTGCAGGGGCCATGAAAGCACTCCATGTAAATCCTACTCTGGATCGGCTTTTTTATCCGGAAGAGTCGATGTCACAGAAGGGAGAATGACATGAAAAAAATCATACGTAAAGGAGCAGTATTGCTGGTACTTTTCGTAGTGGTTGTAGCTGGCAGTGCCCTTCTTATGAACAGTCAGTCTACAGATAACCGCTCAGATATGAATGATGCTACACTACCGGAAGTCATGGTAAAGATCGGAAGTACCCAGGCGAATAAGATGTATGGCTATAAACAGGTTATGCAGACTGATTTTATGCGAGGCAGCATTACTCCTCTGGATACTACCAAGAAGCTGACTTTTGAGATCAATCCTTATTCAGATTCTGTGACAGGACTTGCCTATGAAGTACGTACTTCTGACGGCAGCAAGGTCATGGAAAACCGGAAGATCAAAAATCTTACCAAAGAAGAAAATGGTTATTTAAGTGCAGAGATTGAAATTGGAAGTGACCTGAGAATGAATCAGGAATATTCCATGCAGATCACTCTGGATACCAGTGAAGGTGAAGTTTACTATTATACAAGAGTTGTTTCAAGGAGTCAGCTCAATACAGAATCTTACTTGCAGTTTGTAAAGGATTTTTCCACAAAATGTCTTGATAAGGAACAGGCTGATACGCTGACCGGATATCTGGAAGCGGAAGATACTTCCGGTGGAACTAATTTCAATAATATTACTATTAATTCAGGACTTTCCAATATCAGCTGGGGATCACTTTCTCCGAAACTTTATATGGAAGGTGTGCCGCTGATTGATGATATTAATGAGACAACAGCAAGCATCACTTTGGAGTATCAGATTTCAGCAGAGGATGATGAAGGGAAAACAGAGATTTATGATGTTACGGAATTTTACCGTATGCGTTATACAGAGACCAGGATCATGCTGCTGGATTTCAGACGTTCAGCGTCTAAAGTTTTTAATCCGTCACAGACAGTTGTTTCAGATGCAGGAATTCTTCTTGGAGTTCGCGATAAAAATGTAACTTATTCAACCAATGATGATGGAACTATTGTGGCTTTTGAGCAAGGCGGTGATCTGTGGTCTTATGCACCGGCTGGCGGTAAGATCACCCGGATATTCAGTTTCCGTAAAGAAAAGAACAATGATTCCAGATATGTGCGTAAGGAGCATGATATAAAGATCATTCGGGTTTCTGATAATGGAGATGTGGATTTTGTGCTGTATGGATATATGAACAGAGGAATCCACGAAGGCTACAGCGGTGTTTGTGTTTATCACTATAACAGTGACAGGAATGTAGTTGAGGAGAAGGTTTTTATTCCTAGTACAGAGTCCTATGAATTTTTGAAAGAAGATCTTGGAACTCTTACCTATGTGAACAAGAATAATCAGCTGTTTCTGCTTTTTGCACAGAAACTGTATCAGGTAAATATCGAGGAAGGAACTGCTGATGTACTAGAGGAAGGAATTAAGCAGAACTGTTTTGTAGTTTCTGATACAAAAGCTCATGCTGCGTGGCTGATCACATCAGGAGACGATAAAGGAAAAATCCGGGAAATAGAGTTTGATTCTTTGAAAACAAGAGATATTGTACCAGAAAGCGGTCAGACACTCCGGGCACTTGGGTTTATGAATGAAGATTTGATTTATGGAATTATTTCAGATGGTGATATACTTACAGACGAAAACGGACATGAGACAGAGGGAATCAGTACTTTCCGTATTGAGAACTTTAAGGGAAAGGTAAAAAAAGAATATCATCAGGATGGGTTCTATATTACAAATGTGACTGTCGGTACAACAATGATGGAATTTGAGCTTTCTGCAAAATCCGGAAATACGTATACAGTCCAGAAGAAAGATAATATCATGAACAATAGGAAGGCATCTGGAAGCCAGGTAGATGTGGCACTGATCACGACAAACAGGGCAGGAACGCTGATCCGTCTGACAATGGATCAGAAGCCTGAGACAGATACACCGCTTCTTGTTTATTCCAAGATCGAGAGTATGAAAGATGCCTCTGTGACATTGGATACAACAGTTCCGCAGGGTGAACTTTATTATGTTTATGCTTATGGAGTGTTGGATCGTATTTACACAGATCCGGCGGCAGCTGTGAAACGTGCGGATGATCAGACGGGTGTTGTACTTAACCGTGCACAGCAGTATGTCTGGGAAAGAGGAAACAAGAAGACAAAGATCCAGTTGAATATAGAGGATGTGCCGGAGATCATACGTACAGCCAACTGGAAGAAACAGGAGATTCAGGATGGGCTTGGTGATGCAGGAACAGTGATCGATCTTACAGGATGCAGTCTTGACAGTGTTCTTTATGAGGTAAGTGCACAGCGTCCGGTAATTGCCAAAACAGGAGATAGTTCAAGCGTTGTGATCGTAGGATATGATGAATACAACACATATCTTTATGACCCGTCAACAGGGCAGACAAGCCTTATGGAATGAATGACAGCACAGCCTTGTTTGAGAGTGCGGGAAATGTATTTTTAACCTATATAGAGAATGTTACAGAGTAACGGAAAACTCAAAATACAGGTATACCTATGGATAATGGGATGCAGCAGGACAGCGAGACGGACAGGTTCCGTTTGGCATAAATGACAGACAGGATACAGATACCTGTCTGTCAAGGCAAAAGTGCGACAGGAAAGGGGAAAATGCAATGTTAAGTGAAAGTATCAAGAAACTGGTGCAGTATGGAGTAGAAAGTGGGATCACACCGGAATGTGAGAGGATCTATACAACGAATCTTCTTCTGGATGTTTTTGGTGAAAGCGAGTATACAGAACCGGAAGCAGAATATGCTAAAATCAATTTGGAAGAAGTATTGAATGAACTTCTGGATGAAGCTGTAAAGAGGGGAATTATTGAAGACAGTATTGTGTACAGAGATCTTTTTGATACAAAACTTATGAACTGTCTTATGCCTCGTCCGGCTCAGGTTCAGAAAGAATTCTGGGATGCTTATAAGGAAGACCCGGAGAAGGCTACTGATTATTTTTACAAGCTGAGTCAGGACAGTAACTATATCAGACGCTACCGTGTAAAGAAAGATCAGAAATGGACTGTGGACAGTGAGTATGGTAAGATTGACATCACCATCAATCTCTCAAAACCGGAGAAAGATCCGAAAGCGATTGCAGCTGCCAAACTCGTGAAGTCAAGCAGTTATCCGAAATGTCTGCTTTGCCCGGAGAATGAAGGTTATGCAGGAAGGGTCAATCATCCGGCAAGGGAGAATCACAGAATTATTCCGATCACCATCAATGACAGTCCGTGGGGCTTCCAGTATTCACCGTATGTTTACTATAATGAGCATTGCATTGTCTTTAACAGTAAGCATACACCAATGAAGATCGAGAGAAATACTTTTGTGAAACTGTTTGATTTTGTGAAACTGTTTCCGCATTATTTCCTGGGATCCAATGCAGATCTTCCGATCGTAGGCGGATCGATCTTAAGCCATGATCATTTCCAGGGAGGCCATTACACATTTGCAATGGCAAAGGCTGAGATTGAGAAACAAGTGACAATTCCCGGATATGAAGATGTGGAGGCTGGTATTGTGAAATGGCCGCTTTCTGTTCTGCGTATCCGCAGCAAGGATGAGAAGAGACTGATCGATCTGGCAACACATGTGTTGGCGAACTGGAGAGGTTATACAGATGAAGCTGCATTTATCTTTGCAGAAACTGATGGGGAGCCGCATAATACGATTACACCGATCGCGCGTAAAGTTGATGATACTTTTGAACTGGATCTGACATTACGTAATAATATAACAACAGAAGAGAACCCACTGGGTGTTTACCATCCGCATGCATGCTATCATCACATCAAGAAAGAGAATATTGGTCTTATTGAAGTTATGGGACTTGCTGTTCTTCCGGCACGTTTGAAAGAAGAGCTGGAACTTCTGGAAGAATATATCTTAAGTGGCAAAGATATCGCTTCCAACGAAAAGATTGAGAAACATGCAGCATGGGTTGCAGAATTTCTGCCAAAATATGAGAAACTTGACAAAGACAATATTCAGGAAGTTCTCCGTAAAGAAGTGGGCAATGTATTTGTTCATGTTCTGGAGGATGCCGGTGTTTATAAATGCACACCAGAGGGAAGGGATGCATTTATGAGATTTATCAACACTCTGTAAATATTCGGAGGCTGCCGGTAATCTGATACATCAGAGCATGGAAACATTAAATTCAGGAATTTCCTGTGCGGAACTTGAAAGATGTATATTTCAGGAGGAGTAATTTATATGAAGAAAACAGAAAGAACCGGAAAAGCCTTTCGAATAAAATGGCTTTTGCTGGCAGTTGTTGCAGCTGCACTGATCTTTATGCCGGCAGCTTCGCAGAAAGTTTCTGCAGGCAAGCTTGTATATACAGTGAAGTTCAATAATAATTCCGGAACCAGTAAAAGCAAAACATACACAGCACTGACCAGAAATGTTAAACTGAACACCACTATTAAACTTCCGGCAGTTCCGAAGGCTATAGGTTATCAGAATCTTGGATGGACTACAATGAAGGGAAGCAGTAAAGTGGTATATAAAGCCGGAGCCAACATAAAGGTTAAGAAAGACATGACTCTTTATGCAGTCCGGAGGAAAAGCAAATTTTATACAGTAAGTTTTTATCTGGGAAATGGAAGAAGTACAGCCGCTTATAGGAAACTTCAGAAAAAAGTTGAAGAAGGTACATATTATACTCTGCCTGCTGTGCCGACCAGATCAGGCTATGTAAATCTTGGATGGTCTACAGCCATAAATGGAAAAGCATCTACTGCAAAAAAATCCGGAACGAAGATCAGAATTTCCGGAAAAAATATTAAATATTATGCAGTACAGATGCAGTCAGTAAGTGTAAAACTCTGTAAAACAAATGGAACAGTATGGAAAATGGTTACACTTGGAAAAGGTGGTTATCTGAAACTTCCATCAGCGTCCAATGCTACAGGATATACGTTTATGGGCTGGTCAAAGACCAAGAGGACTGGATCTTCAGCGGCACCGGATTATGAAGCCGGAGAACGGATTAAGGTCAGCAAGGCAACTACATTGTATGCAACCGTATTCAATCGTACGCTGGAAAAAGATATCAGTTCTGATGATATGGCGCATCCGGCAGTCGGTTTACTGTACAGTAAGGTGATATTTGTAGGTGATTCCCGCACTGTGGGGATGGAGAAAACATTGAACAGGCAGATGAGCAGTTCTGTGACGAAAGATGTTTCTTTTGTGGCCAGTGCAGGTCAGGGATTAAGCTGGTTTAAGAGTGAAGGATACGAGCAGCTTTTGAAGGAGATCAGCGAGGCAGAAGGATCTCGTCCTATTGCAGTTATCTTTAACCTGGGCGTTAATGATATGGCAAATGCAAGCAATTATGTAAGCTATATGACCAATATTGCACCGACTCTGAAAAAGAAGAACTGCAAACTGTTTTATATGTCGGTAAACCCGATCAACAGTACAATGATCACCAAAGCAGGAAGAGGTGCCCGTACAGAGGCTCAGGTAAGAGAATTTAACAGTAAGATCCACTCAGGTCTTTCTGTATATTACAAATTTATTGATACGTATAGTGTACTGATGAAGAAAGGATATGGAACCAACGCTTCTTATGTTGGTGTAGACAGAGATTCCGATGACGGACTGCATTATACAACCAAGACCTATAAGAGAATTTATTATTACTGTGTGACATATCTTAACACAGGAAGTATCAATGCGACATATTATTAAATATGCACATGATCCCGCATGTCGGTACATTTTCCGGCATGCGGGATCTTTTATGTCACAGGAATTATACCAGGGCAGCGAATTCCTTCCAATTACTCCTTGCGCGAACCATAAGAATAGTCTATACTTAATTCGATACGGACATTTATATGTCCGAAGGGACGGGAAATCCTGAATATGAGGAATGAGGTATAGATTATGGAACTGACAACAGTTAAAGAGATTTACAGAAACCGTGAACAGTATCTTGATAAAGAGATCACAGTAGGCGGCTGGGTGCGCAGCGTCCGTGATTCCAAGGCATTTGGTTTTATCGTGCTTCATGATGGAAGTTTTTTTGAAACTCTTCAGATCGTTTATCATGATAACATGGAGAATTTCGCGGAGGTTTCCAAATTAAATGTAGGTGCGGCCATTATCGTTAAGGGAACACTGGTAGCAACACCGCAGGCGAAACAGCCATTTGAGATCCAGGCAACAGAAGTATTCGTAGAGGGAGGTTCTGCACCGGATTACCCGCTTCAGAAGAAACGCCATAGTCTTGAATATTTAAGAACTATGACACATTTAAGACCGAGAACAAACACTTTCCAGGCAGTATTCCGCGTACGCTCTCTCTGTGCATATGCGATTCACAAGTTCTTCCAGGAGAGAGATTTTGTCTATGTGCATACACCACTGATCACAGGAAGTGACTGTGAGGGTGCAGGAGAAATGTTCCAGGTAACAACACTGGATCCTAAGAACATACCGATGACAGAGGACGGAAAAGTAGATTATTCTCAGGACTTTTTCGGAAAAGAGACTAACCTTACAGTAAGCGGACAGCTCAACGGTGAGACATTTGCACAGGCATTCCGCAATATCTACACATTCGGACCGACTTTCCGTGCAGAGAACTCTAACACAACACGTCATGCGGCTGAGTTCTGGATGATCGAGCCGGAGTGTGCATTTGCGGATATTCAGGATGCTATGGAACTTGCAGAAGCTATGCTGAAATATGTGATCCGTTACGTTCTTGAGAATGCACCGGAGGAGATAAATTTCTTCAATTCCTTCGTAGACAAGGGACTTCTTGACAGACTGAACCATGTGCTGAACTCCGAGTTTGCACATGTAACATACACAGAGGCTGTTGAGATCCTTGAGAAAAACAACGATAAATTTGATTACAAGGTATTCTGGGGCTGCGATCTTCAGACTGAGCATGAGCGTTATCTGACAGAGCAGATCTACAAGAGACCTGTATTTGTTACTGATTATCCGAAAGAGATCAAGGCTTTCTATATGAAACTCAACGAAGATGGCAAGACTGTAGCCGCTATGGACTGTCTTGTACCGGGAATCGGAGAGATCATCGGAGGAAGCCAGAGAGAGGATGACTACGGTAAACTGAAAGCACGTATGGACGAGCTTGGACTGAAACCGGAAGATTACGATTTCTATCTTGATCTCCGTAAATACGGTTCTACCCGTCATTCCGGATTCGGACTTGGATTTGAGAGATGCGTTATGTATCTTACAGGAATGGGCAACATCCGTGACGTGATCCCGTTCCCGAGAACTGTAAAGAACTGTGACCTTTAATTCACAAGGGAGAACATTATGAGATTTATCCATCTTGCAGATGTGCACCTGGGAGCTGTTCCTGACAGGGGATGCCCATGGAGCAAAGAGCGGGAGGAAGAAATCTGGAACACTTTCCGCCGGGTTATTGCGGGCATCCGCGAAGACCCGGTGGATTTGCTATTTATATCCGGAGATCTGTTCCACCGCCAGCCGCTAATGAGAGAACTTAAAGAAGTCAATTATCTTTTTTCAACCATTCCGGATACCAGGGTGTATCTGATGGCTGGAAACCATGATTTTATCAGCAGGGATTCTTTTTATAATACATTTGAGTGGAATTCCAATGTTGTGTTCTTTAAGAATAGGGACTTAAGGTTGTGAAAGATCCCAGGCTGGATGTTTATGTATATGGACTCAGCTATTTTGACAGGGAAATAAAAGAGGGACTTTATGACAAGGCATTACCGGTCCAGGAAGAGGGAATCCACATTCTTCTTGCACATGGCGGGGATGAAAAGCATATTCCTCTCAGTGCAGCATCGCTGGCTGCGGCAGGTTTTGACTACATAGCACTTGGCCATATTCACAAGCCACAGATCCTGATCCGGGATCAGGCTGCTTTTGCGGGAGCTCTGGAACCTATTGACAGGAATGATACAGGTGAACATGGGTACATGGAAGGCAGGACTGTGGAAGGCAGGATCCGTACAGAATTCGTGCCTTTTGCATGCAGATCTTATCAGCAGCTGGTACTCAACCTTCATGAGGAGACTACGCAGATCTCACTGGAGGAAGCTGTGAAATCGCAGATTTTTCGAAGAGGCGGAAGGAATATTTACCGGATTATCCTGCAGGGCATGCGTTCTCCGGATCTGATGCTGATTCATGAGAAACTGAAGAATCTGGGAAATATTACAGATGTGATCGATGAATCCTGGCCGGCATATGACCTTCCGGAACTTTATAAACGCTACAGTGGTACGCTGATCGGTGATTATATCGGTTATTTTCTTGCAAAGGGAGCATTGGATACTGTGGAAAAAAAGGCTCTGTATTACGGTCTGCAGGCACTTCTTGAGACTGGAAGCAGGCGATGAGACAACGATACTGTAGAGTTCGGGATAATAATTGTGTTTGTTCACAGGAGGATAACTGAAAATGGTCATCAGACGTTTGAAAATTAAAAATTTCGGTAAGATCCGGGACAAGGACATGGAGCTTTCTCCGGGTCTCAATGTGCTTTACGGCGAGAATGAAAGCGGAAAGACAACAACACATACATTTATCCGTTCCATGCTCTTTGGGATTCGCAGACTCCGTGGAAAAGCAGCGCAGAACGATACCTATACGAAATATGAACCATGGGAGAATCCGGCAGAATACGGCGGTATCATGTGGTTCTCATCCGGTGGAAAGAATTACCGTCTTACCAGGAATTTTTATAAAGAAAAGAAATTCGGGGAGCTTCTCTGTGAGGATGATGGAAGCCTTGTGGATGCAGAACAGGGAGCTCTGGAATCCGTTCTTGGAAATGTAAGTGAAGCTGTTTACGACAATACAGTTTCTGTGGCGCAGTTAAAAAGCGTGACAGGACGGGATCTTGTTCGGGAGCTTCAGAATTATATGGCAAGCTACCAGGGAACAGGAGACAGTTCCATTGATATGGGAAGAGCCATGCAGATGCTTAAAATGTCCAGAAAAGGATATCTTACAGCGGCTGCGCGCCGGAAAAAAGAGCTGGAAAAAGAGGGAGAGAAGATCGCTTCGAATATAGAATATATCCAGAAGGAGATCAAAGATCTGGATGAAAAACGTGATAAAGTTACACAGCAGAAAGACGGTATGAATGTAGGAACCCGGGACAGAAATACAGAGGATCTTCTGGATCTTCGTGTTGAGCGTGTAAAGAAGAGGCGAGAAATGACAGATGCTGTGCTGGGTATCGTACTGGTGGGAGGAATTGCAGGCACCGGCTGTCTGGCTGCTTTTTCCAGCCATGTGATCTTAAGCCTTCTGGCGGGAGTTGCCACAGCAGCAGTCAGTGTAGCAGCCTGGTTTTTCCGCACACGCCTCAGCAGGGAGCTGAACAAGCGTGAGCGTCAGAGAGAACGCTGGCTTGCCAGACACGATGAGCTTACATGGAGCCAGAATAATCTGGATCAGGATTATGAGGAGAAGTACACGGCACTTTCTAATCTTCAGGCAGAGCTTGCGGAATGTGAGGATAATACAGATGTGATGACTCCGGAGGAGACGGAGATCCAGGCATTGAACATGGCTATGGATACCATAGAGGCACTTTCCGGAAATATTACGGATCAGATCGGAGACAGGCTGAAGCATAGAACTTCCCAGATATTAAGTGAGATCACAGGTGGTAAATATAAAGAAGTGATCATGGACGAGGAGCTTCATATTTTTGTCAATACAGGAGAACGGATAGTTCCGGCAGGAAGGCTGAGCAGGGGAACTCTGGAGCAGATTTATTTTGCTCTGAGAATGGCTGCAGGAGAGCTTTTCTGCAGAGAGGAAACTTACCCTGTGATCCTGGATGATGTGTTCGGTATGTATGATGAAGATCGTCTGGCATCTGTGCTTTGCTGGCTTCATAAAGAAAACAGACAGGTGATCATAAGCACCTGCCATAAAAGAGAGATGGAGATCCTGGACAAAGAGGGAATTCCATATCAGAAAATATTCCTGCAGGTATGATAAGTGTATAATAGTTTGCATAAAATGCCCCGGTTTTCAGCGAAGGCGGATTACGAATATCCGTCCGAACAGAGAACCGGGGTATTTTTGTTATAGTTTATTGTATTTCAGGTGGAAAATTACTTCTCATACTGGCTCATGTAGTTGTTTACACAGCGTTTGATTCTGTCTACCGGGTTGAGAAGATGGCTGACAGATGTATCGTGATTCAGTGTATCAATGATCAGTGCGATATACTTGCTCATGTCACAGCTGATGTAATACGGTTTCTCAAGAAGCTCCGGTGACTGGTAAACCAGGTTGGTTGTGAGGAGCTTGTCAAAGTAACCTTTCTTATGAGCTTCATCGAATTTCTCAAGTCCGTCTGTGAAGAATCCGAAAGTGGAGCAGATGTAAACTTTGCCGGCACCTTTCTCTTTAAGGAGAGAAGCAATCTTAATGATGGTATCGCCGGAAGAGATCATATCGTCGATGAGGATCATATCTTTGCCCTCAAGCTTCGGTCCAAGGAACTCATATGCAGCGATCGGATGGCGGCCGTTTACATATCTTGAGTAGTCAAGACGCTTGTAGTACATACCCATATCAACACCAAGTACGTTGGCAAGATAGATGGCACGGCTCATGCTTCCCTCATCCGGGCTGATGGTCATGAAATGATCTTTGTCAATATGAAGCCCCTCTTCGTTGTTAAGAAGAGCTTTGATAAACTGATAGGATGGCTGTACAGTTTCGAATCCGTGGAGCGGAGTAGCGTTCTGTACACGGGAATCATGTGCATCGAAAGTGATGATGTTCTCAACTCCCATATCGATCAGCTCATGAAGTGCATTGGCACAGTCAAGAGACTCTCTTCCGACACGTTTGTCCTGGCGGCTCTCATAAAGATATGGCATGATTACGTTAACTCTGCGGGCTTTTCCGCCGATGGCAGCAATGACACGCTTCATATCCTGGAAATGATCATCTGGAGACATGAGGTTTGTGTAAGGTCGATCGGATAGGACAGGCTGTAGTTGGTCACATCTACCATAACATAGATATCATCACCGCGGACAGATTCGTTGATGGTACACTTGGCTTCACCGGAACCGAAACGCGGATTCTTGGCTTCAATAATGTAAGAATCACGTTTGTATCCCTCGAATGCGAAAGAATCCATTCCCGGATACTGTCTCTCGGCACGCCATTTAACCAGCCAGTCATTCACCTTACTGCCTAATGTGCTGCAGCTCTGAAGGGGAATCAGTCCAAGTCTTCCTACCGGAAGTGTGGAAAAATCTTTTGTAGTTACCAGTGCCATTTTTAATTTCCTCCTAAAAATATTTTCTGTATACGGATGTCTTTCCCGATCAGCGAGATCATCTGATAATTGCTTGCGATTCGGGAAAAAGTTCTCTCGGAATAGGTATCCGAGAAATTCCTGAGCGTCAGATTCGTGGAAATGATCGTAGATTTCCTGCGCATGATCCGCTCATTGAGACAGAGAAAAAGCTGCGAGGACACAAAGCTGTTGGTAAGCTCCGTTCCGAGGTCATCAATGATAAGAAGGTCGCAGTCATAGATCAGTTCCTCATCCGTGCCTGTATCTTTTCTGGAAAAAGAATTCGCAGCCATCATATCAAAGAGATCATAGGCCGAAAAATACAGGACGCAGTGGGTGGATCTGAGAAGCTCCCGCGCGATGCAGTGTGAGAGAAAAGTTTTTCCCACGCCGGTATCGCCATACAAAAACAGATTTTCGAATTTGCGGTCGAAGTCCTGCACAAAACGCTGTGCAGTATCATAGGCCCGTCTGGCTGTATCCAGGGCAGACAGTCCCGTGGCTTCGTTTTTTATTGTAGCAGAATAATAGTCAAATGAAAAGCTGTCAAAATTTTCTTTTTCAAGAATTTCATTAAGATTGGACTGTGCATAAAGCAGTTCGATCTCAGCTTTCCTGAAACAGGTGCATTTTTTGCTGCCAATATAGCCGGTGTCCTGGCAGAGCGGGCAGGTGTAGGGCATCTCCAGATAATCCCCGGGAAAACCGTTGGCAACGAGAAGAGTGATCCGCTCATCAGAAAGCTCCTGGATGGTAGCCTTCAGATCTGAAGTTCCCTTTTCCCTGCCGCTTAAAAGCCGCCGTACTTTGTCAGCACTTAAAGTGGCAACCTCGTCGTCAATCTCCTTAAGACGGGGGATCTTAGCATAAGCCAGGGCAGTGTGTTCCTCCAGGATACGGTGGTTCTGGGCCTGACGGCGGCTGTATTCTCTCATTATAGTATCATACTGAAAATTCTGTAAAGGCATAAAAAGCTCCTTATTGATAAAGCTTACTGATTATTTAAAAGACGTTTCTCATACTCTGCGAAATCATAGTCTCTCTGATGGAAATTATTGAAGCGGTTATTTGTCTGCGGCTGTTTAGCCGGCTGTTTCCGGTGGGAAACGGATTTCTCAAGTTGACGCTTCTTATGCTCTGCATCCAGCAGCCGGATATCTTCCAGAGTATGTACATTTTTCTTTTTCCAACCGGACAGGATCTTATCTGCGTATTGGAAACTTGGTTGTCCTGTTGTGAGGACTGTCCGGCTGCAGGCTTCCTGGATCAGCTCCAGATCAAAGCCGTAAGTCTTGCGCCAGGTATCAATGTAAGAAATCTCGTTCTCCACAGGATTCCGTCCGCTGATGCCCATTGCTTTCAGGATCGTGTAATAATCCCTGGAAAAACGGGAGCTTGCCTCGCGTGCCATTTCCACAGTTGTGACTCCGTCCCTGAACCAGGCAAGGGCAACCGTTTCAATGTATCGTATACTCTTGCGTCCTCTGGAGACACAGTACTCTACAAGATATTCGATAAGATCTGCTGACATTTTAAGTTCATCATAGAAATAAAGGATCTTCTGTATTTCCGTAGGTGTCAGCGTCTTGCTGAGATATTGCTCAGTGATATAGAGAAGCTGACTGATCTCCTCGTTCTGTTTGAGCTCTTTTACCCGGTCAGGAGTGAGACGGCTGGTTGTATTCGCATTTGTCTGTGCGGATGCCGCAGAACCGGAGGCAACGGAAACAGAATCTGTGCCAACAGCAGAAGCAAATGCAGAAGCTGTTCCGCCGGAAAATGCTCCCTCACTGGAAACACTGCTCTCAAGCTGCCCGGCATCATCAGGTTCCAGAAGGGTGATGCCGGACAGCTGCTGGTCTGCTGTGTAAGTCAGGGAGATCAGCTTCTCAGCTTCCCAGTATTTCAGGGCACGGGAAATGTCTCTGTCCGTACAAAGAAGACGATCTGCCATATCCTCCAGATTAAAAGAAGAAGGAGCTGCAGATACCACCCGGAGAAGATAGATATATACCTTTACAAACTCTCCGTTGGCACGAGGCATGAAGTTGTCAATAAAACGGTTGGAAAGAACCGTGACCTCCGTTTCGGAGGAATTTTTAAGAGAAATCAGACTCATGATCTGCGCTCACCTTTCTTTTTAATATTGACAGCGTTTTGAAATCTATAGCACTCCCGACAGCTGTCACGTAAATTACAGCGGACATAAAAAGTCCGCCATGCTAATGAGGATTATAGCACAACCACTTTTAAATGAGAATAGTTTATTTTCACAGGAGCTATCCACCAATCCGCATGTGGAAAATGTGGATAGTGTGGAAAACTTTGAGGATAACATTATTAGAAACTTGAATAAACCACGATTTTATAAGAAAATTGCGGTATTTGCAGAAATATGTTGTCGAGTTATGTCAAGTGGGTTATGCACAAAAAAATCCACATGCCAGGCACCTCTGGAATGTGCATAAGCATGTGGATAATGTGGATAACTATTTTCCGAGGATGTGTTCTCCAATATTTACAACGTCTCCCGCGCCCATAGTTATCAACAAATCACCATGTGCACAACTTTTTAAAAGAAAGCTCTCGATCTCATCGAAAGTCGGGAAATATTCACAAGGGGTTCCCAGTTCCTGGATCTGTTTCTGGAGATCCTGGGAGGAAATGCCAAGGTCATCCGTCTCACGTGCTGCGTAGATATCAGCAAGAACTACGTGGTCAGCAAGAGTCAGGGCTTTGGCAAATTCAGGAAGCAGAGCCTTGGTACGTGTGTAAGTATGTGGCTGAAATACGCACCATACTTTCTGATGAGGATAATTCTTTGCTGCGTGAAGAGTTGCCTCGATCTCTGTTGGATGATGTGCGTAGTCATCAATAATGGTAACGCCTCCGATTTCGCCCTTATACTGGAAACGGCGGTCTGTACCTGTAAAGCTTCCAAGTCCTTTAACGATCACCTCATCCGGAAGGTTGAGAAGACGTCCTACGGCGATGGATGCAAGTGCATTGGATACATTGTGGATACCCGGTACACGGAGATAGTAGTTGCCGATTTTTTTGCCCTGGAAAAGGACGGAGAAAGAAGGATGTCCATATTTATCCCAGGTGATATCTGTGGCTATGTAATCAGCATCGTTCTCAAGGCCATAGGTAAGTACCTGACATGGGAGGTCACGGGTGATCGTTTCATATTCCGGGGTGTCCGCGTTGATGATCAGCGTTCCGTCAGCCGGCAGAAGCTCTGCAAACCTGCGGAAGGAGTGGCGGATATCATCAATGTCCTTGAAGAAATCAAGATGATCTGCATCCATGTTCAGGATCACGCTGATTTTCGGGAAAAAGCTGAGAAAGCTGTTGGTGTACTCACATGCTTCTGTGACAAAAGTCTCAGAATTTCCAACACGGATATTGCCGTGGATGGCAGGAAGGATACCGCCAACACTGATGGTAGGATCGCAGTCACCCTCAAGAAGGATGTGGGAAACCATGGAAGTTGTGGTTGTTTTGCCATGGGTACCGGAAATCGCAATCGGTGTGTCGTAGTTGCGCATGATCTGTCCAAGAAGCTCTGCACGTGTGAGCATTGGAAGACCTTTCTCTCTGGCGCAGGCGAATTCAGGGTTGTCCGGATGGATGGCTGCTGTGTATACAACAACATCTACATCATCCTTGATATTGGAAGCGCGCTGTCCATAGTAAATCACTGCACCGCGCTCCTCCAGTGTGCGGGTAAGCGGGCTGGCTTTTGCATCGGAGCCGGAGATCCTGAAATTCTCTTCAAGAAGAATCTCTGCAAGGCCGCTCATGCTGATGCCGCCGATTCCGATAAAATGAATGTGAAGCGGTTTATGAAAGTCTATCTGATACATAATAATCTCCTTATATATGTGTGTTGTTTTCGGGATTCTCTGATCTGTTTTATTATACCGCGTCCGGAATCAATTGAAAAGTGGTACTTTCGGAGAAAAAAGTGGTTTTGCGCGGATTATAAAAGTAGCCAGAAAATATCGTCGAAAAATGTTGAAATTTACCAGAAGAACAGAAAAAATGATTAGTCAGACCAATTTATAGTATACAATAGCGATAAAAAAAATAAAATGTAGACAAAATAATTGTAAAAAATGTTCACTAATACGGTGAAGTATGCTATAATTAAATAATCATAACATACAAGAGGTGATCGCATGATTAAGAAAGAGATGATTGCCATGCTCTTGGCCGGTGGGCAAGGCAGCAGGTTAGGAGTTTTGACAGAAAAAGTTGCAAAGCCGGCAGTCGCTTTTGGGGGTAAATATCGTATCATCGATTTTCCACTGAGCAATTGTATTAACTCAGGAATTGACACAGTGGGTGTGCTGACACAGTACCAGCCGCTACGTCTGAATACACATATCGGCATCGGTATTCCGTGGGATCTGGACCGCAATGAGGGCGGTGTCACAGTCCTGCCGCCGTACGAGAAGAGCACAAGCAGTGAATGGTACACAGGAACTGCCAATGCAATTTATCAGAACCTGGCGTATATGGAGCAGTATAATCCGGATTATGTACTGATTCTTTCCGGAGACCATATCTATAAGATGGATTACGAAGTAATGCTGGATTTCCACAAGGCGAACAAGGCAGATATCACGATTGCATGTATGCCGGTTCCTATTGAGGAAGCCAGCCGTTTTGGTATTATGGTAACTGATGAGAGCAACCGTATTACCGAGTTCGAGGAGAAGCCGGAGCATCCAAGCAGCAACCTGGCATCCATGGGTATTTATATTTTCTCATGGCCGGTTCTGAAAGAAGCACTGCTCGCACTGAAAGATCAGAATGGATGCGATTTCGGTAAACATATCCTTCCGTATTGCAAGGAAAAAGGCCAGCGTCTTTTTGCCTATGAATACAATGGCTACTGGAAAGATGTCGGAACTCTTGGTTCTTACTGGGAAGCTAATATGGAGCTGATCGATATCATTCCGGAATTTAATCTTTACGAGGAATTCTGGAGGATCTATACCAAGGGAGATGTAGTTCCGCCGCAGTACATTGCTGCAGAGGCAGTTGTGGACAAGTGTATCATAGGCGAGGGAACTGAGATTTATGGTGAAGTACATAATTCTGTTATCGGTCCTAATGTAACCATCGGCAAGGGAAGTGTGATCCGTGATTCCATTATCATGAAGAACACTGCAGTTGGAGAGAATGTTGTTATGGATAAAGCGATTGTAGCTGAGGATGTATCCATCGGAAACAACGTTGTGATCGGCTGCGGTGAGGAAGCACCGAATGTTCTGAAGCCGGCAGTATATTCCTTTGGCCTTGCTGCTATCGGAGAGAACAGTGTGATCCCGGATAATGTGAAGATCGGTAAGAATACCGCTATCTCAGGCGTTACAACAAAAGATGACTACCCTGACGGAGAACTGGCAGGTGGCCAGGTAATTGCAGCAAAGGACGGTGGGAAAGAATGAGAGCGATAGGTATTATTTTGGCAGGCGGTAACAATAACCGCATGAGAGAATTATCAAACAAGAGAGCGATAGCAGCTATGCCTATTGCAGGAAGCTATCGCGCAATTGACTTTGCTTTAAGCAACATGGCGAATTCACACATTCAGAAGGTTGCTGTTCTGACACAGTATAATGCCCGTTCCCTGAATGAACATTTAAGCTCTTCCAAATGGTGGGATTTCGGAAGAAAGCAGGGAGGTCTCTATGTTTTCACTCCGACTATCACCAAGGACAACAGCTTATGGTATCAGGGAACTGCAGATGCGATCTATCAGAATCTTACATTCCTGAAGAACAGTCATGAACCGTATGTTGTGATCGCTTCCGGTGATGGAATCTACAAACTGGATTACAATAAAGTTCTGGAATACCATATTGCGAAACGGGCAGATGTTACAGTTGTATGCACCACCTGTCAGGATCAGAGCCAGGTTGAGAGATTTGGCGTGCTTCGCATGAATGAAGACTGCAGGATTGAAGAATTTGAGGAGAAACCAATCGTTTCTTCTTATAATACTGTATCTACAGGTATTTATGTTATCCGAAGAAGACAGCTGATCGAGCTGATCGAGCGTGCTGCTCAGGAAGGAAGACATGATTTTGTAAATGATATTCTCATCAGATATAAGAATCTCAAGAGAATTTATGGCTATAAGATCGATACTTACTGGAACAATATTTCCACAGCAGAGGCTTATTATCAGACAAATATGGATTTCCTGAAACCGGAGATCCGCAATTATTTCTTTAAACAGGAGCCAGGGATCAAGACAAAGATCGCAGATGTGCCGCCGGCTAAATATAATCCGGGTGCAGATGTGAAGAATAGTCTGGTCTCCAGCGGATGTATCATTAATGGTACAGTAGAAAATTCTGTCCTGTTCCGTGATGTATTTGTAGGCAATAACTGTGTTATTAAAAACTCTGTGATTCTTAATGACGTATACCTTGGAGATAATACGCATATCGAGAACTGCATTGTTGAGAGCCGGGATACTATCCGGGCGAATTCATATTACTGCGGCGAAGAAGGAGAAGTGAAGATCGTCGTGGAGAAAAACGAACGCTACGTATTATAAATTGCAGAAATTCAGAAATTCCCGCAGATACGTTAGGCGAAATGAAAGGGGCAAGTAGCATGAATATTACAGATGTACGTGTGAGGAAGGTAGCAAAAGAAGGGAAGATGAAGGCCGTTGTGTCTGTCACAATAGATGACGAGTTTGTAGTACATGACATTAAGGTTATCGAAGGTGAGAAAGGCCTGTTTATCGCAATGCCAAGCCGTAAGGCCAGTGACGGGGAATACCGTGACATTGCACATCCGATCAACTCTGCTACCAGAGAGCGGATCCAGACTATCATCCTGGACAAGTATCAGGAAGTGATGGCTGAGGAAGCAGAAGGAGAGGTTCTGGAGGCCGCAGAATAAAACGGCTATGGGTTTGACAGCGGAGAAAGATCCGCCTGACTGACGATGTGGGAATTGAACTGCGTAGGATTATTTTAACCGAATCAAGTAAGTCCCCTGCTTCAATTGCGAGGAGCAATAAGCAGTGGGTGGGACTTACTTGTATCAGGAGGGGTACAAGGCCCCTCCTGATAAACTGCGGAGCAGTTATTCGGTTATGAGCAAGTAGCGAAAGCGGATTGCGAATATCCGATTGACTATCAATTACAAAATTAAACCGATGCGTTCATGGCATCCTGTACATGATCAACAAGGATCTGTCTGATCTCCGGGTATTCTCCAAGCCCCTTTAATACTGGTGTAACCTCATATCCACCGGAAGAAAGAAGATTCATCCAGGAATCCGGATCATCCCCTGCAAGGTCGTTCTGTGCGTGATCTCCGGCTACGATCATAAACGGAGCAAGCATGATCTTCTTTGGCTTAAAAGTATCAGCAGCACGGAGAAGAGAGTCCAGTGCAGGATAAGCTTCCACAGTGCCAAGGAAAATATTCTTGTGTCCCATATCCTGGAAGCGATAAGCCAGTGCTGCATAGACAGTGTTGGAATAATGTTCTGTTCCATGTCCCATAAGAACAAGGGCTGTCATTGAATCCATATCCTGAAATTCATCTGCTACAGCTTTCACAACAGCCTGGTTGTCATTCTCTGTGGTAAGAAGCGGGTTTCCAAAAACAATGCTTGCAAACTGATCTTTAAAAGAAAGGGCATCTGCCTTCATCTGATCATTCTCAATACCGTTGATCACATGGGTGGGCTGTACTACAACATCTGTGATCCCATCGCGGAGCATCTGCTCCATGGCTTCTTTTACAGTATTTATAATGATCCCGTCGCGTTTTTTGAGCTTGGAAATGATCATCTTGCTTGTCCACGCACGGTAGGTTGGACAGGCCGGGAATGCATCGGCAATATCGCGCTCAATAGCATCAATGGTAACTTTACGCGTATTCTCGTAGCTTGTGCCGAAGCTGACTACAAGGATCGCTTTTTTTGAAGCTGAATTCATACTGGGATTTCCTCCATCCTGGAAAATATTGATTTTTATATTTTTCCGCAAAAATATAAAAGAATTATGCAGATTTCTACCTGATGAACATTATAAAAGGCAGGCACAGGATTGTCAATCATAGTTGACTTTCCAGCCGGAAATGTTTATCATTATATAAGACTGCGAAAATATGCGAAATGTACAGGAATATACGTGTGAGAGAACGGAATTTCGGCAGAAAAGACATAAATTTTGCTGGATTTATATTATAGAAACAAAGGAGAAACATAAGACATGAGTATATTCATGCTTGGAATTGACCATAATATGGCACCTGTGGATATCAGAGCTCTTTTTGCCTTTACCCGGAAGAATACCGGGGAGGCACTGCAGCAGCTCCATAAAGAGCCGGGGATCTGCGGGTGTATTATTCTGTCAACCTGCAACCGTCTGGAGTTGTGGGTAAGCACAGATGATGATGATGATGAAAAGCCGGAACTGTATCAGTGGCTTTGTTCATTGAAGGGAGTGCAGGGAGAAGAATACCGGAAATATTTCATCAGCAGAGAGAATGAAGAGGCAGTGGAGCATCTTTTTTACCTGACCAGCGGTCTGAAATCACAGATTCTGGGAGAAGATCAGATTCTTACCCAGGTAAAAGAAGCCTTAAGCTTTGCAAGGGATGAATTTACCACAGACAGTGTTCTGGAGGTGCTTTTCCGTATGGCTGTCACAGTTGGAAAGAAGATCAAGACAGAGGTTCCTTTTTCCCATGGAAATCCATCTGTGATCCATCAGGCCATCCGATTTCTGGAAGAGGGCGGATATCACATACGTAATAAGGTCTGTATGGTGATCGGAAACGGCGAGATGGGTAAGATGGCGGCACAGACATTAAGAGAAGCAGGAGCTGATGTAACGGTCACCATTCGTCAGTACAGAAGCGGCGTGGTAAATATCCCGGTTGGATGCAGCAGGATCAATTATGGTGAGAGAATGGATTATCTGCCGGAATGTGATCTGGTCGTCAGTGCAACGGCAAGTCCGAACTATACACTGACAGAAGAGCTGTTTGAGGATGTGAGACTGGAGCGGCCTATGATACTGATTGATCTGGCAGTGCCAAGAGATATTGACCCGGAGATCGGAAAGAAAGAAAATCTGACGCTTTATGATATGGACAGTTTCCGTGTCAGTGAGACACCGAAGGAGCTTGCAGATAATCTGGAGGCAGCCGGTGCGATCGTAAAAGCACAGATGGATGAGTTTTTTCAGTGGCTGGACGGACGGGATATTATTCCGCGTATCCAGGAGATCAGAGCTGATGCAGTGGAGGATCTGAATTTAAGGATCGACAAGATTTTCCGTAAGACTCCGATGGAAGACTCAGACAGAGAAAAATTAAAAAAAGCAGTGGATACTGCGGCCGGAAAAGTTGTGAACAAGCTGATCTTCGGACTCAGGGACAGCCTGAACCAGGATGCTTTTCTGGAATGTGTGGAAGGACTGGAGAAACTTTATGAAGAATAAACCTTATTTCCCCATGTTTATAGATTTGTCAGATAAGAACATCGTTGTGGCAGGAGGCGGCAAGATCGCCACAAGAAGAGTGTGTACACTTCTGAAATTTACAAGAAATATTACTGTGGTGGCACCGAAAGTTACACAGGAACTGATGGATCTTGGAAAGGCAGGAACAATAACCTTACATAACCGGCCTGTGAAACGTTCTGATTTTGCAGCCGCATATATGGTGATCGCAGCCACCAATGACTGGAAATTAAACGATGAGATCCACCGTGTCTGTCGTGAAGAGGGTATTTATGTGAATGTAGCTTCCGACAGAGAAGCCTGTGATTTTTATTTTCCGGGTGTTTATATGCGGGATGAGATGGTTGTAGGTGTTACAGCCAGTGGCCTTGACCATAAGAAAGCGAAGCGCATACGGGAAGAGATCCAGAAAGCACTGGAAAAAGTATTAGAGGAGCAGGACGATGAAGAAGAATAAGATCGTGATCGGAAGCAGAGAGAGCAAGCTTGCAGTGCTCCAGAGCGAAATGGTCCGCGACTATATAAAGAAACAGGATCCGGAACTTGAGGTGGAAATACTTACCATGAAGACCACCGGAGATATCATCCTTGACCGCACCCTGGATAAAGTAGGAGGGAAAGGTCTCTTTGTAAAAGAACTGGACAAAGCACTGATGGATGGAAGAAGCATTCTTTCTGTACACAGCCTTAAAGATATGCCAATGGAAGTACCGGAAGAGCTGCCGCTTCTGGCATTTTCCAGAAGAGAAGACCCGAGAGATGTGCTGGTACTTCCGGAGGGCGTTACAGAACTGGACAAGAATAAACCTCTTGGATGTTCCAGTTTAAGACGAACTCTGCAGCTGAAAAAAATATATCCGGATATGGAAGTGAAGAGTATCCGCGGAAATCTCCAGACAAGACTTCGTAAGCTGGATGAAGGCCAGTACAGTGGCCTGATCCTGGCAGCGGCAGGACTTAAGCGACTGGGACTTGAGGCACGTATCAACCGGTATTTTACAGCAGATGAGATCATTCCGGCGGCAGGCCAGGGAATCCTTGCTGTGCAGGGCCGTAAAGGGGAAGATTACGGATTTCTTGATGGTTATTGTGATGCAGATGCCTGGGCAGCAGGAAGTGCGGAAAGAGCTTTTGTGAAACTTCTGGATGGTGGATGTTCTTCACCTGTGGCAGCTCATGCGGAAGTTTATGCGGAAGAGATTTATCTCCGCGGTCTTTACTACAATGAAAAAGACGGTTCCTATGTAACAGGAACTCTGCGTGGACAGAGAAAAGATGCAGAGAAACTTGGCAGAGAGCTTGCAGAAACTCTTCGGGAAAAAGGAGAAAATAAAGAATGAAAACAGGAAAAGTTTGGCTTGTAGGCGCAGGCCCTGGCGATATCGGTCTTTTTACATTAAAAGGTCTTAAAGTTCTGGAGCAGGCAGATGTGGTTGTTTACGACAGCCTTGTGGGACAGGGCGTACTGTCACGGATCCCGGCAGAGGCGAAGCTGATCAACGTGGGAAAACGTGCCAGCCATCACATCATGCGCCAGGAGGATATCAATCAGGTGCTTCTTGAGGAGGCGCAGAAAGGACATCGCGTAGTACGACTGAAAGGCGGAGACCCTTTTCTTTTCGGAAGAGGTGGCGAGGAGCTGGAACTTCTTGAGGAGAACGGAATCGCTTATGAGGTGGTTCCGGGAGTTACCTCTTCCATCGCAGTTCCTGCATACAATGGAGTTCCGGTGACACACAGAGATTTCTGTTCTTCTGTGCACATTATTACGGGACATAAGCGTGCAGAAAAGGAGTACGACATTGATTTCCACGCTCTTGTTGACACAAAAGGTACTCTGGTATTTCTTATGGGTGTGTCCGCACTTCCGGATATCTGTACAGGACTTATGAATGCAGGAATGGATAAAAATATGCCGGCAGCGATCCTCCAGAAGGGAACCACAGCAGGACAGAAACGCATCGTGGCTACAGTTTCCACTCTGGAAGAAGAAGTGAAGCGTCAGGGAATCGAGACGCCGGCTATTATTGTTGTGGGCAAAGTCTGTACACTGGCTGAGAAATTCGGCTGGTATGAGGAACTGCCTCTTGCAGGCTGGAAGGTTCTTGTTACAAGACCGAAGGAACTGATTTCCAGAACAGCAGACAAACTTCGTGAAAAAGGCGCGGAGGTACTGGAACTTCCGGCTATCCGTACTGTGCCAATGGAGGATCAGAACCTCCTCCATGAAGCTTTTTCGAAGCTTGAAACATATCAGTGGCTGGTATTTACAAGTCCTACGGGAGTAAGAGTATTCTTTGAGGAGCTGATCCGTTACGGAAAAGATATCCGTGCTATGGGAAATATCCGTCTGGCAGTGATCGGAGAGGGAACAAAAAAAGCTCTGAAGGAGCGTGGCCTTCTTGCAGATTTCGTGCCGTCTGAATATGATGGCGACACCCTTGGAAAAGAGCTTGCAGAGATCCTTTCCGGAGACGAGAAGATCCTGATCCCCCGTGCTGAAAAAGGAAATGAGAAGCTTACTGCATTTCTTACAGAGGCAGGCGCGTCTGTTTCTGATATTCCGACTTATCAGACCGTTTATGAGGCGAGTCAGCTTATTGACGAGAAGAAGGAATTTGAGAACGGCGAGATCAGCTGTGCAGTATTTACAAGTGCTTCCACAGTGAAAGGCTTTGCGGAAGGAACAAAAGGACTGGATTATTCAAAAGTCAAGGCAGCCTGCATCGGAAAACAGACCAAAGCAGCAGCGGAGAGTTTTGGAATGAAAGCATATATGGCAGAAAAAGCCACCATTGACAGTCTTGTCAAACTGGTGGAGGATATGAAAAGGAGCGAATGATCATGGAACTGACAAAAAGACCAAGAAGATTAAGAAACGGAGAGTATCTTCGCAAGATGGTGCGTGAGACAAGAATGGATAAATCTTCTCTTATGTATCCGATGTTCGTAATGGAAGGCGAGAATAAGGAAGAAGAAATTCCGTCCATGACAGGACAGTACCGCTACAGTCTGGACCGTCTCCCATATAAGCTGGAGCAGCTTGCAAAAGCAGGTGTCGGAAGTGTTATGCTTTTCGGTATCCCGGATCATAAGGATGAAACAGGAAGCGGCGCATACGATCCGGAAGGAATCGTACAGAGAGCACTTCGCGTTGCAAAAGAGAAATTCCCGGAGCTTTATTATGTAACAGATGTGTGCATGTGTGAGTATACTTCCCACGGCCACTGCGGCGTTCTCTGCGGACATGATGTAGATAACGACAAGACTCTGGACCTTCTTGCAAAAACAGCTCTTTCCCATGTAGAGGCAGGTGCTGATATGGTAGCTCCTTCTGACATGATGGATGGCCGTGTTGCAGCGATCAGAGAATGCCTGGATAAAGCAGGACATTACACAACACCGATCATGTCCTATGCTGTAAAATATGCTTCTGCGTTTTACGGCCCGTTCCGTGAAGCAGCAGATTCAGCTCCGGCCTTTGGCGACAGAAAGAGTTACCAGATGGATCCACACAACAGCAGAGAGGGACTGAAAGAGGCCCTCGCAGATGTGGAAGAGGGTGCTGATATTATTATGGTAAAACCGGCTCTTGCATACCAGGATATGATCTGGCAGGTAAAAGAGGCAACAAACGTACCGGTTGCAGCATACAGCGTCAGCGGTGAGTACGCAATGGTAAAAGCCGCAGCAGCAAATGGCTGGATCGATGAGGAGAGGATCGTAGGCGAGATGGCTACCGGAGCATTCCGTTCAGGAGCACAGGTTTATCTTACTTATTATGCAGAACTTCTTGCAAGACTTATGGATGAAGGGAGAATCGGTTGATGACAAGATCAGAACAGTTATTTGAGCGTGCAGTAAAAAGAATCCCGGGCGGCGTAAACAGTCCGGTAAGATCTTACGGAGCTATTGGCGAGGCACCTCGTTTTATTGAAAAAGCAGATAAATGCTATATTTATGATGTAGATGGCAACCGTTATGTAGATTATATTGATTCTTGGGGACCGATGATCCTGGGACATAATTTCCCGGAGATCCGCGAGAGCGTGATCAAGGCCTGTGAGAATGGCTTAAGTTTCGGATGCGCTACAGGTATTGAGGTGGAGATCGCAGAGTTCATCTGTGAGCACATTCCTCATGTAGATATGATCCGTATGGTAAACTCAGGAACAGAGGCTGTTATGAGTGCCATCCGTGCTGCAAGAGGATACACAGGAAAAGATAAGATCATTAAATTCGCAGGATGCTATCACGGACACAGCGACTGCCTTCTGGTAAGTGCCGGTTCCGGTGTGATGGCAAGCGGTATTCCGGACAGTGCAGGTGTTCCGAAAGGATGTACACAGGATACCATGACAGCAACCTATAATGATGCAGCCAGTGTGGAAGCACTTCTCAAACAGGAAGAAGGAAATGTGGCAGCAGTGATCGTGGAAGCTGTAGGAGCCAACATGGGCGTTGTTCCTCCAAAACCGGGATTCCTTAAGAGACTTCGTGAACTCTGCGATGAGCATAATTGTCTGCTGATCTTTGATGAGGTTATCACAGGATTCCGTCTTGCTTTTGGCGGTGCAGCAGAGTATTTTGGCATTCGTCCGGATCTTGTAACTTACGGAAAGATCATCGGAGCAGGTATGCCGGTTGGTGCATACGGCGGACGTAAGGAGATCATGGATCTTATTTCTCCATGCGGTCCTGTATATCAGGCAGGTACATTAAGCGGAAATCCTGTTGCCATGGCAGCAGGATTCACACAGTTGAAATACCTCTATGAGCATCAGGAAGTTTATAAAGAGCTGAAAACAAAAGGAGAGAAGCTTTACGGTGGATTAAAGAAGATCGTTGAGGAAAAAGGCCTTCCATATCAGGTGAATTATGATTCTTCCCTGGCAAGTATTTTCTTCACGGATCAGGAAGTAAAAGACTATGTTTCTGCAAAAACTTCTGATCTTGATCTTTTTGCAAAATACTTCAAGGGAATGTTGAAACGTGGTATTCATCTTGCACCATCACAGTTTGAGGCAATGTTCCTTTCCACAGCACATACAGACGAAGTTATTGATGAGACTCTGGAGGCAATGCGTGGTGCGCTGGGAGATCTGTAAAAAACAGCAGCTTTGCATAAGAAATTACACAAAAGATAACAGGATGATAACTTGTCCTTGCAGGAACTTTGTGATAAAATAAACACAAAAATACGCAACGAATGTGAAAGCAGGAGGCCAGAACTTATGGGAAAAAAAAGGTACGTGGCTTACGTGGGAACTTATACCCATGGAACCAGTAAAGGAATTCAGGTATATGATGTAGATGTAGAGAACGGAAAACTTACAGAGCGCAGCGAGGTGGAAGTAAGTAATGCTTCTCATCTGGCAGTATCCAAGAACGGTAAATATCTGTACTCCATTGAGGATGAAGGTGTAGCCGTATTCCGCAGAGATAAGAATGGTGATCTTTCCCGTATTAACAGTGTAGACATCAATGGTATGAGGGGATGCTATCTTGCAACAGACGTGGATGGAAGATATCTTTATGTGGCTGGTTATCATGACGGCAAGGTAACAGTTGTACATACACATAAAGACGGACGACTGGGAAGTGTTATGGACGGCGTTTTTCACAAAGGACTTGGAAGTGTGGCAGAGCGTAACTTCCGTCCGCATGTAAACTGTGTCCGCCCCACACCGGATAATAAATATCTCTGCGCGGTAGATAACGGAATCGATCAGGTGAAGATTTATCGCATCAACAAGAAGAAGGATAAGCTGGAACTTGTTGATATCCTCCGTTGCCCGAGAGAGAGCGGTCCGCGTATCATCCGTTTCAGTGATGACGGAAGATTTGCATATCTTCTTTTCGAGCTGAGCAACGAAGTAAAGGTATACAGCTATGACGGAAGTGGCAAGAACCCGGAATTCGAGCTGCTTCAGAGCATCACTACTCTTGGAAAAGAAGATGCAAATGATGCGATCCATAATGCCGCCTCTGGTATATCCATGTCTGCAGACGGTAAATATCTTTTCTGTACAACAGCAGGTGAAAATACGGTTACGATGTACGCAGTAGACCAGAAGACAGGCCTTCTGACAAAGAAATTCACACTTCCGATCAGCGGTGATTATCCGAAAGACCTGATGATCTTCCCGGATAATAAGCACATTGCCATTGCTAATCATGGAAGCAACAGCATTACAGTATTCACTGTTGATTATGAGAAGAATATTATTATGATGAACGAGAAACCAAGAAAGATTGAGACACCGAACTGTATCCATATCTGGCCTGTACCGGATGAGTGGGAAGACCAGGCAGATTCAGCTGAAAATTAAAAGATATAACAAAAAACAGACTCAGGGACGAGCAATAGCATAGCCCTGAGTCTGTTTTTGTGTAGCACCAGATATCGGTTTGAGGATCATTTATCCAAACAGACATTTATCTGTGATAAAATTCATGGATGCGGTCCATACGTGCACTCATGTTATTAAAAAGCGCATCTGTGATCGTAAGTGCTGCCATAGCTTCCACTACAACAACTGCACGGGGTACGATTACTGGATCATGGCGTCCTTTGATCTCAAGCTCCAGATTCTCCCCCTTGTTGGTGACAGTGGACTGTGGCTGGCTGATAGAGGGGGTAGGCTTGATGTGGGCGCGAAGGATAATATCGCTTCCGTCGCTCATGCCGCCCATAATACCGCCTGCATGGTTGGAAGTCTTGGTAATGACGCCGTCTTTCTGTGAAAAACCATCGTTGTCAGCGGAACCGGTAAGCTTTGTCACCTGAATTCCGTCACCAATTTCTACTGCTTTCACAGCACCGATGGACATGATCGCATGGGCAAGAGTTGCATCCAGTTTGTCAAAAACAGTGTCCCCAAGGCCGGCAGGAACATTTTTGATCCGGCATTCGATCACTCCACCTGCGCTGTCCTGATTTTTAAGGCATTCTTCCAGATAAGCAGAAGCCTTCTCTGCTGCGTCTGCATCTGGCATGCAAAGTGCGTTGTTGCGGATCTCATCTTCTGAAAAGGATCGTATCTCCACAGGTCCGATAGATTTCGCATAAGTAGTAAATGTGATGCCAAGTTCGTTAAGCAGCTTGATGGCAATTGCGCCGGCTGCCACCCGTCCGGCAGTTTCTCTTCCTGAAGAACGTCCGCCGCCCCGGTAATCACGGAACCCGTATTTCTGGTCAAAAGTATAATCTGCATGTCCCGGACGGTAGGAATATGCGATATTTCCATAATCTCTGGAACGCTGGTCTGTGTTTCGGATCAGAAGGGAGATCGGAGTTCCGGTAGTTTTTCCATCGAAGACACCGGAAAGGATCTCTACCAGGTCACCTTCCTTACGTGCTGTTGTATAGCGGCTCTGTCCCGGTTTTCTGCGGTCAAGGAACACCTGGATATCTTCCTCGCAGAGAGAAAGACCTGCCGGGCAGCCGTCAAGAACTGCACCGATGGCCTTACCGTGGGACTCGCCCCAGGTGGTAACCACGAATTTTTTTCCGAATGATGACTGACTCATTTGTATAACTTCCTTTCGTTGGAATTCTGGAATCATTATATAGGAAGCCGGAAAAAATGTAAAGAAGGGGCAAATGCTTATGTAAAGATTCTGTGAAATTATAAAAAAGCTTTTTTAAAATGAAAATGTATGAATTGACAAAGCTATTTTGACTATTTATAATAAAAAAGAATTTTGCTTAGGCAAAAGTAAAGCAAAAGAAGGGAAGTGGGAATCGTGGTAAGGATTTATAAGACAATAGACGGGGCCATCCACCAGATACAGGAACCGGAGGAAGGCTGCTGGATTGCGCTGACGAATCCGACGGCAACAGAGATTTTTGAATTTTCCGAGAAGTTTGATATAGAGGTTGACGATCTGCGGTCCCCTTTGGATGAGGAAGAACGGTCACGTATCGAAGTTGAGGATAATTATACACTGATCTTGGTAGATGTTCCTATGATCGAGGAACGTAATGATAAGGACTGGTATGGAACCATTCCTCTTGGTATCATTGTTACCGGTTCCATGATCATTACCATCTGTCTGGAGGACACGCCGGTTCTGACCAGATTTATGGAGGGAAGGGTCCGCAGCTTTTTTACCTATATGAAGACACGTTTTATCTTTCAGATCCTTTACAGAAATGCAAGTATGTACCTGCGTTATCTGCGTATCATCGACAAGAAGAGTGAGCAGGTGGAAGAAAAACTGCATCTTTCCACAAGAAATGAGGAGCTGATCGAACTTCTGGAGCTGCAGAAATCCCTGACCTATTTTATCACATCCCTCCGGTCCAATGAGGTTGTGCTGGAGAAGCTTCTGAAGATAGACAGCATCAAGAAGTATCCGGAGGACACAGATCTTCTGGAGGATGTCATTACTGAAAACAAGCAGGCGATCGAAATGGCTAATGTATACAGTGGAATCCTGAACGGAACCATGGATGCTTTTGCATCGATCATTTCCAATAATATGAATATCGTCATGAAAGTGCTGGCGATCATTACCATTGTTATGAGTATTCCGACTATCGTTTTCAGTGCCTACGGAATGAACGTGGCAGGTTCCGGTATGCCGTTGTCTCACAGTCCCTGGGGCTTTTTGCTCATCATAATTTTTTCTGTGGCGATCAGTGTTGTTGCGGCTATTATTCTTTCCAAGAAGCGTTTTTTCTGATTTTTCGAAAGTTTTTTGAAAGGAGATTTTAATGAAATTTATCGACAAACTGGAACGTAAGTTTGGAAGATTGGGTATTCCCAATCTGACAGTTTATATTATCGGATGTTATGTGCTGGGATATTTTCTGGCTATGTTTGCCCCTGGAGTGCTGGATATGCTGAGTCTTGATATGTCCATGGTAATGAGAGGACAGATCTGGAGACTTGTGACATGGGTTATTTATCCGCCTTCCAGCGTGGGAGGAACCGGTAATCTTGTGATGTTTCTTCTTGCAATCTTTTTCTTTTATTATCCGATCGGTACCTCACTGGAGCGTACCTGGGGAACATTTCGGTATACTTTATATATTTTTTCAGGACTTTTGTTCACTGTGATCGCGGCAGTTCTTCTGCATGTATTTACTGGCGGCTATGTGACAATGAATGGAATCATGTATTCTCTTGGTGGCAGTATTTTTACCACCTATTATATCAGTCTTTCCATTTTTCTGGCTTATGCAGTCACATATCCGGATCTGGAGCTTTTGCTTATGTTTGTCATCCCTATCAAGATGAAATGGATGGCATTTATATACGGACTTTTTATTGCATGGGATATTGTATCCTATCTTAGGGCTGGACTTTGGGTTGGCGTTGTGCCAATCGTGGCATCGCTTTTGAATTTTGTGATCTTTTATTTCAGCACAAGGGACATGAACCGCTACAATCCGAAAGAGATTCGCAGGAAGCAGCAGTTTAAGAAGGCTATGGCTCCGTCCAGAACGGGTTATGGACCGGATGGAATCGCAAAGCATAAATGTGCAATCTGTGGCCGTACTGAGAAGGATGATCCGAATCTGGAGTTCCGCTTCTGCTCAAAGTGCAAAGGAAATTATGAATATTGCCAGGATCATTTATTTACGCACAAACACGTACAGTAAAACGTAAAAAAGGGAGGATATTCAATTATGAAAAGAACAAAGATCATCTGTACACTTGGACCTTCCAGCAACAACAGGGAGACTCTGAAAGCTCTTATGGAGAATGGAATGGATATTGCCAGATTCAACTTTTCCCATGGAGATCATGAGGAGCAGAAGGGCCGTGTGGACATGATCAAAGAGCTTCGTGAGGAGCTTGATATACCTATAGCCATGCTTCTTGATACAAAAGGACCTGAGATCCGTACCAGACTTTTAAAGGACGGACAGAAGGTAAAACTGGAAGCAGGAAAACAGTTTGTACTTGGAATTGGTGATTTTGAAGGTGACGACAAGAAAGTTGCCATCACATATGAGACACTTTACAAAGATGTAAAACCAGGAAACAGAATTCTTATTGATGATGGTCTGATCGAGCTGGAAGTTAAAAAAATCAAGGGAACAGATATCATCTGCAGCATCTTAAACGGTGGAGAGCTGGGAGAGAAGAAGGGTGTAAATGTTCCTTATGTAAAGGTTAATCTTCCGGGAATCACAGAGCAGGATAAAAAGGATATCCTTTTTGGTATCGAACAGAAATTTGATTTTATCGCAGCATCTTTCGTCCGTTCCGCTGAGGTGATCCGTGAGATCCGTAAGCTTCTGAATGATAACGGTGGACAGGATATCGGCATTATCGCAAAGATCGAGAATGCAGAAGGTGTAGAGAACATTGATTCTATCATCGAGCTTCTGACGGAATCATGGTTGCCCGTGGAGATCTTGGAGTTGAGATTCCGGCAAGCCAGGTACCGCATATCCAGAAAGAGATTATCCGTAAATGCAATGATCATTATACACCGGTTATCACAGCAACACAGATGCTGGATTCCATGATCCGTAATCCTCGTCCGACACGTGCTGAGGTAGCTGATGTTGCCAATGCGATCTATGACGGAACAGATGCGATCATGCTTTCCGGAGAGACAGCAGCCGGTAAATATCCTATTGATGCGCTCCACATGATGGCAGAGATCGCAGAGATGACAGAGCCGCATCTGGATTACAAAGTGTTTATTGAGCATCGTTCCATGGATGGAAGAGAGAAGATTTCCAGTGCAGTAGCACTTGCGGCAGTACGTACTGCAAAGAACCTGAAGGCCAATGCCATTGTAACACCGACTATGAGTGGAAATACAGCAAGACTGATTTCTAATTTCCGTCCGAAGGTTCCAATCTATGCGATCACGCCGAACTCAACCATCCAGCATAAGCTTCAGCTGATCTGGGGCGTAACACCTCTGAAGGGATATCAGAGAGATACCACGGACCATATCATGTCTCAGGCTATGAATGTTGTCCGCAGCCGTCATCTGATCCATAAAGGCGACCTTGTTGTATTCACAGCGGGAGACCCTGCAACAAACATGACAAACGGTCATGGTGCAGTCACAAATATGATGCACGTGATCGAGGCAGAATAATGTTACTGTTCTGCAATTGCAGACAGTGAGCAAACGAAACAGGAGATGCAGTTATTATGAAAAAAGTACCATTTGTGACACTTGAGAAACTGAATGAGATTACTGAGAAATATCCGACACCTTTTCATCTCTATGACGAGAAGGGAATTCGCGAGAATGCAAAAGCTCTTAAAGAAGCTTTCGCCTGGAACAAAGGATTCAAGGAGTTTTTTGCAGTAAAGGCAACACCGAACCCGTATCTTATCAATATTCTTCAGGAGTATGGCTGTGGCTGTGACTGCTCCTCTGCAACAGAGCTTATGATGGCCAAAGCTGTAGGGTGTAAAAAAGGTGACATCATGTTCTCCTCCAACGATACACCGGAGAAAGAGTTCAAATATGCAGATGAGATCGGCGGTATCATCAACCTTGATGATATTACACATATTGAGAGTGTAGAGCGCGCTCTTGGAAAAATCCCGGAAGTGATCAGCTGCCGTTATAATCCGGGTGGAGTATTCAAGATCAGCAATGGTATCATGGATAATCCAGGAGATGCCAAGTATGGTATGACTACAGAGCAGATTTTTGACGCTTTCCGTATCCTGAAATCAAAGGGAGCGAAAGAATTCGGTATCCATGCATTCCTTGCCAGCAATACGGTAACTAATGATTACTATCCGATGCTTGCTAAAGTGATGTTCGAGCTTGCTGTAAAACTTCAGAAAGAAACAGGTGCACATATTAAGTTCATCAACCTTTCCGGTGGAATCGGAATTCCTTATAAACCGGATCAGGAGCCAAATGATATCCGTGTGATCGGCGAAGGTGTCCGCAAGGTTTATGAAGAGGTACTTGTTCCGGAAGGAATGGGCGATGTGGCAATCTATACAGAACTTGGACGTTTCATGATGGGACCGTATGGCTGCCTTGTTACAGAAGCAATCCATGAGAAACACACACATAAAGAATACATAGGTGTAGACGCCTGCGCAGTAAACCTGATGCGTCCGGCTATGTACGGAGCTTATCATCATATTACAGTTATGGGCAAGGAGAACGAGCCATGTGACCATAAATATGATGTAACAGGATCTCTCTGCGAGAACAATGATAAATTCGCCATTGACCGTATGCTTCCGAAGATTGATATGGGAGATCTCCTTGTGATCCATGATACAGGTGCTCATGGTTTTGCAATGGGATATAACTACAATGGTAAACTGAAGTCTGCTGAAATTCTTCTTCATGAGGATGGAAGCTTCGAGATGATCCGCCGCGCTGAGACACCGAGAGATTATTTTGCAACATTTGACTGCTTCCCTGTTTTTGAAAAACTTCTCCAGGACGAAGATGAGCTGAAATAATATATAATTATACGATACGAAAGTATGAAAAAGACCGTCTGTGCATATGGTTAATTATGCGTGGACGGTCTTTTTTGCTGCATGGAAAAATATTTATGAGTTCTGGCTGCCTGACATTTCGGCCAGTGCTTTCCGGAATTCGAAGAAGAACAGGATTGCAGTAAATGCAACTGCCAGGATATCTGCCACCGGTTCTGCCATATAAACGGCATTTGTCTGATTGCCACGGAAAATATGGGGCAGAATATAGATCAGCGGGATGACCAGCACAAATTTACGGACAATGGCCACGATAATGGAATCTTTGGCTCTGCCAAGAGAGATGAAGGTCATCTGGCACGCAATCTGGACTCCGAATATAAATACTACAGCCATGTAGATACGGAGAGATGTTTTTGTAAAGGCAAGCAGTGTACTGTCTGAAGTGAACATTCCGGCGAAAATCTGAGGGAAGATCATGATGATCATCCAAAGGATTACAGAATAGATGACGCTTGTTTTCAGCAGGAGCTTAAAAGTGGAACGTACACGTTTCTCATTGCGGGCGCCGTAATTATAGCTGATGATGGGCTGTGCGCCCTGTCCCAGTCCCTGAAGGGGAAGCATGGCAAACTGCATAACACTGGTAAGGATCGTCATAGCACCGACTGCAACATCTCCACCGTATTTCAGAAGAGAAGAGTTGTAGCAGACAGAGATAACACTTTCACTGAGCTGCATGACGAAAAGAGAAGAACCCAGAGCCATACATGGCAAAAGGATCTCTGGTTTCAGTTTCATGGTACTTCTTCGAAGACGCAGAAATGTCTTTTTTCCAAAAAGGAAAGAAAGTACCCAGATGCAGGAAAGTGCCTGGGAGATTACAGTCGCAAAAGCCGCACCACGGACACCCATATGGAAACCGAAGATGAATACAGGATCCAGGATGATGTTGGTGACTGCGCCGATGAGCACAGAGAGCATTCCTGTTTTTGCGAAGCCCTGGGCAGTAATGAAATTGTTCATGCCAAGCGTCAGCTGTACAAAAATAGTTCCGAGCGCATAAATGTTCATATATCCTACTGCGTAATCAATCGTATTGGTACTTGCGCCGAAAGCCAGAAGAAAGCTGCGGTTTCCAAGAAGCAGGATCATGGTCAGCATTACGGAGATGATGATCTGCATGGTGAAGCAGTTTCCCAGGGTACGTTCAGCTTTATCGGTATCATTTTTTCCCATAAATATGCTGGCTCGAGGGGCACCGCCGTTTCCGACAAGAGCAGCAAAGGCAGACACTACCATGATCAGCGGCATGCAGACACCGACACCAGTGAGTGCCAGTGCGCCATCACCGGGAATGTGTCCTATGTAGATGCGGTCAACAATGTTATAAAGCATGTTGATCAGCTGTGCAGCTACGGTAGGAAGTGCCAGGCGCAGAAGCAGGCGGCCAATGGGTTCAGTACCTAAAAAACTTTTGTCTTTTTCCATTCATTTCAGTCCTTTCGTGAAATTGCTACAGTTAACTTTTATATAACAAAAACCTGACAGATCACTCCGTCAGGTTTTCCTGATAATGCCGCTGGCCGGACTCGAACCGGCACGGATTGCTCCGCTTGATTTTGAGTCAAGTGCGTCTGCCAATTCCGCCACAGCGGCATAACCATTTATTATAATATCATAGAAACAATGGGAATGCAAGGGATTTTTTTGAAATTGCGATAATATATGCAAAAATTTCAAATTCTAAAAAGTTTATGAAATCGAAGCGTTCTCCTTGAAATAGACTGAAAAAAGTGGTACAGTGTCTTACAAAGCTGTACCACTTGATATAGCACTGTGGATATAGCAATATACTATAAGATAACGGAGGAGACTACATGAATCTGAATTCCAAAAAACCAGAGAAGCGGCCTTTGTATGTATATTACATCATTGCGGTTGTGATCATTATTCTGCTCAATGTTTTTGCTCTTCCTGCCATTTCAGAGAGAAGTGTGAAGCAAACGGATTACACTACCTTTCTGAAAGCTGTAGACAGAGGAAAAGTATATGAAGCAACCATTAATTCCGATTACATTTACTATACTATGAAGGTAGATGGAAATGATGTTTACTGTAAGACGGTATCCGTAGATGATAAGGATCTTGTTTCACATCTTTATGATGCTGGTGTAAGCATTGAGGGAACAGCGCCGCAGAGACAATCACTGCTTTTGTCACTGATCGCAGGTTATATTCTCCCGATTGCTGTTTTATTCTTCTTGGACGCTGGCTCAGCAAGAAGATGATGAGTTCCATGGGTAACGGTGGTCCGGGAGGCATGATGTCTTTTGGAAAGAGCAATGCCAAAGTCTATGTGAAGTCCTCCACAGGAATTAAATTTTCCGATGTGGCAGGAGAAGACGAGGCTAAGGAGCTTCTTTCAGAGATCGTAGATTTCCTGCACAATCCGCAGAAATACAGAGAGATCGGTGCATCCATGCCAAAAGGAGCACTTCTTGTAGGCCCTCCGGGAACTGGTAAAACACTTCTTGCCAAGGCTGTTGCCGGTGAGGCGGAGGTTCCGTTTTTCTCCATCTCAGGTTCTGAGTTTGTGGAGATGTTTGTTGGTATGGGTGCTGCCAAGGTCCGTGACCTCTTTAAACAGGCTAATGAGAAAGCTCCCTGTATTGTGTTTATCGATGAGATCGATACGATTGGTAAGAAACGTGACGGCGCGGGAATGGGCGGTGGAAATGATGAGCGTGAGCAGACACTGAACCAGCTGCTTACAGAGATGGATGGTTTTGACGGTTCCAAGGGTGTTGTGATCCTGGCTGCTACCAACAGACCGGATTCCCTTGATCCTGCACTTCTCCGTCCGGGACGCTTTGACAGAAGAATTCCGGTTGAACTTCCGGATCTTCAGGGTCGTGAAGAGATCCTGAAGGTTCATGCCAAGAAGATCAAGATAGCAGACAGTGTCCGTTTTGATGAGATCGCCAAGGCAGCAGTTGGTGCTTCTGGTGCCGAGCTTGCCAATATTGTCAACGAGGCCGCACTTCGTGCAGTCCGTGATGGACGTAAATTTGCCACACAGGCAGATTTTGAGGAGAGTATTGAGGTCGTTATCGCAGGATATCAGAAGAAGAACCGTGTACTTTCCAATAAGGAGAAACTGATCGTATCTTATCATGAGGTTGGTCATGCCCTGGTTGCTGCCAAGCAGACGGATTCTGCGCCTGTCCATAAGATCACTATTATTCCTCGTACTTCCGGTGCACTTGGATATACCATGCAGGTGGATGAGCAGGAGCACTTCCTGATGACCAAGGAAGAACTGGAGAATAAGATCGCTACGTTTACTGGTGGACGTGCTGCAGAGGAGCTGATCTTCCATTCTATTACAACAGGAGCATCCAATGATATTGAGCAGGCGACCAAGCTTGCGAGAGCGATGATCAGCCGTTATGGTATGAGTGACGAGTTTGATATGGTTGCTATGGAGAATGTAAGCAATCAGTATCTGGGCGGTGATGCAAGCCTGACCTGTTCTTTTGAGACACAGACACTTCTGGATAAAAAGGTTGTGGATGTTGTTCGGAAGCAACATGAGAAGGCTACGAAGATCCTTACGGATAATATTGGTAAACTTCATGAGATCGCCAAGTATCTTTATGAGCATGAGACGATCACAGGAGAGGAGTTTATGAAGATCCTTGAGGATAAACCGATGGAGATCGAAACTCCACAGGAGAATACAGAAGCATAATTATCAGTTACAGAAAAAAACAGCAATAAAAAAAGTTCGGAGCCGGATGGCAGAAAAGAAGTGCCATCCGTATACCGGACTTTTTTTATTATAATATATATCTGTCTGCAAATTTATAATTTACCAGATTTCAGGATGTACCTTAGAGCAGGTGAGCGCCAGGGAACCTGGTCCGATGTGGCAGGAGACGCTTAAGGAAAGAGGAAAGATATTGATTTCACCGATATTCGGAAAATTGGCAAGAGTTTCTTTTCTGAATTCCTCGGCAGCGGCAAGGTTGTGAGAGTGGATCACGTCCAGGTTGATCTTTTCACCGAAACGGTTGGCAATATCGTCTCTGATAGCTTTGGTCATGGTGTTTTTGGCCTGGATCATGGTGCGGGCTTTGGAGAAGGCATCCAGCTTTTCCCCCTGGATCTGAAGTACTGGTTTCAGACGGAGCATAGTTCCGATTGCTGCGGCAGCAGGGGTGATACGACCGCCCTGTTTGAGAAATTTCAGAGTTGCTACTGTGATGTAGATACTGGAATCAAAGCGGGTTTCTTCCAGCCAGTCACCGATCTCGGATGCTGAGAGGCCGTTCTTCGCCTGCTGGATGGCTTCGATGGCAGAGTAGCGTAAAGTTCCGGAAATTCGCTGATTGTTTACCACACGTACACGTCCGTCATAATCTTCAGAGAGCATCTTTGCTGTCTGCATGGAGCTGGAAAGTCCGCTTGACATGGGGATATGTACGATCTCATCATAATCTTTCAGAAGTTTATCCCAGAAATTTGTGACAGATTCCGGAGTCGGCTGTGAGGTGGAAACACGGCATCCCGGATTCTGCTCCAGGTACTGGAAAAAATCTGCCTGATTCATATCAATATCTTCCAGATATTCTTTATCATCTATAAAAAATGGCATGGGAAGCATGTGAACTCCAAGTTCACGGGCCTGTGCCGGTGACATACCGCAGTTGCTGTCTGTAACAATGGCAATGGATCTCATAATCGTAATCCTCCTTGTTGAAATGTTTTGTGATATGGACAGATGACAGAAGCGATTTCTGTCCGTTTGCTGTTTAAGTATACCACAGGAAACCACCCTTGTCATTCGCAGTTTAATTCGCTATAATGATAAACAATGTTACCGGTCACGAAGTGAACAGCAACGAATCAATTACAAGAAGTAATAAAGAGAGGAAAACAAATGAACTGTCGTATTGCAGAGGGAATGGTGAACAAATATATCAATCATACGCTGTCTGTCAATGATCTGGAGGAGTTTCTGGAACATATTGAGAACTGTTCCTCCTGCTATGATGAACTTGCTACGTATTTCATTGTGCACAAAGCTATGGAGCAGCTGGATGAGAAGCAGGAAGATTCGGTACTGGATTTCAGGGAACTTCTGGAGGAAGACATCCGGAAATCCAGAAGATACATCCGCAAAAAGAAATTCACAGGGCAGTCGCAGCAGTTGCGGTCTGTGCCCTGATCGCTGTGCTTGTGGTTTTTCTCTTTTTCGTGATCCTGGAAATTAAGGAGGGAATTTAACTTTGAGTAAAAAGATATTACTGATCGACGGACACAGCATTCTGAACCGCGCGTTCTACGGACTGCCGGATCTTACCAATGCTGAAGGCCGTCATACAGGAGCTGTGTACGGATTTCTGAACATTATGTTCAGGATCATGGAAGAAGAAAATCCGGAATACCTGACAGTTGCTTTTGATTTAAGCGTACCAACATTCCGCCATAAGAGATATGAAGCTTACAAGGGGACACGTAAGCCTATGCCGGAAGAACTCAGGGAGCAGGTTCCTCTGATCAAAGAAATGCTTACTGCAATGGGCATCAATATCATGTCATTGGAAGGATACGAGGCAGATGATCTTCTTGGAACTGTTGCCAGAAGAAGTGAGGCGGAAGGAATGGATGTCACCATCCTTTCCGGAGATAGAGACCTTCTCCAGCTTGCTACAGATAAAGTCCTGATCCGCCTTCCGAAAACAGTCCGCGGCAAGACAACCATCGAGAATTACCACGCAGCAGAAGTTCTGGAGAAATATCAGGTAACGCCGCCGCAGATCATTGAACTGAAAGCTCTTATGGGCGACAGTTCTGACAATATTCCTGGAATTCCGGGAGTTGGTGAAAAAACTGCCACCAAGATGATCGTCCAGTTTGGATGCATTGAGAATGCACATGAACATCTGGAAGAGGTGAAGCCGAATAAGGCGAAAGAATCCTTAAGAGAGCATTATGATATGGCACAGCTTTCCAAAGAACTTGCAACTATTAATACGGACAGTCCTCTTGAGTTTTCCTACGAGAAGGCAAAAGTGGAGAATCCGTATACAACAGAAGCTTATGAGCTGTGTAAGAGACTGGAATTCAAGAATATGCTGAACCGTTTTGACCCGGCCACAGCAGCAGATTCTTCCATGGAACTGGAATTTTTTACCTGCAATGACCTCTCAGGTATGGAAACTCTGTTTGAAAAAGCAGCGAATAAGAAACAGGTGGGAATTTCCGTCCTTGCAGACACAGATCAGGTATACACAGTGGGACTTGTCCTTGATGAAAAAGAGATTTATCAGATTCCGGTGGGAGGTCTTCTCACAGGCGATTATCTCTGCGGGAAAATTGCTGCTCTGGGTGAGCATACAGTGATCTGTGCCATGGATATCAAGACAGTGCTGAAACATGTGGCACTTACTGAACCGACAAAGGTTTTTGATACAGGAGTTGCAGCATATCTTCTGAATCCACTGAAGTCTTCCTATACCTACGATGATATTGCCAGAGAATATCTGGATGGAATAATGCTTCCTGCAAAAGAAGATCTTCTCGGAAAAATACCCCTCAAGAAAGCCTGGGAGGATGAGATGGAAGGTCTGGGTAATTTGGCCTGTTATCAGGCTTTTGTGCCGTATATGGTACGAAAAATCCTTCTTAAGAAGCTGGATGAAACAGGTATGCGAAAGGTTTATGACGAGATCGAGCTTCCGCTGGTATTTACATTGGATTCCATGGAAAAATGGGGGATTTTTGTCAGGGGAGAGGAACTGAAAAGTTACGGTGAGAAGCTGAGTGTTCGTATTCAGGAGCTTGAGAAGCTGATCTGGCAGGAAGCGGGAGAGGAGTTTAACATTAATTCCCCCAAACAGCTTGGAGTGATCCTTTTTGAAAAAATGGGACTTCCAGGTGGAAAGAAGACCAAGACAGGCTACTCCACAGCAGCAGATATCCTGGATAAACTGGCACCGGATCATAAGATCGTGAAAGATATCCTGGAATACCGCCAGCTTACCAAACTGAAATCTACTTATGCAGACGGGCTTGGAAATGTGATCGGAAAAGACGGACGAATCCACTCCACTTTTAACCAGACGATCACTGCTACCGGCCGTATCAGCAGCACAGAGCCGAATCTTCAGAATATTCCGGTACGTATGGAACTTGGAAGACTGATCCGCAAAGTTTTTGTGCCGGAGGATGGATATGTGTTCCTGGATGCCGATTATTCCCAGATCGAGCTTCGTGTGCTGGCTCACATGTCCGGAGATGAGAAACTGATCCAGGCATACAGAGAGGCAGAGGATATCCACCGCCTTACAGCATCCCAGGTGTTCCATGTGCCTCTTGATGAGGTTACACCGCTGCAGAGACGAAATGCCAAAGCTGTAAACTTCGGAATCGTATATGGAATCAGTTCTTTCGGACTGAGCCAGGATTTGAGTATCACCAGAAAAGAGGCAGCAGCCTATATCGAAAAATATTTCGAGACCTATCCGAAGATCAAGGGATTTCTGGATGGCCTTGTAAAAGATGGCAAAGAGCATGGTTATGTAACGACTATGTTTGGCAGAAGAAGACCTGTGCCGGAACTGAAATCCAGCAATTTCATGCAGCGTTCTTTTGGTGAACGTGTAGCTATGAATTCCCCGATCCAGGGAACAGCGGCAGATATCATCAAGATCGCCATGAACCATGTTTATGAGCGGATGAAAAAAGAAGGACTGCAGTCAAGACTGGTACTCCAGGTTCATGATGAACTTCTGATCGAGACAAAAAAAGAAGAGATTGAGACAGTTTCCCGCATCCTGGAAGAGGAGATGAAAGGGGCAGTCCATCTTGCAGTGGAACTTGACGTGGATATGCACCAGGGTGACAGCTGGTATGAGGCGAAATAGATGAGAGTGATCGGAGTAACCGGCGGAGTAGGTGCCGGAAAAAGTACAGTGCTTGGAATCCTGGAAAAAGAATTTGATGCCTATGTGATCCAGGCAGATCTTTTGGGACATGTTCTGATGGAACCAGGTGAAGAATGTTACGATGCAGTGATCGCATTGTTTGGAAAAGAAATTATAAAAAAAGATAAAACTATTGACCGGAGACGGATTTCTGATGTAGTATTCACAGATAAGGATATGCTTTTGAAATTAAACGGGATTATTCATCCGGCTGTTAAACAGAGGATTTTGCGTCTCATCAGCGAACAGAGAGAAGCAGGAAGAAAGCTCTGTGTTGTGGAAGCTGCTCTTTTTCTGGAAGAAAGATATCAGGAGTTCTGTGATGAAGTCTGGTATGTATACACGGAGGAGGAGATCCGGATACAGCGGCTGATGGAAAGCCGAGGCTATTCCAGGGATAAATCTCTTGGCATTATCCGAAACCAGGTATCCGATCAGGTATTCAGGGAGAATACGGATTATGTGATCGAAAATAACGGAGATCTGGAGGATACCCGGAGACAGATCAGAGAAGGGATAGAGAAAAATGAGACTTTGTAGTATTGCCAGCGGAAGCAGCGGCAATTGTATCTATGTGGGGTCGGAGGAAGCACACGTACTGGTGGATGTGGGAATCAGCGGAAAGAGTATTGAGAAAGGTCTGAATTCTCTGGATCTTACAGGGAAAGATGTGGACGGAATCCTGATCACTCACGAACATTCCGACCATATCAAGGGGCTTGGAGTGATCTCCAGAAAATACGGAATTCCCATCTACACCACAGGTGGAACAGCAGATGCCATGCTTCGTATGAAATCCCTTGGAAAAATGCCGGAGGGGCTGATCCATGAGATCCGGGAAGACGAACCTTTTGAGATCAAGGATCTGACAGTAAATCCTTTTACTATTCCACATGATGCGGCACAGCCTGTAGGCTATCGCCTGGAGTGCGGAGATCATTCGGTAGGGATTGCCACAGACCTTGGAAAATATAATGATTACATTGTTAAGAATCTGGAGAATCTGGATGCGGTGCTTCTGGAAGCAAATCACGACATCCGCATGCTCCAGGTTGGTAAATACCCATATTATCTGAAACAGAGAATCCTGGGAGATAGAGGCCATCTCTCCAATGAGAATGCAGGAAGGCTTCTCTGCCGGATCCTCCACGATAATCTGAAAGCTGTTTTTCTCGGCCATTTAAGCCGTGAGAACAACTATGAGGAACTTGCCTACGAGACAGTCTGCTCGGAGGTGACACTTGGTGACAACCCGTACAGATCCAGAGATTTCAAGATCCAAGTAGCGAAGCGGGATCACATATCAGAAATAATCACAGTGTAGAAAGGAAAAAACGATGAAGAAGACAATTATCACAGTAGTAGGAAATGACACAGTAGGAATTATCGCAAAGGTTTGTACATATCTTGCAGAGAATCAGGTTAATATTCTGGATATTTCTCAGACCATCGTTCAGGGGTACTTCAACATGATGATGATCGCAGATACAGCGAAGTGTGAGAAAGACGGCGGCACACTTGCCGGAGAGCTTGAGAATCTGGGTAAAGAGATCGGTGTAGTGATCCACTGTCAGCATGAAGATATTTTTAACATGATGCACAGAGTATAATAAAATAACAGTATACCGTTATTTTGTTATGAGCAATTAATGAAGCGAATTGCGAATGCAGATTTTATAAATCAGGCATATTACATCATTCATCAGGGAGAAAATAAAAAATGATCAATATTTTTGAGGTAAACGAGACAAATAAAATGATCGAACAGGAAAACCTGGATGTGCGTACCATCACTATGGGTATCAGCCTTCTGGACTGCATCGATCCTGACCTGGATGCACTGAATCAGAAAATATATGAAAAGATCACCACAAAAGCCAGAAATCTTGTGGCAACAGGTGATGAGATTGCTACCGAGTACGGAATCCCGGTTGTAAACAAGAGAATCTCAGTAACTCCTATCGCATTGGTTGGCGGAGCTGCATGTAAAAAAACAGAAGATTTTGTAACTATCGCAAAAACACTGGATAAATGTGCAAAGGAAGTTGGAGTTAACTTTATTGGAGGATATTCTGCACTGGTGAGCAAAGGAATGACTCCTGCAGAGGAGCTTCTGATCCGTTCTATTCCGCAGGCTATGGCAGAGACAGAACGTGTCTGCAGTTCTGTAAATGTTGGTTCCACAAAGACTGGTATCAACATGGACGCTGTAAAACTGATGGGAGAGATCGTTCTTGCAACAGCAGAGGCAACCAGGGATCAGGATTCCCTTGGATGTGCAAAACTTGTAGTATTCTGCAATGCACCGGATGACAACCCATTCATGGCAGGTGCTTTCCATGGTGTTACAGAGGCTGACTGCATTATCAATGTAGGTGTCAGCGGTCCTGGAGTTGTTAAGAAGGCACTGGAACAGGTCCGTGGAGAGGACTTCGGAACACTTTGCGAGATGATCAAGCGTACAGCATTTAAGGTAACACGTGTTGGACAGCTTGTTGCACGTGAGGCATCCAGCGTCTTAACGTGCCGTTTGGTATAGTGGATCTTTCCCTTGCACCGACACCGGCAATCGGTGATTCTGTAGCAGAGATACTGGAGGAGATCGGTCTTGAGAGAGTCGGTGCACCAGGAACAACAGCAGCACTTGCACTTCTGAACGATCAGGTTAAAAAAGGCGGCGTTATGGCAGCAGCGGCTGTAGGTGGATTAAGTGGTGCATTTATCCCGGTCAGCGAGGATCAGGGAATGATCGATGCTGTAAACGAGGGTGCACTTACTCTGGAAAAACTGGAAGCCATGACTTGTGTATGCTCTGTAGGTCTTGATATGATCGCAGTTCCGGGAGATACCAAGGCTACAACACTGGCAGGTATCATTGCAGATGAGTCTGCCATCGGTATGGTAAACCAGAAGACAACAGCAGTGCGTCTTATCCCGGTTATCGGTAAAGGAGTAGGTGAGACTGTTGAGTTTGGCGGCCTTCTTGGTTATGCACCGATCATGCCTGTAAATTCATTCTCCTGCGATGCATTTGTGCAGAGAGGTGGAAGAATTCCGGCACCGATCCACAGCTTCAAGAATTAATCCTGAAATAATTTCATTTCGGGGTTGACAGAGTTACGTTGATGTGCTAAAGTAAACACAACTTAAGAAACAAACCGATGAGAAAGAGAAGTAGATATTCAGGGAACTTCACAGAGAGCAGGGATGGTGGAAACCTGCAGGGAACCGGATGTTGAATGGACTTTCGAGGGCGGCCCGAACTATTTATCTGTACAGTAGGAGCCGACGGGATATCCGAACCCGTTATCAATGAGGAGTGTATGTTAGTACACCGGAGAGTGGGCGATTCGTCAATTTGAGTGGTACCGCGATAATAAAGAACTTTTATTACCGTCTCAAGCATAATATAAGCTTGAGACGGTTTTTGTGTTACAGGGAAAGGCTTCTGTTTCATAAAAAGTTGTTCCGGTCAGAATGTTGATCTCGAAAGAAAACAGTGTTCTGGATAAGCAGACCGCAGGTGTACAAGAGTTTAGTAAAGCGGATTTAAGAAGGGAGAACAAAACTATGAAAAAAAGAATGTTAGTAATCGCAGCAGCAGTAGCAGCAATAACTATGATGATGACCAGCCCGGTTATGGCAGAGGATTTTAAAGTGGGTATCTGCAATTATGTAGACGATGCTTCTCTGAATCAGATCGTAGATAATATCCAGTCCCGTCTGAAAGAAATCGGCGAAGAAAAAGGTATCACATTTGATGTCTCCTATGATAACTGTAATGCAGATGCAAGTGTTATGGAACAGATCATTTCCGATTTTCAGGCTGATAATGTTGACTTGATGGTAGGCGTGGCTACACCGGTAGCAATGCGTATGCAGTCTGCTACAGAAGGAAGTGATACACCGGTTGTTTTCTCCGCAGTCTCTGATCCGGTGGGTTCCGGTCTTGTAGATTCTCTGGATGCTCCTGGTGCAAACATTACAGGAACCAGTGATTACCTGGATACTTCTTCTATCATGAAACTGATCCAGGCACAGAATCCGGATGTAAAGAAGATTGGTCTTCTTTATGATGTAGGACAGGATTCCTCCACAACAGCTATCCAGGAAGCAAAAGATTATCTGGATAAAGAGGGAATCGAATATGTAGAGCGTACCGGAACGACTACAGACGAAGTTCAGCTTGCAGCAGATGCACTGATTGCTGACGGTGTGGATGCCGTATTTACACCTACAGACAACACCATCATGACAGCAGAGCTTTCTATTTATGAAAAATTCATCGATGCAGGAATCCCGCACTACACAGGAGCTGACTCCTTTGCATTAAACGGTGCTTTTGTAGGATATGGTGTTGATTATGCAAATCTCGGACAGAAAACAGCCGATATGATCGCAGATATCCTGGTAGATAACGCTGATCCGTCCAAAACAGCTGTTGAAACATTTGATAATGGTACTGCAACAGTTAATACAGAAACCTGTAAAGCACTTGGCCTTGATTTCGAAACAGTAAAGAAGGCATTTGAGCCTCTCTGCACACAGGTAAATGAAATCACAACTGCAGAAAGCTTTGAGGAAGTAGAAACAAAATAAAGAAGCTGCTTAATTTTGTGAGCAGTTATGAAATAAATCCAATTGGAGGAAATCACTGTGACGATTGCAACTATGCTCTCCCTCGGGGAGACTGCCCTGAAGCTTGGACTGATCTGTTCACTGACAGTTCTTGCTCTGTTCCTTAGTTATTCCATGCTGAATGTCTGCGACCTTTCTACAGATGGCTGCTTTACCTTCGGAGCTGCTGTAGGAGCCGTAGTAGCTGTAAGCGGACATCCGTTTCTGTCCATTGCGGCAGCTATGGCAGCAGGTATTGCATCAGGATTTGTAACTGCGATCCTGCAGACAAAGCTGGGAGTAGACAGCCTGCTTGCAGGTATCATTGTAAATACAGCATTGTATTCCGTTAATATTGCGGTCATGGGAGGTTCGTCCCTGATCAATATGAACCGGACAACCACAGTATTTACCATGATGAAAGATGCACTTGCAGGTACACCTTTAAAAGGCAGGGAAGATATTTTTATAGCAGCCATCGCAGTGATCCTTGTGATCGTATTTCTGGTATTTTTCCTGAAAACAAGGCTTGGTCTTGCAATCAGGGCAACAGGAAATAATTCTGACATGGTAAAATCTTCCTCCATTAATCCGGTATTTACAACTGTGATCGGTCTTTGCGTGGCAAATGCATTTACAGCACTTTCTGGATGTCTTTTGTCTCAGTCACAGAAATCGGTAGATATCAATATCGGGCAGGGAATGGTTACCATCGCGCTGGCCTCTCTGCTGATCGGAGGCACACTCCTTGGTCGTGGAGGAATTTTTGTGAGAGCGGTAGGAATGGTGCTTGGTTCCTTTATTTTCCGTCTTGTATACACCATTGCACTTCGTTTCAACATGCCGGCATTTATGCTGAAACTGGTATCTTCTGTGATCGTTATTCTTGCAATTTCCGGCCCGTATCTTAAGAAGCAGTGGCCTCAGATACGAAGAAGAATGACTCATGCAAAAGGAGGCAGATGATCTATGTTAAAAATCAGCCATATTTCAAAAACATTTAATCCGGGAACTGTAAACGAAAAAAAAGCAATAGAAGATCTTTCCCTGGAACTGAAAAAAGGCGACTTTGCTACGATCATTGGTTCCAATGGAGCAGGAAAATCAACACTTTTTAATGCAATCTGCGGTGATTTTCTTACAGATGCAGGATCGATCGAACTGGACGGCAGGGATATCACATTTATGCCGCAGCATGCACGCGCAAAAGAAATCGGCCGTCTTTATCAGGATCCCATGCGCGGAACTGCACCGGGCATGACGATTGAAGAAAATCTTGCACTTGCAGCTGGCAAGGGCGGATGGCTTTCTCATACGACCCGGCAGGAAAAAGAACGTTTCCGTGAGGAACTGAAGAAACTGGATATCGGGCTGGAAGAGCGGATGAGCCATCCGGTAGGTCTTCTTTCCGGTGGACAGAGACAGGCACTGACACTTCTGATGGCGACAATGAACCCTCCAAAACTGCTTCTTCTGGACGAGCATACTGCAGCACTTGACCCGGGAACTGCTGAGAAAGTTTTGAATCTTACCAGAAGGATCGTGGAAGAACATCAGCTGACCTGCCTGATGATCACACACAATATGCAGTCTGCGATCGATCTTGGAAACCGTATCCTGATGATGGACTCCGGTAATATCGTGCTGGACATCGGAGGAGAGGAAAAGAAAAACATGACTGTGGACGGTCTTCTTGAGAAATTTAAGACAGGAGCCGGCAAAGCCCTGGATAATGACCGTATTCTATTAGCTGAATAAACTGAAAAATAATGAAGAACCATTACCGATTGCGTGCAGAGTGGAAAATGAACAGCTGTTTTGCACAGGTGATGGTTCTTTTTTTACTGAAAATTCTTGAGTATGCCACGTTACCGTGGTAAAATAAATGAAATCGCTTTGCGATTTCGTTTATAAACATGCAGCAGAGCAGAATGCTTACAGGCTTAGACGATTATAATTTATTATGGAAGAGGGACGAATGATATGCAGTTTTCAAAAAGACTGGACAGATTTGGAGATGAAATTTTTGCAGCTCTGAACAACCGGCGCATGGAGCTGGAAACACAGGGCATGAAGATCTATAACATGAGTGTGGGAACTCCGGATTTCAAGACACCGGAATATATTAAAAAGGCCGTAGCGGAAGCGGCCATGGATGACGACAACTGGAAGTACAGCCTACGTGATCTGCCGGAGCTTCTGGACTCTGTCTGTACTTATTATAAGAAACGCTTTGATGTGGAACTGACACCGGACATGGTGATGACTGTTTATGGAAGCCAGGAAGGAATGGGACATCTTGGCATGGCGCTATGCGATGAGGGAGATACAGTACTTCTCCCGGATCCGTGCTATCCCGTATTTGCAGCAGGCAGCCTGATGGCAGGGGCAGTTCCTTATTATTACCCGCTTGTTGCAGAACATGATTTTCTCCCTTATGTGAAGGGCATTCCGGAAGAAGTGGCGAAGAAGGCCAAATATATGGTAGTGTCCCTGCCGTCCAACCCGGTAGGAAGCATTGCTACCCCGGGACTTTACGAAGAAATCGTGGAATTTGCGAAAAAATATGATATTCTGATCATTCATGACAATGCTTACAGCGATATCATCTTTGACGGAGCTTTCGGCGGAAGCTTCCTGGCAACTCCGGGAGCGAAAGATATTGGCGTGGAGTTTTTCAGTCTTTCCAAATCATTTAATGTCACAGGTGCGAGACTCAGTTTTCTGGTAGGCCGTCCGGATGTGATCGCAGCACTTCGTAAACTGAGAAGCCAGATTGACTTCGGTATGTTTCTGCCGCTCCAGAAAGCTGCCATCGCCGCACTGAATGGCCCGCTGGAAAGTGTAAAAGAACAGTGCCAGATGTACCAGGAGAGAAGAGATGCACTCTGTCAGGGACTTCGTGATATTGGCTGGGAACTTCCTAATGGAAAAGGCACCATGTTCGTCTGGGCGAAGATCCCGGGCGGCCGCACAGACAGTATGGCTTTCTGTATGGAACTGATGGAAAAAGCCGGTGTCATTGTAACCCCGGGAGCAAGCTTCGGTCCACACGGGGAAGGATATGTACGCTTCGCTCTTGTCCTTCCACCAGAGAAGATCCAGGAAGCAGTGGAAGCGATCCGGAAGAGCGAGTTATAGTCAAGTGGAGATTCGCAACTTCGCAGGGGACTTCCTTGATTGGTTAAATGATCCGAAGTGGCTTTTTCATCTCATGGATAAAAGGCAGGCCTGTCTTGTGGCAGAGAAGCATTTCGTAAAGATTGGAAGCCTCACAGGTTTCATGAAAAAGCTGAAGTGCATTTTCATCAAGGATTGAAGAGGCATCCGCTGCCTTGGTAATTAATGGGATTGAGGAATTCTTCTTGATCTGGCTGAGAAGCGGAGCACTGTTTTTTCGAAAACCAAAGTACCCGGGCATAGGGAATATGTCCGGGTGCTTTTGTTTTTTGATTAAGAAAGATTCGGACAAGGCTGCGGCAAATAGCAGAACGGGTAATATCCCGTGTTTTCAGAAGATCCGCAAACTGGGAAAAACCTTCATATTGATTACGGGATTTCAGTATACGTCGGATCAGTGCATCCGAAAGATCCGGATACATTTGTAAAGTTTCTTCGGATTCCAGAAGAAGTTTGTAATGCAGAGGAAGATCCAGTGCTGAGTCAGAAAGCCATGCTCCTTTTTCGAGAGAATCCAGAAATCCGGAAATAGAAGCAGAAGGAATCAATCGGGAAAAATCAGCAGACTGCCCGGCTTTTTCGGACTTTTTCATAAGGTTCCGGATGCCGGAAGCAGAGGGAAACTTTTCATCAGAAAGAAGAGAAAAATCCGTATCATGATAACCACTTCCTTTTCTTAAAAGTGCATGAGGAATGATCCGGCTGTTAATACGGAGAAGTGCCTTGCAGTATTCGATTCCCAGGATATTGTTAGGAGAAGAAAGGACGAGCTCAATATGTTCTGACGAAGTACCCAATGTATTTAGCCCGGAAGCGATTTTTTCCTGAATGTAACCGATCAGTGCACTGCTTCTTGCAGCAGGAAAACTCATTCCGGCACGAAGATTCTGCTGAAGGAGATTACGATATTCAGACGGTTCTTTCACCAGGATCTCTGCAACATCCATAAGAATCTCTGTATCTCCGCATTCACTTCCGAAACATAATTCATCTGCAACACCAAGCCCGTCAAGAAGACTTACCCCACCTGCGGCAAACCCTTCTGCACTGGCCGTTGCTGTCTGCACCGGCATTTCCAGAACCAGGTCAGCACCACCAAGAAGAGCCATCTCAGTCCGGACATGTTTTCCATAAGGGCAGGAGCACCTCTCTGTACAAAATCTCCGCTCATGGCGATTACAACATAATCAGCACCAATAGTTTCTTTTGCACAGCGGATCTGATATTCATGCCCCCTGTGAAATGGGTTATATTCTGCAACAATTCCAACAACTTTCATATAAAAAATACCTGCCGTTTCTGAAAATTCAAATCTTGAAATAAGCTTTTATAATATAATAATGGTGCTATTTTAACATAAGCAATGTAAAAAGTTAAGCGGCATTCGAAATCTGTTTTGCTGCCATAAAACCGAATGCTGCTGTACGCTCTGTACCCGGCAACACCCTTTGTAAGATACAGAAATCACGCAATTCATGATCGTGAACCGAAATCCTCGGGCCATCTGTGACCTTTACCATAAAAAAACACCTCGCAGAACATTGCCGGTGAATAGTAACCATTGCACTTCAAAAAATACGCAGTATAGCCATTTTCTGACAATGAAACGCTTGAAAAGAAAAGGGTAAGGGGGTATAATAAACGCAGTGTAGTGCCCGAACAGACACTAGCGTTTTTGTTACATCAAGAAAGGAGCCATTTAATCATGGGATTTGTTGAACTGCTTAAGAAAAGAGCAAAAGAAAGCGTAAAAACAATTGTACTGCCAGAGACAGAGGATATGAGAACTCTTGAGGCAACTGACAAGATTCTGAAAGAGGGAGTTGCCAAGATCATCCTTATCGGTAAAGAGGAAGAGATCAACAAGAAAGCAGCAGAGGGCGGCTTTGATATTTCCGGCGCACAGATCGTAGATCCTGAGACATCTGACAGAACTCAGGCATACATTGATAAATTCGTAGAGCTGAGAGCTAAGAAAGGTATGACACCTGAGAAAGCGAAAGAGATCCTTCACACTCAGTACCCATACTATGGCGTAATGATGGTTAAGATGGGCGATGCAGACGGTATGGTATCCGGTGCCTGCCACTCTACAGCAGACACACTCCGTCCGTGCCTTCAGATCCTGAAGACTAAACCAGGAACAAAACTTGTATCTGCATTCTTCCTGATCGTAGTTCCGGACTGCGAGTACGGCGCAAACGGTGCATTCGTATTTGCTGATTCCGGTCTGAACCAGAACCCGACTCCGGAGGAACTTTCCGCAATCGCAGCATCTTCCGCAGAGTCCTTTGAACTTCTTGTTCAGGAGGAGCCGATCGTAGCTATGCTTTCTCACTCCACCAAGGGAAGTGCAAAACATCCTGACGTAGATAAAGTAGTAGAGGCTACAAGAATCGCAAAAGAGGAGCATCCGGAGCTTAAGCTTGACGGAGAGTTCCAGCTTGATGCAGCTATCGTTCCAAGCGTAGGCGCATCCAAAGCACCAGGAAGCGAAGTAGCTGGTAAAGCTAACGTACTGGTATTCCCTGACCTTGATGCAGGTAACATCGGATACAAACTTGCTCAGCGTCTTGGTAAAGCAGAAGCATACGGACCTGTTACACAGGGTATCGCAAAACCTGTAAACGACCTGTCCCGCGGATGCTCTGCAGATGATATCGTAGGTGTTGTAGCTATCACAGCAGTACAGTGCCAGGCAGAGGATAAATAATTATTGAAAATCAGGAGAGTAAAATCATGAACGTATTAGTTATCAACTGTGGAAGTTCTTCATTAAAATATCAGTTAATCGATTCTGAGACAGAGAATGTACTTGCAAAAGGTCTCTGCGAGAGAATCGGTATCGACGGAAGACTGGTATATCAGAAAGCCGGCTGTGACAAAGAGATCACAGAGGCAGCTATGCCAACACATAAAGAAGCGATCCAGATGGTACTGGATGCTCTTACAAACGATAAGACAGGTGCTATCGGAAGCCTGAAAGAGGTTAACGCTATCGGACATCGTGTCGTACACGGCGGCGAGAAATTCGCTTCTTCCGCAGTGATCACAGACGAGATGATCAAAGCAGTAGAAGAGTGCAATGACCTTGCACCGCTTCACAACCCGGCTAACCTTATCGGTATCCGTGTATGTGCAGAACTTATGCCAGGTGTACCGCAGGTAGGCGTATTTGATACAGCTTTCCATCAGACAATGCCGGCTAAAGCATATCTCTATGGACTTCCGCTTGACTTCTACAAGAAATATAAAGTAAGAAGATATGGCTTCCACGGAACATCCCACAGCTTCGTATCCAAGAGAGCTGTTGAGTTCCTTGGCCTTGACAAAGATAACTCCAAAGTTATTGTCTGCCACCTTGGAAACGGATCTTCCATCAGTGCAGTTGTAAACGGCAAATGCGTAGATACAACAATGGGTCTTACACCACTTGAAGGTGTTGTTATGGGAACACGTTCCGGTAACATCGATCCGGCTATCATGGAGTTTATTGCCAAGAAAGAGAATCTGGACATCGAGGGCGTTATGAACGTACTCAACAAGAAATCCGGTCTTCTTGGACTTTCCGGCGGACTTTCCAGCGATTTCCGTGACCTCAACGAGGCAGCTGAAGGCGGAAACGAAGATGCAGCTAACGCAATCGATGTTCTTTGCTACGGCATCGCTAAATTCGTAGGCGGATATGTCGCAGCAATGAATGGTGTTGACGCTATCGTATTCACAGCAGGTATCGGCGAGAACGCTATTCCGGTACGTGAGAAAGTTGTAAGCTATCTTGGATACCTTGGCGTAACACTTGACAAAGATGCTAACGGACATCGCGGCGAGGAGATCGTGATCTCCACACCGGATTCCAGAGTTAAGGTTGCTGTTATCCCGACTAACGAGGAGCTTGCAATCTGCCGTGAGACTGTAGCACTGGTATAATCAGAGTTACCTGACATTATCAGGCACGCCACAGTTCGGGCACATGACCGGAGATTTATATTGGAATTATCGGGGGCTGACTATCAGAAGTTCAGCCCCCGTAGTTTCCTCATCAAAAATTTAAAAAAATGTAATATTTTCCCGAAAATAACGTTGACAAATCACAAGAGCATATGTATAATAAATCGAGTGTGGATAGGAGAGACTTATGCAGATTCAATTATTAGACATTTCTTCCTCTGATGGTAAGACAATCCAGGAGTCGGTAATTCCGGAACTGGAGAAGATTGATTTTCAGATGGGAAGTTTTCCGGTACTTGTGAAAGAACCAGTGGAACTTACGATCACCAACACAGGTGATAAGGTTCTTGAACTTACAGGAACCGGTAAGATTACAGTAGGGATTCCCTGTGACCGCTGTCTTGAGACAGTTTCAGTAGAGATACCGCTGGAATTCAAGAAGAAGCTTGATATGAAGCTTTCTGATGAAGAGCGTGTCAACGATCTGGATGAGAGCAGCTATCTCACAGGTATGAACCTGGATGTGGACCGGTTGGTCTATCTTGAGGTATTGATAAGCTGGCCTTTGAAGGTCTTATGTAAAGAAGATTGCAAAGGTATCTGCAGCCGCTGCGGGAAGAACCTGAACGAAGGTCCCTGCGGATGCAAGGAGGAGCCGAAGGATCCCCGCATGGCAGCTATCAGTGATATATTCAGTAAATTTAAGGAGGTGTAACCTATGTCCATTTGTCCTAAGAACAAATCTTCCAAAGCTAGACGTGACAAGAGAAGAGCGAACTGGAAAATGAGCGCTATGAACCTTGTTAAATGCAGCAAATGTGGAGCTCTTATGATGCCGCACAGAGTATGCAAAGCTTGCGGAAGCTACAATAAGAAGGAAATCATCAAAGTTGAGGACTAATCCTTCCAACTTATGCGATGCAGAAAAGAGTCTGGTATGCTTAATGAAGTATACCGGCTTTTTTTTATACTAAAAAAAATGAATCGTGAAAACTATATAACGAGGGGAAAAGGAAATAAAAATTATATGAAAACAAATTTACAGAAAGAAAATACCGCCAAAGTAAATCAGATCACAGAAGGCGTGATCTGGAAGCAGCTTCTGCTGTTTTTCTTTCCGATCCTGTTCGGAACATTATTCCAGCAGGTTTATAATACCGCCGATACTGTAGTAGTAGGGCGGTTTGTGGGAAAAGAAGCACTGGCAGCAGTAGGTGGATCTTCCAGCATGATCGTGAATCTGATCGTTGGATTCTTCGTGGGTCTGTGTTCCGGAGCAGCTGTAGTGATCTCTCAGTATTATGGGGCAAAAGACAGCAAAAATCTAAAAAAGGCACTTCACACTTCCATGATCTTCTGTCTGGCAGCCAGTGTGGTCGTAGGCATGGCAGGTTTTATCCTGGCAGAGCCGATCCTGCACCTTATGAAAACACCGGCAGAAGTAATCCCGGATTCTGTGCTGTATCTCCACATCTATTTTGCAGGAACTTTTTTTAACCTGGTATACAATATGGTATCCAGTATCTTACGTTCAGTAGGAGACTCAAAAAGACCCCTGTATGTGCTGATCATCACCTGCCTTCTTAATATTCTTCTGGATGTAATCTTTGTGGTGAGCTTCCATATGGGTGTTTTGGGTGTTGCACTTGCAACAGTAAGCTGCCAGGCAGTCAGTGCCATTCTTGTTACCTGGTTTCTGATGCGGGCGAACGATATTTACCGCCTAAAGTTCCATGAGATCCGGTTTGATGCACATTCCCTGGCAGCAGTTCTCCGCATCGGACTTCCGGCAGGACTGGAATCTGTAATGTACAACATTGCCAATCTGACCATTCAGATATTTGTCAATGAGCTTGGAACAGATACCGTGGCAGCCTGGGGAACCCTGGGAAAAATTGATGCTGTATTCTGGATGGTGTGCAATGCTTTTGCCATCTCAATTACCACCTTTGTGGGCCAGAATTACGGTGCCGGAAAATACCGCCGTATGCAAAAAAGCGTCCGTGTCTGTATGATAATGGCTTACATTACCGCCTTTATTGTAAGCGGAGGTATTTTTCTGTTTGCAGAGCCTATTTACCGTCTGTTTACCACAGATCAGGGAGTTGTGGACATCGGTGTTCATATGATCCGTTTCCTGATTCCGTCCTACGCCCTTTATGTAGTGATCGGTATTCTCTCCGGTGCACTCAGGGGAGCAGGAAAAGTGCTGATACCCATGATCCTGACCTGCGGAGGAGTGTGCCTGATCCGTATTATCTGGCTGTTTGTTTTTGTTACCAGGCATCCGGGAATCAATAATATCATGCTCAGTTATCCGGTATCCTGGGTGATCACGGCAGTTCTGTTTGTGATCTACTATTTCAGCCATTTTCCGGGAATACGTAAAGAAAAACAAAAAATTATTTAACCGAATCAAGTAAGTCCCCTGCTTCAATTGCGAGGAACAATAAGCAGTGGGTGGGACTTACTTGTATCAGGAGGGGTATAAGCCCCTCCCTGATAAACTGCGGAGCAGTTATTCGGTTATGAGCAAGTAGCGAAAGCGGATTGCGAATATCCGATTGACCGAAATCCGGACAAAAAACAAAGAAGATAGCGGAAAGCAAGGCAGTTCTTGACGGGAATAGAAAAATTCGCTATCCTATCATGGAAATGATTTTTTCATGAACGGAGAAGATAAAGCATGAATATTTTGAACATAGAACACATTAATAAGATTTTTGGTGACAAAGTGATCTTTGATGATATTTCCTGCGGTATTGACCAGGGCGAGAAGATCGGGATCATCGGTGTGAACGGGACAGGAAAGACCACTCTGCTCCGCGTGATCGCAGGAGAAGAAGAACCAGATGAGGGACAGGTGATCACCCAGAACGGGATCCGTATCAGCTGGCTTCCCCAGACACCGGAATTTCCTCAGCATATGACCATTCTGGACTATGTGGCAGAGGGAAAATGGCAGAAAGACTGGAGTACAGAGAGCGAGGCACGCCGTATGCTGAATACTCTGGGGATCACAGACCAGAATATCAATATGGATAATCTTTCCGGCGGAGAGAAAAAACGAGTGGCTCTGGCCAGAATGCTTCTAAACCCTGCAGATATTCTGATTTTGGACGAGCCTACCAACCACCTGGACGGAGAGATGGTAACGTGGCTGGAGGATTTTCTCCGGGGATTTCGGGGAACTGTGATCATGGTAACGCATGACCGTTATTTCCTGGACCGCGTAGCCAACCGTATCCTGGAAATCAGCCATGGCAAACTGTATTCTTATGCTGGCGATTATTCCAAATTTCTGGAATTGAAGGCTCAGAGAGAAGAGATGGAGCTTGCCAGTGACCGGAAACGCCGCAGCGTTCTCCGTATGGAACTGGAATGGGCTGCAAGAGGATGCCGTGCCAGAAGCACCAAGCAGAGAGCAAGGCTGGACCGCCTGGAAGCCCTGAAAGCAGGCAAAACTCCTGTAAAAGATTCCAGCGTGGAGATGGATTCCATTGAAACCCGCATGGGCAAAAAAACTGTGGAATTTCACCATGTAAGTAAAGCAATCGAGGGCCGTACGCTGATCAGTGATTTTGATTATATTGTGCTTCGAAATCAGCGCCTTGGGATTATCGGCCCTAATGGCTGCGGTAAATCCACACTCCTTAAGATGGTAGAAGGAATGGTAGCCCCGGATTCCGGTGAGATCCAGATCGGTGAGACCATCCGTATCGGGTATCTTGCCCAGAATGTTCCGGATATGGACGGGAGACAGCGAGTGATCGACTACATACGCGAGGTGGCAGAATATGTTCCGACGAAAGAGGGAAGGATCACTGCTTCCCAGATGCTTGAGAGATTTCTTTTTGACCCGGCTATGCAGTATACTCCGGTTGAGAAGCTTTCCGGAGGGGAGAAACGAAGACTGTATCTTCTGAAAGTCCTGATGGAAGCTCCCAATGTGCTTCTTCTGGATGAGCCTGGAAATGACCTGGATATCCCGACCATGACCATTCTCGAGGACTATCTGGATTCATTTTCAGGCATTGTGATCACAGTATCTCATGACCGCTATTTCCTGGATAATGTTGTAAACCGGATCATGGCTTTTGAGGGAGAGGGCAGACTGGTACAGTACGAAGGGGGATATACTGATTACCTGGAGGCGAAAGCCCGGAAAGGCCAGATTCTTGAGACCCGTGCTGATATGCCTGGCAGTACTCAGGCAGAGAACGAACCCCAGGAAAAAAAGAAATCTTCAGCAGATACCTGGAAGCAGAACAGGAAACAAAAGCTGAAATTTACCTATAAAGAACAGAAAGAATTCGAGACCATCGACGAGACGATAGCAGCACTGGAGGAACGTCTGGAACAGCTGGATAAAGAGATGGCTGCCAATGCCACCAACGCAGGGAAGCTCCGGGAGCTTTCTGATGAGCAGCAGGAGACTCAGCAGAAGCTGGATGAAAAGATGGACCGATGGGTATATTTAAATGATCTTGCAGAAAAGATCGCAGAACAGGAATAGAAATATAGAATATCTGTGGATCTGTCAGAAGAGATGTCAAATGCTCAATAGAACAGAATATTAATCTGATCATATAAATGGAGGGCTCCGGCTCTCCATTTTGCTCTTCATCTGATAGTGAATTCGCTGTGAAATACAGGAAAGATATTGACTTCCCGGGCAAAATTCTAGTATCATAGAAAATGGTACGTAAAAACAGGTGCTCTGCAGTGAAAATCCTTGTACTGCGAAGTCTGAGGATTTTCACTACAGTGTACCGCGAAACGTCCGAAATGGTTTTCGGGCAGAGAAAGGGAAAAACATGGCAGAAATGGTAAAAGTCGTAGTAGACGCAATGGGCGGTGACAATGCCCCTGTGGAGCCGGTAAAGGCAGCAGTAGAAGCTGTAAAAGAAAAACAGAACATCCAGGTTATCCTCACAGGACAGGAAGACGTGATCAGGGCAGAACTTAAGAAATATTCAGATTATCCCAGTGACAGGATACGCGTGGTACATGCATCACAGGTTATTGAGACGGCAGAACCGCCGGTAATGGCAATCCAGAAAAAGAAAGATTCTTCGATTGTAGTAGGATTAAACCTTGTAAAGAAACAGGAAGCAGACGCATTTGTTTCCTCCGGGAGTACAGGTGCAGTCCTGGTAGGCGGCCAGGTGATCGTGGGCAGGATCAAAGGAATCCAGAGACCACCCCTTGCTCCGCTGATCCCCACAGCCAAAGGAGTTTCCCTTCTTATCGACTGTGGTGCCAACGTAGATGCCAGACCGAACCATCTGGTGCAGTTCGCGCAGATGGGTTCCATTTATATGGAGAACGTAGTAGGAATCAGGAAACCAAGAGTAGCGATCGTCAACAACGGTGCAGAGGAAGAAAAAGGCAACGCCCTTGTGAAAGCAACGTTTCCTCTGTTAAAAGAATGCAGGGACATTAATTTTGTTGGAAGCATTGAGGCCAGGGATATCCCGGCAGGATATGCAGATGTAATTGTGTGCGAGGCTTTTGTCGGAAATGTTATCCTCAAGCTGTACGAAGGCGTGGGAGCTACCATGATGTCCATGATCAAACAGGGCATGATGTCTGATTTCCGAAGCAAGATGGGAGCTCTGATGGTGAAACCGGCCCTTAAGAAAACACTGAAGGCTTTTGATGCCAGTGAGTATGGCGGAGCCCCTCTTCTCGGCTTAAAAGGTCTTGTGGTAAAAAGCCATGGAAGTGCCAGGAGCGTAGAGATCCGTCATGCGATCTTCCAGTGCGAGCAGTTTAAGGAAGAAAAGATCAACGAGAAGATAGAGGAATTTATCGCAGCTGAGCAGAAAGCCCAGGCAGAAGCAAAAGAGAAATAGATCAGAAACAATAACACAGACAGAAAAGGAGGCGAACAGTCGTGGAACTGGAAATGCTGAAAACTATAATTGGAAAAAACCTGGGACGAAATGTTGATACCATTACAGAGAGAACTACTTTTGTAGATGAACTGGGAGTTGACTCCCTGGATTTCTTTCAGATCCTTATTGATCTGGAGGAGACATATGATATTCAGATCGACCAGGAGGAAGCCGAGGAGATCGTGACCGTCGGCGATGCAGTGGAGACTCTTCGCCGTGCAACGAAGGGAAAGAAAAATGGCAAATAATTTAAAAAAACTGGAACAGACCATCGGATATCAGTTTACTGCAAAATCCTTACTGGAGCAGGCTATGACACACAGCTCCTACGCAAATGAGAAACACCTTGGAAAACTTGGATGCAACGAACGTCTGGAATTTCTGGGTGATGCAGTGCTGGAACTGATCAGCAGTGATTTCCTGTACAAAAAATTCAGCAGCAACCAGGAAGGCGAGCTTACTAAGAAGCGTGCCAGCATGGTCTGTGAGAAGAGTCTTGCCTACTGCGCAAGGGAATTTGGTCTTCCGGAATTTATCCTTCTTGGAAGAGGCGAGGAGATGATGGGTGGCCGCGGCCGTGATTCTATCGTATCTGATGCGTTGGAATCCCTGATCGGTGCCATGTATCTGGATGGCGGTTTTGAACCGGCGCAGGCTTTTGTCATGAAATTTATCCTTAACGATCTGGAAGACAAGAGGATTTTCTATGACAGCAAGACTGTTCTTCAGGAAATGGTGCAGGAAGGCGGCAACCATCCGGTAGAATACCGCCTTCTCAAAGAAGAAGGACCGGATCACAGCAAGAGCTTTACTGTGGAAGCCTGATCAATGGTGAGAGCATGGGGACAGGAACCGGCCACACCAAGAAAGCAGCAGAACAGGCTGCTGCGCTTGAGGCAATTCGCAGGATAAAATAACAGCAGGTGGCCAATGTATCTAAAAAATATAGAGGTGCAGGGATTTAAGTCCTTTGCACAGAAGATTAATTTTGAATTTCATAATGGAATCACCGGTATTGTAGGTCCCAATGGCAGCGGTAAGAGTAACGTTGGCGATGCAGTGCGCTGGGTTCTGGGAGAGCAGAGTGCAAAACAGCTCCGTGGCGGAAACATGCAGGATGTTATTTTTTCCGGAACAGAACTCCGAAAACCCTTAAGTTTCGCATCTGTGGCAATTACGTTGGATAACAGTGACCACAAGCTTCCTGTGGATTTCGAAGAAGTGACTGTCACCAGAAGGCTTTATCGCTCCGGGGAGAGTGAGTACCGTATCAATGGGAGCTCCTGCAGGCTGAAGGACATCAACGAAATGTTCTACGATACCGGTATCGGAAAAGAGGGCTATTCTATCATTGGTCAGGGTCAGATTGATAAGATCCTGAGCGGAAAGCCGGAAGAACGCCGTGAGCTTTTTGACGAGGCAGCAGGAATCGTCAAGTTTAAAAGGCGAAAGAACACAACTCTGAAAAAACTGGAAGAAGAGCAGCAGAACCTTGTCCGTGTCACAGATATCTTAAGTGAGCTTACCAAACAGCTGGAACCTTTGGAACGCCAGTCTGAAACAGCAAAGATCTATCTGGCAAAAAGAGAAACCTTAAAAGAGCTGGATGTAAACATGTTCCTTCTGGAATATGAACATACAGGCAAGCTGCTTAAAGAACTGGAAGAAAAGACCAGGATTGCCGAGGGGCAGTTAAAAGAAGCCCAGGAGTCCCACAGTCGCACCAGGGATGAATACGAACGCCTGGAAAAATCCCTGGAAGAACTTAATGAGCATATGGATGCTCTCAGGGAAGCCAGCCGTGACCGGGCCATCCGCAGGCAGCAGCTGGAAGGCGAGATCAACGTTCTCCATGAGCAGATCCTTGCAGGAGAGCAGAATGACAGCCATTACCGAAGCCGTCTTTCCACCATTCAGGAAGATACGAAGAAAAAAACAGCAGATAAAGAGGCACTGGATGAGCAGCGGGCAGATTTGCAGAGCAGCCTTAAAGAGACCAGCCGAAAGCTGAAAGAAGAGCAGGATAAACTGGAAAATATCCAGAGCAATATCGAAGAATGTACTCAGTCTGTTGAGGATGGAAAAAATGAGATCATTGAGATCCTGAATTCCCGTGCCAACACAAAAGGTAAGGCGCAGCGTTTTGATGCAATGATGGAACAGCTTGATATCCGAAAGGCAGGGATCAGTCAGAGAATCCTTTCTTTGAAAACCCAGGAAGAGGAACAGCAGTCGGCCATCAATGAGGCAAAGGCAGAATACGATGCCATCACAGAAGCTATTGCAGCAACCAATCAGGAAGGCAGCCGTCTTACAAAGGAGATCCGTGCAATCCAGGAGAGCATGAAGCAGCAGAGCACACAGCTGGAAGCAGGACAGACTGCATACCACAGAGAAGCATCCAGGCTGGAATCCCTGCGGAATATCACAGAACGCTACGATGGCTACGGAAACAGTATCCGCCGTGTCATGGAACAGAAGGATCAAGTGCAGGGTATCCGCGGAGTTGTGGCAGATATCATCCACGTAGAGAAAAATTACGAGATTGCCATTGAGACAGCACTTGGCGGCAGCATCCAGAACATTGTCACAGACAATGAGCAGACAGCCAAGCAGATGATCGAATTCCTGAAGAAAAACCGATATGGCCGTGCAACCTTCCTTCCGCTGAACAGCATTTCTGCGAGAGGAGATTTTAACCAGAGAGGTGCCTTGAATGAGCCGGGAGCCATCGGCCTTGCGAGCGGTCTGGTAACAGCAGACCAGGAATATGCAGGACTGATCGGTTATCTTCTTGGCAGAGTGCTTGTAGTGGATAACATCGATCATGCCATTGCCATTGCCAGAAAGTATCGTCACAGCATCCGTATGGTAACTCTGGAAGGAGAATCCTTAAGCCCAGGCGGTTCTATGACAGGTGGTGCGTTTAAGAACAACAGCAACCTTCTTGGCCGCCGCCGTGAGATCGAGGAAGTGGAAAAGAAAGTAAAAGAGCTGGCAGCACAGTATAATGCCATCCGTCAGTCCATGGAAGAGAACCGTGCGAGACGAAATGAGATGCGTGATACCGTTGCTTCCCTGCAGCAGAAACTTCAGGAACAGTCCATTCAGCAGAATACAGCCAGAATGAACATTGAACAGCTGGAGAAAAAAGCTGAGGAGATACGCGGCGGATATACCAGGATCGAGAGAGAACAGGAAGAGATCCGCATCCAGACAAAAGATATGCAGGCAGATAACGCCCGTATCACTCAGGAACTGGAAGCCTCCAAAAAAGATGAGGAAGAGCTGGAAACTTTCATCGAGACCCGCCAGAAAGAGCTGGAAGACTGGAAGAAAGACGAAGCTGAAACATCTGAAAAACTGGAAAAGATCCGTCTGGACGCATCGGCAGCCCAGCAGAAAGAAAGCTTTATCAAAGAGAACATAAGGCGACTGAAAGAAGAAATCGAAGTACTCTCCCAGGAGAGAGAAGAGATTCTGGATTCCCTGGAAAAAGGCAGCCAGGAAACAGCAGAAAAGAGAAAAACCATCGAAAATGTCCGTAAAGAGATTGAAGGTTTTGCAGCAAAAGAAGAAGCTGAGAACAAACAGCTCACAAAAATGCAGCAGAAAAAAGAAGAAAGCACAAAGAGCCATAAAGAATTTTTCGAAAAAAGGGATGAGCTTTCCAACCAGATCAGTCTTCTGGATAAAGAATGCTTCCGCCTGAAGACTCAGTCAGAGAAGATAGAAGAGAACCGGGAGGCCCGTATCACATATATGTGGGAAGAATATGAGATCACTCCGAACAACGCTCTTACATACCGTAAAGAAGAGATGAACGACCGTCATGTGATGAAGCAGCAGATCCATAAATTAAAAGATGAGATCCGTGCTCTTGGTGCTGTCAATGTCAATGCCATTGAGGATTACAGGGAACTTCTGGAACGCCACACCTTCCTGAACGGTCAGTATAACGATCTTCTGGAGGCCGAGAAAACCCTGGAGCAGATCATTAAGGAACTTGATGAGGGAATGCGGAAACAGTTCAGTGAGAAATTCGGAGAGATCCAGAAGGAATTTGACAGGGCATTCAAAGAGCTTTTCGGAGGAGGCCGGGGAACACTGGAGCTTGCAGAAGATGAAGACATCTTGGAAGCAGGCATCAGGATCATTTCCCAGCCTCCAGGCAAGAAGCTTCAGAACATGATGCAGCTTTCAGGTGGTGAAAAAGCACTCACAGCTATCGCGCTTCTTTTTGCCATCCAGAACCTGAAGCCTTCACCGTTCTGCCTTCTGGATGAGATTGAGGCAGCCCTGGATGATTCCAATGTAGGACGTTTTGCAGGATATTTACAGAAGTTGACGAAAAACACACAATTTATTATAATAACACATAGACGTGGTACCATGAACGCAGCAGACAGGCTTTATGGAATTACCATGCAGGAAAAAGGGGTATCAACGCTGGTATCTGTAGATCTGGTAGAGAACCAGCTTACCCAGTAGCAGAGGGGATGAATCAGTATGGCAGAAGAAAAAAAAGGATTTTTTAAACGGCTGGTAAGCGGACTTACCAAAACGCGAGACAATATCGTTGCCGGTTTTGATTCCATTTTCAGCGGCTTTTCCAGTATTGATGATGATTTTTATGAAGAGCTGGAAGAGATCCTGATCATGGGAGATATCGGTATCAATGCTACCACCTCCATTCTGGAACATCTGAAAGAACAGGTGGCAGAGCAGCATATCAAGGAACCTTCTCAGTGCAAGCAGCTTCTGATCGACGGGATCAAGAATCAGATGCGTGTGGACAGCACAGAGTATGAGTTTGAGAACCGTAAATCCGTGATCCTGGTGATCGGTGTCAATGGTGTAGGTAAGACTACATCCGTAGGTAAACTGGCCGGCAAGCTGAAAGACCAGGGTAAGAAAGTTATCCTCGGAGCGGCGGATACTTTTCGTGCAGCAGCAGGTGAGCAGCTGACACAGTGGGCCAACCGTGCGGGGGTTGAGATCATCGGCGGTCAGGACGGCGCAGACCCGGCATCTGTTGTCTATGATGCAGTGGCAGCAGCCAAGGCCAGAAATGCAGACGTTCTGATCTGTGATACAGCAGGAAGACTTCACAATAAGAAGAACCTTATGGAAGAGCTTCGCAAAATTTACCGTATTCTGGAACGCGAATACCCGGAAGCATATCTGGAAACGCTTGTAGTTCTTGACGGAACCACAGGCCAGAATGCACTTTCCCAGGCAAGACAGTTTGCAGAGGTAGCAAACGTGACCGGAATCATTCTTACCAAACTTGATGGTACAGCGAAAGGTGGAATTGCAGTAGCGATCCAGTCTGAGCTTGACATACCAGTAAAATACATCGGAGTAGGCGAGAGTATCGATGACCTGCAGAAATTTGACGCAGACGCCTTTGTAAACGCCCTCTTTGACGTAGAAGAAAGGAGCTAAATATACAAATGCTTACATTAGAAAGCTTTGAAGAAGCGGCAGCAAAAGTAAAAGAAGTGACACAGGAAACAAAGCTGATATACAGTAGCTATTTCTCTGACATGACAGGAAACAAAGTTTACCTGAAACCGGAGAACATGCAGAGAACAGGTGCTTACAAGGTACGTGGCGCATACTATAAGATCAGCACACTTTCCGATGAAGAGAGAAACAAAGGACTGATCACAGCATCCGCAGGAAACCATGCACAGGGCGTTGCCTATGCGGCACATAAATACGGAGTAAAAGCAGTCATCGTTATGCCGACTACCACACCTCTGATCAAAGTAGAGCGCACCAAAAGCTACGGAGCAGAAGTTATCCTTCACGGAGATGTATATGATGAAGCCTGTGCACACGCACTGCAGCTTGCAGAGGAAAAAGGCTACACATTCATCCATCCGTTCGATGACCCGGCAGTAGCAACCGGACAGGGAACCATTGCCATGGAGATCGTACAGGAGCTTCCTCTTGTAGATTACATCCTTGTCCCGATCGGCGGCGGCGGACTTGCAACCGGTGTATCAACCTTGCAAAACTTCTCAATCCGCATATCAAGGTTATCGGTGTTGAGCCGGCAGGCGCAGCATGTATGAAAGCATCCCTGGAGAAAGGCGAGGTCGTAACACTTCCGCACGTAAACACCATCGCAGATGGTACTGCAGTACAGACTCCGGGAAAAAATATCTTCCCATATATCCAGGAGAACCTGGACGACATTATCACCATCGACGATGACGAACTCATCGTGGCTTTCCTCGACATGGTAGAGAACCACAAGATGATCGTAGAAAACTCCGGTCTTCTCACTGTAGCAGCTCTCCGTCACCTTGACGTAAAGAAAAAGAAGATCGTTTCCATCTTAAGTGGCGGAAATATGGATGTGATCACCATGTCCTCCGTAGTACAGCACGGTCTCATCCAGAGAGACCGAATCTTCACCGTTTCCGTCCTTATCCCGGATAAGCCAGGTGAACTCGTACGCGTAGCCAGTGTTATCGCCGAGAACCAGGGCAACGTCATCAAACTGGACCACAACCAGTTTGTAAGCACCAACAGAAATGCAGCCGTAGAACTTCGGATCACTATGGAAGCATTCGGAACAGATCACAAGAACCAGATCGTAGCAGCACTTGAGAAGGCAGGATGCAGGCCTAGAGTTGTCAGAGCGATACTGTAAGAGAAAACAGAAAAGTTGATATAGAATAAGAGGTTTATAACAACTTTACGTGAAAATGGTTTCATGGTATCATGATTTTGGTGATATCGTGGAACCATTTTTTATTAGTATAAAAGCGGAAATTTTGTCGATGAAAAGAGCTGGATAAAACCAAACAAATAATTGTGGATGTCAATTGGAGATGATATACTGAATCCATATTTAAAATATAGAAGACTGCGTGAAAGAGGGGAAAACATGGAGTTAAAAGTAAGAAATTTTGCAAAAATAGCAGAAGCGGATATTATTATAGATGGAATTACTGTAATTGCTGGGAATAACAATACAGGTAAAAGTACGATTGGGAAAATTTTGGATGTTATTTTTAATACAACAAATAATATCAGCGCAAAAATGAACAAAGCCAGGATAGATTCTTTAAATGATATGCTGCAAAAAGAATTAGAGCAGATACTTGTAAAAGAGAATTTTCATCTTATAGGAGAAGCGGACAGTAAGAGAATAACTATTCGTCGTATGTCTGATGAACTTATAAAAGGCAGATTACAGATTGAGAAAATTTGTGAAAAATACCTGGCAGAACTAGGAATATCTTTGGATGAATCAGAGGAAAGACAAGTTATTGCAAAAATTAAAGGGTTGCTAGAAGAAATAGATCAGATTTCAGAAGAAACTTTAAGCCAGGCTATATATACACAATATTTTGGAGAGGTTTTTCATAAGCAAATTAATTCTTTATACCAGGTTTTTCATAAGCAAATTAATTCTTTATACCAACGAGACAAAGAAGCAGATATTACATTAT
>NZ_QRNF01000017.1 GCF_003474435.1 Ruminococcus sp. AF46-10NS
TGTTAAGCACGCCGCCAGCGTTCATCCTGAGCCAGGATCAAACTCTCTGATAAAATGTTTGATTCATTTACTCAAGACAACCGTTTGGCTATCTCTCGTTTTTACTGCTAAATAGGTTGTAACTCCGACTCGCTTTCGCTCACCGGAGCAGGTTCATGCTTTCGCATTCACCCGAACCGTTCTTTAAATGTAAAGAAATTTTCGAGAATCGTATGTGTTTCACTGTTTAGTTATCAAGGTTTGTTACGTCTGTCTCTCAGACAGCTCGTTTATTTTATCTCATCTCTTTTTGTTTGTCAAGCACTTTTTTAAGTTTTTTTCAAACATTTTTGAGTTAAGATTTTGTTGCCGCTTTGTTGGCGACTTGGATACTTTATCATATCTTCTGTCTTTTGTCAATTGTAAATTTCATTTTTCTGAAATTCTTTTTAATTGTTTGTTTTTCAAAAACAATTATTTGCGACAGCTCAGTTATAATACCACTGGGAGTTATGCTTGTCAACCATAAAATTCAATTTTTTTGGATTATTTTGTTTGTTTGGGTAAATGTGTTAATTTCCATTGACTTCCGTTGACATGGAAGGCCCTGTTGGCTACGCACGTCACATTTCCAATGTGGACAGTGCGAGGGAAGGCGATCTCAGAGTTCCGAAGCCCGAACGCCCTCCCTCGCGCTCCCACCCCGTTGGGCACGGAACTTGTGTTACATCTTCGATGTGTAACACTATTGACTTTTGTCTGTATGCTTCGGTATTCAATAATGGAACGTTATGCCGAAGATGTTCCTCACGTCACACTATTCTGACCGCATCGTCATATTAATACCGTCTCACACCACCCTACTCACCAATACAGGACAGGACGCAATCGCGTCCGCATCCGTCCTTCACCGAATTGACTACCAGCCGTGGAGCTGGGGTCTGTCCGGGCAACTCTGCAGGAGGGTCGAAACTACTTGGGCTGCGGGGATCGGCGTTATTTTCAAAAATCCTGCTGTCTGAGCGCAGCGAGTTCAGGATTTTTGGAAATGGTTTTAGCCGATTCACGGAGTCCTAGTAGTTTCCCCCGCCGAAGCCCTGCCCGGCCAGACCCCAGCTCCACGGCGTACGTTCGTTAATACAAAAAAGAAGCTCCAGACCACAAACATCGCAGCCCGAAACCTCTCCACTTCACATATCAATTTTTCTTACTATCTGACTTCGGACTACCAGAATCTGCCGAAGAATCCTTACCATCATCTTTTTTTGCCTTCTTATCTGCACCGGCCTTGCTATCCTTACTTTCAGAAGTACCATCTGCCTGCATGATCTTGTTCAGCTCCTGGATCATTTCCTCATCTTTGAGCCGAAACTTCACCTCTACACGCCTGGACGCATCCTTATCCACATTTCCATCCGCATCCAGAACAGGATCCGACATGGAATGTCCATTAACAGTCAGGCAATCCTGAAGTTCCTGAATCTGTTTATCCTTCAAAAAATCCCCCTCAATATCCAGAAGATACTGAGCCACAGCCAGAGACCTCTTCTGTGACAGTTCCAGATTATAGCTGTAATCACCATCCGTATCTGTATAACCATCAATAATGATCTCACCAAGATACTTCTTATAAGAATCAGCCAGAAGAACCTTACAATATGTAGGCAACACCATAGACAACGTCATCTTACCGGAATCCGTAAGTTCAGCCTGATCATAATCAAACATAACGTTAGCGTTCAATGTCAGCGCACCAGTCTGGGAATCAATATCAACATTGAGATTCTTTTTTGAAAATTCCTTCTGCAAAGCCTCCACAACTTCAGCCTTCACGCCAATGATCTTATCGATCTTCTGCTGCTGAGTTGCCAAAAGCTCTGTCTTTTCATCCAGTGCAGACTGCTGCTCCTCAAGAGTATCCTGCTGGGCACTAAGTTTCTTTTTCTGCGAAGCCAGCTTCTTCTGCTGCTCCTCAAGTGTTTTCTGCTGTTTCTCGAGGGTCTTTTGCTGTTCTGTAAGCCTCTCCGCCAGAGAAGAAAGCTTTTCATCCTGAGATTTGATCGTTTCATCCTTGGACTTGATCTGTTCATCCTGACTTTTCAAAGTACCAGCCTGCTCATCAAGAGTCTTCTGTTTCTCCAGAAGTTCTTCCGTATACGTCTCCTGAAGAGCAATTTTTTCATCCCGCTCCTTCAGGCTGTCATCATAGCTCTTCTGTGCCTGAAAAAGGGTAACGCACATGATCAGCACAAAAAGAAGCAGAACACCTGCCATCATGTCCGAATAAGAACGCCAGATATTGAAGCCTCCATCCTCTGACCTTCGTTTTTTGCGCATTAACAATTCTCTCCTTTATTTAAATAAGCCAAAACGTCCCTTCTGGGCTACTTTTGTCATCTCACGGATACTCCTCTCAATCTCATCAAGAAGAGCCTCCTGTCTCGCACCCTGGCCATCCAGAAGATCTTCCAGACTGTCAAGTTTCTCCTTCAGTTCCTGCACCCCGGCACCGCTTCCATATCCCCACGGCTGACCGGCAACCAGATGAATATCACGATTATTCTTCGCAGTCTTGATCTCAGAAAGAAGTCTGCGCACCTCATCCAATGTTGCACTGACCATTTTCTGGCTCTCTGTGAATTCATTCATCTTAGTCTCAAAATTCCCGATCATCTTCTTATCTTCACGAAGAAGCTCTGCACTGATCTTATTGGAATCTGCTGCGGTCTTCATGCCCTCCGCTGCACTGTCCACATACTGGCGCATAGACTCATTGCAGGACTTCCAAAGATCAGACGATGCTTTTTCATTCTCGTGCATATGCTCTGCAAGCTTCTCATACTCTCTCTTCTGAAGCTGCTGGATCATCTGGTTATCACGGATAATACGGTCTGCAGTCTTCATATATTTACTCTGCATCTCATCGATCTCTGTGATAGCATCACGCATAGCTCGTTCCTGTTTGGTAAAGGTTTCGCTCAGCTGGCTACTCATGGTCTTATAGAGCTCGGAGGTATACTCTGTATTATCCTTCTGTGCTTTCTTAAGTTCTGACAGAGCATCATTAAAGTCCTCAAACTGCATCTGAAAAGCTCCGTGCATCTCACTCAAAAATGTATCTAGGATCTCGCGGATAGCATCCTGCTGCCCTTTAGTCACAGAAGCAGTCAGCATATCAAGGGAATCGTTCATCTTCCGGAATGTCGGTGTGATCACCTTCTCAAAGCTGTCTGCCATCTGCACGGAAAACTGTTCTGCCATTTGTTTCATGGCCTCAGTCTGTGTCTTCTGGCTGGAAACAAGAAGATTCCATGATTCATTCTCTGCAGTAGGCAGTACCAGTGCATGAAAACGATCCAGAAAGTCCTGCATAGCCTGGGACATGGAAGAATATCCGCTCTTCATCCCGAATGTATACACAACAGACAGCGCAACGCCATAAATAGAAGTGAGAAACGCAACCTTGATTCCATCTACCAGTGCAGATACGGAAGTTGTCATCACCTCATAATCCGTAGGCTGAAAATTCTTCAGTCCCCACACAAGACCAATAAATGTACCAAGAATACCAAGGCTTGTAAAAATATCCGGAGCCATCTCCAGAAGACGCTTGTGAATATGAACATCCACATCATCAATGTTCACGAAGTCCTCCACCTCAGCAATTCCTTCTTCTGTCCGGCTGATGCTGTCGACAAAATCATCCATCTTCTTATCCAGATATTTGTCGCCAAAAAGCCCCCGTAACTGACCAATTTCTTCTTTTCTGGCTCTTCCCGGAAGCTGAAACACTTCTGTGATCTCACTTGCTCCATGCCTCAGAGCTGCTGTCAGATTATCCATCCGGTATAACCCGGCAAAAAGTCCCACAGCATATATGATCACCATGATCCCCAGAAAAGCAAAATTATAAAATAATACATTTCCGGACCCCTTACCCACATAAGCAGTGAGCGTCGCTGCTGCAGCGGCTACTGCCAGAAACAGCACTGTATTCATAAACTTTTTTCCCATAATTTGCCTCCCCTTATTCTATAGCATTTTCATAAATTACTGCTATATTTTCGAAAAAAGTCTGTCTTTTGTACCATAGTATCATAACACATCCTACAAAACAACAGTAAAGGACAATTCCCCTTCAAAAAGAACTGTCCTTGTTACTGTTCACTGGCAATATCCCGCGAGGATAAAAATATCCGCTGCTTATTTAACATTCACACCTTGATCCTGCAGGCTGCATCATCACTGATCAGGATTCTTCGTCCTCTGACACCAACAATCACGCCTCCGAGGATCCGGCTGATCACCTGTACACTCTTGCCTTCCCTGACATCATACTGCCTGATCTGATCCATGATCTCCGGCATTCCGGTCATCCATTTGATGGTATAACTTTCACCTGCATTGGTCTCATTTAATGACTGCATATACTCACCCCATTTCATATGTCACGTCACTGTCGGTAATTATTCTCTCTCCTTGTGTAATCTTTTGAATTAACGCGCAATTCTGTATATTTATAGAATTAGGAGAGTTTAACTTTTATTTTTCTGAAATATTTGTTTCTTCTGTATATTTTATCTCGCTTTATCATAATTAGTCAATCGCAACCTGTATATTTTTCACAAAAAAACAACGCAGAACAACCACTACAGTTATTCTGCGTTTCTCAGTACTATTTATGCGTAAACTTTGTCTTCTTCCAGAAGTACTGTTTTCCCATTCTTCACTTCCACAAGATTGACACAGCAGTTCGGAGGCACGCATCCGTGCCAGAAATTTTCCGGATCATGATAGATATTCTGGAGGAGTGCACGGACTGCACATCCGTGGGAAGCAACCAGAACCGTTTTATCCGCAAGGGACGGATCTGAAGTTTTTTCTTCCCAGAAATCTTTTGTGCGGGCAATCACATCAAAGATATCCTCTCCATTTTCCGGCCGTTTAAAATTCACAGGATCACGAAAAAATGTTTCAACCTGCGGATCAATATAATTCCCTTCTGCATCTCTCACACAGCCGCCTTCCAGATCACCGAAATTAATCTCCTGAATACGCTTGTCCGGTATGATTGGAACATTTCGGTCGCCCAGAACGCACTCTGCCGTCTGCCTTGCCCTTGAAAGCGGACTGGTAAAACAGATATCAAACTTTACATCCTTTAAAGCCTCGCCTGTTTTTTCCGCAAGGAGAATCCCTTCTTTCGCAAGAGGAACATCCGCTGCACCCTGGAGCTTTTTTAATTTATTCCACTCTGTCAGGCCATGTCTTACAATATAGATCAGCATCAGCTTCTCAGCTCGATTCCAAGTCCGTTCAGTCCGTTCATGATCTTCTTCATTACTGCTGAGATCTCATTCTCTCCAAGAGTCTTGTCATGAGCACGGAATACCAGTGAATAAGCCATGGATTTGAAGCCTTTCTCAATCTGTGCACCTTCATAGATATCAAACAGCTGATAGCTCTCCAGAATGTTTCCGCCTCTCTGGTCAAAGATCGCCTCGATCTGTCCTGCAAGAACTTCGTGAGGAACTACAAGGCTTAAGTCACGTGTTACCGCCGGATATTTTGCAATTCCGGTATATTTGTGGTTGAATCCTGCAAATTCAAGAACATCCAGGATATCGATCACTGCAATATACGCCTTCTCACCAATGGAGTAGTTATCTGCAACAGATGGATGAACCTCTCCTAAATATCCGACAACTTTACCCTCATAAATCATATTTGCCTGTCTTCCAGGATGAAGGAATGGCTTCGCGCTCTTCGGATCATAAGTAATTTTTTTCTTCATGCCTATTTTCTCAAAGAACTCCTCGCATACACCTTTCATGTCGAAGAAATCACCTTTTCCATACATTCCAAGTGTAAACATGGTACGCTCATCCGGAAGCTCTGTGATCGGCAGTGACTTCGGAAGATAAACATTTCCAAGTTCGTAAAGACGAACATCTTTGTTACGTCTGTTATAGTTAGTGGAAAGGGATGCAAGCATACCGTTCAGTGTACTTGTACGCATGATGCTGTAGTCCTCTCCAAGCGGATTACTGATAGTGATAACTTTGCGAAGATCACTGTCTGCAGGGATACAGAGCTTATCAAATACCTTCGGGCTTTCGAAAGAATAGGACATTCCTTCTGAAAATCCGCAGTACTCGGCAATATCTCTTGCAACTTCCTGAATACGAAGCTTGAACGGAAGTTTACCCGTTGTAGCCTCTCCTGTAGGAAGTGTCATCGGAATCTTATCATAACCGTAAAATCTTGCAACTTCCTCGGCAACATCTGCATTACAGTGGATATCCTGACGGAAAGTAGGTGCAACGATCTCATCTGTCTTCTCGTCATACGCCAGCTCTACACGTCCGAGATATTCGATCATCTCTTCTTTTGTAAGACTGGTTCCAAGAAGCTTGTTGATCTTCTCCGGCTCAAATTTAACTCTGGATGGCTCTCTTGTCTCATTGCAGACATCAACCATTCCTCCGACAACCTCACCTGCGCCAAGCTCTTCCATCAGCTGGCATGCGCGGTCAATAGCTGCCTGTGCATTGTTCGGGTCAAGACCTTTCTCGAATTTACCGGAAGCATCTGTACGAAGACCGATTCTCTTGGAAGAAAGACGGATACTTGTTCCATCGAAGCATGCAGCCTCAAAAAGAACTGTCTTCACATCATCTGTGATCATGGAGTTTTCACCACCCATGATACCGGCAATACCAACTGCTTTCTCACCATCGCAGATCATCAGAACGTTCTCGTCCATAGTACGCTCCTGGCCATCCAGTGTAACAAATTTCTCATCCTTTCCCGCACGACGTACAACGATCTCTTTGTTTGCAATAGTATCCAGGTCATACGCATGCATCGGCTGTCCAAACTCTTCCATTACGTAGTTTGTAATATCAACCAGATTGTTGATCGGACGGATTCCGTTGGAAGCAAGGCATCTCTGCATCCACTTCGGAGACGGACCGATCTTGACATTTTTTACAACTCTTGCACAGTAGCGCGGGCAGAGCTCCGGATCCTGCACAGTAACCTTTACATAATCGGAAGCTTTTTCATCATTTCCCTTAATCTCTACAACAGGCGGGCAGAATTTCTTCTGAAAAGTTGCTGCTGCCTCTCTTGCGATTCCAAGAACACCGTAGCAATCCACACGGTTGGAAGTAATCTCATACTCAAATACCACATCGTCAAGACCAAGTGCTTTAACAGCACTCTCACCGACTACTGCATCCTCAGGAAAAATATAGATTCCGTACTCCGGTGCTTCCGGATACATCTCTCTTGTACTTCCCAGCTCTTCAATGGAGCACATCATACCGCAGGACTCCACGCCGCGAAGTTTGCCTTTTTTGATCTTGATTCCGCCAGCAGTCATTTTTCCGTCATGACCGCCTGCAACACGTCCGCCATCAAGAACAACCGGAACTTTGTCTCCCTCTTTTACATTCGGAGCCCCTGTTACGATCTGTACACTCTCTGTTCCGATATTTACCTGGCAGATGATCAGCTTGTCTGCATCCGGATGTTTCTCGATCTTGTCGATCTGACCGATCACGATTTTGTCAAGATCTGCATCCAGCTCTGTAAAGCCTTCTACCTTTGTACCTGTTAAAGTCATGGCATCTGTATATTCCTGTGCCGTTACATCCAGATCCGGCACATATGTTTTAATCCAAGATAATGAAGTATTCATTTTGGTTGTCCCTTCTTTTTTCTATATTTACTATAAGGATCTTCAGCTGTTTTAGAACTGTTTCAGGAATCTGCTGTCGTTCTCATACAGAAGACGCATATCATCGATCTCATATTTCAGAAGTGCGATACGCTCCAGACCTACACCAAAGGCAAATCCTGTATACTCATCCGGATCGATTCCGCACATACGGAGAACATTCGGATGAACCATACCGCAGCCAAGGATTTCGATCCAGCCGGAACCTTTACAGAAACGGCAGCCTTTTCCGCCGCATTTAAAGCAGGATACATCCACCTCTGCACTTGGCTCTGTGAACGGGAAGTGATGCGGACGGAATTTTGTCTTGGTTTCCGGTCCGAACAGCTCTTTTGCAAACTCCTGAAGAGTTCCCTTAAGGTCTGCAAAAGTAACGTTCTTATCAATAACAAGACCCTCGATCTGATGGAAAGAAGGAGAATGTGTTGCATCCACCTCATCAGAACGGAATACACGTCCAGGTGCGATCATACGAATCGGAAGCTTGCCCTTCTCCATCTCACGTGCCTGAACCGGTGATGTCTGGGAACGAAGCAGAATGGAATCATTGATAAAGAAAGTATCCTGCTCATCTCTTGCCGGATGATTCTCCGGGATGTTCAGTTTTGTAAAGTTATAGTCTGCATACTCAACCTCCGGACCTTCTACAACCTCATATCCCATTCCAATGAAGATACGTTCAACTTCTTCCAGAGCGATAGTGTTCGGATGACGATGACCGATCTTTGCCTTCTTTGCAGGAAGTGTTACATCGATAACCTCTGCTTTCATCTTCTCCTCACGGACTTTTTCCTCAAACTCTTTCCTGGAAGTTTCCAGAAGCTCCTCGATTTTTGCTCTTGTCTCATTGACAAGCTGACCAACCTCGGACGCTCCTCCGGAGCAACATCTTTCATACCTTTTAAGATTGCTGTAAGCTCACCTTTTTTTCCAAGATATGCAACACGCACATCGTTCAGCTTATCCAGGCCCTCGGATTCCTCGATCCGTTTTCTGGCGTTCTCAGCCAGTTCCTGAAGTCTTTCTTTCATATCCATGGTCTTATTTCTCCTTTAAAATTTAAATGTTCAAATGATACACAGCCTGATCTGAAAAATCCGGAATCAGGCAATAAAAAAACCGTCCCTTATAAAAGGGACGGAATATCCGCGGTACCACCCAGTTTCCCGTAAAAAAATCACGGGCATCTCCTGACTGCTTAACGCGCAGCACACGTCATCTCCTACTGCTACTTCAAAGAGGAAGCTCCGGTGGGAAATTCAAGGATCATCTGAACCCGGGGAAGCTTACAGCCGATGACTTCCCTTCTCTGTGAGAAAATAATCCTCTCTAGCACCTTCACAGCTTTTTCTGTCTTTTAATACTATGCCACAAGGTCTGCTTTCTGTCAAGCGCAAATCAGGATTCTTTAGAATCTTTGGATTCGTTAGCATTCTTCTCCGCTTCTCTTTTGGCAAGCAGTATTTTGACAGATTTCTGTGCTCTGCGGAACTCATTTTCAAAGTACGCGTTGATCTCTGCGCCATAAAGAATCAGGTTCATGCACACGTAAAGCCACAGCATTACCATGATCAGTGCTGTCAGGCTTCCATACATATTTCCGAAATTCGGAAAAAATTCAAAATACAGAGAAAATCCGTAGGAAAAAATAAGCCAGGCCACTGCAATGATAAAAGCTCCCGGCAGCTGACTTTTAAAAGTTGCCTTCCTGTTAGGCAGCACCTTATAAAGAACCAGAAAAACCACAATAAGAACTGCAAACACCAGCAATGTTCTGGCTCCCATAATCTTCGCCATCAGACTTCCAAGAATAGGAATTGTTTTCTGCGCTGCCACCTGTATCCTGTTTCCGAGAACCAGCATCAGAAGGCTGACAATAATGGCCAAAACGAACAGCAGCATGTAAAAAACAGAATATATCCTGTTCATCAGCCAGTTTCGTGTCTCCTTCACATGATAGATTGTATTCAGGCCATTAGTTATGGCCTGCATTCCTTTTCCGGATGCCCACAGTGCCATCAGCGCAGACAACGGTACGATCGCAGTGCTTCTTTTATATACCTCAACCACAATACTCAGCACAAAAGTCTGAAGATTTCCCGGGACGAATCCTATGATTGCATCCCGGACAACATTGTAGCTTAATGGTGTATAGCGGATCAGTGTTGTGAGAAACAGGATAAACGGAATAAACGACATAATAAGAAAGTACGCCGCCTGGGCAGCATATGCACTGACATGATCTCCGTTGGCCCGCCTCACAAATCCCAGCATGAGCTGAATCACATTTCGCTTCTTTTTATCCTCGTCCATGCTGACCCCCTCGAGTTTCTTTTTTTACCAGGAAAAGCGATCAAAGCCGATCTTATCCTGGATCTCCGGAAAAGGTTTCACTTCCGGCTGCACACTCTTATGCTCGCCAATCATCTTCTCCATCCATACCATATGATACCAGCGGTTGAATTTGTAGCCGCATCTGTGGAACATTCCCACTCTCTTGTATCCAAAATGTTTATGAAAATCCACACTGGCATTTGTAAGGTACTCATCCTCTTTCTGAGGAACTGCAATGCAGGCGTTCAGATTGAGCACTCCCATCTCAGCCAGAAGACTCTCCAGGGCGCGGTAAAGCCTTCCACCTGCACCGCTTCCCCTTCTGTCATGTTTCACATAAATGGACATCTCGGCACACCATCCATAGGCATTCCTCGGATGAAAGGCAGAACCATAGGCATACCCCAGGATCTCTCCGTTCTCTTCCGCCACAATATATGGATATTTCTTCTGGATATCACGGATCCTTCCTGCAAATTCCTCCACGGAAGGCGTCTTATACTCAAATGTGACCGCTGTCTTCTCTACATAGTAAGAATAGATCTCCACAAGTACTGCTGCATCATTTTCTCCGGCTACACGTATCTGCATTGCTCCTCATACCTCTGTTTCTTTCACTGCCTTCCTACAGACCGGCAGCACTTATTTTACAAAAAATCGATAAATTGTCTCGGAACTGTATTCCTCACCCGGACGCAGAATCGGAGAATGAAAATCTTCCACATTCACTGCATTGGGCTCAACCTGTGTTTCTAGGCAAAATCCGTCACGCTGATGGTAAACATGCCCCTTCTTACCCTTCTCGTCTACAATAAAGTTGCCTGCATAAAACTGCACACACGGACAATCAGAAGAAACTTCCATACCAATACCCGACTCCTTACAGTATGCACTGGCAATGACACGTACATTTCCTTTTGCATAATTATCTGTCACATAGTTGTGGTCATAACCGCCAGTCAGCTTCAGCTGTTCAAAATCAGCCTCAATGTCTCTTCCGATAGGTTTGGAAACATTGAAATCCATCGGTGTTCCCTCAACAGATACATATTCCCCTGTAGGGATAGACTGGCTGTCTTTTACAGGAGTGAAATATTTCGCATGGATACAGACCTCCTGATCCAGCACATTCCCGCTTCCCTCTCCACTCAGATTAAAGTAGGAATGGTTGGTCATATTAGCTACAGTAGCCGCATCAGAACGTCCTCTGTAAATAATCTTCAGTTCATTCTCCTCTGTAAACTCATATTTCACAACAACAGTAAACTCTCCCGGAAATCCGTTCTCTCCGTCAGGACTGATACGGAAAAAGTCCACACTGTTCTTCTCCTGGGAGATCTCTTTTACCTCCCAGAGCTTCTTCTCAAAACCATTCGGGCCGCTGTGCAGGTTATTATGATTCTCATTCTCAGCAAGAACCACTTCTTTATCATCAATAAAAAATCTGGCATTCTCGATACGGTTTCCGCTTCTTCCGATGATCGCTCCGAAAAAGCATCCGTTCACTTCATATCCTTCGATATCATCATATCCCAGAACCACATCTCTAAGTTCTCCGGTCTTATCCGGAACACATATCTTCGCCAGAATCGCGCCAAACGAAAGCACCTCTGCATATGCTCCTGACTTATTCTCAAGATGATATATCTTTATTTCTTCCCCTGTGGGAAGTGTTCCAAATTTTCTTTCAGAAACACCCATACTGTAATTCCTCCCATATATGAAAAAAGAGCCATCAACCGGCTCTATGTTTTTAACCGATTAATCCCGGGATGCCGTTCCCTTATTTTTGACGCCTAGCAGATGCTAGGTGGGTATCCTCAACAGTATCTTCTGCCTACCACAACGTGAGGTCTGACATCCAATCTGCGATCTTGGATTCCCAAAATGTCAATGTAGGTTCAAAAAGAAAAGGGGGATCGAACATTCCAGGATTCGGTTTTCGTTGTTTTTATTATAAACCAGTATTTGTGCTTTTTCAACAGAAAATACACAATCTTACTGATTTTTATTATCTAATGGTTACTGTTCAGTGAACAATAGCGAGAATATCTCTTACTGCATCCGGCATATCCGGTGCATCCACAACTCTGTCATGAAGTACAGGAGCAGTACGGATCTCCTCAACTGCACGCGGAACCGGCACTCCGGAAAGTCTGGAAAGTGCATCTACAAGGCCGAAATCATCCAGATCTTTATGCTCCTCTCCAAGAGCTTCCATTACACTTCTTGTAAATTTATACGGACTTGCTGTGGAAGCAATAACAGTCGGTGTGTGATCATCTGTATCGCTTACATATTTCTTATATACGCCGGCTGCGACTGCTGTATGCGTATCAATCACATAATTGCTGCCTTTATATGTCTCGCTGATCGCCTCGGCAGTCTCATCTTCGCTGCAGAAATTGCCGTAGAAATCCTGAAGCTGTACTTTCATCTCGTCCGTGATCGTGTACTCACCGCCCTCACTTAAAGATTTCATAAGCTCTGCACATTTCTCAGCATTCTCTCCTGCAAGACGGTAAATCAGGCGCTCCAGGTTGCTGGAGATCAGGATATCCATGGACGGAGATGTTGTAAGGATAAAGTCACGTTTTCTGTCATATGTTCCTGTACGGAAGAAATCATAGAGAACACGGTTCTCATTGGATGCACAGATCAGTTTATGGATCGGAAGCCCCATCTGTTTTGCATAATATGCAGCAAGGATATTTCCAAAATTACCGGTTGGAACTACCACATTGATCTCCTGGCCATCCTTGATCTTCCCATCATGTACCAGTGTTGCATAAGCATATACATAATATACGATCTGTGGAACGAGACGTCCTATGTTGATGGAATTGGCAGATGAGAACTGGAATCCTGCCTTGTCAAGCTCTGCTGCCAGCTCATGATCATTGAACATCTTCTTAACTGCAGTCTGGGCATCATCGAAATTACCTGTGATTCCTACTACATAGGTATTGGCACCTTTCTGAGTTACCATCTGCTTCTCCTGGATCGGGCTTACACCATGCTTCGGATAAAATACGATGATCCTGGTTCCCGGTACATCTGCAAAACCTGCCATTGCAGCCTTTCCTGTATCTCCGGAAGTTGCAGTAAGGATCACGATCTCATTCCTGACATTATTTTTCTTCGCTGCTGTTGTCATCAGATGAGGAAGGATGGAAAGTGCCATATCCTTGAACGCGATCGTTGCGCCGTGGAACAGCTCCAGGAAATATGCTCCGTCAGCCTCGTGAAGAGGAGCAATCTTCTCTGTATCAAATTTGCTGTCGTATGCCTTATTGATACAGTCTTTTAACTCTTCCTCTGTAAAGTCTGTAAGAAAACGGCTCATTACTTCATATGCTGTCTCCTGATAAGTCATCTGTGCCAGCTTCTCCATTGGTACATCCAGCTTGGGAATGTTATCAGGCACGAACAGTCCGCCGTCCTCAGAAAGGCCTTTCAGTATGGCCATAGACGCTGTAACTGCCTGCTCTTTTCCTCTGGTGCTTTTGTACAATACCTGCATTGGTGTTCCGCCTTTCTATTTTATAAAATATTAGTTTCTTTCGAACTTCACCACATTATAGCATGGAATTATGGAAAATACCACCACCTTTTAAAAAAGATTCTTCTGTGACATAAAAACCGCCGGCTTGCGATCTGCCGACGGTTTTCTCTGTGTGTAGCATACACATCTTATTTATATGTATAAAATTCGTGAACTCCATATTTGAAAAGTTTCTTAAGATCCTTCTCAAACCATTTCACATTATGAGCTTCTGCTGCGGATTTCTGTATAAAGAAAAGTGCTCCTTCGGAGTAATCTGTTCCTTTCAGTGCCTGTTTTACAGCTTCTCTTGTCTCATCAGATACTGAGACCTCATTGATCCTTCCATCATAGGTAGGGGAAAACTGCGGTACTCCGTCACTGTTATCCCAGACAACTTCTGTGACTGTATCCGGAAAATCTTCACTCTTTACCCGGTTCATTATTACATTAGCTACCAGAACACGGCCTTTAATATCCTCGCTTCCCGCTTCAGCCTCTACAATGCGCAACAGTGTATCGTAATCCTCATCAGACATCAATGTAGGATTCTCGGCCAGTGTGATCGACCTTGCATCCAGCTCATTGACCTTGTTCTCCATAGATGAACTTACATTGAGGTCCGCAGTGGTATTTTCTACTTTTTTTACCCGCTGTCCTACGATCACCTGCTCACAGGAACTTCCGATCCTGGTGATCGTACTTCCGGATGATGGTGTATCTGAAACGCCTGAAACCACTCCTGCGATGCCAGTTGGAACTGCTGCTTCTTCATCAGTGGAATTCCTGCTTGTATCAGCTGCTGCATAAACCCTGTTGTTTCCATTTCCAATCGATATTTTTGTCCCGAAAGAAATTATCATCGCCAAAACTGCACATACGGTCAGCACTGCAAAACTGCGCACGGAATTCCCTCTGATTTTTTCATTTTTACGTTCTGTCTGCTCTGAGGCATCATCCCGCAAATCTTTCTCAACTTTCATAATCTCATTCCTTGCGTTAGATTTTCTGCAACTATTCTCTCTTTTTCAGAAATCAGTAATGATGGCCCCCACAATTATCTGTTTCCCAAAATACGAATAGTTACATTTCGTTTGTTTCCTTTATATTTTTGTAACATTTTTGTAATGTATGAGAAAATTATATTTAATAAAGTGACCTATGTCAAGCTTTTTTTCCCACTTTTCTGTGTTTTGGAGGTATTTCCATATTATCCACAGCCCTTCCACATTCTTTCCACATCCGAATCCACATAAAATCACTCGGTTATCCACATATGTCTCATTTCGCAACAAACCTCAAATCCCATCCTGCTCACATCGAACACCTTCTGATCATGTAAAAAAACAGGCAGATAGCCTTACATTTTCTTTAAATCACATGCATTTGATCTCCGAAAAATGTACTTCTATCTGCCTGTCAGGACAATTTCTTCTCTTGTTTTACAGCTCTGATTATAGTATTGCAGCTTCAAACAGTCAAGCCATTTTGCCCGACTGTTTTTGACAATATTTTTTTATTTTCAGCGGTTATTAATTGCTGTTACCAACGCATCGATAGACGCACGGATAATATCCGGGTCAACACCAGCACCCCATGCAAGAGTTCCGTCTGGTTTACGGATTCCGACATAAGCAATAGCCTTTGATGTGGAACTCTGCTCCAGCGCATGCTCCTGATAGGTCTCCAGTGTATATTTCAGCTCGTAAGCTTTCTTCAGTGCGTTGCTGACTGCATCCAGACGACCGTTTCCGGCAGCCTCTGTGACGATGGTTTTTCCACGGAATGTAGAAGTTACCCGTGTTACAATGCCGCCGTCTTTCTGCTGGAAATGAACCTCATTGATGCTGTACGGCTCAACCACATTCTCGAAAGTAGATTTGAACAGACTGAAGATTTCATCCGGATGAAGCTCTTTGTGCTTGTGGTCGGATACTGCTTTCGCTGCATAGCCCATAGCCTCGCGCATTTTCGGAGGAAGGTTCAGGCCGAATTTTGTCTCCAGGATATATCCTACGCCGCCTTTTCCGGACTGGCTGTTGATACGGATAACATCTGCATCATAGTTTCTTCCCACATCTGTCGGATCGATAGGCAGATACGGCACTGTCCAGTGTTCCAGATCGCCGTTTTCTCTCCAATGCATACCTTTTGCAATGGCATCCTGATGAGAACCGGAGAACGCTGCAAATACAAGAGCTCCGCTGTACGGACTTCTTTCGTAGATCTGCATTCCTGTACATTTCTCATAAACCTCGCAGATATGCGGCATATCAGAGAAATCGATCTTAGGATCAACACCCTGTGAATACATATTCATACCAAGTGTTACAATATCTACATTACCTGTACGCTCACCATTTCCAAACAAAGTACCCTCGATTCGGTCAGCACCCGCAAGAAGTCCCATCTCAGAATCTGCAACACCACAGCCACGGTCATTATGCGGATGAAGGGATACGATGACATTTTCACGGTATTTCAGATTATCACACATGTACTCAACCTGGCTTGCGTAAACATGCGGCATGGAATGCTCAACAGTTACAGGCAGGTTGATGATTGCCTTATTATCAGCAGTTGGTTTCCATACATCCAGAACTGCGTTGCAGACCTCAAGTGCATACTCCGGCTCTGTTCCTGTGAAGCTCTCCGGGCTGTACTCAAACTGGAAGTTACCCTCAGTCTCATCTGCAAGCTTCTTCAGAAGCGCAGCACCGTCTACTGCAATCTTCAGGATCTCTTCTTTTGATTTCTTAAATACCTGCTCTCTCTGAGATACAGATGTGGAATTGTATACATGAACGATTGCTTTCGGAGCACCTTTTACAGCCTCGAATGTTTTTCGGATGATATGTTCTCTGGCCTGTGTCAGTACCTGGATAGTTACATCCTCAGGAATCAGATTCTGCTCGATCAGTGTACGAAGGAACTCATACTCTGTCTCAGAAGCTGCCGGGAAACCTACCTCGATTTCTTTAAAACCGATCTTTACAAGAAGCTTGAAAAACTCAACCTTCTGCTCCAGGCTCATCGGGATCACAAGTGCCTGGTTTCCGTCACGAAGGTCTACAGAGCACCAGATCGGGGCTTTCTCTACATATTCTTTTTCCGCCCATTTCATACATTTAACAGGTGGCATGTAATACTGACGTTTGTACTTAGATGGTGTCATCATTTTTGTTTTCCTCCATTTTCTTTTTCCAATTAATCGTTTGATTTTTTACTTTCAGGCATAAAAAAATCTTCCGACTCTGCAGATTCTGCAAGAGACGAAAGACAACTGCTGTCCTACGCGGTACCACTCTTATTTCATGAATAAAAATTCACACACTTAACAGATACGGAATGTCAGCGACATCCTTATATCCTCTCCTGATAACGGCGGACACCGTCTGTGTCTACTCTCTTATAAAAAGATTTCGGACAGATGCTCCGAGGCGAGTTCCACAAATCCCTTCCGCTGCTTCTCACCGGCCAGCAGCTCTCTGTGCTCCGTTCGCTGTATACTATTCCTCATCAGTGCATTTCACTTATTGAAACTGGTACTAGGGTAACATGTTACAGCTGATTTGTCAATGTAAATTTTCGTTTTTCGGTCAATCGATATCCCATCCAGAAAACAGCTCCGCCGATACCTCCGCCAAGAGTATTATATGTCAGATCAGAAACCTGAAATGTTCCAAGTCTCAGGAACAGCTGCAGGGATTCAATTGACAGCGAGAATACAAATGTGATCTTCAATCCCGTCCACACCGCATTCCGAAAAGTTGTTTTTTTCAGGATACGCTTACCCGCAGTCCAAAACAGCAGAATCGTAAAAGGAATAAACAGCATCAGATTCTCAATACACTCCGTTGTAAGATTTCTGGTACCATCATTTCCATATTTCCAGATCCACCAGTTTCCCATCACATCAGAAAGTGGATTCATCCACATATCCCTGTTCAGCAGCGTACGGAACAAGATCATGGTTGTATAAAAAGTCAGGAAAAACAGTTTTCGAAAAAAAGCACTGTCCTTAAAAAACTGCCACCACACTGAAAAAGCACCCCTGATCCCTCTCCCGCCTGTCTCATTATGATAAGAAAAAAGATAAAAAAATAATACCAGTACAGACAGGATCACGGAAAACCAGAAAGGCTGGTATAAAGCTGTCAGCACACTTGTAATAATACTTGCTATGATGTCTTTCATTGTATGTCCTCTCTCTTATTTAAACGAACAGCTCTCACAGATTTATCTGACAGACCCGCCCGGTCTTCTTACGTATATTACTATAATTCTTCCGTAAAAGCCAGATATATTTCTACTCTGGCTTGCCACAAAATATTATCAATAAACGACAGCGATTATTATATACTCACCAATATGCAAACTGTAATCTGAACTTACTCCCATTCCCTTCCTTTCATCATATACTTCCTGTACTTCGCCGGAGTCATACCTGTAAACTTCCTGAATATCCGGATAAAATAACTCTGATTTGCAAAACAGAGATATTCTCCGATCTGGGAAGCTGTATAATCTGAATACGAAAGCATATTACAGGCCGCTTCGATCCTCTCCTTCTGAATATAATCAACAATAGACATCCCTGTTTCCTGCCGGAATATCCTGGAAAGATAATATGGACTGATTCCTGCCGCTTCGCTTACTGTCCCCAGTGTAATCGGATTATGAAGGTGAAGATGGATATATTTCACAGCTCTGTCAACCGCCCTGCTGTAATGAGGGCTTCCATATTTACGCACCTCAGATGCAAAACGTACTGCTGCCTGCAAAGTCAGCTCCTTGATAGCGGACTGATCCATACATTCCTCCACAGTCTGAATGTACCCGTCACTCAGTGAATACGCCGTTTCCTCCGGCACGCCGCCTTCTATGGCCGCCCTGGTATCCAGGGTAATACCGGCAATAAACATATTTCTGCTGTTGCGAAGCTCATTCTTCGAAAGGACTCCCGGTGTCCCGTCGGGTTTCTTCCGCATAACAGAATATATCTGCTCTACCTGTCCGTTACGGATCGCATCATACTGCCTCCTCTCACTTGCATAAGAAGCATGTCTCTGAAGGTTCTCTCTTCTCTGGAACAAAGTATCTTCTCCACGATTTAAAGCCAGGATATCTTCAGTTTTTTTATTGGGGAAATCTTTCTCTTTCATATTCCACATCCTTTAATATTCTTTTTTATACTCACGAAAACAACGCCGGAAGAACTGCAATATTTTATTATTTTCAGCAAGTTTTTATTATATTTTATCAATAAAACATGCTATAGTCCATAGTAAGAAAAAACAATTCGGAGGTATTTTTTATGAAACGTGATCTGAAAAAAATCGTAAGCCAGATGACTCTGGAAGAAAAAGCAGGCATGTGTTCAGGCCTTGATTTCTGGCATCTGAAACATGTAGACCGCTTAGGTATCCCGGAAGTTATGGTCAGCGACGGCCCTCACGGACTTCGCAAACAGGATGACAAAAGCGATCATCTTGGAATGAATGACAGTATCAAAGCTGTCTGCTTCCCGCCTGCTGCATTAAGCGCATGCTCTTTTGACCGTAAGCTGATGGAAAGAATGGGTAAGACTATCGGAAAAGAAGCTCAGGCTAACGATGTGTCTGTAGTCCTTGGACCAGCTGTAAATATCAAACGTTCTCCTCTCTGCGGAAGAAACTTCGAATATTATTCTGAAGATCCATATCTTGCAGGTGAGATCGCAGCTGCTTTTGTAAACGGTGTACAGTCCCAGCATGTGGGAACTTCCATCAAACATTTTGCAGCTAATAACCAGGAATATCACCGTATGAGCAACTCCTCTGAGGCTGATGAGAGAACTTTACGTGAGATTTATTTCCCGGCATTTGAAACAGCTGTAAAAAAAGCTCAGCCATACACTTTCATGTGCTCCTACAACCAGATCAACGGCACTTTTGCATCTGAAAACAAATGGCTTCTCACAGATGTCCTCCGCGGTGACTGGGGCTTCAAAGGCTATGTAATGTCAGACTGGGGCGCAGTTAATGACCGTGTCAAAGGCCTGAAAGCTGGCCTTGAGCTGGAAATGCCATCCTCAAACGGTGCCAATGACGCACTTATCGTACAGGCTGTAAAGAATGGTTCCCTGAAAGAAGAAATACTGGATCAGGCTGTAGAGCGTATCTTGCGCATTATCTTCGAGTACGCAGACAACCGTACACCACAGGAATTCACTATGGAAAAAGATCATGAGGAAGCTCGTCATATTGCCGAGGAATCCATGGTTCTTCTGAAAAACGACGGACAGATTCTTCCTCTGAAAAACGCTGAAAAAGTTGCTTTCATCGGCGGTTTTGCCAAAAAACCACGTTTCCAGGGTGGTGGAAGTTCCCATATCAACTGTTTCAAAATTACAAATGCGCTGGATTCTGTTCCTTCTGACGCACAAGTTATCTATGCAGAAGGTTTCCCTGCAGACAAAGATCTCTACGATGACACCCTTGCAGCAGAAGCACTTAAAGCAGCAGGCAAGGCTGATAAAGTTGTGATCTTCGCAGGACTTCCGGATAGCTTTGAGTCCGAAGGATATGACCGCTCCCATATGAGACTTCCGGACTGCCAGAACCGTCTCATTGCTGAAATCCTCAAAGTTCAGCCAAACGCGGTGATCGTTCTCCACAACGGTTCCCCTGTGGAAATGCCATGGCTTAATGACGTGAAAGGCCTTCTGGAGGCATATCTCGGCGGTCAGGCAGGCGGTGCTGCTGTTGCAAACATCCTTTACGGAAAAGTAAATCCAAGCGGTAAACTTGCAGAAACCATGCCTCTTAAGCTGTCCGACAACCCATCTTATCTGAACTTCGGCAGCGGCGAGAAGGTCGAATACCGTGAAGGTGTATTCGTAGGCTACCGTTATTATGATACAAAAGAAATGGATGTGGCATATCCGTTCGGATATGGACTTTCCTACACAACTTTCGCTTACAGCAATCTGAATATCTCCAACGGGAACCCGACAGAAAAAGATACCATCTCTGTTTCCGTTGATGTTACAAACACAGGCGATATGACCGGAAAGGAAGTTGTACAGCTCTATGTAAAAGACTGCACCAATTCCGCGATCCGTCCGGAAAAAGAGCTCAAAGGCTTTGAAAAAGTTGCTCTGGATCCAGGCGAAACCAAAACTGTAACCATGGAACTGGATAAGAGAAGCTTTGCATGGTACAACACAGATCTTCACGACTGGTTTGCAGCAAGCGGCGAATATAAGATCCTTATCGGTGCATCTTCCAGAGATATCCGTCTGGAAAGCAAAATCCAGCTGAACAGTAGCCAGGAGATCCCGCTGCATGTTCACATGAACACTACCCTCGGTGAGCTGTTCCGCAACCCGAAGACTGCAGAAACAGCCAAGAAGCTTACCGCATCATATCTTTCTATTCTGAACGGAGGTGAGGAACCTGTCTCTGATGCTGCTTCCGAAGCTATTTCCGAGGAAATGACTCTGGCCATGACCGACTCCATGCCTTTACGTGCACTGATGAGTTTTGGAGAATTTTCCAGAGAAGAACTTTTGGATATTGTTGAAAAGCTAAATAAATTGATATGATTTTTCACATTTTCCTCATTTTCCTTTCACAAAACAAACACATTTTTTCATTATATTATTACTGTAAACAGCAAATGCAGTTGCTGAATATATCTTTTTCTTTTTCATACTTTTTTACCGGGAGCTCGCACTGCTCCCGGTCTCCTTTTATTATTCCCTGCTGTTCACTTTTGATCTCATTTTTACTATTTGATGATGGTTTTATAAATACTACTTTTCTTTTATATTATTATTCAAATAACAATTCCTTTTTGGGGCAGTTACATTTCCTCGTCAACTTACTGAATCTCACACTCTGGATGTAGTAGCATATGATTACACGAACCTTTGATTTTATAAAGGGGAGGGTCGAAACATGACTGACAGAGAAGTGTCGGAACAGATTTTACTCAAGATATAAGAAATAGATTCTGACGTAAAAAATATACATCTGATATTATAAAAAACACCCGATAAAAACAGAAAGAGTGCGAAATCTGGTAAGTTGTCCAGTTTTCACACTCTTTATTTATTATCGGGGCAACAGGATTTGAACCTGCGACCTCACGGCCCCCAGCCGTGCGCGCTACCAAGCTACGCCATACCCCGCAACAAAAAAATTATAACAGAAACTCTTCTGAAATGCAACCTCTTTTTCCCGCCAGTATGTTATAATAGCTGTATATGCGTTACTGTTCACTCCGTTCTCAGTAACACGCTTCGCGATGCACAGAATTTATACTAATCGCATAAATTCACGCGGTATGTCTCGGGTTTTCTGTGACCTTCGTTCACAAAAACACCTCGCGGAATATTACCAGTGGACAGTAACTTATATGCTACTGTTCATCAGGAACTCAGGAGGTATTACATGCAGGATAATCTTTCCCTTTATTACATCTTTTACACTGTCGCCAGCACGGGCAGTATTTCACATAGTTCCAGAGATCTTTATATCAGCCAGCCTGCAATCAGTAAGGCTATCCAAAAGCTGGAACGAAATCTGGATACTATCCTTTTTAACCGTAATTCCCGAGGTGTAACTTTAACACCTGACGGAGAACTTCTTTTTGAGAAGGTAAAAGCTGCTCTTCTGCTTCTTGATGAAGGTGAAAGTTCCATTCGTCATAACCGCTCCAGATCCATTCCAAAACTGCGTCTGGGAGCCAGTTCTACTTTAAGCAAATATGTCCTTCTCTCTCATCTGAAAGAATACATAGACCGGTTTCCTCATGTACGTATTACCATTTCCTGCCAGTCTACTTATCAAACCTTACAGCTTCTGGATGAGGAAAAGATTGATCTTGGCCTCATCGGGCGACCGCAGAAACTCCGGGGATATTTTTTTCAGCCGCTTCTCCAGATACAGGATACGTTCGTTTGTACGGAGCAGTATCTTCAAAACCAGAAGAAATTATATCCCGATGAATCCTTACTGCAAACTGCAACTTTTATGATGCTTGATGATGATAATATCACAAGACAGACTGTAAATACACAATTGAAAGAACACCGGATAGAACTGAGCCATATCCTGGAAGTGACAACTATGGATCTTCTGATCCAGTTTGCAGAGATTGGCCTTGGTATTGCCTGTGTGATCAAGGATTTTGTAGAAAAAGAACTGAAAGAGGGTACTCTGATTGAAGTACCTGTAGGTTTCTTGTTTCCTCGCCGGGAAATTGGATTTGTCTGTCGCCAGAAAGATGCCGAATCTTCACTGATCGCTCCTTTCTTTCATAATGCAGCCGATATTGATTTCTGATGAACTGATCCTTCATTAACTGTATAAATTATTTATAATCATTGTAAAAAATCCCATTGGGTGCTTAATATATAAACATCCAATGGGATTTTAAAATCTGAATTTCCTGCTACTCTATTCAAACGATACTTTGTCTGACCGCTTACGCTTCGTTCGAGTAGCGCAAAATTTATTGTTTTACAATACGTTGTTACTAATTCTACGTCTGACTCAAACTACGCTTCGCTTCGTTCGAGTAGCGCAAAAATTATTACTTTGTAATAATTTTTGCTTAGTTATTAATAAGCTTGTCCTCGCCGTTCCAGCTGTAGAGTTTACGGATCTCTTCGCCGACTTTCTCAGACTGATGCTCAGCAGCTAATTTTCTCATAGCTTTGAAGTGAACCTGTGCACCTGCATCGGACATGTCGAGTAAGAAGTCTTTTGCGAATGTACCATCCTGGATATCGGAAAGAACTTTCTTCATAGCTTTCTTTGTATCTTCTGTGATGATCTTCGGTCCTGTGATGTAATCGCCGTACTCAGCTGTATTGGAGATAGAATATCTCATTCCTGCGAATCCTGACTGATAGATCAGGTCAACGATCAGTTTCATCTCATGGATACACTCAAAGTATGCGTTTCTTGGGTCATAACCAGCCTCAACAAGAGTCTCGAAACCAGCCTGCATAAGTGCACAAACACCACCACAAAGTACAGCCTGCTCACCAAAGAGGTCTGTCTCTGTCTCTGTACGGAATGTTGTCTCAAGAACACCAGCTCTTGCTCCACCGATTCCAAGTGCATATGCAAGTGCGATATCCTGTGCTTTACCTGTAGCATCCTGTTCTACAGCGATCAGACACGGAACACCTTTACCAGCCTGATACTCGCTTCTTACTGTGTGTCCAGGTCCTTTAGGAGCGATCATTGTAACATCAACATAAGCTGGTGGTTTAATACATCCGAAGTGAATGTTGAAACCATGAGCGAACATAAGCATGTTGCCTTCCTCAAGGTTCGGCTCGATATCATTTTTGTAAAGTGCAGCCTGTTTCTCATCGTTGATCAGAATCATGATGATATCTGCTTTCTTAGCTGCCTCTGCAGATGTATATACCTCAAATCCCTGCTCCTCAGCTTTTTTCCAGGATTTGCTTCCCTCATAAAGACCGATGATTACGTTGCATCCGGACTCTTTAAGGTTCAGTGCGTGTGCATGTCCCTGGCTTCCGTATCCGATAATCGCAATTGTCTTACCATCCAATAATCCAAGATTACAATCTTCCTGGTAAAAAATCTTATTTGCCATTTTGTTTTCCTCCTCTGATGTTCATCACATCTTTTTCATAAAATTATTTATCGTTAAGAGAGTATCGCCCCTCCTAGCAAACATATGTATCTTACAGGAAACGTACATCCTCACTTCCGCGGGACAGTCCCGTGATTCCTGTTCTGGCAAGCTCAAGGATCTCATAGTCAGCCATCAGTTCAATAAAAGCTTTCAGCTTATTCTGGCTTCCTGTCATCTCCATGATCAGAGAATCCTTACTTACATCCACTACCTTGGCACGGAAAATATCGGCAACTGAAAGTGCTCCCTGCCTCTGTTCCGGCTTCACGGCAACCTTCACCAGCATTAATTCTCTGGCAACACTGTCATCCGGCTCCAGAACCTTGACATCTCTCACATCCTCCTGTTTGGCAAGCTGTTTCGTAACCTGCTGTATCATCTGATCATCCGCTTCGCATACAACTGTCATGCGGGAATATCTCTGATCTGCAGTCACACCTGCTGTAATGCTGTCAATATTATATCCACGGCGGCTGAAAAGACCAGCCACACGGCTAAGGACTCCTGAGGTATTATCCACAAGAATGGATAGTATTCTCTTTTCCATAATACACCTGCTTTCAATACGTTATGTAAAGAAACCTGACTTCGTCAAGTAACGCTTTAATCTAATAAATCTTTGCTTTCTTATCATTATAGCAACTTCGAAAATTTTGTCAATCAAAATTTCTCGTAAGACACCTTCAAATTAATAAAGAGTTTACATCAGATCAGATATTTTTTGCGCAGCTCTTCTGTTGCTTTCGCAGTCAGATAAAGCTTCTTACGAAGGAATCTCTCTCCCCCTCCGTATTCATTCTCAATGAGATCAAATATGGTATTAATGTAGGATTCTTTTACCTGATAAAAAGCAGTAAGATTGGCAAACTTCTGACTGTTCTCAGGACGGTAAGCCCGGTAAAGCCTGCGCATATATTTAAGTTCTTCCTCCAGACATGGATTGGAACGCATAAAATCTCTTCGTATTGTCTCTTTCGGTACGCCCAGTGCCAAAAGCAGCAGTGCGGTTCCGACTCCGGCTCTGTCTTCTCCTGTTCCACTATGAAAGATCACTGCCCCGTTCTTTACATGGAGAAGTACATCAAGAAAACGTGCATACTGTTTCAGAGAATACTCATCATTCAGAAAACTGCGGTATCTGTTTATCATATATTTATCAGTATCCCCATAGCAGGACATCACCTGTTCAAAAAAGCTTCTTCCTCCGCTCTCCTCATCCAGGATCGGGATATGGTAATATTCCACACCAGCCATGATATCGTCCGGTTTTTTCTTTACTTCAATTGCTGAACGGAAATCGATCACTGTTTTTACATTATATTCCTCTGCAAGGATCCGGGTATCTGTAATGGAAGCATGATAAATCTCGCCACTGCGCAGAAGCTTTCTCGGAAGAATATGTGAACCATTCTCTGTCATCAGTGCTCCAAGATCCCTGGTGTTGGGAAGATTCTTCAGTGGAAGCCTGCTACCTTTGGGAAATCCTACGGCCATATCAGGATTCAGCAATTTAAGAAGCCGGAGACAATCCTGGACCTCCTGTTCAGTCATATCGAATTTATAACGTTTCTGACATCGTGTTATGATTACCAGATAGTTGATGATCAGCTGTTTCTCTCCGGTTTTATCCGCACCTTCCCGGCGCATATACGCCCAGACAATATCCCTGCATGGAAGGCTGTTCAGCATCATGTGCCTGTTAAACACAAAAAATCCATCTTCGATCCGTATCTTTCCGTATCTCATTTTCTTTCCTTTCTCCTTCCCAACCCCTGCATCCTTTTCGGGACACACTTTATCATACCAGAAATTTTCCGTTACGTATACCTTGTTTGACATTTTTCATGGTTTCGATATAATAAGTGGAGATATTTACCCATGGGAGGGTTTCTTTATGGAAAATCTTGTTTTTTGTCTGAATGTGACTGTTCCGATTTTTCTTACGCTGCTTCTCGGATATTTTTTCCGGAGGATCGGACTTTTTGACGATGCATTTGTCAGCCGTATGAATAAATTCGTATTCGTTGTACCTTTACCTGTGCTTCTTTTTCAGGATATTGCCAGGATCGATATTTACGAAGCCTGGGATTTCAGGATGGTGGCCTTCTGTTTTAGTATCACTTCTGTAAGCATTATCATCTCCGTATTTCTGTCCCGATTCCTTCATCCTTCAGATATACGCGGTGAATTTATCCAGGCATCTTACCGGAGCAGTGCTGCGATCCTGGGTATCGCCATTATCCAGAACCTTTATGGAAACGCCGGAATGGCTCCGCTGATGATCATTGCAAGTGTACCTCTTTACAATGTTATGGCTGTTGTGATTCTTTCCATATTCAAACCAGGTCAGGGTAAACTGAATGGTGTTGTTCTGAAGCGTACTTTAAAAGGCATCATCACCAACCCAATTATTCTTGGAATTGCAGCTGGTACATTATGGTCTCTGCTCCGTCTCCCATTTCCGAAGATCCTGGATTCCACAGTCGGAAACCTTGCAAAAACAGCCACACCCCTTGGTCTGATGGCCATGGGAGGTTCTCTCCGTTTTGGAAAAGCGTTCTCCAGACTGAAGGCTTCTGTTGCCTGCACTTTTATGAAGCTTGTCGGCTATGAAGCACTTTTTCTCCCGCTGGCCATCCGTTGCGGCTTCACACAGGATAAGCTGGTTTCCATTATCATCATGCTTGGTTCTGCCAGCACAGTAACCTGTTTTGTTATGGCAAAAAATATGGATCATGAAGGTTCCTTCTCTTCCGGAGTTGTTCTTCTTACTACAGTTTTCAGTGCGTTTACATTGACCTTATGGCTGTTTATCTGTAAGAACCTTGGACTTATCTGAATTCGGCTTATCTGCAACAGGATATAAACATTGCCACTCTGCGTAACACGGAGCATAAATAAATGCTAAAGATACAGCCCTTTTCATACAGAAAATGCTGTAAGAGCTGTCTGCTTCCAAACAGTTCTTACAGCATTTTATTTTTGCATTTTGTACAAATATTCAGTCTATATCAGCTTCAGATACCGGAGACCGTCCCTGATTCCATAATGGAACATATCGGACGTAACATGATCTGCCAGCTCCTGGATCTTCGGGGAAGCATTTCCCATAGCAACCTTGGTGGCTGCATATTCAAACATAGCCAGGTCATTGTTGCTGTCTCCGAATACCACAGTATCTTCCCACGGAATATCAAACAGGCGTATCACTGCAGCAATTCCCACAGCTTTGTTAAAGCCCTTGGGAACAAGCTCGATGGTATTTCCAACAAAAGAGCTGCTGCCCTCATGACGGATGATATCATAATACTCACTTAAGACGGCAAGTGCAGCCTCTGCATCGCAGCCGGCCGTCATTTTTGCACTGATCTTATTGATCTGCATACAGTCTTCATTACCCCGGATCGGTCTCCACTTATCTCCCAGTGCTTCTGTGATCAGGCTTGCATACCAGTTTACTTCATCCGTATACTCGTCCTTATCATAATACATATAGTCTGCACCCTCCATCACCGGGATCAGACCATATTTTCTTAATACTTCCACGGAGAGTTTTGCAATTTCCGGTGTCATTTCTTTATTAAAAAGTCTCTTCCCGTCTTTCTCTATGGTAGATCCGCAGGCAGTGATCATCCCTGTAAAAGGGATCTGTTCCAGATACCATGGAACAAAGGCACGGCTTCTTCCTGTACAGAGCCAGGCTTCATGTCCATTATCTATCAATGCACGCACTGCCTCTATTGCACTGTCCGGAGTACCTTTTTTCATATCGCAGATCGTTCCGTCTGCATCAAAAAATACCGCTTTTTTTCTCATTTCTCATATCTCCCATATCATCTGTAAAATACTTTTGCTGCGCGAACCAGACTCTCTGTATCCTTCACTCCTGCTGTCTCATAAGCTGAGTGCATAGCAAGCTGCGGAAGGCCAATATCCACTGTATTCATGGCAGCTGTGTGTAGAATATTCAAGTGTGGAGCCGCCTGCAATATCTGAACGGTTTACAAATGTCTGATACGGAACCTCCGCTTCCCTGCAAAGTTCCTTGAAGATCGCTGCTGAAATCCCATCTGTACAGTATTTCTGATTTGCATTATATTTGATCACGATTCCGCCATTCATTGTCGGGCGGTTCACAGGATCTGACTTATCTGTATAGTTTGGATGAAGCGCATGTGCATTATCTGCAGAGATCATAAAACTCTCCGCAAGTGCCATAAGGTAGCTCTCATGATCCCCGCCAAGTGCCAGATTGATCCGGTACAGCACATCCTTGAGAAATGCAGATGCTGCACCCTGCCTGGTGGTGCTTCCTACCTCTTCATTGTCAAGGACGCAGTGGACTGCAATATTTTTCTTTTTATCTGCCTGCAAAAATCCCTCCAGGGATGCAAAAGCGCACTGCAGATCATCCAGTCTCGGACTTGATACAAACTCATTTCTGGCTCCCCATACAGTTCCGGGCATACGGTTGTACAAAAACAGATCATGCCCCAGGACATCCTCCGGACGAACCTCTGCTTCTGCCGCTATCATATCCAGGAACTTTCCTTTTTCACCATTTCCGCTGTACAGAGGCAGCATATCCTTCTGCACATTATAATGATATCCACCGTTAATATCCCGGTTCATATGAATGGCAAGGCTCGGAATCATCACAAGATCTCTGTCAATGTTTATAAGCTTCTCCAAGATCTTGCCGTTTTTACGCACGATCATTCGGCCTGCCACAGAAAGAGGACGGTCAAACCAGGTGGAAAGGATCATTCCACCGTACCGTTCCACATTCAGCTTCACATAAGCTCCACCTACAGACATCTCCGGATTTTCTTTGATCTTAAAGGACGGAGAATCACTGTGACTCGCAATAATATGGTATCTTCCGGAATCATTCATTGGAATAGAAAAACCGATAATCGCAGAATGATTTCGCATGACAAAATATTTTCCGCCTTTTTCCAGCTCCCAGTGTTCTTCCTCTTTCAGTTCTGTAAAGCCCTCTTCCAGAAAACGTTTTCTTATTGTTTCTGCCGCATGAAAAGCAGTTGGACTGCTGCTGATAAATTCCAAAAGTTTCTCTGTTGTCTCTTCGTACATGTCTGTTTTCTCCTCTGACCGGCCGGAAATCAGGCCGTTTTACGTTACTCTCACAAAAATGCGCAGTAACCTTTTGCTACTGCACATTATACGGCAAAATATTTTCCGTAGCAATACTTTTAACCGATCATCTGAAAGATCCAGGATACAGCCGGAAGTGTTATGATAGAACATACTGTAGTAACCAGGATTCCTCCCATTGCATAATCTCCGTCAGAACCTGAAGCATTGGCCATCATTACCACAGAAGACATTACCGGCATGGCAGAAGCCAGTGCCATTGTCATATGGATATCTGAAGGAATCGAGAAAAATCCCAGCAAAACATAGAAAAGTATGGGAAATAGCACCATCTTTATCAAAGCGATTCCATAATAATCCGGTACTTTGATAAATTTCAGCACATCAATGCAGGCAAAAATTCCTCCCAGATAGATCATGGCAAGGGGTGTTGCGGTAGCTCCCATTTTCTGCAGTGCAGTATCCAGGATCAATGGCAAATGGATCCCGGTCAGCACACAGAGCATGGCAAGTATAATTGCCACTGTGACAGGATTAATGAGTTTCCTGGGATTAAATTTCCCACTTTCTTTTTCTGCAGGAGATGTGAGCTTCACACCCAGGGTCCAGAGCATCAGCTGGTCAATGACCGTAAAAACAGATATGTACAGCATTCCTTTTTCCGGATAAATACTGGTAATAATAGGAATTCCCATAAATCCTACGTTTCCAAATACGACCATCGCCCGGTACAGCTGCAGATGATCACCTCTCAGCCGAAATATTTTTCCGGATATTTTTCCCAGGATCAAAAGCCCAATGTACATAGATGCTGCGATCGCAAGAATCGATAAGGATGAAAAAAATGTTCTGCGGTCTACACCGTCAACTGTGTTGATAAAGATCATAACCGGAAGTGCCAGTTTGATCACAAATCTGGAAATCACCTCCAGGGTTTCTCTTGTCAGCACTTTCGTGCGGATCAGGATAATGCCCATGATAATGTAGATCACGAACATCCCAATCTGCTGTAATAGAATTGTTAACGTATTCATCTTCTGAGACTCCTTTTTGTCCAAAAAAATAATGCACCCGCCTTTGGCTCTGCGATGCATTATTTTGCCTTTATGAATTTTATACTATCACATCTGACTCACGTTGACAACGTGCTTTTGCTGTACGATCTTATCTCCCAGCTTATTCAGGAGCATTGTATAAGCAGCCCCAAATACATTCGCCCCGATACGAAGCAGCACTGCTGCCGGCATTCCGAAAAGTCCTGCTGCAATGGACAGCGCACCAAAAGTATTAAACGCCGTCTGCCATGCGTAGCCTGCGGAATATCCTACACCAATTCCGCCGATCATTCCAATGTAAGGATACATGGATTTCGGAAGCACCAGATAGAGCACAACAAAAAGCAGACATCCCACAATGTTAAACATACCTCTTTTTCCTGCTCTGGTCTTGCAGTCCTCTGTAAACGGAAGACATACGGACATGCAGGCGATTCCTGCCCACATAGCTCTCGGAAGTCCAAGAAGGGACATGATCAGCATGGCACTTGAAACGATCAGTGTCAGTCTTAAATACCATCTGCCTCTGGAAGAACAGAGATCAAACTCCCGAAACAGATCCGGAAATGTCCTGCGATACGGACGCTTCTTCTGATTCTTGTAAAAGATCACCATGCAGAGAACCATTCCCACGAGAAGACCCTCCACACGCAGTACATAAGCTTTTCCCGTCACATCATATCCCATCAGCAGGAGATATCCCAGTACAAAGGTAGAATGATTATACATAATTACATTGTGGCATCCAAGAATCATCAGAAGCAGAATGCTCACTGCATTGATCAAAAACGCCGGTATCGGAGAAACCATGTTGGAAAGTCTGGGGCCTGCGATCAAAATCCCAAAGATCCCGGCAATGGATAAAAGTCCATGCGTGGTTCGTATCCCAAAATCTGCCTGTCTTAAGACCAGCATTGCCAAAAGTACAGTTACGCCTACAACACTGTTGTCATTCCCTGTTATCTTGCTGTATAACGTAACAACAGCTACGCAGAAGGCCATAACAAGATATACTTTAAAATTATAGATCAGAATGTGCCTTCTTTTTTCTTTTTTGTCTGTGGTATTCCGTATCAGCTGTTTGGATCCTGTTGAGCTTAACTGCAGTTCCTGATAAAATGTCATTTTTCATCGCTCCTTTTATAAATCGGACATTCGCATTCCGCTCTGCTATATGCTCATGAACACGATCGTTTTGCGATCTGCGCTCAAATATACAAACAACCATTATACCTGGTTTATTCTGAAAGGTCAAACACTTTTTTCAAAAACTGTAATTTTTGTTCCTTTTGAAATCTGCAATTATATTTTTTTATGCGTATCTTTTTATAACTATTATCTGTATTATCGCAATTCCGCTATCCTGGTAACTGCCACGTAGATTTCCTGGATCTTATACCATGTAGGATAATCCACCACTCCGGAAGCCGGAAGCCCGAACACATTCTGGAATTTTTTTACGGAAGCAGCTGTTGCAGGGCCGTAAATACCATCCACAGTCACAGTTGGAATTGCGGGATAGCTTTTGCTATAGCATTAAGCTGTTCCTGAATCTGCTGCACTTTTTCCCCGGTAACACCAATTGTCAGGTCATATCCCGGCCAGGATACAGGAATCCCAGAAACTGCCTCTGCTACATTGATATACATATCATTTCCATAAAAACTCCGTATGATCTCAATTGCAGAATATCCCTGATCTCCCAAAGACTTGCTTCCCCACTGTGTCATCCAGCCACGATCCCTGCACTGCACCCGTCTGCCATCACAATACTGCGTCAGGATAGGCTGCCGCACATTCGGTCTGGAAAGATAGTTTTCAAAAAGCTCATCCACAATCCTGTCGATGCTGTCAAAAATATTCCGGCCATTGATCCATTTATGATCGTATGCTGTGGAAGAAGTGATGGTGTAGTCATAGCCTTTGTTCCGGTACCATTCTGTATATACCCGGTTTAATGTAAATGACATGATTGCCAGGACATTAGCACATAAATGATGATATTATGTAATCTATATGATGCAATATCCGTCCGGCAGTGGGTACCTGCCGGACATTTCATATAATATAATTAGGAAGTTATTTTGTATTGACCTTCATGTGTTCAATCACCTTTGTCCAGGTGTCTTTTCCGCAAATCCCGTCTGCTGTGAGCTTTACGTTTTTCTGGAATGCTTTCAGTGATGTATCTGTATCGTTTCCGAAATCACCATCCACCTTCACTCCGAGCATGGCCTGCAACATGGATACAGCCGTTCCTTTGCTGCCTTTTTGGATCACCGGGAACTGGACTTCGATCTTGTCAGTTAATGTTACTGTGTTCTTTGTTGTCGTATTCTTCACTGTCGTTGCTCCCTTCATATATGCTGCAGTCTTTTTTACAAATTCCGGCCAGCGTCCTTCTTCCTGGATCCGGCGCGGGCAGTTCTTCCTGGAAGCATCATAGTGGCGTTTCAGGCGATCTGTTCCCCATCCATACTGCTTCAGAAGCTGTGCTGCCAGCTGTTCTGCTTTATCTACTGCTTTATAGTAATCCGTTTCTGGGTTTACGCAGATCTCGATGTTGATAGAATTTCGGTTTGTAATACCGTATTTTCCTTTTCCGTCACCTACAGCCCAGGCTCCGTCACTGTGATCGAGTGTCTGATAGACGGACTTGGAATCTACATAGTAGTGCACGGTTCCGGCAAGGTTGCCATTTTTCATCGCTGTTGCATGGGCTTTGGCATCTGCCCCCTTACTCCAGTTATCCGTTTCGTGGATTACAATATATGCCGGCTTGTTCTGGCCGATATAACAATTCTTTTTGCTGATCATTTTTGTGATATTCATAGTATTTTCTTCCTTTCCTGTTGATAATATTGCATTCAAAATCTCGATAATTTGAGCTCCGTAATTTTTTCCAGCAGCCCAGCCCTGACCTTTGGGATTTTCCTGGATGCCGAGATGCTCAACATACTCAGCGCAGCCTCTTGATACGTATGTATATCGCGGGTCAATACATTTCTGTTTCAGTCCGTCTGTGCAAGCGTAAGCCTGCAGATGCTGGATCTGCGCCCTGATCCCTTCTTTCGCCGTTTTGAAGCTACAGCCTTTCTTTCCCGTGATGTTTACGCCTAACCCGCAGAAATTATTCTGATCGAGGGTTACTGCTGATCCTGAAAACGTAAAGTTGCCTGTCTCCAGGCAACTCTGAGCAAATGCAATGTCTCCACGCACGCCCTCTGTTGATCCTTCTGTGATGTACAGAGAGATCATCTTTGTGACCGAATCGGACACCTGCGGGTTTACTTTCTTGATGTAGGCCTGCATCTGCTCAATGCTAGCCTGCGATTTCCCCATAATTTTTAACATATTGTTTCTCCTTGCTAAAGGGTGATCACTCACCCTCTTCTGCCTCTACTTCCGGAATTCCTGCTACGCTGGTAAGTATACTTACTACCCCGGCCACGACTGCTGCTGATGTTACCATCTTCCAATCCACTGCTGAAATCACGCTTCCGGCACCGATCACGCCTACTGCAGTCTGAGCCATTGTCTTCAGTGCCCTGATTCCAGCTCTTTTCAGCCATTTCACAGTATCTACACTTGGTTTGAATACGCAATTTTTAAACATGTCAGTTCTCCTTTCCTTCCAGATCTGAAATCCGGTGGTTCGCTACTTTAATCTGTTCCTCCTGAACTTCCATTTTCTTTTCAAGAAAATATGTCCGTTCCACTACATTATTGTGCTTGTCTACTCTTTTCGTCAGTTCCTCAAGTTTGTATTCCATCAGTGCTCGTGTTTTTTCCTGCTGGCTGTGATTACTGATCAGGCACACCAGGAGCGTCACAGTTGCACTGATGCAGGATGAAATGATTGTTTCCACTCTACTTCCTTTCTCCGGTGTTGCGCCGGCGCAATTTGATATAAAAATAAGAGCCTCCCGGCTCCGCTCTGATGTTTCTTTTCTTATTTTTCATTTAAAGGCCTCCTCATCGTCTGCGTCCGCATATGGCCTGCAGAGGTTTTCTGTGATGTCGATCTCATTTTCAATCTCTTCCAAAGTCTTGCTGGACGTTCCTCTCAGTATTAATCTGAGATCTGTGATATGCGACCACAGGCGGCTAATGATCTGTAATTTTGTTGTCATGTTTCTTGCTTGCACTAAGCACATAGTTCCTAATCCCACAACTGCTCCCGTAAAGAACGTTAGGATCATGATTCCTACGGTCATGCTCCCTCCTCTTCAAGATTGATAAGTTCCTGATGCTCCTGATCAGTAAGCTTTCCCCGTTCATGAAGCATTAACTCAGCCTCCTCTCAAGTCCTTCAATACGTTTATTCTGTTTTTTTACCATTTCCGACAACTCCTGAATTGCTTTTATTGCATACTCTGCCAGAAGTAAGCGATCAATTTGTTTGATGTTCATGCTTCCATCTTCATTGTAACCACCGCCTAATGTCAATAGCGGATCAATCTCTTCAAGCTCATCCGCAACAATTCCAAGCGGCTGATGAATTCCTGATTTTTTCCAGTCAAACGAACACACTTTCATTTGCTCGACAGCTTCAAGAGCGTTTACTTTACATTCTCTAAAATTTTCTTTCAGTCTAATGTCGGAATCGGAATCAGCATAAAAGGTCTTAGCGCTATAACTACTTGATCCCCACTGGCCAAATACTGAAAGGGTGCTTTTCCCATTTGCTCCAGTGATCGTCCCGGATGAAAGATATGCCACTCGCTTTGTGGTTGTTCCGGCCGAAGCAACCGGCCTTCTTTTTACGACCGGATTCGACGGCTGATCCTCTTCTCCATAATCACGAAATGTAAATTTTTTAGCAACAGTAAAATTTCCAGTAATAGAAGCGCTTTCACCAGTGAGCTTTCCGAAGTTTACAGTATCAGCATTAACCGCATTTACACCGATTGTTACTTTCTTTTTTGTAAATCGCAAAATATAATTTTCTGTTGGTTCAATGTCGTTAAGCCATAGTTCCTCCACGCCCGAATCCATTGTATATGCCTTGATTCCATTTCTTCCAAACAGAAGTCCTGAATAATTTTCATCATCTGTATATTGAGTATAATATAATGTTCCAGATGTATCTTGTCTGAGCACCTTTTTCGTGTCAGTTCCAAATTGTAAAAAACCGCCTGACGCATCCATAATGATCCCATTTGCTGATAGGTTTCCATTTTTTATTTCCCAGTCGCCTACATAGCCATGTTCAACTTCCATAGAACCATCCGTATTGATCCTAAAATAGTTATTTGCAGTCACAACGCCTTCGAGTTTGATCTTACTTGCAGATATCGAGACTCTTTCTGCGCTCTGATTGATCTGGCTGATCAAGAATGCTTTATCTGCTTTTTTATTCCATGCAGAACTGGAACTGACGGTTGATATAATTGCGCTGTCAGTAATCTTTTGTGATGCTTCCTTTTTCCAGGTTTCCAGAGATGTAACGGAAGCTTTTGTTGCGTAAGTGGATGATACCGCACTTGTGATGCTGTCTGCTTTCTGATCTATTGCTGACTGCATCTGTTTCACTGTAGCATATGATTTCAGCAGTTCATCCGTGGAAGCTTTTGCAGTGTCAATAGCTGCCTGTTTAGCTGCATCCGCATATCCTTGTGCAGTCGCATCTACTGTCTTTAATTTCTGCTTAACATCTGATCCGGTGGCATATGTTTTTGATACCTTCGATGAAAAGCCATCTATTTCCGCTTTAATAGCAGCATTCATGGCTACCGTGGTACTGTAATTATTTTTCAAGTCTGTCTGTACATGAGACAGGTTCTGTGTCAGTCCATCCACACCTGACTTATATTCCGCAACTTTCGCATCCAGGCTTGTGTATTGGCCAAATACAGAATCGTATTTTGATGATATATCCGTATAAGATTGTGATAACCCGTCTACAGTGAGTTTTATATTAGCAAGCTTGCTGTACATCGTAACTTTACTGTTCTGTAGTTCGATAATCTCGCTTTCGCTGATCAATGCTTCTATTCTGCCTTTTAGTACAGAAAAGTTTGTCTCATTTGCCTGGAAACGCTTCAGAATTGCATCGCGTGCAAAAATATTGACTTCCTTCTGAAATCTCATTCATTTACCTTCTCTCTATTTCGGCTTTAGAACAAGAATTAACTATAGGTTTTCCAGCCTTTCCAGCCCGAATCTTGATAGGCATTCACATGAATCTCCCGTGTATACGGTCTTATCAGCACAAGGACCTTTATAGTTGCTCTTCCGTAGCAAAAACCCATGTATGTGGCAGCCCCTGGAGCCGGCCGGATGGCCTCTTGAAGAACATATGTTCCATGTGACTGCACTGGGATGTCGTCCAATGATGTGTACGATTTTCCATCGATCATTTTTGAGTTTAGCTCATTAATAGCTGCAACTAATGTTTGGCTCCCCTGATCTAATGTGTATTTTTTTGAGGTCAGTTTTGTAAGAATCGCATCCGCAAGTTTGTTGTAGTCAATCAGTTTTTCCTCTGCCGCTCCGACAACGAGAAACTGATCCGACTCCGCTGGTGCTGTTGTTACCGGTAATGCTGTAATGTTCTGATCTGCCATGTTATATTTCCCTCCAGATTGTTATATATTTTCCTGATCGAGTTATTAGTCTTTTCCCAGACCTTGTGACAAGATTTAGAGTGTCGTATGTAGCAAATATCCCTACACATACCCCGCCAAATTCATATTCTGAATTTTTAACTGTGATGCTATATCCGTATTTAAGATACTTTTCGCCGGATTCTGTTTTTCTGTACCAGGTAAACCACCTTGGTGGATATTTTTTCGTAACATCAGCGGCGTTTTTATACACGATTGCTGTTAATGTCGTTGTTTCATCTCCGTTATCCTGATACTTCACATTAAAAAGCAAAGTGTTATCCGTAAGGCCATGCAGGTCTGTTGTTGTTTCTGACAGCTGTGTCCGAAATCCCTCCATGCTTGACTCTATATTTGCCACATTTTGATTTGTTGTTATGATGGCTTCCTTTGCTTTATCGGCGGTATCCTGGGCCTTTTTGATATCATCCGTCAGACCTTCCGCATCTGTAAGGATAATCACTGTCTGGGTGTCCAACTCGGACACCCCTCCTGCAGACAACAGGACGCATCTGACAGCTTTTATTTTTGCGCCGGATGGAGTGTATATCTTCTGAATCTCGTCACCTGCAGATATATATTTCTGCGTATAGTTCGTACCATCTTCTGACTCATGGATGCGGTATCTTCCAGGATAACTTTTGATCAGGCCGTTATCGTTCTGTGTTGCTGAAAATGTGATTGATGCCGGTATCAATGTTTTCCCGTCTTTCTGTTTCCGGACTGCTAACGTAGAACAGTGCAGATCATAGGACAGGCCTATCTTCCCGTCTTTCGCTTTACTGATACTGAATCTTTTCTTGATCCGCGTTCCTCCGGATTGCACAAGTATATAGCTTCCAGACCGGGTTGTAAGCCTCAGGCCTTTCCTTGTTGTCAGATAGCGTTTCCCCGTTCCGTATAATGCTTCGATATCAACATATCCATTATCTGATGTCATTGCTGTGACATGATAGGTTCTGCTCGCCTCATCCCAGCGTCCGGTCACTCCCACAGATGGAGCTGCCGAGAACGCACTGTCATCGGAAACATCCGTATCTCCAAGGTACACTGTCATTCCCGTATAGCATCCGCTATAGTCCCCTCCGGATCCGTCTGTGTTTGTATGAACCACATGCGCATCATTGCTTAATGCTGCTCCCAGTGCATCCAGAGTGGATATTCCTGATAAGGCAGATAACGCTTCCTGCGCCGTTTTTGCTGCAGCACTCGCTGTATTGCTTGCCGCGTCTGCTTTACCGGCTGCAGATGATGCAGTAGAACGTATTTCAGTAACATTCATATTCAATTGACTGTATATCTGGTTCAGAGATTGTTTCTGATCATCAAACCAGATACAACTGCTCTTGATCGTCTGTGAGCTATCGTTGATCGCAGATACCACGGAAGGGATGTCCAGCTTGGAACCGGCTATGGCGGCGTTGTCGGAGACCATCTTGTTGACAATTAAGCCATCTGCTATCGCATCAGGCTTAACACCTGTTGCATCGATCAGGATTCCTTTCCCCGTCTTGTCAAACAGGGAGAATGTGAAGTCTCCTTTCGCATCCCGTCCGGCCTGCATCCGGACTGTTCCGTCTGAATCCGACCACTGCTGGGTAGCTCCCTGGATACGGATGCCGCCGTCATCGGAGGCTATCAGGAATTTATTTGTTGAGATCGTGCCGGCAAGAAGATCTGCTACGGATACCGTCTGCATCACGGCTGATCGAATCAATGCTGAGTCAATAACCGCGTTCTGTGAGGTTAGGTGGATGTTCTGCAGATCCCCGATGCCTGCACCGCCGGACAAAAGCACTTTGATATTTGCGTAATTAGAATCAAGAATATCAATCTTTGCATTTGCGGCTTCAAAGTTCGTAGCAGTCAATTCTTTAAAGGATCCTATCTCTCCATTTATCCTCTGCACATTTTCTTCCACTACATTCAGATTTTTTATAGTGGCATATGTGATGTTTGCAGTATCCACATCCAGTTTGTTGATCATCGCCTGGTCGATCATGACCAGCTGTGCGTAATACCGTTCCATCTCTTTTGTCCGAGGTCCCTTATAGTCTGCATTGGTTTCTTCTTCTGACAGACCCACCGCCTCGACAGAATACGTAAGGCCTCCGTCATATTCCCATTCCAGTTTCATGACCGGGACTTTATATGTATTTCCGGACAGATCTTCTACTGTCAGGACGTCCCATGGATCCAGGCGGGGATCTCCCATCATTTTCAGAGTTCCGGGCATATAAGAAAAGCTCTTGAACGATGCCAGAATATTATTGAGAGCTGTTTGCGTCATGAATGGATTGGAAAACGACACGGACCTTGCTCCGGATCCTGAAGATATTGATATGCTTTTTCCATTTTTGTCCTGGCCCGTAAAACACACAAATTTTGAAACATCAAAAACATAATCATTATGTTCAAAATTTCCCCAGTACCGATTTGGTTTTACTTTATAATCTGAATCCACATAGGTATGCAGCTCGATCTGACCTCTACGATTGCATACAGCAAACGCGCCATGAAGCTGCGCTACATAGGAAAGCACTTCCCTGCAGCTATATCCTTTTGGCACTTTCATGGATATCGCCGTTAATCCGGATGTCACTACAGGAACGCCTGTGATATCCGCAATCTTCTTCAGTACTGTCACTGTATTTGTGGTTGTGCCATCCATGGAAAACGTCCGCTCTGTGTTCATCATACGGTCGTAAGCTGTGAATGTGATCTGATCGTCCGCTTTCTTTGGCTTCCCTACGGTAAAGTATCCCATCGGGATGTATTCTGTCAGACCGTTCACGTCCATCCCGATCTGCAGGAGGATCTCTTTTCCCTCGAGCAGGATGTTGCCATCCGGAATCGTTACCTCGATATACTGCGACATCGTTGATCCCAGGGAAAAATCTTCCCCGCCTTCCGATCCACCGGTAAGCTTGATGTTTTTAACTTTTGTAATGGACTTTTTTTCATATGTGATCAAAGCCTTAAAAGTTCGGGAATCCTGCTGTATCAGATTTCCGAATGCTGTTGTTGACTGATACACAGGACCGCCTCCTTATTCTGTCAGCATGTAATCAATGACATCCAGTTCTTCCATGGTCAGTGCATCATACTTCAGATCATCATCACATTTTTCAACTACGGCAATTGAAACCGTATGGATTTCCACTTCGGTCTCGATTCCGAGAAGCTCGCTCATGTCTTTTTCAAAACCTGCTTTATCTCCCATGATGTAGCAATTATCTTCTTCCAGATATTCACCGTTTTCGTCTTTTTTGGCATATCGGTCAATAAGTTCTTTTCTTTCATCCGTGTAGGCTGCTGCTGCCTCCTGGACAGAAGATATGTTTTTCTTGATCGCATATGCAAGCCGGACGGGCAAGCGTTTCTGTCTCAGGCCTGCACAGATATTTAAAAATGCTACGATCTCACTGTTTTTCATTTTCATGCCGGTTCCTCCGTTTCAGAAGTATCTGTTGTGTCCACTGCGCCCTGATCCTCCAGCTTCCACAGAAGCTCATCAAATGCAGCCATGTCTTTTCTGCATTCCTCTTTATTCGCTTCATACATTTCCTGATCCTGTATGGTCTTTGTGCAGTTGCTTCTTCCAGTTTCCGGAACCTGTGCGGTCATATATACCACGCTATTTCCATCGATAATGGAACTGTAGCTGAGATTCATTGATTTTGTGCCTTTTAACATGTTTGTTTCCTCCTTATTTTCCAATTAGCGTTGCACCTACTCCTTTATACGTTTTCACGCCATCTACATAGCTGTATACCGGATAGGATGGTGTATTTGAGTAGAAACGTTTTGTTATCCTTGAATTACTTCCGGGATCTGTAAATGTAACATTAAAGAAAGCGGAACTTATTGCTGCATCAATCTTTGCTGTATCTGCTCTGCTTAACATTGGCCATGTAATTTCAAGCGTATATTTAACGGCGATAAGGTCGCCCATCATCTCACCATCTGCAGCACGCCCTGTATTATTTGACCAGATTTTTTCTTTTTTTATTGTCAAACCCGAAAGGGCCGGAGTCGGCATCGTAACTCCGTCAATAATGATATCATCTGTCACTTTGCCGCCTCCTTATCCAAACACCGGATTTCCGGTCTGTTTCTGATAGTTGTTTCCTTCCTGACGGATCATCTTGAATAGTTTCTTTGCATCACCTTCCAGATAGATACGAATCTCCTGGCTACGGTTACTGCTGCCCTGCATGCTTTCAAAAGCATTTACAACCGCTTCGAATACACCTGCACGGATTCCGGCTATGATTTGGTTATTATTTGCTACCGCAGAACGATTACCCATCTTTCCTACAAGCTCCGGACCCGACTCTCTTGCAATGAACATTTCCCCCATATCCGGAAATCCTCCGTTTGCATACCAGTTCAAGTTGAACCTTGGCAATGAAAAGCTAAAGTTTCCAATTTTGATGTTTCCACCATTCCAGTCCCATCCAATATGCGGCATCGGGATATGCACACTCGAAAAACCATTTGCAAAATTTTGTATAACATCTTTTCCGACATTATATAAATTTGGGATCGCATTAGACACTTTGTTCGGTATTCTGTTTAATATACTTGACAGCGAATTCCAGTTATCGTTGAATCCAGATTTTAGTCCACTTATAATATCTCGTCCTTTTGGCGTTACTTTGCTCTTGATATTTCCAATCGCATTAAATGATTGGGTGCCGATTTTCTTTACTCTGCTCAAAAATACAGATTCTCTTACAGCTTCCCATCCATTTTTCAGCCCTATGATGGCATCCTTGCCTTTTCCCGTCAGCCAGTTCTTAGCATTTCCAAGCTTGTCCTTTGTCCATCCTGGAATTTTACCAATCCAGATCAAAATACCTGGCATACCTGCTTTCAGGCCATTGAATAATCCTGTAATGATAAATCCACCTTGTTCCTTCATTACAGTTGACGGCGAATGGATTCCGAAAGCTTTTTTGAATCCGTTTATAAATGGTGTGAAAATGTGTTCTTTGATCCAAGAACCTACGTTTCTTAATGCGGAAATTATTCCATTAAACAATCCTTTGATCGTGAATTTGCCGTCTTCATAAGCTGTATCTTTCCACCATTTTACAACCTGTTTCCAGGCGTCTCCGATAATCGCCCATATCGTAGCTGCAAATGCTCCAAATGCAGCTCCAAATGCTTCTGAAATTTTCTCAACAATGCCTGCCCAGTCAATATTGACCAGGAATTCCTTGATCTTCTCCCCAACCTGCTGCCAGTTTGTATTCTCAACAGCCTGGATAAACGCATCCAAAATGCCCTTAACTGCATCATTCGCAGTTTTCCCAGCTTTTGCAGCATCGAATGTGGCTACCGCACTGTTGATTGCATCAGACACTGATTTTCCAAGATTGCTCCAATGAAATTGTGAAACTGCTGTATAAAGGGCTTCTAAACGTGTATTGAAATACTCGCCTACGGTTTTTCCAATCTTTTTCCAGTCTGCCGTTGCAATTGCTGTATTCAGTGTGCTTATCAGTCCTGATACGGTATCGTGCACAGTCCCTTTGATCAGATTCCAGTCAAGGCCTTCCAGCGCACCATTGATCCCATCCCCGATCGCTTTTCCAAGACTGTTCCAATGGAAATTCTTTGCAAAGGTATCTGCAAATCCAAAGACAGTGTTCAGCCCTTTGGAAAATGTATTTCCAACTAATTTCCAGTCCGTAGCTTCAATAAAGCCATTCAGAAAAGTGGCAATGCTTTTTGCAATCTTATTGCAGGTGTTCTGGATCTTGTCCCACGGAATACGTTCCAGAGCATCGTTGAGCTTATTGCCGACTATGGTTCCAAGTTCTGTGAAATCACCGGACTTCCAGGAATCTTTGATCAGCTTTGCAAGATCTTTGAAGCGACTCTTGATAGCCGTTGTCTGGAACATATCATTAACGCCACCAAGCGGTGATGTATCCGTTCCACTTCCTGTTCCTCCTGATCCGGAGCTGTCTGAATCATCGTTCAGCTTGTTGATCTGGTCGAATCCCAGAAGAGTGCGCTGATATTGTTTTGCTGCTTTTGATGCCGTATCTGCGTTCTTTGCATTATTCTTCAGACCCGTTGAGGTACTGTTAAGACTTGCAGCATAATCCTGATTGACTTTCTTGGCCGTGACCATGGTGGTTTTGCCTGTGAGGGCTCCCATCAGCTGGCCTATGGAATTTACCACGTTGATAACCGTCTGAATGAAATTGTTCAGAATTGGTGCTACAACATTCAGGATTGGTGCAAAGGCTGTGGCCAGTGAATTTTTGAGCTGTGTCAGAGAAGACATCAGCAGAGAAAGACTTCTGTTTGTTTCTCCACTGTACTGTGCAAGGTTCTGAAATCCCTGCTTTGCACCATCTACAGCTCCACGGATCACAAAACTTGCAAACATAAATTTTGCAGTCATTCCGATCGTCTTCAGTATACCTGTCAAGCCTCGTCCGGATGTTCCCAGACCATTGAACGAAGATTTTGTCCTGTTAAGAAACGGGATTCCGGATGTGAACTTCTGGATTAGTGCAGCATAAGCACCGGAGCATTTTCGGATCACACCGGTGAAGGAAGATGCAACGTTTCCAACACCTCCAAGAAGCTTTGTAAAGCCTCCCCACCCCTTCGAAACAGTTGCTCCTATTCCTTTGAAAATTCCTGTCCCAAAGTTCAATGCCTGTTTCGGAAGAGATACCGGCCGCTTTACGTCTGTATTTGAGGATTCCATCTGTCTGGCCTTTGTTTTATACTCCTCTACAGCTATCTTTGCTTGATCAATATCATATGTAAGGCTTTTCCATTCCTGGTTTTCTTTTGATACGCCCAAAGCTTGGAGCTTATTTTCTTTTTCGTGATAAGCATCAAGTTCTTTATTTACTTTTAAAATATCGTTTTGTAATTTTTGATAATCTTCTGTTGGCACTGCCTGAGTTGATTTTCCTGATTTTTCTAACGATTTCATTTTTTCTTCATACTCAAACAGCTTCCCGCGAGCTTGTTCAATATCGTATATAAGGCTTTTCCATTGCTTGCTTTCTTTCTTAACGCCCATCGCCTCAAGCTTTTCACCTTTTTTTTCATATTTTTCTATTTCTTCGTTTAAACTTTTTACAGAATTTCTGATTTCACGATATTCGTTTGTAGGTGTCAGTTTAAGAGCGGTTCCTGTCATTTCCATTTTAGCTGCAGCATCTTTGTATTCATTGAGTTTTTTTTCAGCTTGAGTAATGTCAACTACAAGGCTTTTCCATTGCTGGTTCTCTTTAGATTTACCCGTGTTTTCAAATTTCCGCTGTTTTTCTTGTAACTTTTCCAATGATTGCTGCGCTTTTGATAAATTTTCCTGCAGTTCGGCGTACTCTTCCGTTGGAACTTTGATGCCAGCCTTGATCTGGAAATTCTTAACTGGATTCTTTCCGATCATCTCTCTGATCTTGTTCAGAGTATTTCTTACCGGCTGCAATGCTTTACTTTCCATTCCTCGAAACGGGTTTTTTATTTTTTCTGTTTCTTTTTGGATCTCATTAACGGTTTTCTTTACTTCTCGCTGACCTTCTTCCATTTCTTTCTTCAAAGGTTTTGTTGTTGCTTCAATGACCACCTGCATCTTATGAAGTGTATCTCCCATGGTCTCACCTCCCCTCTTTTTCTCAGAAAATTAATGATTGTGTCTATAGTTCCATTCGGCGTTGTACGCCCTTCTTTTTTCCATGTACTCTTCCCACTGGCGGGCTTCTTCTGCTTCTTCGTATATCTTCTGTTCCTTTTCGAACAATTCCGGATAATAATCCCAGGGATGAGCCATCTTGCCATCTTTGGCAAATAACGCTGAGATATCTACTGCTATGGCCTGGGCCTGGATGAAGTTATCCGTGATCCGCTGCTTTTCTTCTCTTAGCAGCCGTCTTCTGATATTTGACAGAGTATCGAAAATTTCATTTACGGAAAGGTTCCAGAATGTTTCTGCCGGAAGCCCCATCTCAAGGGCTACCGGATAAAGCTCTGAGAGCTGTTCTGACATCAGATGTTCTCGATGTCCTCCATCAGATTTGCTGCCATTTTCTCCGGTAAAAAACCCGATACCACCATAAGAGGGATCAGAACCTTCTGGAAAAGTTCCAGCTGGCTGTTTCCTTCCTCGATCCAGGCATCATAAATTTTCTGTACGTCCTGATAGTCAACGCCATGCTCCCATGGAGACATCGCTTCCTGGATGATCGTCAGCATCACAGAGAGCGGTGGCATATCATCCAACATGTTCATAAGGTTCTGTCTGTATTTGTTTTCCAGGCGTCCGATTCCGGATGCTTTCAGTTTCATCTTGAAGCTCCTGCTGCCTACATTCCAGTAAGCAAAAGGCTGCCTCTTTTTCTTCTGTTCCTCCAGACTCACAACTTTTTCATCTGGAACCTGTACTTCATTCTGAGCAGATGCTCCGCCCAGATCCTGAATACCTTCAAAATTCATCATCTTTTATTCCTCCTTACGCCGGATCTGTCTGTTTGATCTCGGACTGTACGGCCATGGTTGCTTCGAACTCAATCACGCCGTTTACTCCTCCGCCTGTACGCTTTACAGAAAACTGTGCAGTAAACTCGGTAACTGTTCCATCTTTTGTTTTTTCCTGGAAATCCCAGAGTTCTTTTTTGTCTGCCGCATCTCTCATAACTCTGTATGGACTGTTTGCTTTACTGTTGTCGTATTTCCATTTGTACTTCATGTCCGGAAGATCTCCGATACCATTCTCGTACATCTTATGCGGATCTGTAAGGCAGGTGTTTTCCTCTTTATCAAGTTCCACACCGACTTCCGGAATTTCTTTCAATCCCGGAAGGTCTGTATAAGCTGCAGAGCTGCTTCCGCCATCTGTATGTTTCCTATAGCCTAATGTTGCTCCATTCGCTAACATCTCTGTTCCTCCTTATCTCCAATACACGCTGTCAGAATCCATATCAATGATTCCTTCATAACGCATCTGTTTATGTTTCATTCCTGACGGATCCGGCACGTCTGCGCATGCGATCCGCTTCAGGCCTGTTACTTTCATTGCCTCATCCACCTGCAGAGCCGCCTCTGAGGTACTGTGATTGTTCCAGATATCGATCCGGTATCTTACCAGAGCTTTGTCTTCCCTCATTCCTTCGGCATCGGAACTGGCTTCGTATACATCATTCTGCTCTTCTGTATACTGAATTGTTGATCCCTCCGCCCAGGAACGCGGGTACGCATCTGAAACATTTTCTGATACCGTGCACAGTGCCGCATACACCTGATCTTTTACATTCTTCATATATCCTCCAAATCTGACACAAGGTTTCCACCCAGTATCTTTAATATCTGTTCTTCATTATCCTTCATGGCCGGATACAGGAACGGATAGGCCGGATTTCCGCTGCATTTATAGAATCTGCCGTCCGGAGCATCTATGCAGGGCCAACGATACTTTTCAGCTACACGTCTGTCTACCTGACTTTCATGGATCCACCATGGCTGCTGGGCATAGACTGGAGTGACTTTCGGAGAGATACCAGCATGTTTCTCCTGCCCTTTCGGTCCGGTTCCAAATTCCAAATATGGTGCATAAGCTTTATTTGTCCAGCAGGTGCCAGTGACAGTATCTTCCTGTTCTGTAATCTCGGCAAAAATACTTTGTCTGAGTTCTCCGGTATCTGCATGGCAATTCTCAACTGCTGCTGAACGTACAAACTGAATTGCCTCGCTTACAGCCTGCCGGGTGTCCAACTCGGACGCCTCATACAGTGCTTTTGCTACCTCATCAAATCCTTTTACGCTCATATCTTTTCTACCTCCATGGTCAGGAAACGATATGGCTTGATAGATATGATCCGATAATCCGGTGACTGATCTGCTGCCACATATAAACAAATCCCATCCCGCTCTTCTATATCTGTTCCATCTTCCATGATATAATGCAGCCGGTTTTTTTCATCAGCCTGGATCTTATAGTTTCCTTGCAACCGTACATTCCGGATGTAGTTCAGCCGCTGGCCGTACTGTTCAGCCTGTACCTTTCCGGATGCCGGCCAGATCTCCCCGGTAACGGAAGAGGCAGCACCATATTCTTCACTGGTACTGCCTTCCTTGTCTTTTTTTACCGTCATTTTCTTGTGGAAAAATTCCTCAAGTCTGTTTCTTCTCAGCCTCATAAGTCTTGCCTCCTACTCTGGCCAGGCGATACCGGTTCAGTGTGTCATAGATCTGCTTCGGCGCATCATCAAAAGTGTAACTCTCTCCGCCCTCACTTCTGGACTTTTCCCCCTCCGTTCCCATCCGGTTCAAAGCGATCACGGCAAGATCCCTGACTGCTTTTTCAAGTCCAGTTTTTAATCGTGTCCGGTTTGTGTAAGACAGTACGAAAGCTTCTGCATCATCAAGAAGAATCTCTATGAGATCCTCATCTTTTTCTCCTGTCAAGGTCTGAACTCTTTCTATGTCTTTACTTTTCGCCACAGGATCATCCTTTCAAAATAGCAAGCAGATCTGCCTTGGCAAGGGAAGATACACCAGTCAGGCCTTTCTCCTTTGCAAGAGCTTTCAGCTCCTCAACTGTCATATCTTCAATATTCTTGCCGGCTTTCTCTTCTGGTACTGTATCTGGCTTTTTTTCTCCCATTGGCGTAAATCCATCGCTGATCAGCTTTTCTGCTGTTGTCCCATCAGCTTCTCTTTCCACATTTTTACGGATCAGTCTCATGCTTTTGCCTCCTGCATGCTCAGGTAGATGGAATTCAGTTTGTTGTCCAGAATCCACATATCATGGAAACGGCGGTAATCCATCTGCCATGCGTTCAGTTTCTGGTTTGTTGTCGGGTCAAAAATACGCATGATATCCTGCTTTGTCACCGCGATCGGTGTTGTTACCGGGCAGATGAAGAAGTTCAGGTTCTTTGCAGATGTTCCTTTTTCGTATCCACCTTTTTCCTGCCCGCTTGTTTTACCGTCATTAACCTTAACGGTTGTGTACATACGGTTGGAAGGTGTGGAAACCAGCGGTACGCCATCTACAGAAGGAACCTGGGTCTGAATTCCACCTTTTGAGAACGTTACTGCTGTGATCTTACCCGCAAGCTCCAGCTCCAGTTCCATGATGAAATCCGGTGTTGCCTGGCAAATAAGAGCTCCGTTATAGTTTTCTCTTACCGCCTTGATTCCTTCTTTCAGCTTACGCAGGGCAGATGTTCCTGTTGCTCCTGGCACGTAAGATTCTCCGATCATTCCTGCCTTATTGGCTGTGATTGTTTCAGTGGCCAGTTTGCTAATACGGTATGCGTCAATCTCCGGAACTACCTGTGTTCTCTGGAACTCTCCCATAATCGCGCTAGCTGTTGGGATAAAGTTTGTTTCATTAATGTCCATCGGATCAATCTGAAACAGACGGCCACGATCCTGTGTCATTTTTCTTGTTTCGTACTCCAGGGTAACGGAACCGCGCTGATATCCATTCTCACGGTCATAGTCACCCATTCCCTGAACGTTCATTTTCGGGATCTTTACCTCGCACCGCCGTTATAGATCACCTGACCGGCATTGGCATCCATCCAGCCGGTGGTTGCTTCCCGGACAGCGATCTTATCAAGCTGTGTCATGAATAAGGTTGCTGTTGCTAAAGTGTTGATTGCCATTGTTTATTCACTCTCCTTTTAGAAAATACCCATCATCGCATTGTATACCTGCTTTTCAAGGGCTTCCTGTGTGTTAGTTTCCGGTGCTTTTTTCGGAGGCTTACCGCCTTTCAATTTCTCATCTACTGCCTTTTCAACAGCTGTCTGGAATGCTTTCTTGACAGTTTCCATTGATTTCTTGCAGGCATCCGCATCTGTATAATTCAGTACTTCTGCAAGTTCTGTCGGAAGTCCCTCGTCTGACAGAGAGTTCTTTGCCTCTGCCATGAGCTCGCTTCTGGTTACTGCTGCCTCCCTGTCGGAAAGTTCCTTTTCTTTTTTCTTCTGCATGTACTGTGCTTTTTCTTCCTTGGTCATCTTGGCCAGCTTCTCAGCCTCGGAAAGCTTATCATCTGTCAGTGCCTGCCACTTCTCCTGTGCGTTTGTCACTGCTGTATTGACCGCCTTCTGGACGCGTCTGTCAAACTCAGCCTGGTTGCTGCCTGTTTTCAGGAAATCATCAAAGGATGGAGTGTTGTCCCCTCCTTCGCCACCTGTACCTTCGCCAGATCCGCCGCCATTGCCCTCACCGACCCCAGCACCGTCTCCGCCTTCTGCGAATAACTGCAGGTTCATTGGAACTTTACACATTGCTTTGAATAATTTGTTTCTCATGTCTTTTCCTTTCTGCCCAGCCTATTCGTTCTCACGCCCGGGCCATTCAGTTTGTGGAATCCGCTTCTTTAACGCCTGGCGAAAAAAGGCATAAAAATAAGACGCTTCACCCTGCGTCTCAACGGGAGATCTGCGGATCACCTATTCCTTTCCTTTGGCTGCTGCCTTTGCCTCACTCACTGCCTCAGCAACGCCTTCACTGATCAGATGTGTTCCTCTCTCTTTTGTTACTTCCAGGACAGTCCCTTCTTCAACAACTTCCTTTAAACAGATATCGCTGTATCTTTTGGTGCATTTCACTTTCATGGTCCTCACCTCCCCTCTGTTGCGCCGGCTCAATTAGTAAAAATGGGTATAAAAAGACCACCGGCCATTTCTGACTGGTGGTATCTCTACTCGATCACTTCAATTTTCTTAATTTCAGGTTCTGTCAGCTCCGTCAAATATGAACATCCTTCTTCCTGGACGCATATAGAAGCTACTTCCGGTTCATTATCAAGCGGCTGTGTAAAGTATTGGTTTATTCCTTCGAATATTTTTCCATCTTTACACGTTACCCTTATCTTCTTTTCAGATGTTTCCATCATCTTTTCCTGCATTTCAGTTATTTCTGCCATTTTATTTCTCCCTCGGCTTCGCCGGAACTACATGAACCCCATTTTTCGAATAATGGATTGTTGCAATGTCGGTCGGAAGTTCGTTTCCTTTAAGATCCTTGTAAACCCCAATATTCTTCCTCATGGTTACAACTTCTTTGTGGTTCCAATGTCCTTGTCTGTCTCTTTGAATTTTACCCGTACCAGCATACTTGTTCACAAGATCCTGAGCTTCTTTTATATCTGTTGTCAGATAGCTCCTGCCGTCAATATAATTATTATGTCCCAAAATATGTTTGCCTTGCTTGCCTTCTTCTATTTGTTTCGGATAATCTTTTGAACGTATCTTTTCCTGAAGCTGTGTATCCTGATATTTTCGCTGTAACTTCTCCCATTTCTCAGGTTCATTATACTTCATTTCCTGGAAGTCTGCAAAATATTTTGGCATGTCTTTTTTAAGTAGTTCCCGATACTGATCATACTGTTTCCTGTCCGATGCAGCGTTTTTAACTGCTTTTTCCTGGGTTTCTGCTTTTGGATTTCCTTTGACGTATTTCTCATACCACTGTTCGTAGGTCATATCCGCAGGAACCATCTCTGCATGCCCTGTTTCCGGGTTGTAGGCACTTCTTTTCATGTTCCTGAGAATTTCTTTGTCTATAACAGAAATTGTTGTAGAGCGGCAATATGGATGCATGGGCGGATAGTTCACTCCGGCTTTCCGGTCTTTCACTGGAAAAACCTTTCCATCCAACTCTCGGCAGATCTTACTGGTACGAAGATCCAACACAGCCACATAGCGATAATTCTTGATCCCGCAGTCAATATAACTCTGTGCAGTCAATTCTCCTGCCATGTAACAGGATTCTGTTCTTACCAATCGCCTGGCCTGCTTTGCTCCCCCTCCGCACTGGGCCTGGATGGATTCCGCTGTTTCCCGGTCTGTCCGGCCGGTAAGGAGGCTGATCAGCAATTCATCCTTCAAGGAATCTGCAAGCTGCTGTGTGTTCTGCCAGATACGGTCTGAAAAATGTTTTCCGGACCATTTCATCTGCAGAGCCTGGTCGATCTGTTTCCTGCTCACATGAGAAAAATTGAATGCCAGACCGGTTTCTTTCTGCATGTTGTAAATGGAATGATAATAGGCTTTTTCTCCAAGCTGTTCCAGAAGTTTGGTATCGAACTGTTTCTCCTGCTGGTATACCTGCTGCATCACCGTATCTACCTGCGACATGAGATCCTGCAAGCGCTCCAGTCTTGCACGGTACGCCGGAGCTTCCAGCTGTTTCAGGATCTCACTGTCCTTTTTCCGGTTCTGGAGTTCCTGTTTCAGCTGATCAATGGAGTTTTTATCCTGTATGGAATTTATGATCTGCCAGGCTTCTGTTTCTGACAGACCATACTTTGTCATAAACTTCTCAAAGATATCTCTTGCAGCATATTCCAGCTGGAGGGAAGCTTTCCGGTATACCCTGGCAATAAGATCTGCTGTTTCTTCTGCGTCTTCCATGAACTGATACATATCCCAGGCAGATCTCTGCTTCCAGTATTTCCTACTCATCTACCTTTTCCTCATCATCCGGATCCTGTTCTGGTGGGGTATTGTCCTTCAAGCCAAAGACTTCCTGCTGCCGCTTTAATTCTTCTTCTGCTTCTTCTTTCACAGCTGCAAGCTCTTCATCTACATTTTCTACAAACGGAATCTGTGCCAGAAGTGTTCTTCTGCTTACAACGCCTTTCAGATTGGATACCATCTGTGAGATCTCAAGAAGATTTTTAGGAAGAGCTCTGGTGAATATCATTGTAATTCCCATCATGTCAATATTGACGCCTTTCATTGCAAGGAATTTACAGAAAATCCTCATTCTTTTTCTCAGGCCCTTACGATAATATCTGGTCTTAATTTTGGTAATATTCTCCATACCCAGAAGCTTGAATTCCATAGCCACGCCGCTGACATTGCCACTAAAATTTTCGTCTGTCATGCAAGGAATGTGCGAAATTTATGGATATCCTGTTCAATGGCTTTCTTGAGGATCTCCACTCCATTCTCATCAAATGTCCTTGTTAGATACTCTGCCTTCGCCGTATCGGGCATCTCAAGAATTTTATATTCTTTTAAACGTGCTTTTGCTTTTCGAATACTTTCGTCTTCACCCTCAGTATCTGATTCGTCCTCATCCGTCAGCAATGTTCCGTAAATAGCCAAAATTGCATCAATGAACTGCTCTTTATCGGTTATACGATCGCTCATCAGTGCGTTGTACGCATCAATCAGAGGTATCTGTAGTTCAAAATCTCCGATTGCCAGTTTATTGTTTAAATATTCAATGATCGGAATTTCACTAAGGTAATGTGGCACTGCCTGTTCTGTGGTTGGCTGGTATATGTTGCTGTTTTCAATATCTAACTCGTATTTATAATTTGGGGTTACTACCGTAGCTCTGTAATGATCCGGTCGCATTTCAGAATCATCTTTTCGGATATAGTAATAAACAGCAAAGAGTTCATTTTCCTCTATGCTGTCGTCCTTTACCACAAAAGTATTTTCGGCAGATATATTCTTAGTTACTAAGTAATTTTCATTTTCTTTTACATAGATATATTCGTAGGCTATGCCATAAATAGACAGCTCCAGGCCATTGTCTCCGTCCGTCTCATCAGCTTCTGCAGTCTGCAGAGCATCTGTAAGTGGTGTGATAACTGCTTCAGATTTATAAGTTACAGGGTTACCAATGAAGTAACTACTGGCTGTATCTGAGATATCTTTTGCATGATTGCACACCAGCTTGTTTTTCCTTTTTTCTTTTAGGATCTCATGATCTCCACCGTAATAACGCATTTTCTTTTGCAGTCGTTCAACCATGCTGATATGTTTGCTGATCAGCTGACGAATCACCTGCTTGTTTGGATTTAACTCATCGAAATCTTCTCTTGGTATTGTAAATGTGTGTATTTTTCTCACCTCCTTATCTCTCGGAAACGTGCAACTTTTCTGCCGATTATGGTGCTGCATAGGTACCTCACAGCGTCACAACAATTGTGCACAATAAAACCACCACAAACACTAAAGTTGTGGTGGTTCTTAACTTCCATATTATAAACGTCAGCTTTGCCTATTTTTTCTATATTTTTTATTCCTACAAATTGGACAGAATTTTGTTTTATTGTATTTATTTGCAATATATTCCTCTCCGCAAAAACTACAAATTTTCGTAATATTATCAACGCCTATTTTTCTTCTGTATGCACTCTTGCAATTATTGCAACAAAATTTTGATTTAGTCTGTGGTGACTGAAATTCTTTTCCGCACATAAGGCAATTGAATTTATGTACTTGATATAGTTTCTCTTTCATTTTTTCATAATGCATTTTGTGCCATTCATGGCCAGCTTTACTACTGTGCCACTCCTTCGCTTTGATAGATGCTTTTTCTATATTTTTTTCGTGCCCGATCTCTCTGCTCATCTGTCAGCATCGAACCATGTAGTTGCTCATGTTCCGTAGCCAACAACAATTGAAGGTTTTTGATATTATTATTACTTTTATCTCCATCCATGTGATGAATATGGTATCCTTTTGGTACTGGACCATTGAAATATTCCCAAACATACACATGCATCCGTTTTCTCTTTCCCTCGTCCGCTGTGGCACATAAATAGTATCCAGTTTTACCATCACGTGTAAATCTTTTTCCGTCAAAGAATTGAAATTTTTCGGGCATCAACAACACTCCTTCCAGATGGCAGTTGCTTGCTGAAAACCACCTTTAAATGCTTCAATTCGTTCTGCAATAACGCAGTCCATAATTAGTTCATCTATTTCATTGAATTTCTGAAAACTCAGTTTTCCTCTCAATTCTTTTTCTATTCTTCTATAAATAGCTGTCAATTCCTCGCTATTTATTTGTTCTTCTGACCACTCTCTGTATAATTTTTCAATCTGGCTCATAAACAAAAACTCCTTTCAAATTTTGGTTCTTGAAAGAAGCTTCCATCTGCATTATAATATTTACAGAAGGAAACTTCTACTTGCTATAAGGAATTCCAATCTTTGGTCGGGGCGGAATTCCTTATTTTTTTAATTCTTCGCTGATTTTTTCATCAAGCCATTCTTTTTTTGTGGTGTTCTTTTCTTTAAGTTTTTCTTCAAAACGCATCATTTTTTCTTTTTCTATCTCAACATGAAACGCTTTAAATTTTTCTCTGCGCTCTTTGAAATACTCAGCTCTGCTTTTCGCTTCTACTTATCCCACCTCCTTGTTGCATGTAACAATATTAACATGTTACATGCAACAAGTCAAGCAGTAACTTTCAAAATCTTATCCGTTGCTTTAAGATGCTTTAACGCAACCCAACCTCTTTGCGTATACACAAGATGATCTGCTGTCATTTTTATACTGTTCCCATCTTCCAACGTAAGTTTATAAATATCTGCATTTTTTCTTGTCTTTCGTACATTGTAAAATGTAGATATTGCTCTCTTTCTTCGTTTTACATCATAGCAGTACACCTTTCCTTTCTTTCCAACTAATTTTTCTATTGGAATCTTTCCTTTTACCGTATCTATCAATGTATCTCCTGTGAGACAATGATCGAATTGTTTCACCGGTTTGTCTTCTCCTCTTTCCAGGGCTTTCTCATCCCAGATGTAAGAAGCAAATTCTTTTATGGTTTCTTTACAGGAAGAAGCAAAGACAATCTTCTCCAGGTTCAGAAGCATTCCAACCAACCGGATTCCATCCAGAACATCATTGTTGGCTTTCAGGACCTTATATCCCCGTTTCCGGAGCTCTGCAATAAAAGAAGCAGCCGATGGATCCACGATGATCGCTTTGATCCTGGTTCCATCCAGCCACTCTTTCAGGTCGTCTGCATATTCGGAATCTGTTTTCTGTTTGCCTTTTTCTCTTCCGGAATAGTAATACTCCCGGATGCAGTACCATTTTCCGTTGGTTCCTTTGTTCCACAGCAGGAATACTGTGGCGTTCTGTGTACCATAGTCACAGGAAACATACCTATTCCCGTTGATCAGCAGCTGATAGAAATCTTTGATATCCTGGACATGTTTGTTCTCGTCGAACATGTCGTAGATGATTCCCTCTGCTGCCGCCCAAAGCCCCATGATGTAACGTTTAAAGAATACTCCAACGTACATGCTCCGGTATCTGGCCTTGATTTCTTCATCCAGGGACAGGTTATCATCCATGGTGAAATGAAGATACAGGATATCCTTCAGGCCTGGGTCTTTCCCCTCCGCGGCTGCCTGCTGTATTCTCCGAACAGTTTCTTCTTTTCCCAGGTATCCGGTGGATTTATCTATCCAGTTCTGTTTGAACCAGTGATACGGACCGTCCGGATTACAGTTAAACCAGAACTTCGATCCTTTCACAGAACATCGGCCTGTTGCCTGGTTTACAAAAGATTCCGGCATTAGGGCAACCTCATCAAAGAACACACCTGCCAATGTGATTCCCTGGATGAGATCCTGAGATCTTTCGTCCTTGCCACCGAAAATGTAAAAGTAATTCTCTTTTCCATCTTTTCGGATAGTCAGGAGATTGTCTGCCCTGTGATCCGTGATGGAATATCCTCTTGACAATAACATCAGTTTCAGCCAGAACAGAACATTTCGCCGGAAAGATCCTATAGTCTTTCCACACATAGCAAAATTTTGACCATTAAAACTGTTCATGGCCCATATGGCAAATGACAAGGACATACTGATGGTCTTTCCTGATCGGATTGCTCCATCAGCAATGATCCCATTGTAATCTTTTACTGGAGAGTTATCTGTCCACCAATTCAAAGTCATTCTTTGCTTCTTTGAGAATGGCTTGAACTTAAATATCTGTCTCTTCATTCTTCCAGTCCTCTGCTGCAGTTCCCTTTAACGCTTCAAGGAATCCATCATCTTCCATTTCCTCATCTTTATCTGTTTGAGCTTTCAATCTCATTATTTCTGTCTGAGCTTTTATCTGTGCAATCTTGGCTTTCTGTTCCTCAGTTCCCAGATCCATATGATCAGATAACCACTGTAGAGCTTTCATTCTATCTGCAAGTTTGATACTGGAACCATTTTTTCCGTGTTTCACTTCACTTATGATAGTTCCATCCACCTCGGAAGAATCCCGGAAATGGATTATATTTACAGTTTCGGTAAGTGGTTTCTTTTCCCCGGTCTGCGGATCCTCGATCTGTACCGGTCCGTACATAGACATTACAGTTGCTTCCTCTGTACCGAATTTTACATAATCTGTTATGTCTGAAAATGCAATATCTATGTATTTCTGAAAGATGTCTGCTTCGGATAAGAATTCTCTATTAAGGCGTTCTTTTTTTAGGCTTAAAATTTCTTCTTTTACTCTAGCATTTCCTAGCATCCTCGGTCCGTTTGCCGCTGCTGTTGGATAATCCGCTTTGTATGCTTTCTGATATGCTTTCGTGGCATTAAAACACCGGCTATAGTAAATGCAAAAAAGCCGCTGTTTATCGGTCAATTCAGGGTTTTCTATCACCTGCTCGACTTCTCTTTCAGGCGACTTCCTTTTTTTTATTTTTTTCTTATCCGAACGTCGTTATTTTTATCCGAACGTTCGCTATCCCATTTATGGGTGCATTTCCATCTTCTGACCGTACCTTCTGGTAGATTTAGTTGACTTGCAATCTCAACCAATTTCTGTCCCTGCAGGTACATTGCTTTTGCTTGTTCTATTCTTTTATCTGGTGCTCTGGCCAAGCCTCACCACCTCTCATTCGTTTCGTTTTTGATATTTGTAAATTACAGTCCTGCCGGCACCATAGTGACAGCCGATTGCTGCCACGCCGAAAGGAGGTGCGCTAACACTTACATACAGTGTAAATCCACGCGTAAAGTATGTATATGCTGGTGCCGTGCACGCTGTACGAAAATTGGCATTAGAAAAGCAGCCCCGAAGGACTGCTTTATGTGCTTTAAAACATATCTATCTTTCGCCTTTTCCAAATATGTAGCCTAACGTCAATGTTACTATCGGAAGAATGCTTTTCACCAGTTCTGTATACGCTGCTTTTCCCACTGTTAATGCGTGTATTATATCTACAGCGCAAAAAATAATAATATAGCACATAATGCAAAGGCTATATTCATAGATGCATTTTCTCTTTTAGTACCAAAAAGTTTTCCCATGAAACCACCTTCTTTTTGATTTTTATTCTCAATCGAGTTTAATGCTTTCTCCTGAATATTTTCCGGCATATCTCGAAAGCCTTCTGACGTAATCAATTCTGTGATTTCTGTATTTATTTTTACTTCACCAGAATCTTTTTCTCCCATCGCTTATCTTTCCTCCTGATAAACCGTATATTCAATTTTTCGTGTTCTGGCCTTTCCGTTTAAATCTCCATCCAAATATGACCAAAAATTCAAGTATATCTTTTTCCCACCAATATTTCCCAGTTCTATCGGCTGGCTTGTTCCGGTTCCAGTGTCAGAAAAATTAGTACATTGGAATTCAATGTACTCAGGATTTTTATTGTCTTTTAAAACTAATATCGTCTGTTTTAAATCGTCATTTCGTTTAAATGTAAGCCGTAACTTTAATTTAAGACCGTCCTCGGTAAAATCAAAAACAACATTCGAATTTTCTTTAAATGCCAAAACCACTCCCGAACTAATTATGGTTTTGTTTTCTGAACTCAACCGCATGTATATCATCCCCACTTGTTTTTTCTTTCATCATACTACAAAATATTTCTTATTTCCATAAATCATTACACAAAAAGACACCTGACTGCTGCCAGATGCCTTCTTGTGATGTAATCGGAGTTTTGTCATGCAGGTGTGGGGGGTGTACGCCTAATTGGAACGGATGGATTCGAACCATCGCTATTGACTTTATCAGTCAATTTCTGGTTAACACAGTTGCTCTGCCACTAAGCTACGTTCTATAACTGCTGCCAGGTCCTGTTTCCTGGCAGTGCGCTCATAAAAAGAGGATTCCATCTGTTCTTTTTGAAATCCATTGTAATGATATCATAAACAAATAGTGTATTTCCATGTACTCTTTCAGATTTTGAAATTTTGTAATGCCCGGCCATGGATTTTATGTATCCATCTCCAGGTGTAATTCATTCGTAAAGCCACTTCCTCCCATTTCAGTCCTGTTATGTATCTCAGTCTCAGAACTTCCTGCTCGTCTTCATTTTTCATCTTACTGATCTGTCTCTCAATCTTCTGATAGCATCTGGCTTTTTCCAGTCGTTCTGCTTTCAGGAGTTCGATCTGTTCGTCCAAAATAGCTATGTAATCTGACAGATCGGACTGATTGCTGCCGCGCGGCATCCCGTCATTAACTACAGACGGGAACATCTTATCTGATCTCAAACGCTGGATCTCGTCAAGGATATCCTTTTCTCTCCTTATTGCCCTGCGGTAAGATTTCAGATATTCTTTCTTCTCTTCATTTTCTCTCTGGATTTCTGTTTCCAATGGTATCCTCCCCTTTCTGATGCTTTTAGCCGGGAACGTGTATGCTCCCGGCTTTCTCTATTTCTTCCATTCTTTTCCTGTCTTTCGATCCCGTATGCCTGTAATCTCCAGTCCCAACAGACCTGCCGTATTATTCAGGACACAAAAGGCGTTATAAATGTGTGTCGGCATCCTGCCTGCTGACCGGACCGCTTTACCAGCTGTCGGATCTGGATAACCTTCGTTGTTCTTGTAGCTCATTTCACACCTTCTTTCTTCTAAATATGATGTACAAATAAATGTACTTGTCATTATTGTAGCTGCAATGTCTCCTCTTAACACGAAGAACCCCAAACAGTAATATAAAATGATCATTAGTATAAGTCTTATTTTCCACATTTTATCTTCTCCGATTAAATTGTCTTAACATAGCTTCTCTCCAATCCTCGCGGTGTTTCTCACAGGAATCTTCATCTTCTACAAGGATTCCTTTGCGATCACAAAGACCATTGTCGTTGTTGATACAGGTTTTACATGTCTTTTCCATTATCTTCCTCCCGGCTTAACTCTTGACATTTTCATTCCACTCCTTTTTTAATGCACATAACGTACAACACGCTCCATCAAGTTTACTGTGATAGATCGCGCTGGTGTCCTCTGGTCTTTTCCAACAAAATTCTCCGCATACGGGACAATGCACCTTTTCCCATCCTTCTTTGCCTTCCGGCACGTTCTTGACTAGGGGCATGCACAACCAACCGCCTCTATCTGTTATTTTTCTTGGTTCCATTCTTAACACCATGATTTATTTTCTCCTTTATGAGGTTGTAAATGCTCTGTTTATTCTTCTCCGGCCGGTTGACCTTGCCTTGAAGATACCTTTCTTCTTGCATTCCAGAGGACTGCATCCCCTCCGGTGACCTGTGATTAGCAAATATTCACAGTGTCTGGATCCGGCTGTGGTTGTACTTCCGTCTCTGGAAAAATATAGGCATTTCTCGCAAGTGTTTCTTTTGTTTCTGTTAATCTCGGCTTCTGTCAATTCTGACCAACTTTTTTTCATAACGTCTCCTTCTGTTCATAGGATGTGCATGCAAAGCACCGTTTACATTTTTCGCTTCCGAACCCCAGGCACATTCCATTGCTATCTATTCCTGCGCTTCCGATCTTGCGCTGTATGCTGCATATCTGGATTCTTTTCTTGATCCTGCAGTTTCTGCAAACAACCTTTTTTCCAACTGTACAGCCTTTCTCTCTCGCAAATACTGCTGCCCAAGTTTTGCTGACTCCTGTGTCATTAGATTTCCAACCTGCAATCCATTCTCCACAGATATCACAGTATACGTCTGTTTCTACAGTTCTTTTGATTGCCATTTTTATTCCATCTCTTTCTCATCAGCTGATTGAAATTCTCTACATTTCTGGTATTATGGTCATATTCTGTTGTTTCAAAAATTTCTTTCAGCGTCTCATTGAACTTCTTCCACTTGCTTTTTGTCATTCCAATTCCTGTCCAGATCTGAAATCTCAAAACGTCGGGACCTCCCGGCGGATAGAATCCTGCTCTTTTCTTGAATAACTTCTTTTTCTGTCTCTTATTCATACACATCCTTCTTTTCATCTTCCTCCAGGCAGTTTTCTCCGAAGATTTTCATGAACTGTTCCCTGCTGCCATGCTCTCTTTCGAGGCCCTCTGTGCTATCTGTCTAAGTCTATAATTAACTTCCCTGTTTTTGTGAGCTGACATCTTGCCTTCTTTATGGTGTTCCAGGCACAGATGTACGGTAAGGCCACAATAATCTGAATTCTTTCTGTTGCCATTTCCGAAAAATATGTGGTGGTTCTGTATATTTACATGGCTCCCACATATGTAGCATCTGCCTTTTTTATCCCCTGGAATAATGCTCTCCTTCTGTCTTTCGCATGGATACTTCCCCAGTTTGGGTTTTTTTCTTTTTTTCTTCCCCTGTTTTGGGAATTTCAAATTATCGTAGTTCATTTTGCATGTGTCCGATTCGGACACTCTCCTTTCCCCTGCCGCATTTCTGACAGGCTCATGCGGCAGGTCGTATATGTTAATCGGATTTTCGAAAATACCCTTATTTCTGTAATTCCTTCAAGAATTCAACTAACTCTGTTTCTGAATTTGGAAATTTGTTGTATCGTGTATGATATGTCCATTTCGGTATGTTATTCTTACGTTCTGGCTCCGGGCCTCCGACAAGGTGCATATAATAAGTTTCTGATCTTGATACCCACCAGCTGTTTCGGTCGACTGGATCTGGTGCATATTCTTCAGCGATCAGACGGGCACCGTTTTCGAAATCGTACTTGTAGTACTTAACACCGATGTTTTTATCTTCGTACCAAAGACCCCAGACTTTGTAATTTCTCAACCATTCTTTTCTCTGGTCATTGTTCTTCATAATCGGCAATGCGGTGACTTCACCGGGATGGTCTGCGATTTTGGTATCTTCAACAAAATCGTGCTGCTTTTCGTCTGGTGTTTCCGCTACCGATTGGCAGCGTCCTTCTTCATCAAACTTGGAATCCCATGGATCGTAAAGTTTCTTTACTTCTGCAATCAGTCTTCCGTACTTCATGGACACTTTTTCTTTTCCAATTTCAATTTCCAGTCCTGCGTTAAAGCCCATGAACGTATATCCTACCTCAGGTCCAGTGCGTCCGTTGAGGCCATGCGGCGCAATTCTCTTTTGCACTGCTCTGGCAGCTTCTCCATTGTTATTACACTGCCGGCATATTCTCATAATTGTTTTTAATTTTTCAGGATATGCCTCACAGAATGCTTTTACTGCTGATATTATGTCTTCTGCATTCTCCGGTGCATCTATGGACACCGTCTTGACTGGCTTCCGCTTCTTTCCAAACCGTTTTATCAGTTCGTGGGCTAGTTCATTCCAGGTAAAGGTGCATTCCATGTAACTGCCAGGATTGAACATAATTCCTGTTGAATTTGCCTGATAATTAAAATTACCGTTTCTGATTCTGACATTCTGATACCTGGTTTCAAGCAAATATGTTGTTGCATTTACATTGCACGTAAGAACATATTCTTTGTCTCCTCTGTTCAAGGCTTCGAAAAAGCGCTCTATCTGCAGTTCTGGTGTAATCGGAACCTCATTCTCTGGCGGACGGTTCTGGCCTGTTGCTGTTTCTATGCTCATCTGTCCTGGGATACCTTTCTCGGCTTCCTGCTGCCGGTACAGGGCTTTGATATCGTCCAGTGTCAGGATTCCTGTTTCTGAATACAATTTGCAGGCCTGTTTCTGATATTCCTTATTTAGCTTTGATACTTCATAGGCTACGGATATCTTGATTTTGTCTTCTGCAAATTCTGACATGAGCTGTCCGCAGAGATTTGTGCTGATTGCATGATATCTTCCCAGCTGACCGTTTGACGTTCCGATCAGGTCTTTTAATATATCCCTGGTCTTTCCTTCCATCGGCGTCTTCTCACGGAGTTCCTTCACGAGTTCTTCCATCTTGAGCGTTTCTGTCATTTTTTCCCAGTCGGACTTATCACGGTAACAGTTGGCCTGGATGATCATGATCTGGCGTACGATGTCGTCTTCCTGGCCTGCATCCTGTTCCAGTTCAGATGAGGTCTTGTATATACAAGGAATCCGGCTGAATTTCTCGTTTCCTTCGTTGATCAGGTCAATGCAGCACTTCCGGCGGCAATGGCCTGCTATTACATAGTCTTTTCCGTCCTGGTTTTCGATCAGGAGCGGCTGTAGGATTCCCAGAAGCTTGATCGACTGTTTCAGTCTTTCAAGCTTCTCTGTGTTGTAGAAGTTTTCTTCTGACGGGATCAGATCTTTTGGATTCCGGTATACAATCTTCTGGTCCTGCTGCCGGTCCGGGACTGATCTGTCATTGAGAAGGCCTTTCAAGTCAAATTTCGCCATCGTCTTCATCTCCAATCATATCCAGGTACTCATTTACGAGGGTTTCATAGTCTTCTGCTGCCGCTGATCTGGGACTGTGCAATGCTACAGGCATGCGCACGAATGTGCTCCTTGCTACTACACCAGAAAAGCGTATCTTCGTTCTCATGATCGGGTACTGTTCTTCGATGATCTCCGCTCCCTGCAGGTGCGCCTGGTTGAATTTCTGATATTTTGTTATAAAGCAGCGCACGTTCTTCAGATCCGGATTCAATTCTTCTTTTACATCATCAATCTGATCCAGAAGCTCGTTCATACCTTCCAGTGTGTTATCATCTACTTCCACCGGGATCAGGACATCGTCTGCGGCAGTCAGGGCGTTGATCACCGACACATTGATATCCGGAGCATTATCGATCACGCAGAAATCGTAATTATCGGCTACCTGCTGCAGCGCCTTTCTCAACCGGTTCTGCTGTGGGCGTACACGGTCCATGGTCACTTCCATGTTTGCAGTCAGGAGACCGAGGTTTGCTGTGATGATATCCAGATGCAGATAGTCAGTCTTGTTGATCAGCTTTTCCATATCCGGATGCCGGTCTACCATGATCCGGTCGATTCCTTCCCCATCCTGGGTACGGCGGTTCATTCCACGTGAACAGTCCCCCTGCTTGTCATTATCAACCAGAAGCACCTTATATCCTTTCCGCATCAGTATGTATGCGATGTTAATGCTTGATGTAGTCTTGGCCACACCGCCCTTTAAATTGATGATTGCTATTGTTCTCATGATATCCTCCTTATCTTTCCTCTCCCCTGCTGCATCCATCATTTTCTCTCAACGGTACAACTGGAAGGCCAAACCCTGCTCTACAATAGTGATATCCTGACTTTCCTTTAGCCCTGTACCTGCAGTCTTTGCAGAGTGTGATCTTACGATATCTGTTCATAAGCTGACCGGTCTGGCTCTTATCAAAGTTATTGATCTTCTCATATTCCTCCCGGATTCTGTCAGTATACTGTTGTAATCCGCAGCGTCCGCATATCCTGTCCATCAAATCTCCCTGCATTTCTTCTCGAAACCTGCACAATTCATCGCAGACATATGCCATTAATTCCTCAAGGATGCCGTCTATGCCTTCGTCTTCGTTCCTTGTCTGCTCTCTGCATCCATTCTGGTTTTCCTCCGATCGTTCATCATCAAACCATATTCCTCCTTTTTCGTCTTTATAGTATGTAAACCGGATACCTGATTTAGTAATGGTACCCAGACATTCCATTGTTAATATGTCCTGTTCCGGGCGCAGGCTCCAGCCCCTGCCCCAGTATTCTTCCACATTCACGGTGCTTCATCTCCTCTCGCAGCCATGCGGAATAACTGTGTTTCTCTGTTTTTGCAGAGATTTTGTGTGTATCCGGAAGCTGATTTATGGCTTTAAACAGTTTGCGCCATTCCTCTCTGTTTGTAATTGGCTTTCCTTTTGTGTCCAGCCAGCCGGATCCGGCCATTTCCGTGATCTTTCCTAGGCGACTTGTAACATACAGATCGCTTATGTAAAAACACACATCACAGGCTCTTGTCATGTGATCCAGCGCATCTACCATGATGAGTAATATGGCCTGATGATATGTTCCAGTTACCCTTCCAAAATGCTCCCTTGTCTCTTTCCCTGTCCGGAGCTGAGTTGACAACACATATCCACATTTTCTTTCCACATTTCCACGAAATCGGCTGCTTGTCTCAATAAAAACATTTACTTGCTGCATGTTAATTCCTTCTCTTTTCAAATCTGCATCTTTTCCGTAGCTCTATCGAGCCATCCTATATCTGTATGTGCTTTTAAGCGGAACATAGTGTATCGCCTGTATTTGTATCCTGTTTTCGGGTTAATTCCTTCGTGAATTTTTGCTATGTAATAACCTTTTTTGGGCTTGGGTTCTTTTTGCCATCTCCGGAGCTTGTCTACATGTGGTTTAGGCAGAGGCATATTCCTGGAAGTGTTGTAGCTTGCTTCTTTAATTCTCGGTTTTGCAAGCGTTCCGTCTTCTTTCTCTTCCTGAGTATTTTCATCTTTTGTTATGTAATTCCCAAGTTCTGTGAAATCTTCATCGTAATACTGGCTCTTTTTTATCGCGCAAGCCCATGTTCCGCCTTTCTGCCAGGCTTTTTCTAAGATACTGGCTGTATCACCAATTTCATTAACGATGATGTGAATATGCCAGGCTCCTCTCGTTCCTTTCTCTATATTTCTGATCCAGAACAGTTCATACCCTCTTTTTTTGTATTCTCTTCTCACTATTCGTATTGCTTTTTTAAAATCATCTAAAGCTTCTTTCATACTTCCAGGGCGATTTTTCACCAGATAGCCCCACGTGGCCAAGATATCTCCCGGGCCAAAATACGTGAGCATTTTATGCCTGGCTTTCTTGGCCTTATTCATTGCATTGACTTTTTTCATATCTTCCCTGGTTGGAGTTTTCTTCTTTTCTCTCTTCTTGCCTTTTGCTCCATACTTCCCGTCATGATACTCTTCTCTCTCGATGAGATCTCCACCCCGGAACGTGTATTCATTACGTCTCGTAGCCATATTTTTGTCCTAACTTTAATATCTTTATCAAGTCCTAAATGGGTCTTCCGACCCTCAAAAAAGGTTAAAAATATAGCGGTACATAACCGCCGGATGCTTGACTTTCCGGCTCCCTGGTGTTATATTTTATGTAAACTAGTTTGCTCCAGGGGCCGGATGGTCCTGGCTCAAGCGGTGCAACGCCTGAGCCTTTTTTTTCTTTTACCTCTTGATTTCTTCTGTGAATTTGATATACTTATTTCAGGTTAGTTGTTTAAGCCCTTTACATTTGCAGATGTGAGGGCTCTTTTTATTGTATCTTCCAGCCATGTGATCGCTATCATGGCCACGATCGTTATACAAATGCTTCCTGTCAGGAATGTGAGCTTATCGCCCCAGTCCCAGAGTGGAAGTAATGCTACGAGCTGACCTGTAACCAGCTGATGATTAAGTTCTTCTGCATCTTTATTCGTCTCCTCTATCCCACTGATTTTCTTATGTAATAATCATTGACTATCCGAGATACGTTATCTATGATCTTCTGGTTGTCTTCCGGAGTATTGTTCTTGCAGTAGTCGTCATGGATCCGGATTACTCCTCCGGATCCATTTTTGATTTCTTTGATAATTGCCATCTAGTTCACCTCCTGTTTTATCGTATGAAGATTGTGTTTATTGTGTTTATAGAATTTTTACTACTTTGTCGAACGCTTTTTCTTGCAGTTTCGACAGTGCACTCCTATTCTGTGTATACAGGGTGCTGACACACCCGAGTACATATGGAAGGAGGTTCTTTATGACAAACGAGCAGATCGCTCATGATCTGGCAGTTGCCCGAATGGCTGGAAAACAGCTTCCGGCAGATGTTCTGGTTGACGAATACAAGAAGAACTACAAAGAAATTCTTAAATATCTGAAATCCCAGACACCTAAAGCCAGATTTAGAGAAATCTAAACACCCTGAAACTGCAGGTATATATCCGCAGCATCTTTAAGGACAAGCATGGCATCTTTCGCTGAAATGTCTTTAGAACTGTCTACTATCGTATCTAAGACTTTCAGTGAAAGAATTGCCAGCTCATCTGTGGATGAATATTGTAATGTTCTGGCTTTAATTGCTTTTCTTCCGGCCTTTTCGTATTTTCCTTTTTTCATCTTGGTTTGTTCCTTTCTAACCAAATTAATTTACTGATATTCAATGAATAAAGACGATCGGTCTTAACCCTTCCTTACGACCTGCATCATTAATCCGGCGCAGGTCTTCTTCTGTTATCTTGCCTTTCAGATGTTCTACTAAAGCTTCTGGATTATCGTGGAATCTTTTTCCAAATTCTATAATTATGCGAGCTGCAAGATCTGTATTTGTCTGTTTCAAGAGATCAAATCTGTTCATTTTTTCCACCTCTTTATAAAAATTTAAGCAAATTGTCGAACGTCTTTCATTGACTGTCGAACTGTATACTCCTATCCTATAAATACAGGCACTGGCATGCCGAGTATCTGAGAAAGGAGGATTCTTATGGAAAGAAATTATTCTGTAACTGGTTTTTGCCCAAAAGTAAATAAGGACATCAAGGTATCGGTCACATACATCTTCAACACTGATGTATGGGAAAAAGGCATTAGTGAATCGCCTTGTTCATCTCCGTGTAAAGATGAATGTCCTATTCTTGCTTCTGCTCCAGATGAATTAAAGAGTATCTAAAACCAGTTCTATTCCATTCTCCCTGCAAAGCTCTACCATTTTATCTTTAGGAATTACACCCGATGCAAGCAGTTTACTGATTGATATGTATTGTCTGTTATATGGTTCTGGCAATGCAGGGAGCATTTTTGCATCCAGCGTAACATTCGTTGCTTTCAGGTCGATCTGTAACACAGGAAGTCCTTTGTTTTCTTTGTAATTCTGTGAAAATCTCACTCCTGCAACTCCCGGAAGCTCTTTTCCGTCAATGAAAATTTTTGTGTTTGTAATTCCATCTGTCTGAATTAATATTTGTGGTTTTCTTATGTTTTCCATCCTAATTCTCCTCTTGGTCTGACATAAATATTGACTTTCTACTGTTTCTCTCCTATTCTTTTCTTACAGGGCACTGGCATGCCCGAGTATCTCAAAAAGGAGAAAATATCATGCAATTAACACCTGACTGTATACGTGATGTTTTACTTGAACTTGAAACATTTCATATTGGTGCGTACAAAGCTGATGAATTTCAAAACTCTATGTCATCACATGATCGTGAACAAGTTTTGTATACCCTCATTAAATTGTTTGAGGGTGGCTATATCAACGCTCAATACGAACGATCACCTACTGGCCAGTTGATTACATTTCGAGTTTATGATATGACTTTTCAAGGACATGAGTTTCTTGAAAAAATCCGGTCAGAAACCGTATGGGATCAAAAATTAAAACCTGTTTTTACAACCATCGGTTCCATGTCTTTGGATGTAATATCCAATGTAGCAAATAGCGCCATAACATCCCTCGTCTTAAAAAAACTGAACTTATAATTTAAAAAGCTTTTTTGCTGCGAAGTGGGTGCATTCTTCCAGATCCTGATTATCCGGAAGTTTGTATCCGCTTTTTTCGATATAATAGATAAGTGCTGCACAAGAAATGCTTCGAGCCAGCCACCCTACGGCGCATATCGCTGTTGATATAACAAAAACTGCTGTTATCACTTCTCTCACCTCCTAAGCTGATTCTTTACGATCTGGATTGTTGACTTTTACTTGTGTTTCTCCTATTATTTGTCTTGTGAATATCTTTTCATTTAAAATAAAATTTCAAAGGAGTATTTTATGGATAAAACAACTAAACAAATACTTAAGAAAATTATAGCTTCTGAAAATCAAACCGTTGTGTCGTCCGGTATAGACAATCCTTTTAGCGATATCGCACCTATTTCTGCTGTAAATGCGTCTATTGATTACTTAGTTAAAAATGGATACATTTACATAGACGAAGGCCTAACAACACAGTTTTCAGTCGCATATCGTGTATTACACCCATTCCAGCATTACTTAAAAAGCTTAATAGCTTATCTTTTACAAAACTGGATAGCAATAGTAGCTCTTATCATTTCAATAATCGCGCTATTAAAGCAATAATGGCTATCGTTAATGCAATGTACTGCAAATTATTGTCTTTCGTTTCTTCTCACCTTTTTCTAAATATTTATTTCAACATGTTGAACTATGTTTCAAAAAAAATTTCTGATACTTTTTTATTAAGTGCTTTTGCTATCCTCAAAAGAGTACCTGTCGTAGTTGTTGTGATTGCCCCACTTTCTAAACCAGATATAATAGTTCGTGATACTCCACTTTTTTCTGCCAATTCGCATTGAGACATTTTTTTCTCTTTTCTGCACTCTTTTATCTTATATCCCATTTGTTAATCATCTCCTTTCCGTTCATCATGTTGAACTGCTTGTATCATAGCACCCCATTTTTATTTTGTCAAGCATGTTGAACATTTTTATTGACTATTTTTCAACATGTTGTACAATATACTAAACAAAAAGAGGTGATTCAATGACATTAGGTGATATTATAAAAAACTATCGTGAATGTAACAATATTACAATAGGAGAATTTGCAAGTGCTTGTTCTCTAAGCAAAGGTTATATTTCCATGCTGGAAAACAATATTAACCCAAGAAATAATAAGCCAATTTCTCCAACGTTGCCTTCTATGGCAAAAGTTGCATCTGGCATGGGAATTGAATTAGATACTTTATTAAAAATGTTAGATGGCAAGCAATCTGTACAACTTATTGAAGATAATATAGATTCAATCCAAGTAGTTCCAAGTTCTTCTCAATGCAAAGAAATTATAGAAGTATGTGAACAGTTATCTGCCCACAACCAAAAAAAAGTCCTCACCTACTCCAAGAACCTGCTCTCCACCCAGCAGATGGAGGAAGCACTCATCCCTAACGCCGCTCATGCTTTTAACCCGACTGAGGAAGAAAAGAAACATGCGAATGATATTATGATGGACGATTCTTTTTGGGAACAAAAATGAAAGGAGAAATGAAATTATGATGTATCCATTTATGACACTGAATGATGACACTGAAATTACACACTCTGAAATGAAAGCAGACGGAAAAGTCAAAGTTTACATTGAAACTCCCGATGAAAGGTACTGTTTCAAGCACGCCACCTGTTGGCTTCCTGGTTATGACTGGGAGGAAATCTTTCAATATTCAGATGAAGAAATTGACCGGTTCGATGAGATTATACATTCTATGGCTCATTTAATTATGGAATTTTCTCAGGAAGGAGGCTTCGACAATGCCTCAAATTTTTAGATTCGGTGAATATTGGATTTACTTTTGGACAAATGAAAGTGAACCATTGGAACCAGTTCATATCCACGTTGCAAAGGGTGCACCCAAAGCCAATGCGACCAAAATATGGATAACCAGCACTGGCAACTGTTTGCTCTGTAATAATAATTCCCGAATTCCTAACCATACACTCCGCAATATTATGCGTATGATTGAAGCTCGGCATGATGATGTTATACGTGCCTGGATAAAATATTTTGGAGAAATTCGTTACTTCTGTTAATAGAAAGGATTGATTTATTTGATCCATGAACAATTCAAACTTACTACCAGCCAAGCCGCTTTTGCACTTAACAATATTGAAGAAGTCGCTCTGGAACCGGATGAAATCTCTGCTGTAAAAGCTAAAAGAGCTGGTTCTACAGATTATGAGCCGTTTTTTCTCAGGAAGATTTAATAAAGGAATTAGGGCTGTAATTTTATTTTGCAAAGAAACGGGTGATCTTATTGACCTACGAAGAACTACTAATTTTGTCTGAATCAGAGAGCCTAATTGTTAAAGAAGCTCATATCCCTGGTTATGGCGGTCGATTATATAAAAATCGGATTGCCATTAACCAGGCTCTTCCCACCCAGGCCGAGAAGTCCTGCGTGCTGGCCGAAGAGATCGGACATTACTGTACCACTACCGGAAACATCCTGGATCAGAACGACACCATGAACCGGAAACAGGAATACCGTGCCAGGCTTTACGGCTATAACCTCCGGGTTGGCCTGATCGGGATCATTAAATCCTATGAAGCCCGCTGCCGAAATCTTCATGAAATGGCTGAGTATCTGGATGTGCCGGAGGATTATCTCATTGAAGTGATTGACTGCTATCGTTCCAAATACGGGCAGTATATCGCTTTGGATAATTATATGATCTATTTTATTCCACAGTTAGCTGTGATGAGAATTGATGTTTTATAATAAGCGAATAAGTTTGCTATGGAGCTACTGCTGCCGGATTCTTTCTTTGATGAATACAGAGAGTTTACTGTTGAGCAGATATCCAGAATGACCGGATACCACAAACAATTAATCGAACTACGTATCAGGAGTAAAGATGAAACCAAAGATATTTATAGCCGCTCCTTTTAATCCTCAATTTAATAAGTATCTTCCGATACCCCTGAAGCAAGATTTTATCTATCAATCAGAAGGTTTGCAGAAGCATATTGAAAAAAGACATCCTGAATGTCTTCCGTATTTATCCTTTTTATCTTCTATTGTTGAAGCCCCGACTATATCGGAGTGAATCCAAACGAAAAAGGAACGAGCTTTGAATTGGTGAAAATAATGAGTGAAAATGTGCAAATAGGCATAAAGCTTGATGTAACAGCAGATTATCTCTATATTGCCACATTACATACCATTACTTCTGGAAAATTACAACACGGGATTAAAAATGGCCGATTAAAAAAATTTGACAAACAGAGAATATTTTCTTATAATGATGACATAGAGTAATAACCAAGTAGCAAAGGTCGGAAAGGCCCCCGACACACTCGTAAGAGTACCTGAGATGATGGATACGCCGCCCATCTTGTTGCTTGGATTATCTTAAAGGTGTTGTCATTATGGCAACACCTTTTTTATTCTATAATAAAGGATAAATGCAAGGATTTTATTATTGAGCAAATATTCAAAATGACCAGATATCATCATAAAGCTGATTGAATTGTATATTGAAAGCTTTTTTTGAATGATAAACCACAAAAGAGGAATTGTATGGAAATATTATTACCAACGCATGTGTATAGCAACTTTGAAGGATACTGTAAAATAATTGATTTATTAAATCCTTTTTTAAATTCGACCCAAAGGTGTGATGTTATTTTTAATTTTTCACAATTAAAGTGGTACGACGCAAACCTATTGCCTATAATTGGCGTATGTATAGAAAGTAAAAAATTTTCCCATAATTTGAAATACCTCGATGGAAGTTTATCAAAGCAACTTTCCATTCTATGGGGGAAAAATGGTTTTGGATCATATTTTAAAATCAATCCTATAAAGGACACATATAATAGTACTATATCCTACTCAATATTTAAACCTGACGAAGGAAAACAATTCGGTGCATATGTAGACGATCATCTTTTGTCAAATCCTAAACTTCCGCAGATGTCTTCTGGATTGCGTAAACAAATTAGCTTAAACATTCAAGAAATTTTTGGGAACGCACCAATGCACGGAAATTGCAAAGAAGTTTTATCTTGTGGACAACATTATCCTTCAAAAGAAAAATTATTATTTACTATAGTAAATTTAGGATATACAATACAAGAAAATGTTATTGAATTTTACAGTAGTTTCTTACACAAAGCACCACCTGATAATACCATTTCTTGGGCTGTAATCGAAGACAACTCTACCAAGCCGATGATAAACGGAAAAAGTGGTGGAAAAGGATTGGCGTATTTACACGAATTTATTAAAAAGAATTCTGGAAAACTACAAATATGTTCTGGTAATGAATATTGGGAATCAACGCCAACTGGAATCTTCACAAAACAATTATCTTCAAACTTTCCAGGAACTATAGTTACTATAGAAATAAATCTAAAGGATAAAAATA
>NZ_QRNF01000018.1 GCF_003474435.1 Ruminococcus sp. AF46-10NS
ACACTTCCGCATATCGCATTTCTCTGGAAATTTCCAATGCGGAAGATGGGACTTGAACCCACACGAGCGCAATGCTCACAAGATCCTTAGTCTTGCTCGTCTGCCAGTTCCGACACTTCCGCATGACCGCATTTCCTTGGGATTTTTTATTTTCTCCCTCGCGACAAGTGATAGTATAACAAAGTGGTTTCTATATGTCAACACTTTTTTTCAAAAATTTCATAATTTCTGATTCTGTTGCAATTTCTCGTTTTTTCTGCGTTTTTTCCTCCTTTTTTCTTCCTTTTCCAACAATGTTCGAGCATATTTTTCTTCTTTGTAGTAAAATATAATTGGATTTTATATTCAATTATATCTAATCTGTAAGGAGGTACATATGAAAAACAAAAAAGCACAGATACTGTCGATCTTTCTTTCTGCTTGTATGCTTGGCACTTCAGCTCCTGTCAGTGCAGCTGATCTTTCCTCAGAACTTTTTTCTGCGGATGATATCACTGATACAGAAGCACCTGCAGATGCTTCCCAGGATCAGCCAGCAGCAGATGATGAAGTTTCCGCTCCCGACAGTACAGACACCCCGGAAGAACCAGTCGATGACCTGACCCAGTCCCCCGACGATCCTGCCCCTGCTGAAACCAGAGCAGTAGACTCTTCCACAGATAACACTGATCCCTTCAGCGCCGGCGAAGAGGATGATTTTTCCGATTCCGAGGAAAATGATGATTTTTCTTCAGGAGAGACAGAACAGGCTCTGGCCAGTATCCTGGATGATTCACTGGAAACTCAGATGACCCGAAAAAAAGGCACTGCTGCTGAAGCAGACATCCCGATATCTTCTTCCGTCTCTACCACATGTACGGTATATAAAGGCAACAACCTGGAGAGCCAGAATTATACTAACTGGTCTGCACCTGTGGAATCTTATCTTACTACAAGTCCGGATGGTTATCTTATGCGCGTTCAGAGCGGAGCCATTGATGGCAAGATCCTGATCGAATATTACGACTCCGGATACAATCTAAAAAAGACTATGACTCTGGATCTTCCGCTTCCTGAATTTGGAGGCTTTTACGAAACCGGTGATAATTATTATATTCTCACCGGTCAGAACAATACTGAAAAAGACAACAACAAAGAAGTTTACCGTGTCTGCAAATATTCAAAAACCTGGAAGGCTTTAGGTTCCTGCGGACTTTTTGGTGCCAATACCACCTATCCTTTTGATGCAGGTTCTGCTCGTATGGCTGTAAACGGAAAATATCTTTTTGTCCGCACCTGCCATGAAATGTACAATGGCCACCAGGCTAATGTGACTTTTTCCGTGGATACTTCCAATATGTCCATTGCTGATTCATTTACAAGTGTTATGAATACAGATCTCGGATATGTCAGCCACTCTTTTAACCAGTTTATCCAGATCGACAACGGTACACTTCTGGGTTCAGATCATGCGATGCCTACCCACGTGCTATTACAGTCCTTCAGTACCAAACCGATATCAGCAACGGATCTTTTGTCCCACAGAGAACATGGGGTTCCAACACCGATACCTGTAAGGAATTTGATCTCATGACTTTCCCAGGCTCAATCGGAAATAACTATACCGGTGCATCTCAGGGTGGCTTTGAATATTCTGATTCCTCTTATCTGGCTGCCGGAAACTATGACGCAGATGATAATTCCAGAAATGTTTTTGTAGCTTCCGTTTCAAAATCCGGCGGAACTCCTGTTGTACGGTATTTTTCCAATTACGCAGGCACCAGTGACAGTGCCACCACTCCTCATCTGGTAAAAACAGGCAGCAACAGTTTTGTGCTTCTCTGGTCCAGCCAGGGCTATGTTTACTACACAGCGATAGACGGAACCGGCAAGCAGGTTGGCTCCACTTACAAGATGGCCGGAAATCTTTCCGACTGTGTTCCTTCTATTATTAACGGTAAGCTGATCTGGTATGCATGGAAAAACAGCCATAACACATTTTATGAGATCAATCTTTCTGATCTCTCCTCCAACCATGCAACAAGAATTGAAAACGGTCACAAATATGTATACGGAACAACCATCGAGAATAATCAGGTAGATAAAACCTGCCGTGTATGCGGAATCACTTCCAAGGCTGCAGTTCCAACAAAAATTTCCGCCTATATCACCCCTTCCAATTCCAGCTACCATACACTAAACGGAAGTGAGTTTCTTACAAAAGATCTCACTTACACAGTAGACTGGTCAACCTGGTTTTCCGGTGATTCCTGTGATGACTATCTGTCGGACTGCACGATCTCCTGCTCAGACAACAGTATACTCACTGTACAGCAGACAAGCGACAGTGTTGCAGTGATCACTCCGAAAAAATCAGGAAAAGCCATTCTTACCATACAGTCCAAATATAACCCGTCCGTTGTATTTACTTCTGAATTGTATGTGGACATGCTGAGTGAAGATGTTTTCACCTTTTCTCACGGCTATATAGGATATTACGATGGCACAAAAAAAGATCCTGATGTCAAAATATATCGTTCCGGCCTTACTCTGACAGAAGGTACTGATTATACAGCGACTTACAAAGGCGATCAGATCAATGCAGGCACTTTCACTGTAACATTTACCGGAATCGGAAAATATACCGGTTCTGTTACAAAAAAATATACCATTCGGCCAGCCAGAATCTACAGCAGCTCTACCACTTGTACGATTTCTCCTGAAAACTGTGTTTATGACGGCAAGCCTCAGGAACCAAATGTGATTATCACAGACCATGGAAAAGCACTGACCCGTGGCAAAGACTATACGGTGGAATATCAGAACAATACTTCTATCGGAAGAGCCCGCGCCGGCATTACGGGCATCGGTAACTATTCCGGTTATTTTACTACAGCTTTTTATATCAGCCGTGGAAGCATCAGCAACTGTGACATTACACTTTCCTATGCCTCCACAACCTACAATGGTACAGAAAAAAAGCCTACGGTCACTGTCAAATGCAACGGCAATACATTAACAGAAGATCAGGATTATTATCTGTACTACCGCAACAATACTAATGTCGGTACGGCTTCCGTTACAATTTCCGGTGCAGGAAACTTCTCCGGTTCCGAAACAAAAACTTTCCAGATCAAAGCCAGTGACTTCAGCAAATGTGATATACAGCTCTCTGCTTCTTCCTTCACTTACGATGGCACTGAGAAAAAACCGAAGATCACAGTTAAATCCGGCAGAAAATTACTGGTTTCCGGTACTGACTACACTGTTTCCTGCCGCAATAATATCAATGTCGGTACGGCTTCCGTTACCATCACCGGAAAAGGAAAATATTCCGGTACTATAACAAAATCTTTTTCAATCAAGCCAGCCGGCTTTACCAAGGCTTCCGTTACACTCTCTGCTTCCTCCTTCACATGGAACGGCGCAGAGAAAAAGCCGAGGGTTACAGTTAAAATCGGCAACAGGCAGCTTACTGCCGGCAGAGATTACACTGTTTCCTATAAGAACAACGTAAGCGTTGGTACTGCTTCCGTTACCATTACTGCGAAAGGAAATTACACAGGTTCCATTTCAAAGAACTTTTCAATTACCGCCGCTGGCTTTACAAAAACTTCTGTTTCTCTTTCCGTTTCTTCCTTCACTTATGACGGAGCAGAAAAGAAACCGAAGATCACTGTAAAGAATGGCAAAAAACAGCTTACCGCAAACACTGACTACACTGTTTCTTATAAAAATAACATAAACGCTGGTACGGCTTCCGTTACCATCACCGGAAAAGGCAGCTATTCCGGTTCACAGACGAAAAACTTCACTATCACTCCGGCTGCTCTTACCAAAACCACGATTTCTCTTTCTGCTTCTTCCTTCATCTATGACGGCGCAGAAAAGAAGCCAGCGATCACTATAAAAGCCGGAAAGAAACAGTTAACACTCAACAAAGACTACACCATTTCCTACAAAAACAATATGAACGTAGGCACTGCTTCTGTAACTGTCACAGGCAAGGGTAATTATACAGGCACCATCTCCAAAAGCTTCACTATTGCTGCCACTAACTTAAGTACTGCAGATGTAAAACTGTCCGCTGCTTCCTTCACTTACAACGGAAAAGCCATTACACCATCTGTCAAAGTCACCTGCAATGGTAAAGTCCTGACAAACGGTACTGATTACTCTGTTGCTTACACCAATAATATCAATGCAGGCACTTCCAGAGTAACGATCACAGGCATCGGAGCTTATTCAGGTGTCAAAACCGTTACCTTCCGGATCAAACGTGCAAAAGCTACGCTCACTCCAACTGCAGCAGCACTCACACTGACACAGAGCAGCCGCAAGACAGCAGTGATCAAGCGTAAAAAAACCGATGGAAAGATCTCCCTGAAATCTTCCAACAGCAAAATCGTAAAGATATCCGGAACCAGCATCATTCCGCTAAGTCCGGGAAAGGCAACTGTTACCATCACTGCTGCACAGGGCAGAAATTACAATGCCGTTTCTGCGAGAATCAGCATCTCTGTGCGCCCGCTTCCTGTCAGCAGTCTTTCTCTGAAGTCCTCAGCAAAAGGCCAGGCAACTGTATCCTGGAAGCAGGTAAAATCCATTACCTCTTATCAGATCCAGTACAGCACTGCAAGCAGCATGAAGAGTGCCAAAACGATCACAGTAAAAGGCACCTCAAAATCTGCAGTTCTGAAAAAGCTGACCAGAGGCAAAAAATATTATGTTCGAATCCGTACAGTGAAAACAGCGAGCAAAAAGAACTATTACTCTACCTGGAGCAAAACAACTTCCGTAAAAGTAAAATAATTAAACACCCGAACATCTAAAAACAAAAGCACCGTATCACAAACAGGCCGGTCTATTCCGGATTCCGCGATACGGTGCTTTCTCTATATACTTTTCGACAAGCAGATAAAAGTGGTCACATTCTGTTAAAACACAGCCAATACACATAAAAAAAGAACCGTGATCTCTCACCGTTCTCAATTTCATAAAATGCGGAAGATGGGACTTGAACCCACACGAGCGCAATGCTCACAAGATCCTTAGTCTTGCTCGTCTGCCAGTTCCGACACTTCCGCATATCACATTTCTTTGGGATTTTTTATTTTCTCCCTCGCGACATATGATAGTATAACAAAGGTCCCTCTATATGTCAACACTTTTTTTCTGAAAATAATAAAAAATATTTTTTATTTATACAATTGGTACATTTCGTTCAATTATAAAGGGCAGCCTTACCAAAAAGGCCGCCCCTTATCATACTTCTGTTTTCTATATTTCGTCTATATGGATCAGTCAAAAATGATCAGTGCCATAAATACAAGATCTGTATCACCTGTATTTGTAAGACCGTGTCCTTTTCCATCTGGTGTGATGGTGATGTCGCCGGCCTTTACCGGGCGTTTCACGCCGTTATCGTCGTACTCGCCTTCACCGCTTAAGATATAGTAGGTTTCTGTCTCGCCATGATGCTCATGGTATCCCAGAGAACATCCTTTTTCGATGGTAACCTGTGCGTAAAGTCCGCATTTCCCTTTCAGCTCGTCTCCCTCAAGAATGTCTTTGATGATCACATGGCCTTTACCGCCGCACATATTTTCTACTCTTCTGATACCCATGATAAAATCCCCTTTCGTGATTGCGTAAATTGTGAATTTTTATGAACCCAGACTCTCTGCGGTCTGTGCTTCACTTCCCGTACAATTATAAACGATATGATGAATTTTCGCAATCCTCATTGTTATAGATTACAGATTTTTAATTCTCTCAATTGCTTTCAGTGTATTCTCATAGCTTCCGAATGCAGTCAGACGGAAATATCCCTCGCCGTGTGCACCAAAACCTGAACCTGGAGTTCCTACGATGTGTGCTTTCTCAAGAAGATAATCAAAGAACTCCCAGGAGGTCATCTGATCCGGTGTTTTCAGCCAGATATATGGAGCATTTTTTCCACCGGATACGGAAAATCCTGCTGTAGAAAGTCCCTCGAGGATAGTCTTTGCATTACGCATGTAATAAGCGATCTGCTCCTTCAGCTGTGCTTTTCCCTCCGGAGAATAAACAGCCTCACCTGCTCTCTGTACAATGTACGGAGCACCGTTAAACTTGGTTCCGTGGCGTCTTGCCCAGAGACTGTGAAGCTCTGCGCCATCACGCACCAGTTCCTTCGGAACAACAGTAAATCCAAGACGAACACCTGTAAAGCCTGCATTTTTGGAAAAGCTTCGAAGCTCGATGGCACAGGTTCTTGCACCCTCGCACTCATAAATGCTGTGCGGAACATCCTCCTCAGAAATATATGCCTCATATGCTGCATCATAGATGATCACGCAGCCGTTTTTGTTGGCGTAGTTGACCCACTCCTGAAGAGCAGCCTTTGTGATCGCACCGCCGGTCGGATTATTCGGGAAGCAGAGATAAATCAGATCCGGCACCTCATCTGTCGGGATCTCCGGAAGGAAACCATTCTCCTCTTTGCAAGGCATGTAGATCACGCCGTCAAAGTTCTCTCTCTCCTTGTTATAAAGACCAGTACGTCCGGCCATAACGTTGGTATCTACATATACAGGATAAACCGGGTCGCAGACTGCAACCTTGTTATCCAGTCCGAAGATCTCCTGAATATTTCCGGAATCGCTCTTTGCTCCATCGGAAACAAAGATCTCATCTGCGCTGATATCACATCCTCTGGACTGATAATCATTTTTTACAATGGCACTTCTTAAGAACTCATATCCGAGATCCGGAGCATATCCGTGGAAGGTCTCTGCGTGTGCCATCTCGTCTACGGATTTATGAAGGGCATCGATGATCGCCGGTGCAAGTGGCTGTGTCACATCACCGATTCCAAGACTGATCACCGAATCCTTAAATTCCGGATTGGCCTCCTTATATGCGCTTACCTTCTTTGCAATATTGGAAAACAGATAGCTTCCCGGAAGTTTTAAATAATTCTGATTTACTGTAACCATAGTATTTTATCTCCTTCTCTCAATTTCCTCTGCCAGTGCTTTTCTGACGCTGTCAGGATTTGCCTTGCCTTTCAGTTCTCTCATCAGCTGTCCTACGAAAAATCCCATAACCTTATCCTTACCGCCCAGAAGCTCTGCCAGCGGTCCGGGGTTTGCATCTACGATCTTTTTCACAGTTTCAGTGAGAAGGCCTGTGTCTTCTACGATCTTAAGACCATTCTCTTCTATATATACAACCGGATCAATATCCTCGTCAAACACTTTTTCAAATACTTTCTTTGCATTCTGTGCACTGACCTCTTTTTTCTCTACCATGGAAAGAAGGTCTGCCAGATGCTTCGGTGTAAAGTTTACTTTCTCAGGATCAAGGCCCTTGTCCTTTGTCAGGCGGAGAACCTCCACCATAAACCAGTTTGCCACCTTTTTCGGGTTTCCGAGAAGAACCGCTGTCTCCTCAAAAAGCCCTGCCAGATGTCTGGATTCGGTAAGGATTCCTGCATCATAGGCCGGAAGCTCATACTCCTTCTGATAACGTTCCATCTTGGCTTCACGAAGCTCCGGAATGGAAGTACGCAGCTCTTCGATCCATGCATCGGAAATGTGGATCGGCGGAAGATCCGGGTCCGGGAAATAACGGTAATCTTTGGCATCCTCCTTGGAACGCATCGCATGGGAAGACTCTTTGTTATCGTCCCATCTTCTTGTCTCCTGGACAACGGATCTGCCTTCTTCCAGAAGCTCGATCTGACGTTCTCTCTCACCCTCGATTGCTCTCGCAATGGCCTTGAAGGAGTTCAGGTTCTTCATCTCTGTTCTTGTTCCGAAGGTCTCGCTTCCCACCTCACGGACAGAAAGGTTGACATCAGCACGCATGGAGCCCTCCTGGAGCTTGCAGTCAGAAACTCCCAGATATTGCATGGTGCAGCGGAGCTTTTCCAGATATGCGATAACCTCCTCAGAGCTTCTCATATCCGGCTCGGATACGATCTCGATCAGCGGTACTCCGCTTCGGTTATAGTCAACAAGAGAGCAGTCTTCCCACTCATCATGGATCAGCTTACCGGCATCCTCCTCCATATGCATCTCATGGATACGTACAGTCTTTTTGCCTGCGGAAGTCTCAATCTCAACAGCTCCGTCGTAGCAGATCGGCAGATACAGCTGGGAAATCTGGTAGTTCTGAGGGTTATCCGGGTAAAAATAGTTCTTACGGTCAAACTTGCAGTACTGATGGATATGACAGTTTGCCGCAAGTCCTGCCTTGATAGCAAACTCTACCACTTTTTTGTTGAGGACCGGAAGAGATCCCGGCATACCGGTGCAGACCGGGCAGGTATGTGTATTTGGTGCGCCTCCGAATTCTGTGGAGCATCCGCAGAAGATCTTTGTTTTTGTGGCAAGCTCCACATGCACCTCAAGTCCTATGACTGTCTCATACTGTTTCATGCCTTTTCTCCCCCTTCCATCGCTGTTCCGAAATCACCACGTTTTTTCTCATAGGCATGTGCTGCGCGGAACAGGTTGTTTTCTTTGAAGCAGTCACCGATCATCTGGATTCGATCGGAAGTCCTGCTGCGTCTTTTCCGCATGGAACTGTGATTCCGGGAAGTCCGCACAGGTTTACTGCTACCGTATAAATATCGCCAAGATACATGGCAAGAGGGTCTTTCAGGCTCTCTCCCAGCTTTGGTGCCGTAAAAGGTGATGCCGGTGCAAGAAGAACGTCATATTTTGAAAAGGCCTGGTCAAATTCCTTCTTGATAAGAGCTTTTGTGCGAAGTGCTTTCAGATAGTAAGCATCGTAATAACCAGAGCTTAATACAAAGGATCCAAGCATGATACGACGCTTTACTTCCTCGCCAAAGCCTTCTGTTCTTGTCTTCTTGTACATATCATGAAGTCCCTCGTACTCTTTTGCACGGAAGCCGTACTTCACTCCGTCAAAGCGTTCCAGATTGGAGCTGGCCTCTGCGCTGGCAATGATATAGTAAGCAGGGATCATATATTCTGTTGTCTTCATGGAGAAGAATTCTACTACTGCGCCCATCTCGGTAAGGCTCTTCAGCGTATTCATAAAGGCCTCTTTTACCTCCGGGTTCAGTCCCTCTGAGAGATATTCCTTCGGCACGCCGAATTTCATTCCCACGATCTTATCTGTCATGGAAGCGGAGAAATCAAGATCCTCTCTCTTCATGGATGTGCTGTCCTTGGCATCGTGTCCGGCAATGATCTCAAGAAGCGCCGCACAGTCCGCAACATCCTTTCCAACCGGTCCGATCTGGTCCAGAGAGGAGGCATAGGCAACCAGTCCGTAACGGGATACCGTTCCGTAGGTCGGTTTGATTCCGGTAACACCGCAATAGGAGCTTGGCTGACGGATGGAACCGCCGGTATCAGAACCCAGTGCCAGATAAGTCTCTCCTGCTGCCACTGCCGCGCAGGAGCCGCCGGAGGAGCCTCCCGGAACATGCTCCAGATCCCACGGGTTTCTGGTAACGCCGTAAGCGGATGTTTCTGTTGTACTTCCCATGGCAAACTCATCCATATTTGTCTTTCCGATGATCACAAGCCCCGCCTGCTCCAGACGATCAATAACCTCGGCATTGTACTGCGGCACAAAATTCTCAAGGATCTTTGATGCACAGGTAGTTGTTTTTCCCTTGATGCAGATATTATCTTTAATTGCAACAGGTACACCTGCAAGAGGTCCGGTATAAGTTCCGTCCTCAATGCCCTTCTGTACCTTTTTTGCTCTTGCATAGGCTTCTTTTTTGTAAGTATCAAGATAAGCGTGGATCTTGTCCTCTTTTGCTTCGATCTGATCAAAAACGTATTTCACACCGTCCAGGACGCTTATCTGATGCTGTTTTATCTTTTCCGCAAGCTGTAATGCGGTTAATTTTCCCAAATCCATGTCCTGTCTCCTGTCTTATCCAATTGTTTTCGGAACCTGATACTGGTTTTCTTTCTGCTTCGGTGCATTGGCAAGCATTGCCTCATGGTTGTCTCCGTTTGTCACAACATCTTCACGGAATACGTTTTCGTCCTCAAAAATATGGGACATAGGCTCTACGGAAGAGGTGTCAAGCTCATCCAGCTTGTCTACATAGTCCAGCATCTTCTGCATATCCTCTTTTGCTTTTTCCTTCTCATCCTCTGTCAGGGAAAGCTTCGCAAGGATGCAGACATTTTCCATTGTTTCATCATCGATTATCTTTGCCATCTTTTTTCTCCTTATTACGGCTCAAGTCTGTTCATATCACGTGGGAACAGACAGGTCTCACGAACGTTTTCTTCTCCAAGGATCTGCATGGTAAGACGTTCCAGTCCGATTCCAAGTCCTCCGTGAGGTGGCATTCCATGCTTGAAGGTATCCAGGTACTGCTCCATGCCCTCTTCATCCATACCACGGGCTGCGATCTTATCCTTCAGCATCTGATAATCATGGATACGCTGTCCGCCTGTTGTCACCTCAAGTCCTTTGAACAGAAGGTCAAAACTTAATGTAAATTTCTCATCTGCCGGATCATCCATTGCGTAGAACGGACGCTTCTTGGACGGATAATGTGTGACAAAAACAAAATCAGCATCATATTCTTCTTTGAAATATCTTCCGATCAGCGCCTCTTCCTCCGGCTCCAGATCATATGGGTTGCGGATCTTACGTTTATATTTTTCAGCTACCAGCTCTTTGGCCTTGTCAAAACGTACTGCCGGGATCTTGTCCACCTTCGGAAGCTCCACCTTCAAAATGGAAAGCTCATGGGCATAGTCTTTCTTAAGAAGCTCTACTGCGTACTGGAGAAATCCTGTTTCCATTTCCATGATATCCTCAAATCCGTTGATATAGCCCATCTCAAAATCAAGGCTTGTATATTCGTTCAGATGACGTTTTGTGTTATGCTTCTCTGCGCGGAATACAGGTCCGGTCTCAAATACACGGTCAAAAACGCCTACCATCATCTGTTTATAAAACTGCGGGCTCTGTGCCAGAACAGCCGGTTTATGAAAATAGCTCAGCTTGAACAGGTTTGCACCGCCCTCTGCACCTCTGGCTCCGATCTTCGGTGTGTGGATCTCGGTAAATCCCTTTTCATAGAGATAATCACGAAATGCCCGCACCAGAGCTTCCTGGATCTTGAATTTTGCACGCTCCTGCACATTACGCAGGGCGATAGGACGATAATTCAGCTTTGCCTCCAGGGAAGTATTCAGTTTCCATTTGTCAATGGCCAGCGGAAGAGGCTCTGCAGGTGAGGAAAGGATCTCCACATGGCTGATGCGGAGTTCTCTTCCGTGAGGTGCTCTTTCTTCCTCATGAAGAGTTCCTGTGAGACGCACACACATTGCCTCCTTCAGATCATGAATGGAAACATTTGTCTTGTCGTTTTCATATACGGTCTGAAAAAGCCCTTCTTTTTTTCGAAGTATCACAAATGCCACATCACCCATATTACGGATGCTGTGTATTGCACCTTCCACTGTCGCTTCCTGGTCTTTCATGCTCTCGGAAAGAAGCACATCCCAGGCACATTCTCTAGTCTTACAGATTCCATCCATAAATTCCATTCCCTCATCCTCCAATTCAAAGTAGTTTCACCGAATCAGGAAATCCCCTGAGGAATTTTCCCCGATCCGGTGTGATATCAGGCATTCAGAGCAGATCATTTCTGTCCGCTCTGTTGTTTTTTTGTTTTTTACACAGAATCATACAAAAGCATCAGAACCATCTGCTGTCTCAACCATATTAGTCCCGGAATCCATACTGCATTTCTGAATATAGCGGTATGCGTCTTCCTCACTCAGATGATTTCTTTCCATTAAAAGCATCTTTGCATTTGAAATATAATTCTGCTCTTTCCATGAACGCTGCTTCGGCTTTTTCTTATCTTTTTTCCAGCGCCTTTCTATCTGGGAAAGCATCATGCTCACCGTATTTACCAGATCTCCGGCCTTCAGAGGCATTCCCACACATAAAACGGAGGTTGGTGCCTCGCTGATCACTCCCTGGGAGGCCATAAGCAGCATTTCAAAATAATCCGGCATATAGTCCAGAAGATCACGGTAATACATATCCTGAAGGTGATAACCGCAAAGCAGAACACCGCCATCAAGCTCCGAGATACTGGCAAGGGCATTTGCACCCGAATTGCATACCGCCGCTACCGTGAATCCATATCTGTTAAGGACTGTGCGGATCTTTTTTGCATCTTCTATTTTCGGTAATGCAATCACGATACTCGTGTTCATAAGCCGCCACTCTCTTTCGTCCCATTATGCCTCGTTCATCAGATCCGATACAGATACTCCTCGATCTCCCAATCGGAAATCTCCTGGGAATAACGCAGCCATTCTTTTCTCTTGGCCTGTGCATACTGTTTGCAGAAAGTCTCCCCAAGGATTTCCTTCATCCAGCTGCTGTCCTCAAACAGCGTGATCGCTTCCCGCAGGTTCTCCGGTAAATTCTCGATACCCTGTTCCTTCTGATCCGACTCTGAAAGAGAACGATCAGAAGCTTTTGTAGGATAGATCTTCTTCTGGATTCCATCCAGGCCCGCTGCCAGGCATACTGCAAAAACAAGGTATGGGTTGGATGCAGCATCCGGGCTTCGAAGCTCAATCCTGGTATCAGCACCATTAATTCTCGGGATCCTTACAAGTGAATTCTGGTTATTTCTCGTCCAGGTCAGTTCTGTCGGTGCATCAAATCCAGGCACAAGACGTTTGTAGGAATTTACAAGCGGATTTGTGACAAGAGCCATTTCCCGGCTATGTGCCAGAAGACCTCCGATAAAGAAACATGCTTCTTCACTGAGTTTGGACGGATCATCCGGATCCACGAAAATATTTTTCCATTTTTAAACAGCGAAAAATGGATATGCATGGCTGAACCGTTTACTTCCCGTCTTGGCTTCGGCATAAACGTTGCATGAAGCCCATGACGTTTGGCTACAGTTCTTACTGCCATCTTAAAGGTCATAACTTCGTCTGCCATCTTACGTGCTTCCCCGTAATGAAGGGCAATCTCATGCTGTGCAGGTGCTGTCTCATGATGAGAGGATTCCACCTCAAATCCCATATCCTCAAGAGTCAGTACCATATCACGTCTTGCATTTTCACCTAAGTCCACCGGACTTACATCCAGGTATCCGGCTTTTTCGTGAGAAACCGTTGTAGGCATTCCGTTGTCATCAATATGAAACAGGAAAAACTCACATTCCGGATCAACATAGCAGGTATAACCTGCCTTTTCTGCTGCCTGCGCTGTTTTTTTCAGAATATATCTTGAGCTCATCTCATGCTCAGATCCATCTGCACGGCGCATATCGCAGATCAGTCTTGCAACCTTTCCCTGCTGAGGACGCATGGGAGAATTGAAAAGGTATCATAGTCCGGATACAGGATCAGATCCGGCTCCTTCTCTCCCACAATGCCCGCAATATGAGAGCCATATACAACGCACTGGTTATCCAGGGCTCTTGGAAGCTCTCTTGCTGTGATCGCAATATTTTTCAGAGTTCCAAACATATCTGTAAACTGGAGGCGGATGAACTCTACGTCTTCCTCCTCTGCCATTGCAAGAATCTCTTCTCTGGTATAATTCCCCATAGTATTCTCTCCTTTATTTCCTCATCACACAAAATAATTACCCTCAAAATCAGAAAAAGGGTGCACTTCAGAGAGCTTCCGCTCCTGAAGAACACCCTTGTTCATGGACGTAATTATAGCAATCGGTCAATTCTTTGTCAACCATTTTTTAAAAGGGGCAAAAACTCAAAAGCTTTATCGCGGAAACACGAACAGTTTTTTGACCTTTTGCCCCTGGTATCTGTTATTTTACTGTAAATAAGAATAGCTCATCAGTGATTCGTCAACTGCCTTCGCAGCCTCACGTCCCTCATGGATCGCCCATACAACAAGAGACTGACCACGGTGCATATCACCTGCTGTGAATACACGGTCTACGCTTGTTGCATACTGCTCAGGTTTCGTCTCCACGTTGGTTCTTGGTGTAAGAGCTACGCGGAAAGCATCTGTCACATATTTCTCGCTGCCAAGGAAGCCTGCAGCAATAAGAACCACATCTGCAGGGATCACTTCCTCACTGCCCTCAACCGGTACCATATTGAATCTTCCGGTCTTTTCATCCTTTACGCTCTTCAGCTTTACGATCTTGGCCTTGCAGACATTTCCTTTTTTGTCCTTGATAAATTCGGTAACGGTTGTCTGATAGATCCGAGGATCATGGCCAAATACTGCAATAGCCTCTTCCTGGCCGTAATCGGTTTTCAGGATCTTCGGCCACTCCGGCCATGGATTGGAAGGAGTTCTTGTTGCCGGAGGCTGCGGCATCATCTCAAGCTGTGTTACAGATTTCGCACCAAGACGGACGGATGTTCCCACACAGTCATTACCGGTATCTCCACCGCCGATGACCAGAACATTTTTGCCCTTTGCAAGCTCATATGGAAATTTTGCAAAATCTGTATCCAGAAGACTTTTTGTTACCTGCTTCAGGAAATCCACTGCAAAGTAAATTCCCTTGGCATCTCTTCCCGGAACCTTGATATCTCTCGGATGAGAAGCTCCACAGCAGAGAAGGACACGGTCATAATCCTTCAGAAGCTGTTCTGCAGTGATGTCAACACCAACATTGATATTGGTAACAAATTTCACGCCTTCCTCTTCCATCAGCTTCAGTCTGCGGTCAATGACCTTTTTCTCCAGCTTCATGTTCGGAATGCCGTAGCGGAGAAGTCCTCCGATACGGTCGTTTCTCTCAAATACGGTTACGCTGTGGCCACGGCGGTTCAGCTGCTGTGCTGCTGCCAGTCCGGAAGGACCACTTCCGATGACTGCGATCGTCTTTCCTGTGCGGACAGGCGGGATCTGCGGTTTTACCCATCCTTCTGCATAGGCTGTCTCAATGATCGCTTTCTCATTCTCCTTTGTGCTGACCGGATCTCCGTTCAGGTTACAGGTACATGCAGCTTCGCAAAGTGCTGGACACACTCTGGATGTAAACTCCGGAAAGCTGTGTGTCTTATTTAAACGAAGGAATGCCTGCTTCCAGTTTCCTGTGTACACAAGATCATTTGTCTCAGGAACCAGGTTGTGCAGCGGACAGCCAGAAGCCATTCCGCCGATCATCATACCTGCCTGGCAGAAGGGGACGCCGCAGGCCATGCAGCGTGCTCCCTGAAGTTTCTGTTTTTCTTTATTTAATGGAATACGAAATTCGTTGAAATTCTGAATACGTTCCTTTGGCGGCAGAACCTTTGCCGTTTCTCTTTCATAATCTAAAAATCCAGTTGGCTTTCCCATTTCCTCATCCTCCTTAATGTTTCACGCCGATGCTCTCATAGAACGCTTCCATCTGTGCCTGCTGGCTGGTCAGACCTTTTTCTTCCAGCTTTGCACTTAATGTGATCATTCTCTTGTACTCATCCGGAATGAGTTTTTTGAAGTGAGGCAGATAGGAATCAAAATCAGCCAGCACCTTCTTACCGATCTCGGAGCCTGTTGCTTCCACATGAGCCTCGATGAGATCACGAAGCTCTTTTTTATCATATTTATTATCCACTTTTTCAATGGAGATCATTGCTTTATTGAGGTTCTTGTAAAGAACGTTATCCACATCAAGAACATAAGCGATACCACCGCTCATACCTGCTGCAAAGTTCTTTCCTGTTTTTCCAAGAACTACCACACGGCCACCTGTCATGTACTCGCAGCCATGCTCGCCAACGCCCTCAACAACTGCAACCGCACCGGAGTTACGTACTGCAAAACGCTCACCTGCAACACCGTTGATAAATGCAGTTCCACTGGTTGCACCATAGAGTGCCACGTTTCCGACGATGATATTCTCTTCAGCCTTGTATCCGGCCTTCTCCGGAACCTTAACGATCAGCTTACCGCCGGAAAGACCTTTTCCGAAGTAGTCGTTGCTGTCACCGGTCAGTTTCAGTGTCAGTCCCTTCGGGATAAAGGCACCGAAGCTCTGTCCGCCTGCACCTGTACAGTTTACAGTTACAGTATCCTCCACAAGTCCGTCCTTATGGTTTCTTGTGATCTCAGATCCGAGAATGGTACCAAATGCACGGTCTGTATTTGTAACATTTACATCAACAGAAACCTTCTCACCCTTTTGGATCGCCGGTGCACATTTCCTGACCAGAACTTTTTCATCCAGAGTTTTCTCAAGATTGAAATTGTATACAGCCTCGGATCAAAGGTTACTTTACCCTTTCCTGCATATGGGTTGTTCAGAATGGCACTTAAATCAACCTTACCCTTATGCGGCTCCTGCACACTGTCAGAAACTGTAAGAAGGTCTGTACGGCCTACCATCTCATCGATGGTGGCAACACCAAGGCGTGCCATGTACTCTCTCAGCTCCTGTGCGATAAAGCGCATGAAGTTCTCCACATACTCCGGTTTTCCGCGGAATCTCTTACGAAGCTCCGGATTCTGGGTAGCCACACCAACCGGACAGGTATCCAGGTTGCAGACTCTCATCATCACGCAGCCCATCGTTACAAGCGGTGCTGTTGCAAAACCGAATTCCTCTGCACCGAGAAGTGCTGCAATGGCAACGTCACGGCCGCTCATCAGCTTACCGTCTGTCTCGATACGTACACGGTTACGAAGTCCGTTCATGATCAGTGTCTGATGTGTTTCTGCAAGTCCAAGCTCCCATGGAAGTCCTGCATTATGGATGGAGCTTCTTGGCGCTGCTCCTGTACCTCCGTCATATCCGGAGATCAGAACAGTCTGTGCACCGGCCTTTGCAACACCGGCCGCAACCGTACCAACACCCGCCTCAGAAACCAGCTTTACGGAAATATCCGCATATTTATTGGCGTTTTTCAGGTCATAGATCAATTCTGCCAGATCCTCGATAGAATAGATATCATGATGTGGCGGCGGAGAGATCAGGCTGACTCCTGGTGTGGAATGACGGGTTTTTGCGATCCACGGATATACCTTCTTTGCAGGAAGATGTCCGCCTTCACCAGGCTTTGCACCCTGTGCCATCTTGATCTGGATCTCTCTTGCAGAAACCAGGTAACGGCTGGTAACACCGAAACGTCCGCTGGCTACCTGTTTGATCGCTGAGCAGCGGTCATTGTCTGTTCCTGCAGAATCCAGACGCTCGTCGCTTTCACCACCCTCACCGGTATTGGATTTTCCATGGAGATGGTTCATGGCAATAGCCAGTGTCTCATGTGCTTCCTGGGAAATAGAACCGTAGGACATGGCACCTGTCTTAAATCGTTTTACAATGTCCTCAACACTCTCAACCTGGTCGATTGGAATAGGCTCCTTGGCAAACTTGAAGTCCAGAAGACCTCTTAAGTTTCCATGTCCCTCGTCATCTACCAGCTTTGTATATTCCTTGAACATCTCATAGCTGCCCTGTTTTGTGGACTGCTGGAGAAGATGAATGGTACGTGGGTTATATTTGTGCTCCTCACCCTGGCTTCTCATCTTATGGGCACCTACGCTGTCCAGTGTAAGATCTGTGGCAAGTCCAAGGGGATCAAATGCCTCAGAATGAAGTTTTTCTACATTATCCTCGATATCTTCCAGTGTGATTCCGCCTACACGGCTTACGGTTCCTGTAAAGTAACGATCGATCACATCCTGGGAAATTCCGATTGCCTCAAAGATCTGAGATCCCTGATAGGACTGGATAGTGGAAATACCCATCTTGGAAGCGATCTTTACGATACCGCTGATCACCGCATGATTGTAATCATCAACAGCTGCGTAATAGTCCTTATCCAGCATATGTGTATCGATCAGCTCATGGATAGTATCCAGTGCCAGATACGGATTGACTGCACTTGCGCCATATCCAAGAAGTGTTGCGAAATGATGTACCTCTCTCGGCTCACCGGACTCCAAGATCAGGGCAAGGGAAGTGCTCTTCTTTGTTTTTACAAGATGCTGATGTACTGCGGAAACCGCCAGCAGGGACGGGATTGGCATATGGTTCTCATCCACGCCACGGTCAGAAAGAACCAGGATGTTTGCTCCCTCACGGAAGGCTTTGTCTACCTCTACGAACAGACGGTCAATGGCACGTTCGAGCTTTGTGCTCTTATAATATAAGGTAGAAATAGTCACAACCTTGAATCCGTCCTTTTTCATATTTTTGATTTTCAGCATATCGGTGTTGGTCAGGATCGGATTGTTGATCTTCAGCACCTGACAGTTCTCCGGCTTCTGGATCAGAAGGTTTCCGTCTTTACCTACATATACACTTGTGGAAGTAACGATCTCCTCACGGATCGCATCGATCGGCGGGTTTGTTACCTGTGCGAAAAGTTGTTTGAAGTAGTCAAACAGCGGATAATGTTCCTTGGAAAATACCGCAAGCGGAGTATCATGTCCCATGGCTCCGATGCTTTCTGAGCCGTTTAATGCCATGTTGCGGATGGAAGTACGGTACTGCTCATAAGTGTATCCGAATGCTTTCTGAAGGCGTGCTCTCTCCTCCGGTGTGTACTCGACAACTCTCTGATTCGGGATCTTGATATCACGAAGCTGTACCAGATTGCTGTCCAGCCACTCGCCATAAGGCTGTTTTTTCGCATATTTTTCTTTGAGTTCATTATCATCGATGACACGACCCTGAACGGTATCAACCAGGAGCATTTTTCCCGGATGAAGACGTTCTTTTAATACGATTTTCTCCTCATCTACAGGAAGAACACCAACCTCGGAGGAAAGAATCATATAGCCATCAGAGGTGATATAGTATCTGGATGGACGAAGACCGTTTCTGTCAAGAACTGCTCCCATCACATCACCATCCGAGAACAGAATGGACGCAGGACCGTCCCATGGCTCCATCATGGTCGCATAGTATTGATAAAAATCTCTCTTCTCCTGAGAGATCGTATCGTTGTTTGCCCATGGCTCCGGAATTGTGATCATCACTGCAAGTGGAAGATCCATTCCACTCATAACCAGAAATTCCAGGGTATTGTCAAGCATTGCGGAGTCAGAACCATTGCGGTTAACTACAGGAAGAACCTTATGCAGCTCATCCTTCAGATACGGAGACTCCATATTTTCCTCACGGGCAAGCATCTTATCGGCATTGCCACGGATCGTGTTGATCTCACCGTTATGTACAATGAAACGGTTCGGATGTGCTCTCTCCCAGCTCGGGTTCGTGTTGGTACTGAAACGGGAATGTACCACTGCAATGGCAGACTCGTAATCCTGGCTCTGAAGATCGCCAAAGAAGGTACGGAGCTGTCCTACCAGGAACATACCTTTGTATACGATGGTACGGCTGTTCATGGAAACCACGTAGGTATTGTCATTACTCTGCTCAAATTCACGGCGTGCGATGTAAAGCATACGGTCAAAGGCAAGACCCTTTTCCACATCCTCCGGTTTCTTAACAAATGCCTGCATGATGCACGGCATGCACTCTTTCGCTTTATGACCGAGTACCTCCGGAAAAACCGGCACTGTACGCCATCCCAGAAGCTCCAGTCCCTCTTTTTCCACGATGATCTCAAACATCTTCTTTGCCTGGGCACGTTTGATCTCCTGCTGTGGAAAAAAGAGCTGGGCTACACCGTATTCTCTCTCACCACCAATGTCAAATCCCTCTTTTTTACAGACCCTCTTAAAAAATTTATGGGAGATCTGAAGAAGGATACCGACACCATCACCGGTTTTTCCTTCTGCATCCTTACCTGCACGATGCTCAAGATTCTCTACGATCTTAAGAGCATTGGCAACTGTATCATGTGTTTTCTTTCCTTTTATATTAACAACAGCTCCGATACCGCAGTTGTCATGTTCGAATTCAGGGCGGTAGAGGCCCTGCTGCTGATTTGCTACTTCTCTCATTTTTCTCATCCTTTCATTGCAGCTTCTTCTGCCGTCTTTTTATCAACTGCCGCCTGCACAAACCCACGGAACAGAGGATGTGCATGGTTTGGTCTGGATTTAAATTCCGGATGCCCCTGTGTTCCCACAAAGAACGGATGTCCGGCAATTTCGATCATCTCAACAATATGAGCATCCGGGGATGTTCCCACAATGGACATTCCCTTTTCGTCCAGTTCCTTACGGAATGCGTTGTTTACCTCATAACGATGTCTGTGGCGTTCCTGAATCTCTTTCTTCCCAAAAAGCTCATAGGATCTTGAACCTTCTGCAAGCACACACGGATAGCTTCCAAGACGAAGGGTTCCTCCAAGATCTTCCACATCCTCCTGATCTGGCATCAGGCAATGACCGGATGCGTTGTTTCCGGTGCCAGCTCAATACTGTTGGCATCTTCATATCCAAGCACATGGCGGGCAAATTCCACAATAGCCATCTGCATTCCAAGGCAGATTCCAAGGTACGGGATCTTATGAACTCTTGCATACTGCGCCGCAGGATCATTCCTTCTGTACCACGGTTTCCGAATCCTCCCGGAACCAGGATACCATCTACGGAATGAAGGGTCTGATCCAGATTCTTCTCATTGAGTTCTTCAGAATCTACCCACACGATATCAACCTTTGCACGGCAGGAGATTCCTCCATGCTTCAGTGCTTCCACAACACTCAAGTATGCATCATGAAGCTGTGTATACTTACCAACCATCGCGATCTTCACAGTTTTATCAGGGTGACGGAGATTTTCCACCATATTCTCCCAGTCTGTAAGATCCGGTTTGCGGTTCTCAAGTCTTAAGCTCTGCAGTACCACGTCTGCAAGCTTTTCTCTCTCCATTGCAAGAGGAGCTTCATATAAATATTCCACATCCAGATTCTGAAGCACATTGCTTACAGGCACATTACAGAACAGGGCGATCTTTCCACGGATATCCTCAGTAAGAGGATACTCACTTCTGCATACCAGGACATCCGGCTGGATTCCCATTCCCTGAAGCTCTTTTACACTGGCCTGGGTCGGTTTGGTCTTCATCTCTCCGGAAGCACGGAGATATGGGATCAGAGTTACATGGATAAGGATCGCATTGTCATGTCCCACATCATGCTGGAACTGACGGATGGATTCTAGGAACGGCTGGCTCTCAATATCACCGACTGTACCGCCAACCTCGATGATGGCAATTCTGTCTTCGTCTGCGGATTTTGCTCTGTAAAAACGACTCTTGATCTCGTTGGTAATATGCGGGATCACCTGAACGGTACCTCCGCCGAAATCACCATGACGCTCTTTCTGAAGAACAGACCAGTAAATCTTACCGGTTGTCACATTGGAATTTTTGTCAAGGCTTTCATCAATGAAACGTTCATAATGTCCAAGGTCAAGATCAGTCTCTGTACCGTCATCGGTTACAAAAACCTCTCCATGCTGAATGGGGTTCATAGTTCCCGGGTCAATATTAATGTAGGGATCAAATTTCTGCATGGTCACCTGATACCCTCTGGCTTTCAGAAGGCGCCCAAGAGACGCTGCGGTAATTCCTTTTCCCAGACCGGAAACAACTCCACCCGTTACAAAAACATACTTTACTGCCATCTTCGATTTCCTCCTCCATTTTGTGTTCCACAACAAAAAGGCGTCCGGAACAGGTTCCAAGGGGCGAGAATTCCCCTGTGGTATCCGTTCCTGACGCCTTTGTCAGTTATCTTTCATATAAAATATGGTTTACTATAAACTATTTTTTTTTATTTGTCAATAACAGATTTTTTATATAGTCTGCAGAATTTCTTCCTATGAAATGGTTACAAATAAAAAACAGACGTCTGCCGAGGATTTCCATCTGATCTCCTGTCTCTGCAGCCACGTCTGTCTTTTCTTTTTTGTCTTTTATATCTTGTCTGTCTCTGCACTGTCTGTCAGGCAACTGCATATTTCTGAAGGAAACAATTAAACTCATGATCCTCACCATGACAGGTTACTGTAAGAACCTTGGTCAGATCCATGCTGAGGATTCCAAGAATAGATTTTGCATCAATTAAAATTCTGTTATATGAAATATCTACATCAAAATCACATTTACTTGCAGCCTTAACAAATTCTTTAACATCCTCTGTCGCATTCAATCTAATTTTTTTAGACATAAATATCATCCTCTCTTTTATCTCGGTAAAAACCGGCATTGTTCCGGCCTCGCTGTTTTCCTGTATTTTCCAGACCAGCGGCCTTTTCTCATCTGGCTGTTCCACATTATGTCTCATGTTGTCAGATTTGTCAAGTTGATATTTTTTATCGTTTTGGACGTTTTTCCTATAGAAACGAATTTTATATGATAAAATCCGGGTTTCTTAGATATTTATTGTGCAGTTTTCATATTTTCATTTTTCAATCCATTATTTTTAACTGTGAGATTAATTCCATATAGTTCATTAATCCTGTTTGATTTCTTCTGGTATCTCCATCGGATAATTACCATCAAAGCATGCTTTGCACAACGGAAGGCCACCTGCCATGCCTTCCAGATAATCGATCTGCATGTAGCCAAGAGAATCCGCACCGATCATCTTGCGAATCTCTTCCGTACTATGCTGTGCCGCAATCAGCTGATCATTGGACGGCACATCCGTACCGAAATAACAGGGATGTAAAAATGGCGGGGAGCTGATACGTACATGTACTTCTTTGGCTCCGGCTTCTTTCAGCATGTGGATCAGATTGGCAATGGTAGTTCCACGGACAATGGAATCATCCACCAGAACGATTCTCTTACCCTTCACCACTGATTCCAGAACGCTCAGCTTCAGATGAACGCTTGACTCTCTCTCCTGCTGTGTAGGCTTGATAAAAGTTCTTCCAATGTAACTGTTTTTATAGAATGCAAAACCAAACGGGATTCCAGATTCCTCCGAATAGCCTTTTGCTGCCGGAAGTCCGGATTCCGGTACACCGGTTACCAGATCCGCTTCTACCGGATAGGACTTTGCAAGAGATTTTCCTCCACGAATCCTTGCATCATAGATTTTTACGCCATCCATAGTGCTGTCCAGTCTTGCAAAATAAATATATTCAAAAACACAATGAGCATGCTTTTTCTGTTCAGCCAGCTTGCTGGATTTCAGTCCGTCCCTGGTGATCGTGACGATCTCACCCGGTTCAATATCACGGATAAATTCCGCTCCTACAGATGTCAGTGCACAGCTCTCAGATGCCAGAACATAAGCATTGTCTCTCTTTCCAAGGCAAAGTGGTTTCAGTCCGTACGGGTCACGGGCACCGATCAGCTTCCTCGGGCTCATGATCACAAGCGCATATCCGCCCCTGATCTTCTCTACTGTTTTATGTACTGCTTCCTCTACAGTTGCAGAATGAACACGTTCCCTTGCAATATGGAAAGCAATAACCTCTGAATCTGTCGTTGTATGGAAGATCGCTCCTGTCTGGATCAGTTCCCATTTCAGAGCTTCTGTATTAACCAGATTTCCGTTATGTGCCAGTGCCAGACTTCCCTTAATATAAGAAAGTACCAGCGGCTGTGCATTCTCCGCAACAGACTCTCCGGTGGTGGAATAACGAACATGTCCGATTCCGATGTCACCATTCATATTATGTACAACATCTTTTCGTAAAACTTCGCTTACCAGTCCGAGATCTTTATGAAACTGTACGTTTCCTCTTTCTCCGTCCGTCCTTGAAACGGCCATTCCGCAGGACTCCTGTCCTCTGTGCTGCAGCGAAGTAAGACCATAATAAATAGATGGTGCAATATTCCCTCCATCCAGATCATAAATCCCGAATACGCCACATTCTTCCTTTACTCCTGACATATTTTCCTCCATCTGTTTTTCCGTATTGTGTATCTTTGTAACTGGTCAAAAAGCTTCTTTTTCCATGATCCCTTATAGCGATCACTGACTTTTCGAATGTATAACTACGATATCAGATTATAATAAAAGGACAAGATTTGTCAACCCTGCCTATTTTCCGACAGTCCGATCGCCCTGATCGATTTTTTAGATTTTTTTAAAAAGCTCTTGACAATATTTTATTTTGGTGTATACTGCAACACATAAAGCAAAGGCGCTTTGGATACGACAAGTATCTGAAGCGCTTTTTTTGTTTTTTCGGTCCGTAATACCCGGTCATTCCGGCAGCGGTCCTTATAAGATAATTAAAAATTATAATGAATGAGTGAAATCGAAAGGAGTGTACCTATATGGCACAGAGTATCCCTGAAATGTATGGCAGCCTTGTATTCAATGACAAAGTGATGCGAAGCAAACTGCCAAAGGACATGTACAAAGCATTAAAGAAAACAATTGAAAACGGAACTCATCTGGAGCTGGATGTTGCAAATTCCGTAGCAGTTGCAATGAAAGAATGGGCTACCGAAAACGGTGCAACACATTACACACACTGGTTTCAGCCGATGACAAACGTAACAGCAGAAAAACATGATAGCTTCATCTCCCCTACAGGTGATGGACAGGTGATCATGGATTTCTCCGGTAAAGAGCTGGTAAAAGGTGAGCCGGATGCATCCAGTTTCCCGTCAGGTGGTCTTCGTGCTACTTTCGAAGCAAGAGGATATACAGCATGGGATCCTACTTCACCAGCATTCATCAAAGATAAGACACTTTACATTCCTACAGCATTCTGTTCCTACAGCGGAGAGGCACTTGATAAGAAAACTCCTCTTCTCCGTTCCATGGATGAACTTAACAAAGAAGCAGTTCGTATTCTTCACATCCTTGGAAACAAAGAGGTTCGTCATATCAACACAACAGTAGGACCTGAGCAGGAGTACTTCCTGGTTGACAAGGATCTCTATAAAAAGAGAAAAGACCTGATTTTCTGCGGACGTACACTTCTGGGAGCTTCCGCACCAAAAGGACAGGAGATGGAGGATCATTACTTCGGAGCTCTGAAACCTCGTGTTGCTGCTTACATGCATGATCTTGACGAAGAGCTCTGGAAGCTTGGCATTCCGGCCAAAACAAAGCATAACGAGGTTGCTCCTGCACAGCACGAGCTGGCTCCTGTATTTGATACCACAAATGTTGCTGTCGACCACAACCAGCTGACCATGGAAATTATGAAAAAAGTTGCTGACAAGCACAACATGGTCTGCCTCCTTCACGAGAAACCATTTGAGGGAATCAACGGAAGCGGTAAACACAACAACTGGTCCATGAGCACAGACACAGGTGTAAACCTTCTTGATCCTGGAAAAACACCGGCAGAGAATACACAGTTCCTGGTATTTTTGGTAGCTGTTATTAAAGCCGTTGACGATTACGCTGATCTTCTCCGTGTATCCGTTGCAAGTGCCGGAAACGATCATCGTCTCGGAGCAAACGAGGCACCGCCTGCGATCGTATCCATCTTCCTCGGAGACGAGCTGACAGACATACTGAAATCCATTGAAAATGATACCTTCTTCAACAACAAGCATGCAGTACAGATGGATATCGGAGCAAAGGTACTTCCTCACTTCACAAAGGATACCACTGACAGAAACCGTACTTCACCGTTTGCATTTACAGGAAACAAATTTGAGTTCCGTATGCTTGGTTCCGCGGCATCTGTTGCAAACCCGAACATCGTACTGAACACTGCTGTTGCAGAGGTTCTTGCTGAATTCAGCGCAGCTCTTAAGGATGTTCCGGAAGAAGAAATGGAAAGCGCAGTACATGCACTTCTTAAGAAAACCATTGAAGAGCATAAACGCATCATCTTTAACGGAAACGGCTATACAGACGAGTGGGTTGAAGAAGCTGAGAAACGCGGTCTCTACAACCTGAAAACAACTCCTGATGCTCTTCCTCATTTCATTGCCGAGAAGAACATTGAGCTGTTTACAAAGCATGGCATCTTTACAAAGGAAGAACTCTTCTCCCGTTACGAGATCTGGCTTGAGAACTATTATAAGACCATCAACATCGAGTCCAACACTCTTGCTGAAATGATCCAGAAACAGGTAATTCCTTCTGTATATACATATGTTGAAAAGCTTGCAGATACTGCAGCTGCAAAGAAATCTGTAGTAGCTGACGTTTCTGTAGCAAGCGAAGTTGCTCTGATTTCCAAACTGAGTACACTTGCAGACACCATGGCAACGGATCTGGAAACTCTGAAAGCAGATACAGCAAAAGCTCTTGCTTCTTCTGACGATGTACTTGCATGCTCTAAGGCTTATCAGGAAACTGTTCTGGAAGACATGGAAGCTTTAAGAAAATCTGCTGATGAGGCAGAGGCTCTGATCCCGGATGAGTTACTTCCATATCCGACTTATGACGAGCTGTTATTCTCTATCTGACAACTGATATCAGATAACAATTTCATACGGTAAATACAGGGGATATCCCTTATGAACTCTACTTCATAATTCATTATCGATTTCCTCATCCATTAATCACACGATACAGATATCCCCTGTTTTACATATACTTATTTTGATTTCGTAAAGGCGCGGAAGAGAATTTCCTCTCTCCTGCGCTTTTTCGTTATACTGATACCGGATAAATTCTGTCTGTTTTTCTCCTGTCCGGTATTATAAAAATCCTTCCTGTATATATCTTATATAATAGGAAGGAAAAAATTGGGAAAGGGAGTGTTACTATGTATTCTTCAGTAAACACATTATGGGTCCTCGTCGGTGCCGCACTGGTCTTCTTCATGCAGGCTGGCTTTGCAATGGTTGAAACAGGATTCACAAGAGCAAAAAACGCAGGTAATATCATCATGAAAAACCTGATGGATTTCTGTATCGGAACTCCGGTCTTCTGGCTGGTTGGATTCGGCATCATGTTCGGTGCAGGAAACGGTTTCTCCGGCAAGATCGGCGGAATCGCCTCAGAGGCAAACTACGGAAACGCAATGCTTCCGGATGGAGTTCCTTTCTGGGCATTTCTCATCTTCCAGACAGTATTCTGTGCTACCTCTGCAACTATCGTATCCGGTGCCATGGCAGAACGTACCAAATTCATTTCCTACTGTATCTACAGCTTACTGATCAGCCTCGTTGTATACCCCGTATCCGGCCACTGGATCTGGGGCGGCGGATTTATCAGCCAGATGGGATTTCATGATTTCGCAGGTTCCTGTGCCGTTCATATGGTAGGTGGTGTTGCTGCACTGATCGGTGCCATCATCCTCGGACCTCGTATCGGAAAATATTCCAAATCCGGTAAATCCCGAGCAATCCCCGGACATAACCTTACTGTTGGTGCACTTGGTGTATTTATCCTCTGGTTCTGCTGGTTCGGTTTCAACGGTGCATCCACTGTCAGCATGGAAGGCGATGCCATTGTAAGTGCCGGAAAAATCTTCGTAACAACAAACCTTGCAGCTGCCGTTGCAACTGTAACAGTTATGCTGATCACATGGATCCGCTACAAAAAACCGGATGTTTCCATGTCACTCAACGGTTCTCTTGCAGGACTGGTAGCCATCACAGCAGGCTGCGATACTGTATCTCCTACATCTGCAGCTATCATCGGAATCATTTCCGGATTCATTGTAGTATTTGGTATTGAATTCATTGACAAAGTTCTCAAAATTGATGACCCTGTTGGTGCTGTTGGTGTTCACGGTCTCAACGGTGCTTTCGGAACTCTTGCTGTAGGTCTTTTCTCTGACGGTGCAGGTACCGAGTGGAAAGGTCTCCTCACAGGCGGTGGTTTCCATGGCTTCGGTGTTCAGTTTATTGGTATGGCTATTACTATCGCATGGGTTGCTGTTACTATGACAATTATCTTCCAGGTGATCAAACACACCATCGGTCTTCGCGTTTCCGCTGAGGAAGAGATTGCAGGTCTGGATGTGAAAGAGCATGGCCTTGCAAGTGCATACGATGGATTCTTTGTACAGGATACCATGACAAAGGCTCCGACTCCAATGGGAACTTCCGTAAAAGCCCTGTTGTAAAACACGCTCCTTCTGCTCCTGCTGAATCTGTTCCTGAGATTCCGGCAGACGGCGTACACAAACTGACAAAAGTTGTTATCATCACACGTCAGAACAAGCTGGATGAATTTATGCAGGCCATGAACGAGATCGGCGTAACCGGTATCACTATCACAAATGTTATGGGATGTGGTGTTCAGAAGGGTGCTCCAACCTACTATCGTGGTGTTGAGGTTGACATGAACCTCCGTCCGAAGGTTAAGATCGAAATCGTTGTAAGTCTCGTACCTGTTCAGAAGGTTATTGATACTGCAAAGGCAGTTCTTCATACCGGCCAGATCGGTGATGGTAAAGTCTTCGTTTACGACATCGAAAACGTAGTAAAGATCCGTACCGGCGAGGAAGGCTTCCTGGCTCTGCAGGATACAGACGCATGATCCTCTTATAATCAAAACAGATAAAATCTTTCTACGCAATATAAACCAAATAAAAGCCAGAAAAGATCCGGAACAATTCCTTAAATGTTCCGGATCTTTTCATATATTATTCTCTTCTCAGTCTCGGCAAATTCCACCGATAATGCGCTGCCAGATACCGGATCAGGATCACCACTACCGTTCCGATCACCATAGCCGGCACTCCACCCCACAGCCTGTATATCCAAACACAGGCAATGGCACCTACAATAGATGCACAGGCATAAATATGGCGCACAAAAATATATGGCGGTACTCCTGCCATCATATCACGGATCAGACCGCCGCCAACTCCTGTGACAGTCCCAAGAAACACAAGAAAAAAAGTTCTTCCCATATATCCCTGTGAAATCCCCTTATCAACACCCATAACAGTAAACACGCCAAGTCCAACCGTATCCATCACCAGCATCACCTTATCATAGACCAGCCGGTTCCCGCCTTCCAGAAGCTCCTGTTTCCAGTACATCACTGCAAAAACAATACAGGACGTCACTGTTGCCACAATGGTATACAGCGGATCCTGAAACATTCCCGGCGGCACGATTCCCAGGATAATATCCCTGGTAGCTCCTCCTCCCACTGCAGTCACCACTCCTAGAACGCAGACCCCGAAAATATCCATTCCCCGCTGCGCTCCCACCATAGCTCCGGAAGCAGCAAACGCAATAGTTCCTGCCATCTCCAGCATAAATGTAAACATACTCTGATAATCCATTTCCCCCTCCATGCATATCAAGCCGTATTTTTTCTCACCCTCATATCTGCATCCTGTTTTCCCTGTCTGTACATTTCCACAAGGTGCACATTTCCGCAGGGTGCAAGAAGGAACCCTGCCATGCAGGATTCCTTCTCCTATTTTCGTGATCACTATATTTTCATATTAACAGAATTTTCTCATTCTGTATATCTTTTCTTTTTGTATCTGACTTCTGTTATTCTGCTTCGATCAGAAATCCTCGCCGTTTCAGCATATCCTGGATCATATCCAGGATTTCCTCGGATTCTGCTTCTACTTTATGATAATGATAATCCGCTGTGATATTCTTCAGAGGACTGGACTTGCCGCTTCGGATATCCTCCATAAAATTCTCAACCTGGCGTCTGGAGCTGATATTCAGTTCTGCCTCGATATGTCCGTAAACTCTGTGATTCACCATTACATTGATCACTTTTCCGCCAAGATCCACAATCCCGCAGAGCTCATTCTTCAGATCTGCATCTGTATGATGCACTTTGAATATCCGGCTCACAGTATGAGGAGCATTGAAAATATATCCCCTGTTGGTGGATATCACGTCGTTCCCTTCTGCGCGTATCAGCGCAACATCCTGCACGATCACCTGTCTGCTGACCTGAAATGTTCTGGCCAGAGCACTTCCCGAGACCGGCCGGTCACTGTTTTTAATTTGATCCATGATCGCTGTCCTGCGTTCTGAACCAGTCATTTAAGTTCCCCTTTCCTGGCTGTACCTGTACTATTTATTCCGATATCTGTCTCCTTCATTCTCGCGATATCTCCCACCCGGTTCAGATATTACCTGTTATGCCTCTGCTTCCGACAATTCTCGCTTCTTTTTTTCTGATATTCCGGATATTTCCTGTCACAGCACTCGGTATTTTGCAAAATTCTGTGATCTTCAGGAAAGCGGATGAAGATTCTTAAGTGAAATATCAAGAATCGGTGCGGAATGTGTTAATACACCACTTGATACATAGTCTACACCAACATCCCTGATCTTTGCAATATTTTCTTTTGTAACATTTCCGGAACATTCTGTTTTCGCTCTTCCGTCAATGAGTTTTACTGCTTCTTTCATTATTTCCGGAGTCATATTGTCAAGCATGATGATATCTGCTCCAGCCTCAACAGCTTCTTTTACCTGAGCAAGAGTTTCCACCTCAACTTCGATCTTGCGGACAAAAGGAGCGTACTCCTGTGCCATTTTTACAGCATTTGTAACGCTTCCTGCCGCTCCGATGTGATTGTCTTTCAGCAGAACTCCATCAGAAAGATTATATCTGTGGTTCTGTCCGCCGCCTACGCGAACTGCATATTTCTCAAAAATACGCATATTCGGCGTTGTTTTTCTGGTATCCAGTAAAGTGATCCCCGTTCCCTCAAGAAGAGACGCAACAGAATGTGTGTAAGTTGCGATTCCGCTCATTCTCTGCAGATAATTCAGTGCCACACGCTCGCCGGAAAGAAGCACGCGGATATCTCCGGTAACTTTTCCCATTTTCTGGCCTTTTTTTACTTCATCACCGTCTTTACAGAACAGCTCTACTTTTGTATCAGCATCCAGAAGCGTAAATACACGGCTGAAGATTTCCAGTCCCGCAATGATTCCATCCTCTTTACAGATCAGGTCTACCTCTCCCGGAACTGCTTCTTTCATAACAGAGTTTGTGGTAACGTCTTCGCTTGAAATATCTTCTTTTAAAGCCTCCAGGATCAGATGATCTACCTGGAGTGTCATTGTAATTTTATTCATTTTACAATACCTTCTCTTTCCTAATTATCATAGCAGCCCTGTTCTCCGAAGCAAGGCTGCTCCCTTCTTTCATAATACGCATATTTATATTGCAGGCTGCATTCACGCCGCACCTGCAGCACTTTTCTTTTCTGTGGAAATTGCTTTCGCCGCGCGTTTTGCAAACACAAGGCTTTCCAGCAGGGAATTACTTGCCAGCCTGTTTGCTCCATGTACACCGTTGCAGCTGGTCTCTCCCACTGCATAAAGCCGGTCCATACTGGTCTTGCTGTCAGAATCCACCCAGATTCCTCCCATGAAATAATGCTGAGCAGGAACAACAGGGATACATTCCTTTGTCACATCATAGCCTTCTTCCAGACATCTCTGATAAATATTCGGAAAATGATTCAGGATCGTATCTTTATCAATATTCTCCATGGAAAGCCATACGTGATCTGTTCCTTCTTTTTTCATTTCTTCCCGGATCGCATTTGTTACTACATCTCTTGGAAGAAGTTCATTGACAAAGCGCTCTTTTTTGTTGTTATAAAGTACTGCGCCTTCTCCGCGGACTGACTCTGAGATCAGAAATCTTCGGCCTGGTCTCTTGGAGTACAGCGTTGTCGGATGGATCTGCACATAATCCAGATGTTCCAGACGCACATTATGTTTTTTCGCAATATCAAGGGCGTCACCTGTGAGATGTGGATAGTTGGTGGAATGCTCATATCTTCCTCCGATTCCGCCACTTGCCAGGATTGTATCCTGTGCATAGATTTCTACCTGGATCTCTCCACCTGGCTGGATTTCCTCCTGGATCTTCACAGCATTTCCAGCTTCCATTGCTTTCAGACGATCTCTGTTACCTTCCGCGGAAACAGCCTTTAAGCCCGCACATTTGTCGTTTTCCACAAGAATATCCTGCATGGTAGTATATTCCAGAATTGTTACATTATCAAGCTTTAACACCTGCTGGAGAAGCTTTTCGGAAATTTCTTTTCCTGTGATATCTTCATGATAAAGGATCCTCGGCCTGGAATGTGCGCCTTCTCTTGTATAGGCAAAATCATCTCCATCCATCTTGAAATCCACACCATATCCAACAAGGTCATTAATGATGTCCCTGGAACCTCGGATCATAATGTCAACGGATTCTTTTCTGTTTTCGTAATGTCCTGCCTTCATGGTATCTTCAAAATAACTGTCGTAATCATTTTCATCACGGAGCACGCAGATTCCACCCTGCGCCAGGAAAGAATCACTGCTTCTCATATCCTCTTTTGTGATGATCACGATCTTTTTATCCCGCGGAAGTTTCAGCGCGCTGAACATTCCTGCAACACCTGTTCCGACGATCACTACATCTGTTTTAATTTTCATTGCATTTCGCCTCTCTGTCTCTGTCTATTTTGCCAGTTCCAGCATCCGTTCCAGCGGTTTCTTTGCTTTTTCACGAGTCTCATCTGTTACATGCACTTCATTCTCTCCTGTTTTCAGAACATGGAGAACTTTTTCCAGAAGTACTTTTTTCATGTTTTTGCAGACCGGAACCGTTTCTGTGAAGTAGAATTTTTTATCCGGGCAGGTGGTTTCCAGCTTGTACTGAACGCCGCATTCTGTGCAGATGATAAATTCTTTGTTATCGCTTTCCTGCGCATATTTAATGATCCCGGATGTGCTTCCGATATAATCAGCCTGTTTCAAAACTGTCTGCGGACATTCCGGATGAGCCAGAACCAGTGCATCCGGATGGTCCTCTTTCGCTTTTTTTACTTCTTCCGGATCCATAAATTCGTGGACAATGCAGAATCCTTCATTATAAATAAAATTTTTCTCAGGAACCTGCTCCGCAATAAAGTGTGCAAGATTTCTGTCCGGAATAAAAAAGATATTTTTGTTCGGAAGTGCCTTCACGATCTTTACTGCATTTGCGGAAGTAACACATACATCTGAAAGTTCTTTCAATGCTGCTGTGGAATTGATGTAACAGACAACTGCTACATCGTCATATTCTTCACGCACTTTGCGGATGCCTTCCTCTGTTGCCATATGAGCCATCGGACAATCTGCATCCATTGCAGGCATCAGAACGGTTTTGTCCGGACTTAATATCTTTGCGCTCTCTCCCATAAATCCTACGCCGCAGAACACGATGGTCTTCTCTTTCGCACTGGCTGCGATCTTGCTCAGATAAAAGGAATCTCCTATATAATCAGCTACATCCTGTACTTCGGGACGCACGTAGTAGTGTGCAAGGATGATGGCATCTTTTTCTTTTTTTAATTTCTGGATTTCTTCTGCAACTGTCATTATCTTTCACCTTTCCTGCAGGTTTTTTTCGAATTCCTGCTTTTGCTTTCTGGTCTTTATTATGCAGATGCTTCTGATCTGCTTTTTTTATTATCATGTAGCTTTTTCAAAACATCTTACACATAATACCACAGTCCTTTACATGTGACAAGACAGTTGTTTGATATATGTAAAGTTTTTGTAAAAAAGGCAGCAAAAAACACGGTTTCCACAATGAAACTTTCATCCTGGAAACCGTGTTCCTGTACGCATTCATTATTTACCCAGCAGTTCTCTTTCAATCCGCTCTCTTGCTTCCGGTGCCTGTTTATCCATCTTCTCAGGGAATCCAAACATGGAAACGCAGGCAATATTATCGCCGCCGGCTTTCGGCGCATCTGGTTTCAACTGCTTGTTGGCGAAATCCATTTTTCTCAATGTCTCAAAAATTCCATCAAAATCCACATCTCCTTCACCCATAGCCAAATGCTGATGTACAGTCACATCTGCTTTTCCACGTCCATTAAGCCACGGTGGATTCAGAATATATCTGCAGTCCATAGTCTGGTTAAAAGTATCTGCAAAGAGCACATGTGTCAGCTCATCGCCTGCATATTTCAGCATGGAACGCACATCACCTTTTCCTTCATCATAGAAGAATCCATGCGGAGAAGAATATACGTATCCAAGGTTCGGAGAACGGAACGATTTCACCATATCACAGGTCTCATTATTCAGCTCGCAAAAATCATACGGATGGGACTGGATTTCCACGCGGATGCCCTCACGCTCAATCAGCGGAAGCAGCTCTTCCATGGATTTAAACCACATACCATTGCAGATCTCCTGCTGGTTCGGATCACCGGAAAGCTCTGTATTGATAACTTTTACGCCCATATCTCCTGCGATCTGTATCATACGCTTCCAGTTTGCAACCGCAAACTGCCTCTGTTCCTCTGTCGGACCGGACCAACGGTATACTACGATAAAAGAAGAAATCTCTACACCGGTTTCCCTCAAAGCCTGTCTGTATTCCTCCTCACACTCTTTCGAAAACAGCGGATGCTTATAGAATGGATTGATTCTCGGATGAGGAGACTGTTCAATATATTTGTACCCCCAATCTGCAACCTGATGAACCATACGGTTGATATCCATCTGCTTTGCAAGAACATCTACGTCAAATGCGATCTTCATGATATATTCCCTCCTTTTTCCTCTTCTTTATTCCGGATATAATCCAGGATCAGACCTGCAGCTCCGGCCGCTCCTGTTTTGGATACATTGATCACCATATCATAATAATGGGGATCGTCTCTGCGGATTCCGGTAAACTTCTCATAGTATTCATTTCGGATCTGATCACGTTTTTTCAGCTCTCCAAGAGACTGACCTTTATAATATTCCTGTCCCTCTTTTTCCCGGTAATCATCATCTGCAGAAACGAAAAAGCTGTATGTATGCGGCTCTCCACGAAGCACATAGTTGGCACATCTTCCCAGGAATACACCTGGCCTTCTCTCAGAAAGCTCACGGATGATCCGACTCTGCACTTCAAACATCTGAACACCTGTATAATCTGCTGCCGCACCTGCCGATGAATGTCCATACGGGGAAAACGTAAGCTCAGAATCCTCATAATTGTAAGAATCCAGATACTGCTTTACGCTTTCCAGATCTGCTTTCTCCATACCGAACTTTTCTGCCATAAGACAAATGATCTGGCGGTCATAAACCTTGCAGTCCAGTGCTTTTGCAACATCCTCGGCAATCTTTCTTCCACTGCTGCCATACAGTCTTCCAATTGCCACGTTGATCCGGTTTCCGGAAGCTTCCGGTAATGGCATGGACTGGATCTCGCCCTGTACAGATGCAGTTTTTTCTCCAGCTTCTCTCTGGATCAGCTCTCTCATCATCCTGTCATAAACTTTATCCAACTGATAGCAGGCTGCGATCCCAAACATCACCACCCAGATTGCTATCGGAACATACAGATAAAATCCCTTGATCACACGGATGGCTTCAGCCGACTGCTCCGCTGCTGTTGCCTTTGTTCCATCAAAATATGCTGCAGAAAGAATTCCTCCCATAATAGCAGAAGTCAGTCCTGAACCTGCTTTCTGGCCCATGCTCATAGATGAAAACATCAGACCCTCCACACGCTTGCCTGTTTTCCACTGGCCATACTCAATGGCATCACTTGGAAGAGAATACTGCACGCCATAAAACGGTGCGATTCCGATTCCTCTCATAATACAGGTTACAACGCCAAGAGAAACGCTGGTAATATTCATCAGAAACAGAAGCTGTCCTGCAACCCCCAGGATACAGCCAGCACAGATGAGATTTCTTTTTCCATAGCGCGGAAGCACCTTCGGCAGAAGGGCAATTCCTGCCACAGTTGCCAGTTTCTCCGCTGCGGAAAGAGGCATGACGAGGTCTACATTTCCAAGTACATACTGACAATAATAGGTAAGATCCGTTCCGATAATGATCTGATATGCGGTATAAAAGATCATCAGCCCCAGAGCAATGAGAAAATACCGGTTAGTAACAGTTGCTTTAAATGCTTCCGCAAAAGGAATATCTTCCTTTTCCTGTTTTGCTGCTGAAACACGCTCTGTACAGACCATGTAAGTATTCACAAGTACACCGACAGAAATGATCGCATAGCCAGCAGTTACCAGGATCCAGGCCATCTGCTGATTGCCTGTAATATTTGCCACGATATTGATCAGCGGCAGCGTAAACGCAGTAATGATCATACTTGCCGTAATAGACAATACCATGCGAATATTGCAGATCACATCACGCTCACGGCGGTCACGGCTCATCAGAGATCCCAGTGCATGGAATGGCTGGCTGATAGCAGTGTATACAACCGTATTCATGATATTATAGGTAACAAAAGCATAGATGATCTTTCCCATATTTCCTATCGGCGGCATGGTGAACAGAAGCACCGCTGCCAGCGCATAGGGAACCGCAAGTCTTAAGATCCAGATCCTGGCTTTTCCATACCTGGAATGAGTCCGGTCGATAATAGTTCCCATCAGCACATCTGAAAATCCGTCAAAAACACGGGACAAAAGCATGATCATTCCTACTGCACCTGCTGATATTCCAACAACATTGGTATAAAAATAGATCAGCAGTGTTGTAGTCATGGTATACATCAAGGTCAGTGCCGGATCGCCAAAGCAATATGCCAGTTTTTCCGACAACGGAACCTTGATGAATTCATTCAAGTCTTTCCCCTTCTGCTTATAATTCAACAATTCAGGGATTCCCTTACCAGCCATAGTATCTACCTCCTATCGGTTTAAGGTCGGACCTTTCTGAATGAATTATCCGAAATATTTCTGCACAAAGTCTCTGGTAACTTCCGCAGCCTTTTTCACGTTGTCCTCATGGCTCATTGCATAGTATTCCGGACGGAACTCTTCGATAGTGCATACACCGTCAAAGCCAATCTCCTTCAGTGCTGCTGCGATTCCCGCATGATCCACAACACCTTCACCCGGCCACAGTCTCTTATCGTCTCCACAGGAGCCAAGAGGAAGATCCTCACAGTCATTTAAATGGTATGCAAAAATCTTCCTGCCATCTGCTGCTTTTAAATCTTCCAGGCGTGAACACATCTCATGGAAATGGAAAGTGTCCACAGTAATGCCTACATTATCTCTGTCCACTGCTTTTACTACATCATAAGCTGTCCCAAACTGGTTGATGGAGCAGTTCGGTGCACCACAGAACTCCAGAGAGATCTTCATCTCAGAGCCCACTTTGTCAGAAAGATAACGAAGACGTGCAACTGCTTCTTCTTTAATCTCACTTACAGATTTATCTTTTACATCAAAACTTGGAACTGTGATCAGCATTTTCATTCCGATAGCTTCGGAAACCTTCAGAATAAAATTAACTTCGTCGTCAATCTCTTTTTCCCCTGCCTCATCTCTCTGGTTAAAGAAGATCAGAGTGTTATATGCCCATGGTTTCAGATGATGGTTCTTAAACCAGTCTGCCATTTCCTCTAGTGTATGCTCTTTAAGATAATCCTTTACACAATCAAAGCGGATCTCAATATAATCAAAGCCATATTTCTCACACATCTCCAGGTCTGCCATAAGAGACTGTCCTTTACATTCCAGTGCAGTTGCTTCATTAAATCCTAATTTCATCTTCAATACCCTCCATATATTTTTACTTTTCAGTCGATTATTCTGATCGATCTCACCGGAGGATTTCCGCTGCAGCTTCTGTAAAACCGTAGCGGAATCGGACTCTGCCGGTGACTGCCGCCGCAGGCACATTGGGAAAGCCTGCGACAATAAGCTGGTATGATAACTCACACTTGATGAGGTGGAGTTCGTAATATATATTTATTTATAAAATTCCGGCTTCTCAACTGCTGTGACGATCTTCTCGATCTGACCGGTTTCCTGTGCTTTTACAAGAGCATCTGCAGTGATCGCTGCCAGGTATCCATCCCATGCATTCGGTCCTGTGATTACTCCTGCCTCTGCGTTGTCAACCCAGTCCTGAACTTCTTTATCATAAGCGTCTTTAAATCTTACGAAGCAGTCTGTGTCAATGGCACTGGATACTGCTGCATTTTTACGGATAGACGGATAAGCCGGCTGTGCCATTTTCAGCGCGCCATCCTCACATACAACTTCACAGTTGATGTCATATCCGAACTTGCAGTTTACAAATACTTCCACATCAATGCAAACGCCTTTTTTTGTACGGAGCATCATGATCTGCGGATCTTTCAGTTCGGAGTGAGAATATTTTGTCACTCTTGGCATTACTACCTGTGCGGATTCATACTCGTCATCTACAAGCCAGTGAAGAACATCGATCTCATGTATTGCGGTATCGTGCACAGCCATCGGTGTATTATAATTGGTTCCTACCTCCGGATTTCTGTGTGTACAGTGAAGGATCAGCGGCTCGCCGTATTCACCGGTTGCAAGTGCCTCCTTGATCTGCTGATATCCCTTATCATAACGTCTCATAAATCCGAGCTGGATAAGGTGTTTGCCGGCTGCCTCCTCTGCCTTTACCACTTTCAGACAGTCCTCAGCAGTTGTACATAATGGTTTCTCACAGAAAATTCTCTTGCCGGCCTCGATTGCCTGAAGAAGGGAATCTACATGTGCAAAGCCCGGAGATACGATAAATACTGCATCTACGCTCTCTGCATTAATGAGTTCCTTACTGTCTGCATAAACTTTTGCTCCGCAGATCTGGGCTGCTTTCCTTGCACTTTCCTCAAATACATCTGAAACAGCTACCACTTCCGCTCCCTGGATTTTCTCTGTCAGTCTTCTGATATGATCTCTTCCCATTCCGCCGCATCCGATAACTCCAACTCTTAACATTTTAAATTCCTCCGTTCATTTTATTATTTTGTTTGTTTTTCTGTTCTGTTCTTGATGATGCTATATTATCATTTTGTGCACGTGAACGCAATATCCTTTTTGTACAAATTTTCTGATTCAATTTTATGCGTTTTCACAATTCGTTACTTGATTTACAATTTTCTGTTGATTTTTCAAGAGTTTTTAGATGTTTTTTAATTATACAGCTAACGGCAAGTGCTATCTTCCCTGTTCTTTGTGTTAATTATGTAACATTTTGATGTGTGCACCAGAACGCACTTCTTTCTTTTCCCTTATACCCTACTATAGTTTACGGAGAATATTGTTGTGTTTTCACACATAAAGAGTTATAATCGTAGATAGATTTATAAAAAATGAACAAGAGCATTTCATTTTCTACGGAAATAAGATGTTTCAGAAAGGAATTACCCCTATGAGCGATTATAATTTAGAAACCAAATGTATCCATTCCGGCTACACTCCTTCCAAAGGTGAACCGTGTGCACTTCCAGTTTACCAGAGCACTACCTATAAGTATGATACAACAGATGAGATGGGACAGTTATTTGACCTGAAAGCAGATGGATATTTCTACACCCGTCTCCAGAATCCAACCAATGATGCAGTCGCTGCGAAGATTGCTGATCTGGAAGGCGGTGTTGCTGCGATCCTTACTTCTTCCGGACAGGCAGCTAACTTCTATGCAGTATTTAACATCTGTGAAGCAGGCGACCATGTTGTTGCAGCTTCCACAATTTACGGTGGAACGTTCAATCTTCTTGCTGTTACCTTTAAGAAGCTGGGAATTGACTGCACATTCGTTGATACAGATGCCAGCGAGGAAGAGATCGCAGCTGCATTTAAGCCGAATACAAAGGTTCTTTTTGCAGAGACTATTGCCAACCCTGCTCTTGTTGTTCTTGATATTGAGAAATTTGCACGCGTTGCACATCAGAACGGCGTGCCGCTTATTGTGGACAACACTTTTGCCACACCGGTAAACTGCCGCCCGTTCGAGTGGGGTGCTGATATCGTTACTCACTCTACCACCAAATATATGGACGGACATGCTGTTCAGGTTGGCGGTGCCATTGTTGACAGCGGAAACTTTGACTGGGATGCTTATGGACATAAGTATCATGGTCTGACAGAGCCGGATGAATCCTACCACGGTGTAATATACACCAAACAGTTTGGTAAAAAAGCCTATATCACCAAGGCTACATCTCAGCTGATGCGTGATCTTGGCTCTATTCCGTCTCCAATGAACTGTTTTCTTCTGAATCTCGGACTGGAGACACTTCCGCTCCGTATGGAACGCCACTGTTCCAATGCACAGAAGATCGCTGAGTACCTGAATGCCCACAAAAAAGTTTCTCACGTAAACTATGCCGGTCTTCCAGATGACAAATATCATGCACTGGCACAGAAATATATGAAAAACGGTCAAACCTGCGGTGTTATCTCCTTTGAGCTGACCGGCGGCCGTGATGCAGCAGTCCGTTTTATGGACAGCCTGAAGCTTGCCACAATTGCTACCCATGTTGCCGCTTCTATTACCATGGTCCTTCATCCGGCCAGCCATACTCATCGTCAGATGAACGACGAACAGCTGGTTGAAGCAGGGGTTTCTCCTGGAATGATCCGTCTTTCCATTGGTATTGAAAATGCGGATGATATTATCAAAGATCTGGATCAGGCACTTGAGAACGCCTGATAAAACATATTCGGGGAAGTGTCCGTAATTGCGGATACTTCCCTGTTGTTTCCGATATAGGCTCTGTTTATTTTTACTTTGTATTTGCTTTCATGTGTTCGATCACTTTTTTCCAGGTTGATGCTCCGCAAATACCATCTGCTGAAATTTTCACATTTTTCTGGAATGTTTTTAATGAAGCTTCGGTTTTCGCACCAAAAGATCCATCAACAGTCACTCCTAACATAGCCTGCAGCATGGATACGGAAGTTCCTTTGCTTCCTTTCCTGATAACAGGGAGCTGTATGCTGATTTTTTCTGTAAGTACAGACGTTTTTGCTGCTGATCTTATTGTTTTCGGGTTCTTCTGTGTGTCTTTTTTCTGTCCTGTTTCTATTTTTCCCATACTCTGCCCTGTCTTCATATATGCATCTGTTTTTTTCAAAAATTCCGACCACTTACCTTCATCCATTAATCTTCTGGGGCAATGTTTTCCAGAAGCATCGTAATGCCTTTTCAGCCTGTCAGTCTTCCATCCATACTGCTTCAGCAAAAGAGCCGCCAGCTGTTCTGTCTTGTCTACAGCTGTGTAATAATCAGTTTCCGGATTCACACAGATCTCGATGCTGATAGAATTTCTGTTCGTGATGCCGTATTTTCCTTTTCCGTCACCTACAGCCCAGGCTCCGTCGCTGTGATCCAGAGTCTGATATATGGATTTAGAATCTACATAATAATGCACAGTACCGGCCAGATTACCATTTTTCATCGCTGTTGCATGGGCTTTGGCATCTGCCCCCTTACTCCAGTTATCCGTTTCGTGGATCACAATATATGCCGGCCTATTCTGGCCGATATAACAATTCTTTTTGCTGATCATTTTTATGATATTCATATAATTCTCTTTTTTCATCTTTCTCTTTATCATATGCAGTTATTCATCTTTTTCTAACTGTTTGATCAGCTGATTTACATATGTAGAAAGTCCTGCTACCAGGATTCCCTGTGTTACAGATGTAAATACCGCCATGGCAATGTCCTGGCCACCAACACAGGAGCAGGTGGCAAATACATAAATCCCACATATAAGAATCCCTGCACTTCCCAGTATCAGCGGAATATATTTATCCTTCACAGTCTGGGCTTCCTTCAGTGCGATTCCCATAAAATACAAAGCAACTGCTGTAATCAGCAATTCCGGTTTAATATAATTCACAAGTGCTTCCATAAATAACCTGCCACTGCAGCTTTATTTTATTTTATGAACTTTTCTGAAATTTGTTTCACAAATTCTTCAAAATCGCATCACGCTTTGCATAAAAAAAAGGCTGCAAACCCTAGAGTTTACAGCCTTTCCCAATATTTTTCGTTATCTGAAATTAGAACTTACCAGCGTCAGCAGCTTCCTGTACGGAAACAGCTACAGCAACTGTCATACCAACCATCGGGTTGTTTCCAGCGCCGATGAGACCCATCATCTCTACGTGAGCTGGTACGGAAGAAGATCCTGCGAACTGAGCGTCAGAATGCATACGTCCAAGTGTATCAGTCATACCGTAGGAAGCAGGACCTGCTGCCATGTTGTCCGGGTGAAGTGTACGTCCTGTACCACCGCCAGAAGCAACTGAGAAGTATTTTTTACCTTTCTCGTTGCACTCTTTTTTGTATGTTCCTGCTACCGGATGCTGGAAACGAGTCGGGTTTGTGGAGTTTCCTGTGATGGAAACGTCAACGCCCTCTTTCCACATGATAGCAACACCTTCCGGAACACTGTTTGCGCCGTAGCAGTTAACTTTTGCACGAAGTCCCTCTGAATAGGATTTACGGAATACTTCTTTAACCTCGTTCTTATATGGATCATACTCTGTCTCTACATATGTAAAGCCGTTGATACGGGAGATGATCTGAGCAGCGTCTTTACCAAGACCGTTCAGGATGACACGAAGAGGTTTTTTACGAACTTTGTTTGCTTTCTCAGCAATACCGATAGCACCCTCAGCTGCTGCGAAAGACTCATGTCCTGCAAGGAAGCAGAAGCAGTCTGTCTCTTCCTCAAGAAGCATTTTTCCAAGGTTTCCATGTCCAAGACCTACTTTACGTGTGTCTGCAACGGATCCCGGAATACAGAATGCCTGAAGTCCCTCTCCGATAGCTGCTGCTGCATCAGCTGCTCTTCTGCAGCCTTTTTTGATTGCGATTGCTGCACCTACTGTATAAGCCCAGCAAGCGTTCTCGAAGCAGATCGGCTGAATGCCTTTGATCTGATCGTAAACGTTCAGACCTGCGTCTTTAGTGATTTTCTCAGCTTCTTCGATAGAAGCGATTCCATAGCTGTTTAAAACAGAATTGATCTTGTCAATTCGTCTCTCATATGATTCAAATAAAGCCATTTCCTGTAACCTCCTGATTTTTTTACCTTACGAATGTAATTACTCTTTTCTTGGGTCGATGATCTTAACAGCATCTGCAACACGGCCGTACTGACCTTTTGCTTTCTCCCATGCTGTGTTCGGGTCATCACCTTTCTTAATGAAGTCAGTCATTTTTCCAAGGCTTACGAACTGATATCCGATGATCTCATCGTCCTCATCAAGAGCGATACCTGTAACATAACCCTCAGCCATCTCAAGGTAACGAGGTCCTTTTTTCAGAGTTCCATACATTGTACCAACCTGAGAACGAAGTCCTTTTCCAAGATCCTCAAGACCAGCACCTACTGCAAGTCCGTCCTCGGAGAATGCAGACTGGGAACGTCCGTATACGATCTGAAGGAAAAGCTCTCTCATAGCTGTATTGATTGCATCACATACAAGGTCTGTGTTCAGTGCCTCCATTACAGTAAGTCCTGGAAGAATCTCTGCTGCCATAGCTGCTGAATGAGTCATTCCTGAACATCCGATTGTCTCAACAAGTGCCTCCTGAATGATTCCTTCTTTTACGTTAAGGGACAGCTTACAGGCACCCTGCTGCGGAGCACACCAGCCTACACCGTGTGTAAATCCGGAGATATCCTTTACTTCTTTTGCCTGAACCCATTTTGCTTCTTCCGGGATCGGAGCGGCACCATGATGTACGCCCTGTGCCACTGGACACATTTCTTCTACTTCGCGTGAATAAATCATTTTAAAACTCCTTTCAAGTATAGATTGACCGATGTTATTGAGAAAAAAAGTTCGATAACATCCTATGGGTATTTTCTCACAAAACCTTTGTTTCGTCCAGTCATATTTGATAATTTTTTGCCATAAAAAGTATATTATTGGAAGTTATCTCTTCGGGTATTATATACCTAACTGTCAAATATTTCTGGCAACTGTTCTATATCTGTGATAATATATTAGCAAGTCTGACCTTGGAGGTGTATTTTTTATGAATGTGTCAGCAGAATCTGTTTTTCCAGAAAAATACCGGATTCTCAGCGGAAGCACGCTGAAAGTGATCGCTGTTGTTACTATGCTGATCGATCATATTGGCGCAATTCTTTTAAGTATGTATCAACCTGCTCTTAAAACTCTTTTTACACTTTTCGGAAGAGAATACAGTGTGTATCTGATTTTTCGTGATATCGGACGGGTGGCATTTCCAATCTTCTGTTTTCTCCTTCTGGAGGGATTTCTGCATACCCATGACCGTTTCCGGTATGGCATGAATCTTTTTATTTTTTCACTGATTTCTGAAATCCCGTGGAACCTGATGTTCACCAACACTCTGCGTTATGAAAAACAGAATGTGTTTTTCACTCTTTTCCTTGGGTATCTGGCATTTTGTGCAATCGAACATTTTCAGGATGAACAAACAATGCAGCTTTTCTGTATCCTGGGACTGCTTGCTGTTTCTATTTTTCTGAAAGCAGATTACGGATGGCGGGGATATATTTTTCTGCTGATCATGTATTATATGCGAAACGATAAACCGGGACAGACAATCCTGGGAAGCTGCTGGCTCTATTATGAATGGAGGGCCTGTTTCGCCTTTCTGTCCATTAACATGTACAATGGAGAAAGAGGATTTATCCGCGGAAAAGCGGCGAAATACTTCTTCTACTGGTTTTATCCGGTCCATATTATAGGACTGGTGGTGATCAGGCGGATTTTGTTTTTGTCATAGTGTTAATTTCTTTTCAGGGGAATTTTTGTTCTTGACAGAATGGGAATGGGGCCTTTTTCCAGGGAGACACTATGCCGATAGAATTTAAACTGAACAAAAAAACGGCCCGCTTTGCGGGCCTGTTCTCTGTTTACGAATCACTTCAGTAAAAAAGAAATCTTCTTTTACTTACTTTTTCTTAATAATCTCTTTGGTATTCTTATAAATAGAATCTGCCGGAACGCATCCTCTTACCGGTGACAGGGGATAGATATTGGAATTTCTTCCGATCACAGTTCCTGGATTGAGTACAGAACCGCAGCCAACCTCAACATGATCTCCAAGCATTGCTCCGAACTTTTTAAGTCCGGTCTCGATCTTCTCATCTCCGTCTTTCACAACAACAAGTTTCTTGTCGGATTTTACGTTAGAACAGATTGATCCGGCTCCCATATGGGACTTGTATCCAAGTACTGCATCTCCAACATAGTTGTAATGCGGAACCTGTACCTTATTAAACAGTACTGCATTCTTAAGCTCAGTGGAATTACCAACTACTGCGCCCTCGCCAACAATGGCCTTGCCGCGGATAAACGCACAGTGGCGCACCTCAGCGTCTTTACCGATGATCGCCGGACCTGTGATGCTTGCTGTCGGTGCAACAGCAGCTGATTTTGCGATCCAGATATTCTCGCCTTTTTCCTCATACTCAGCCGGATCAAGAGTTTTTCCCAGTTTAATGATAAAATCTCCGATCTCCGGAAGAACTTCCCACGGATAGGTCTTTCCCTCAAAAAGCTCTGCAGCGATGGTCTCGCCCAGATCCAGCATATTGCTGATGGTAAAATCTTTCATCATGATTTTTTTCCTCCCTGTCCGGAAGCCCGCTCCTGCTTCCTGTAATTTACAGCGGCCGCATCAAAAAACTGCCGCAGGTTATACTGATAATTGCTGGCCTCCACCTGCCGGGTCCTTACCCGCACAAAATGTTCCAGCTTGTCCATATATTCCTGTTCCGTAATACTGCCCTCTGCCACATAGGTAAGGCCTTTTTCCCAGCTTGCCGTAAGCTCCGGGTTCAGAAGCTGCCGGATAGAGCAGTTTACCACATCAAAGATCATTTCACCAAGAAGCGTTGGAGTGATCACCTGGGTCTTTTTATTCAGTGCCAGATATTTGATGTTAAAAAGCTTCTTCAGGATCTCGGCACGGGTAGCACTGGTGCCGATCCCGCTTCCCTTAATCTGGGCTCGAAGCTCCTCATCCTCGATCAGCTGTCCTGCATTTTCCATGGCAAGGATCATGGAACCGGAATTGTATCGTTTGGGCGGTGAAGTCTCACCCTCTTGATACTCAAACCGTTCACAGGAAGTATATCACCCTTTTTCAGCTTCTGCAACGCCTCCAGGAGTACAGTATCACAGGAAACCTCGTCTTCCTCTCCATTTCTGTTTTTCTCACTGTCTGAAGCCCTTTTCCGCGAAAAAGAATTAGTGGCGATCTTCAGATAGCCTTCTTCTTTGAGAACCTTAAAGGATGAAAAGAATGCCTCGCCGTCCAGCTTCGTCACAAGACTCACCTTCTGATAAACGGCCGGCGGATAAAAAATACACAAAAATCTCCGTACAATAGTCTCGTACACACGCTGTGCAGTAAGAGACACGCTTCCAAGCGCGTTCAATCCCTGACCGGTAGGAATGATCGCGTAATGGTCTGTGATCTGCTTGTCATTCACATATCTGGTTTTTGCAATGCTTTTCCAGGATTCCATCCCCAAAACCTCTGCTGCCGCAGCACCGGCCTGCTGATAATTTCGAAGACCGGAAATATTCTTGTATATCTCCTTGGCCACTGCCGTGGAAAGAACTCTTGCATCCGTTCTCGGATAAGTCACCAGCTTTTTCTCATAAAGCTCCTGTACGATCCGGAGTGTCTCGTCCGGACTGATCTTAAACAGCTTTGAGCACACATTCTGAAGCTCTGCCAGGTTAAAAAGAAGCGGCGGATTTTTGTTTTCTTTTTTTCGTTCCACCTTTTCCACAATACAGGAAAGGGGCTGGTTCACCATCAGCTGATCGATCAGCATCTGTGCATGCTCTTTTTTCCTGAAGCCGTTTTCTTTATAAAGATACGGAGACTGGAAATACCGGCTGCCTTCCACAGCTCTCCATTCACCGTCAAAATTTTCGCCTGCAAGTCCAATGCTGCCAAGGACACGGTAAAACGGTGTCTTCACAAAGACACGGATCTCCCGTTCTCTCCGCACCACCATGCCAAGAACACAGGTCATCACACGCCCAACTGCAATGGCCTGATATTTGGAATGGAGATAATTGGTGACACTGCTTCCGTAGCGCAAGGTCAGAACTCTGGAAAAATTGATTCCCATAAGATAATCTTCCTTTGCGCGGAGATACGCAGATGCTGCCAGATTATCATACTCCGAGATATCCTTCGCTTCACGGATCCCTCTTAAGATTTCTTCCTCTGTCTGGGAATCGATCCACACACGTTTCTGGACTTTCCCCTTTACTCCTGCCATCTGGGCTACCAGACGGTAGATATATTCACCCTCACGTCCGGAGTCGGTACACACATAAATGGTATCCACATCCGGCCGGTTCAGCAGTCCTTTTACGATCTCGAACTGCTTTTTGACCCGGGGATCACTTCATATTTAAATTCGCGCGGCAAAAAAGGCAGGGTATCAAAACTCCACCTTTTAAACTTGATATCATATTTTTCGGGATAGCTCATGGTAACCAGGTGTCCTACACACCAGGTTACCACAGAATCATCAGATTCCAGATATCCGTCTTTTCTCTGACCGTTGATCTTCAAAGCCTTCGCAAATTCCTGTGCCACGCTGGGCTTCTCCGCTATGTATAAAGCCTTTGCCATACTATTTATCTGCACTCATCTTTCTAAGCGGCCATGCCAGAAGCACAGCTCCGCCAACTATATTTCCCAGTGTTACGATCACCATGCTTTTAAGCATAGCGCCGACAGACAATCCTGGCACCATACAGAATGCAACTGTAAAAATACCCATATTTGCAATACAATGCTCAAATCCGCTGACAACGAAACCTGAAATACAGATCACGATCATCAGGAACTTGCCTGACTCACTCTTCAGCTTAATGCCGCAGAGAACAGCAAGACAGACGAAGAAATTACAAAGTACCGCCCGGAAAAACATCTGTCCTGCCGGAATACTCAGTTTTCCGTTTATAAATCCGGCAAAATAATCTGCTGTACCGGACGCTCCGGCACCTGCAAAGATCAGCGCCAGGATCAGGCATCCCACAAAATTGCCGATATAACTGATTCCCCAGACCTTTCCTACGTCTTTCCATGATACGCTCTTGTCATACGCACCAAAAGCCATTACCAGATTGTTACCGGTAAAAAGCTCTCCACCTACCATCACGATCAGAAGTACCGCGATGGAAAACACGATAGCTCCAAGGAATTTCCCCCATTCCGGGAATGTCTTGGAAAATACATTTCCAACAACGTTACTGTAGATCATCGCCACATCAATAAAAAATCCGGCCATGATCGCCCGCATAAAGTATTTTCCGAAATTGCTGTTCAGTAAGTTTATCTTACCCTTCGCAGCGGTTGACAGTTTCTCTACATCCTCCCTGTTCATAAATAGCACCTCCACATATTTTTAGCAAGCGTGGCACTTTGTTGCTGCTTCTTTGTTCACAGCAACACGCTTTCCGGAAATCTGCTTGTTATATTGTAACACTTTACTAATTATTTAACAATAAAAATGCGAAAATTTTCAAAAATTTCCGTTTTGTTACATACAACAAACAATATCCGTTTTATACCAGAACACGATAGATGCCATCCCAGGCCAGTTCCTTTTTTTTCAGGAATTTTTCTGTTTCCTTCTCTGATTGCTCCACGCATTTCCATGCCAGTCCGCACTGGGCACTGATCTCTGAAGGGATCGGGATCAGCCTTCCCGGAAATTCAGATTCCTTGGCCGTTCTTTCCATTTTCATGGCAGCCGTGGTTGTGGAAAATGTCACAACTGTAGTAATTACTTTTCTGCGCATATCTCCTTTGTTCCTTCCACATACGCAAAAACAGGACACCGGAAAAACCGATATCCCGTTTCTGATGATTTTCTTTATTTCCTGTAAAGGATCCAGTTCTTATTTAGCCTGGATATATCCTTTCGCTTTCAGAGTCTCTGCACAGAGAACTGCTCCGCCTGCGGCACCTCTTACTGTGTTATGGGAAAGTCCGATGAACTTGTAATCATAAACAGTATCCTCACGAAGACGTCCTACAGATACTCCCATTCCATTCTCATAGTTTACATCCATCTGTACCTGCGGACGGTTGTCCTCCTCAAGATACTGGATGAACTGCTTCGGAGCGCTTGGAAGCTCAAGCTCCTGCGGAAGTCCCTTAAACTCAACCAGCTTCTGGATCAGCTGCTCTTTGGTAGGTTTCTTGCGGAATTTAACAAATACAGCTGCTGTATGTCCGTTGAGGACCGGAACACGTACACACTGGCATGTGATGACAGGTGTGGTAGCCGGAACGATCACGCCGTCCTCGATCTTGCCCCAGAGTCTTAATGGCTCCTTCTCACTCTTCTCTTCCTCACCACCGATGTACGGAATGATGTTGTGCTCCATCTCCGGCCAGTCCTTGAAGGTTTTTCCTGCTCCGGAAATAGCCTGGTATGTAGTGGCAACTACTTCATACGGCTCGAACTCTTTCCATGCGGTAAGTACCGGAGCGTAGCTCTGGATAGAGCAGTTCGGTTTAACAGCTACAAAGCCGCGTTTTGTTCCGAGACGTTTCTTCTGGAATTCGATAACCTCGAAGTGCTCCGGATTGATTTCCGGAACTACCATCGGAACGTCCGGTGTCCAGCGGTGTGCGCTGTTGTTGGACACAACCGGTGTCTCTGTCTTTGCATATTCTTCCTCGATCGCCTTGATCTCATCTTTAGTCATATCAACTGCGGAAAATACAAAGTCAACAGTAGCTGCAACCTTCTCAACCTCGTGGATATCCATAACAACCAGCTTCTTTACTGCCTCCGGCATCGGAGTATCCATTTTCCATCTGCCGCCTACAGCCTCCTCGTAGGTCTTGCCTGCGCTTCTCGGGCTTGCCGCTACAGTAACCACCTCAAACCACGGGTGATTCTCCAGAAGAGAAATGAATCTCTGACCAACCATTCCAGTTGCACCTAAAATACCGACTTTAAGCTTTTCACTCATAATAAAACTCTCCTCATCTCGTGTCCCTCCATGGCACACATTTGTCTTTTCTGTAAATACTATACCAATTTTTCCTAAAATGCAAGCATTATCTTAATTTTTTTCAAGATATTCTTTATTCTGAGCGATCACCTGCTCCATCACGTCCGGTCCCGGCGCTCCCAGAGTCACACGTTTTTCCACGCAGGTCTTCATACTGATGGCTTCATAGATGTCCTCCTCAAACACAGGACTGATCTCTTTGTACTCGGAAAGCGGAAGCTCATCCAGAGAGATTCCCTTATCCAGACAGAGAAGGACCAATCTTCCGACGATGCCGTGAGCATCACGGAACGGTACACCGTGGTTAACCAGATAGTCTGCTGCGTCTGTGGCGTTTGTAAAGCCTCTCTTTGCACTTGCCTCCATGTTGGCTTTGTTGAACTGCATAGTGGAAACCATGCCTGTAAACAGGGCAATACAACCCTTTACGGTGTCAATGGCATCAAAAGTCAGCTCCTTGTCTTCCTGCATGTCTTTGTTGTATGCAAGCGGGATTCCCTTCATGGTTGTAAGGATAGATGTCAGCGCACCATAGACACGGCCTGTTTTTCCACGGACAAGCTCTGCGATATCCGGATTCTTTTTCTGAGGCATGATACTGCTGCCTGTGCTGTATGCATCATCGATCTCCACGAAGCGGTACTCATTGGAGTTCCACAGGATGATCTCCTCTGAAAAACGGCTCAGGTGCATCATAATCGTAGAAAATGCACTGAGAAGCTCGATCACATAATCCCTGTCAGATACAGAATCCATGCTGTTTCTGGTCGGTGCATCAAAGCCGAGAAGCTCTGCAGTATAAGCGCGATCCAGCGGATAAGTAGTTCCTGCCAGTGCTCCTGCTCCAAGCGGACAGGTATTCATTCTCTTCCGAATATCAAAGAGTCTTTCACGGTCTCTTCTGAACATCTCAAAATAAGCACCTACGTGATGTGCCAGTGTTACAGGCTGTGCTTTCTGAAGATGGGTAAATCCCGGCATGTAAGTGTGTACATTCTCTTCCATGATCTTCTGCAGGGCAAGAAGAAGCTCCTTAAGTTCCTTATCTGTCTCGTCGATCTCATCACGGACATAAAGCTTCATATCCAGAGCTACCTGGTCATTACGGCTTCTTCCTGTGTGAAGTTTCTTTCCTGCATCACCAATACGGTCGATCAGGTTTGCTTCCACGAAGCTGTGGATATCTTCATACTCAGATGTGATCTCAAGCTTTCCTGATTCCACATCTGCAAGAATTCCGTCCAGACCTTCTGTGATCTGATCTTTCTCTTCCTCTGTCAGGATTCCCTGTTTTGCCAGCATGGCAACATGTGCTTTGCTTCCACGGATATCCTGTTTGTAAAATTTCTGATCAAAGGAAATTGATGCGTTAAAATTGTAAACCAGCTTGTCCGTTTCTTTTGTGAAACGGCCTCCCCATAACTGTGCCATATTATTCTTCCTCACTTTTCTTTTTTGCTGCAGAAAATATTTTGTCGGGCAAAAATTCTTCTGCACTTCTCTGTGTTAGTGTACCATACTTTCATAAAAATGCAAAGATTTTCATACTTATACATTTTCTGCATTTCTCTGCCCGTCCCGCTCCTGGGCTTCTCTTTTTGAAAAAACACATCCACAGTAGTTCTGCCTGTATAATTCGTGCTCATGGGATAATTCAATGGAACGCTTATAACCGTTCTTCTTCTTGAAATCAGACGGCAGATGCGGGACTTTATAGATCCCTGACAGTTCCTCACCGATCTCGTTGATCTTTTCTGCATTTTTCAGGGGGCTGATACTAAGAGTGGTGGTAAAATAATCATAACCGCCGTCCCTGGCAATTTTCGCCGCCTCTTCCATCCGCAGACGATAGCACTTAAAGCAGCGTTCCCCTCCCTCTGGCACATCCTCCAGACCTTTTGCCATATCATAGAATTCCTTCGGATCATAATGTCCCTCCACCAGAGACACCGGATGGATAAACTCCATCTCTCCGATCAGCCGGCGGATCTCTGCCACCCTGTGAGCATATTCTTCTTCAGGCGCAATATTGGGATTGTAAAAAAATATGGTGATCTCAAAATACTGTGACAGGTATTCCATCACATAACTGCTGCACGGCGCACAGCAGGCGTGAAGAAAAAGTCTGGGGGTTCTGCCTTCTTTCCGAACATTTTCGATCAGCTTATCCAGCTCTTTCTGATAATTTCTTTTATTCAAAATCGGATCTCCTTTCCGTCCATCGTATTCATTACTGTTTGCTGCGTGACCAGCAATACTCTGAATATATTCGTAAACTGTAATCATCATTTTCTATATTGCCGAATCTATCCCCGGCACCACGGAACATTCCCTTATCCGTGCGCCTTCTTATGATTCAGACATATGATAATATTATACCATCAAATATGAAACGGAGGCAAATATTCATGGATCCTGTCTTAAAAGTACGGGATGTGTGTCTTTCCTATCACACCTTATCCGGCGAGACACCCGCCCTTTCCCATATATCCTTTGACCTGATGCCTGGTGAATTCCTGTCCATTGTAGGACCTTCCGGCTGCGGAAAATCCACCCTTCTTAACCTTATCGCCGGCCTGATCGAACCGGAATGCGGCTCCATCACTCTGGAGGGAAAAACAGTTTCTTCCGGCAGTACGTCTGTTGGATACATGCTCCAGAAGGACCATCTTCTGGAATGGCGCAGCATCTATAAAAACATCCTCCTTGGCCTTGAGATCCGGGGAGAACTCACCCCTGAAAAGCTTGCACACGCAGAAGAGCTTCTTCACACCTACGGTCTTGACCGCTTTCGGGATGTCCATCCTTCCCAGCTTTCCGGCGGTATGCGCCAGCGCGCAGCACTGATCCGTACCCTTGTGCCGGAGCCTGAACTTTTACTTTTGGATGAGCCCTTTTCTGCGCTGGATTACCAGACACGGCTGAATGTCAGTGACGACATCGGAAAAATCCTCAAGAGCTCAGGCAAGCCTGCGATTCTGGTGACGCACGATATCTCTGAGGCTATCAGCATGGCTGACCGGGTACTGGTTCTTTCCGCCCGTCCTGCCACAGTTCAAAAAGTAGTAGATATCCATCTTTCTGTGGAAAAACGTACCCCTCTTACTTCCCGGAATGCTCCTGATTTCAAAAAATATTTCAATCTCATATGGAAGGAGCTGAACAAAAATGCCTGAAATCTCCACCCGACAGAAACAATATCTATCCCGGAAGAAAAAAGAAAAACACCTGATTTTTGCAGCGCGTATCCTTCTCTTTGTCCTGTTTATAGGACTCTGGGAAGTGTCCGCCTCCCGCGGATGGATCGACTCTTTTATTTTCAGCAGTCCATCCCTGATTGCAAAAACCTTCCTCACCATGTGCAGGGATCAGTCGCTTTTTTCCCATATTGCAGTTACGCTGGCAGAGACTCTTGTCAGTTTCTTTTTTGTTGTGATCCTGGGTGTAGGGACAGCTGTCCTTCTCTGGTGCTCTCCGCGGACTTCCCAGGTTCTGGAACCTTACCTTGTGGTTCTCAACAGTCTGCCGAAATCAGCTCTTGCACCACTTCTTATTGTGTGGCTCGGTGCCAATGAACGTACCATCGTTGTGGCCGGTATGTCCGTTGCCATCTTTGGCTCCATCATCAATCTGTATTCCGGTTTCTGCCAGGTTGACCCGGATAAACTGAAACTGATCGAAACTCTTGGCGGACATAAAAAAGAGAAGCTGACAAAAATCGTTCTGCCTGCTTCTGTTCCTCTGATCTTAAGTGTTATGAAAGTAAATATCGGCCTTTGTCTGGTTGGTGTGATCATCGGCGAATTCATCGGTGCCAGAAAAGCCTTGGATATCTTATTATCTACGGCAGCCAGACCTTTAAGCTCACCTGGGTGCTGATGTCCATTGTGATCCTGTGCATCATTGCCATGGGTCTGTACGCAGTGCTGAACCTTGTAGAAAAGAGTGTTCAAAAGAAATAATGAACCTCTTATTGTCACTGGTTAAAACAGCCAAAAGCAGCTTTGCTTCGCTTTTGGCTGTTATCTTAATGCATGTGGAAATTTTTTCCCCGGAGAGGCAAGCCTGCAATCTCTGCCAGACGTTTAATTCCTACGTCAGCAATGGATACTGCACTTTCCACGTGATTGAAATCCGTTGCACTGTAATCAAAGAGAATGTTTCCTTCTGCTTCAAACTCCTCATCCCGATCCCAGAAAAAGAACCTCAGTGGAATGCACTGGAACGCTTTGATCTCATAGCCCACATCTCCCTGAGGAAGTCCTTTTCCTCCAAGTTTTATAAAAGCTTCCCGCAGCTCCTTCGCATGGCCGGAAAATGTTGCACTGAACACATCCGTCTCACCGATCTTGTATGCTGGTGCAAAAGGCCTGGCATTGCGAAGATCTGCAAAAGGAACCCACCTGTCCATAAAAAAAGCTCCTTCTTTTGCGTAGCCAAGGAGTGTATAAATATTTAGCATCTCCGTTGTGTCCGGCTCCTGATCCCCATCCAGGCTGCAGATACTTCCATCCTTTTCACTGATCCCATATTTTCGTCCAAAATGCTCTATCGTCAGATATCCTTTTTCTTCTTTCAGCTCAGGAACCCGTCTTAACAGATCCTGCCGATCCATCTGCATAAATTTATCCGCCCATTCCATGCAGAGCTTCACATAGTTGGAAATTTTTTCTTCCTGCATCACATTTCCTCCCGAAGTATTTTGTTGTACTTTACGTGGTTTTTTTCAGAATACACTTTTCCCCTCTTATGCGCAAGCATATCCGGGCCTGAATGTTTCTGATTTTTTCTCCGGCATTGTGGACTGACTTTGTATGTTTCGTTCTTATCCGACAAATCATGTCATGAATTTTACTTATCTGCTAAAAATTTTAACACAAAAATAACGTTTTTTTGCACAAAAAACTAGATTTTCATTCCAAAAAGGTGTATAATATGAACAAAGTTTATCGTTTTAATGGTTAATTTTTTCCTGGCGGTAAACAAGAAATGAAAGTGAGGATTCGCCATGAAACAAAACAGTATGTTAGCAATGATCCTGGCCGGTGGAAGAGGAAGTCGTCTTCACGAGTTGACGAATAAAGTTGCCAAGCCAGCCGTTGGTTATGGCGGTAAATACCGTATCGTGGATTTTCCGCTCAGTAACTGTGCCAACAGCGGCATTGATGTCGTAGGTGTACTGACACAGTATGAATCAGTTTTACTGAACAGCTATGTAGCAGCCGGTGGCCGCTGGGGCCTTGATGCCAAGGACAGCGGAGTTTATGTACTTCCTCCACGTGAGAAGGCTGATGCCGGTCTGGATGTATACCGTGGAACAGCTGATGCGATCTCTCAGAATATTGATTTCATCGACTCACAGAACCCGGAATACCTTCTGATCCTTTCCGGTGACCACATCTATAAGATGAATTATGCAAAGATGCTTGATGACCATATCCAGCATAAGGCAGATGCCACTATTGCAGTTATCGAGGTTCCCATGAAGGAAGCCAGCCGTTTCGGTATCATGAACACCGGTGAAGATGACCGCATCGTGGAATTTGAAGAGAAACCGGAACACCCGAAGAGCAATCTTGCCTCCATGGGTATCTACATATTCAACTGGAAGCTTCTGCGCAAGCTCCTGCTGGCAGATATCAAAAATCCAGATTCCAATCACGATTTCGGTAAAGACATCATCCCTACACTCCTTGCACAGGACAAGGCACTCTACGCCTACAAGTTCAAAGGCTACTGGAAGGATGTAGGAACCATTGATTCCCTCTGGGAAGCAAACATGGATCTTCTCAGTCCAAACAGTGAACTGGATCTTAACGATCCTACCTGGAAGATCTACACTGAGGATGCTACATCTCTTCCACAGTATATCTGTGATACCGCTGTGATCAACACTGCTTTCATCACTCAGGGCTGTGTTGTGGAGGGTGAGATCACCAACTCCGTACTTTTCACAGGCGTCAAGGTCGGTCCTGGTGCCAAGATCATCGACAGTGTCCTGATGCCGGGTGTTGTTGTCGAGGCAGGTGCCGTTGTCCAGCGTGCTCTCGTTGCAGGCGGAGTCGTGATCGGTGCCAACGCTCGTGTCGGTTCCAAAGACAGTGAGCATATCGAACTTGTATCAAAACGTGTAAAGGGGGCTGAGTAATATGTTTAAAGCATTTGGAATCGTGAATTCCTCAGAAAGAAATATCCATGTGGAGGGGCTTCAGGACTACCGTGCGATCGGCGCCTTTTCATTTCTCGGAAGATATCGTGTCATCGACTTCCCGATCTCAAATATGACCAACAGCGGAATTGAGTACATTCAGGTCTATGTAAAGAACAAACCCCGTTCTCTTGTAGAACATCTCGGAACCGGACGTCACTACAACATCAACTCCAAGAGCGGTAATCTCCAACTCCTCTTTTCAGAACATTCCGGAGTCAACGATATCTATAACACCGATATCGACAACTACTACTCCAATCTGGAGTGCATCGAAGCAGTTCATTATCCGTATGTTGTTATCGCTCCGAATTACATGATCTACACCACCGACTATTCCAAGCTGATCGATGCCCATATCGAATCCGGTGCAGATGTGACCATGCTTTATCATTCCGTTGATAATGCCAAGGAGAACCATCTGAACTGCCACATCCTGAACCTGAACCGTCAGAAGGGTGTTCTCTCCATTGAGCACAACCACGGCAATGCAAAGAACCGCAACATTTTCATGGATACCTACGTAATGAGCAAGGAGCTTTTCATCAGCCTCATCCATAAGGCAAAAGAGATCTCCTCTCTTTATACCCTTGCAGACGTGATCAATGCCGGCTGCAGAGACGGTGAGCTGGATGTACGTGGTGTATCCCATCGCGGATATTTTGCATCGATCACTGATTTCAAGAGCTATCACGATGCAAATATGAATCTGATTGACTACAAAACTGCAACGGATCTTTTCCATGATAACTGGCCAATCTATACACGCACCAATAACTCCTGCCCGACCCATTATTTTGACACAGCCAATGTTTCCAACTCCGTTATCTCCAACGGCTCCATGATCGAGGGAACGGTAGAGAATTCTATTGTCGGACGTGGCTGTACCATCAAAAAGGGCGCTGTTATCAAGAACTGTGTAGTTCTTGCAGACTGCACCATCGGTGAGAATGTCCATATCGAAAATCTGGTGGTAGACAAGCATGCCAAGATCACGCATGCCAAGGAGATCATCCGTCCTGCGGATGAGCCTGGCTACATCAAACGTAACGATACACTGTAATATTCATATATAATAAGGCCTCCGGTTCCTGTGTTACGAACCGGAGCCTTATTTATCTCTGTACTCAGCTAAGCATATGGATCCATCATTTCAGAACAGACTGGATCCATTTCAACGCATTATCCTTATTCTTCACATTACCCGGAAGGCAGATGCACACCGGATCATATCTCAGGCCAAATTCCTCTGCCACACAGCTGCTGTCAAGCTCCAGATGCTGATCATCCACAGCGCCCAGAGACTCAAACACCTCATCTCCAAACGTTTCCCTGAGATCTGCATACATTCCGCTGTCTTTCTCATGTTCATAGAGTTCCTTCGGCATGATCAGGACATCAACGGTAGCACTCTGGATTTCCGTCACATATGCGATCCTGGCATAGTAATCAAAATCCTCTCCTGTCTCGTCCGTCATCAGATTCTGCGCCACACTGACTTCTGCATATTTATCCTCTGTTCCCAGTGTCTTCAGAGCATCCTCTTCCACCTTCTCAGAGTCAAAATTCCCTGCATTCACCACCGCAATGGAAAGCACCGTCTTCATCTGTGCGTGCCGGTAAATATTCACTCCTAGGCAGACTCCGCCAATGGCAAGAAGCACGCACAGCATATGTATCTTATAATACATCCAGATATACTGAATCTTCTTCCCTGTTCCCATTCCCTTCAGTTTCTCTTTTTCGATCCGGCGGCGTTCCTTCTTCGTCAGATCAGTTTCGTTGGGCATCTCCGGATTCAGTACACTCTCATCGTGTCCGTCACTGCCGGCCTCCGCTCTGTTTTGTAAATCCATAAAACTCTCCTTTGTCTTTCATGTCTCAGTATTTTTTACCCTGAAGCAGGATATTCCAGTCGTTTTCCCCGCATCCTCCGGGTGGGTGCTGTGACTTATCAATAAAGGATATTTTAGCATATTTTGGTACAAAATCACAGCGCATAAATATGAAAATACCATAAACTCTTCTATTCCCGGCAGATCCTCATTCCATATCCATACATTACCGCCACAGCAGTCACAAGAACACAGACCATCACCGGTCTCATCCACAAATATAAGAGATTTTTCTCAATTCCTGCTGCCACAGCCACATCCTTCAGGATGTCAGCCACACAGAGATGGAACAGATAAATAAAAAATGCATATTTCTGACCGATGGCTGCCGGAAGCTCGGGCACTTTCCGATCCTTTCCCATGATCGCAATGAGAAAAAGACCAACAGCCATAAGTACGGAGCCCAGAAACAATTCCAGTTTGCCAAAATACCGATATTCCAGCAGACTTATGATCCCGCCGACAGCTGCCATGCCATACAAAAGAAACACTTTTTTTCCTGCAAAACAGGCTTCCAGCTTTTCCTGATATCTGTGTATCAGATGTCCCCACATAAAAAACGGAAATCCGGTAAACAGATAGTTGCGAAACTGCATAACACGGAAATGCTTTTCCGGGAACAGGAAGGTCGAAAATTCCTCCATTCCGAAATGGATCAGAATAAGCACCGGTATCAGAACATATACCTGCTTACAAATCCGGAATCTTGCTGCCAGGGCAAAAAGAAGATAACAATAGAGCAGTGCCGGGAGAAACCACAGATGCCATTTCACCTGAGAGCTGTTATTATATAGAAGAAACTGGCGGATATGCTCCCCTGAAATCAGGCTTCCAGCCATTCCTTCTGGCTTGCTCCGTCGATGTGGTTCTGGATCAGCTCCCACAGACAGCAGACCGGAAATGCCACAAGCATCAGCTTCAGAACATGCCGGATCTTTTTTCCGGTTCTTATAAATTCCGTATCATCGCCACGGAAACAAAAATATCCGGATACCATAAAAAACACAGGTACTGCAAATCTGGCAAGTACATTGGCTATAATTCCGGCATTTCCCGGAAAATGGACGTGAAGAAGCACAACTGCATAAGCACAGATCGCCTTTACCATATCCAGAGTACGGTTTCGCATAAAAATTACTCCTTTTTATATCGAACGCTTATCCCGGAAATATGATTCCAGGGTTCCCTTTTTTTCGAAACGATATACTAACAAACCAGCAGAATTTTGTCAATGCTGTTTTTCTCCTGTACGGTTTACTCTTATACGGTTTACTCTTATACGGTTTACTCTTGTACGGCTTCCGGATCTGAATTATAATTCTTTTATGACTTCTATGACAGGATGTTTGTTATTTCCTCAGAAAGGATTCTATTTTTTATGAAAAAAGACGGCTACTACTCTTCCGGCGAATTTGCACGCATGGCTCATGTTACCCTGCGCACAGTCCGCTATTATGATAAACAGGATATCCTGAAACCTTCTCTGGTCACAGAATCCGGTGCACGTTTTTATACAGATGAGGATTTTGCAAGGCTCCAGCAGATCCTGCTTCTGAAATACCTTGGTTTTTCCCTGGATGATATCCGTGAAATGACGATCGGCGATTCTGACTACCATTTCATGCTCAATTCCCTAAATATCCAGCTCAGACTTGTGCGCGACCGAATTGAGCAGATGCAGCTTGTGGAAAAAGCCATCCAGGATACAGCGCAGGCAATCCAGGAAAAGCACACCATCGACTGGAGTCAGATGCTGAACCTGATCCACCTTACAGGCATGGAAAAAAGCCTCAAGAACCAGTATCAGAATGCCACCAATATTTCCTCCAGGATCAACCTCCACAGCCTTTATTCACAAAACAAACAGGGCTGGTTTCCATGGATTTTTCAGCAGTGCCACATTAAACCGAGACTTCGTATCCTGGAACTGGGCTGCGGTGACGGAACTCTCTGGACTGACAATCTGGCTCTGATCCCGGAAGATATCTCCATTACACTTTCTGACATCTCCAGCGGCATGCTCCGCGATGCCAGACGCGCTATCGGTTCCTCTGATACCCGTTTTGCTTTCCGGGCTTTTGACTGCAAAAAAATTCCTTACAAAGATGAAAGCTTTGATCTGGTGATCGCCAACCATGTGCTTTTTTACTGTGATGATATTCCTGCCGTGCTGAAAGAGATCTGCCGCGTGCTTTCCCCTGAAGGACATTTTCTCTGCAGTGCCTACGGGAAAGCCCATATGCAGGAAGTCAGCCAGCTTGTAGAAGATTTTGACAACCGTATCGTTCTCTCCGCTGATAAACTTTATGAACGTTTCGGAAGAGAAAACGGCAGGAAAATCCTGGAGCCTTTTTTCCCGGATGCAAAATGGCTCTCCTATGAAGATTTTCTCCTGGTCCAGGATGCGGAGCCGCTGATTTCCTATGTTCTCTCCTGTCATGGCAATCAGAATCAGTATATTCTTGACCACTACAAAGAATTCCGAGCCTTTGCTACAAAAAAAACTGCCAAAGGTTTCCGTATTACCAAGGATGCCGGCGTATTTCTTTGTGAAAAATAGACAAAAATAAAAAACATGAAAAAAGTCTCTTGAAAGTAACCCAACGTCACCTTTTATAATGAAACTACAGTAACCAAGTGCAGGTACGTCAATGCTGCACATGACAAATGCAAAGGAGAAATGATATGAAAGGAATTATTTTAGCCGGTGGATCAGGAACACGTCTTTACCCGCTTACCATGGTAACATCCAAACAGCTTCTGCCGATTTATGACAAACCGATGATCTACTATCCGATGTCCGTTCTTATGAATGCAGGCATCCGTGATATCCTGATCATTTCCACACCACAGGATACTCCAAGATTCGAGGAACTTCTCGGCGATGGCCATCAGTTCGGTGTAAACCTTACCTATGCTGTACAGCCAAGCCCGGACGGGCTGGCTCAGGCATTCATTATCGGCGAGGAATTCATCGGAAATGATACTGTATGCATGGTTCTTGGAGACAACATTTTCGCAGGACATGGACTTAAGAAGCGTCTCAAAGCTGCTGTTGACAATGCAGAATCCGGCAAAGGTGCTACTGTTTTCGGATACTATGTAGATGATCCGGAGCGTTTCGGAATCGTAGAATTCGACCAGAACGGAAAAGCTGTTTCTATTGAAGAGAAACCGGCACAGCCAAAAAGCAACTACTGCGTAACAGGTCTTTACTTCTACGACAACAAAGTTGTTGAGTATGCAAAGAATCTGAAACCAAGTGCAAGAGGCGAGCTTGAGATCACAGACCTGAACCGCATCTATCTTGAGAAAGGTCAGCTGAATGTTGAGCTTCTGGGACAGGGATTTACATGGCTGGATACCGGTACACATGAAAGCCTTGTTGAGGCAACCAACTTCGTAAAAACCATGGAGCAGCATCAGCACCGTAAGATCGCGTGCCTTGAAGAGATCGCATACTTAAATGGCTGGATCACAAAAGATGACGTTCTCAAAGTTTATGAAGTCCTCAAGAAAAACCAGTATGGACAGTATCTGAAGGATGTTCTGGATGGTAAATATCTGGACGCACTTCACTGAGACAGACGTTTTCACAGTTTCATAACACTATAATTCATCTGTAGATTCTGTTTCTGCTGAGTCTGCAGCAGATCAACTATATTAAAGGAGATTTTTTATGACAATTATCGTTACCGGCGGTGCCGGATTTATCGGAAGCAACTTTATTTTTCATATGATGGAGGCTCATCCGGACTATCGCATCGTATGCCTGGACTGCCTGACTTATGCAGGAAATCTTTCCACTCTTGCACCAGTCATGGACAAACCGAACTTCCGTTTCGTAAAAGAAAGCATTACAGACCGTGAGGCAGTTTACAAACTCTTCGAGGAAGAACATCCTGACATTGTTGTAAACTTCGCAGCTGAGAGCCACGTAGACCGTTCCATCGAGAACCCGGAAGTATTCCTTGATACAAATATCAAAGGTACTGCTGTTCTTATGGATGCCTGCCGTAAATACGGCATCCAGCGTTATCATCAGGTTTCCACTGATGAGGTTTACGGAGATCTTCCCCTTGACAGACCGGATCTCTTCTTTACAGAGGAAACTCCGATCCACACAAGCAGCCCATACAGCTCTTCCAAAGCCGGTGCTGACCTTCTTGTTCTTGCTTATCACAGAACATACGGCCTGCCTGTAACCATCAGCCGCTGCTCCAACAACTACGGCCCGTACCACTTCCCTGAAAAACTGATCCCACTTATGATCGCCAATGCGCTGAATGACAAACCTCTTCCTGTTTACGGAAAAGGTGAGAATGTTCGTGACTGGCTCTATGTTGAAGACCACTGCCGTGCTATCGACCTGATCATCCACAAAGGACGCGTAGGTGAGGTTTACAACGTAGGCGGACACAATGAGATGAAAAATATCGACATCGTTAAACTGATCTGCAAAGAACTCGGCAAACCTGAGAGCCTGATCACACATGTCGCTGACCGTAAAGGCCATGACATGCGTTACGCCATCGACCCGACCAAAATCCATAATGAACTTGGATGGCTTCCTGAGACAAAATTCGCAGACGGTATCAAAAAGACGATCAAATGGTACCTTGACAACAAAGAGTGGTGGGAAACTATCATCTCCGGCGAGTATCAGAATTATTATGAAGAAATGTATGGAAACCGCGAGGAGGTTAAAGCATGAAATTTTTCGTAACAGGCGTTGGTGGCCAGCTTGGCCATGACGTAATGAATGAACTCTCTCTCCGCGGCCATGAAGGAACAGGAAGCGACATCGCACCTTCCTACAGCGGAATTGCTGACGGTACACCAGTTACTACCATGCCATATGTACAGCTTGATATCACTGATAAAGAAGCTGTTGCAAAAGTGATCCGTGAGGCAAATCCGGATGCTGTGGTTCACTGTGCTGCATGGACAGCTGTAGATGCGGCCGAAGATGATGAGAACCGCGAGAAAGTACGTCTTGTCAATGTTGTAGGAACCCAGAACATCGCAGACATTTGCAAAGAACTTGGCATCAAGATGATGTACATCTCCACTGACTATGTTTTCGACGGCCAGGGAACTGCTCCATGGGATCCCGACTGCAAGGATTACGCCCCGCAGAACGTATATGGCCAGACAAAACTTGACGGAGAGCTAGCTGTATCCGGCACTGTAGATAAGTTCTTTATCGTGCGTATTGCCTGGGTATTCGGCAAAAACGGCAAGAACTTCATCCGTACTATGATAAACCTTGGAAAAACTCATGATAAGCTTACTGTTGTCAGCGACCAGATCGGCACACCGACCTACACCTTCGATCTTGCCCGTCTTCTGGTAGACATGCTGGAGACAGAGAAATACGGATACTATCACGCAACCAACGAGGGTGGATATATCAGCTGGTATGATTTCACAAAAGAAATCTTCCGCCAGGCTGCTGCCCTCGGCCATAAAGAATATGAGAAAGTAGAAGTTTCCCCTGTTACAACAGCTGAATACGGTGTATCCAAAGCTGTCAGACCATTCAACAGCCGCCTGGATAAGTCCAAACTTGTGAAAAACGGATTCCAGCCACTCCCAACATGGCAGGATGCACTGGAGCGATATCTGAAAGAGATTCTGTAAAAAATATTATAATTTATAAAATCAGCCTGGGAAGTTCATCATGTCCTTCCCGGGCTGTTCTGTTACTTCTATTTTCAGTTTTAATCTGTTTATTTATTACTGCTGTACAGCTCCGTCTGTTGTCTGTGTATCTGTTACTGCACTGCTATCGCTATCCTGTGCAGCTGCTGTAGATGTTCCTGCATCTGCCTCTTCCTGAGATACCGGCTCACCATCACGAATTCTCTTCATCATCTGCTGTGCCTTCTGAACAGTAGACTCATCTGGGATCATAACATAAGCATTTTGACTCATAGAATATGGCTTCTGTGTATCACCTGTACCATCTACACTGTAGCTTACAATATTCCAAGAACCACCATTGTTCAGCTGCTGCTGAAGCAATCTTGCGATCTCCTCATAAGAGATATTAGTCTCAAAACATCCCTGAATACTGGAAAGAACAGAAGAATAATTCTTCAGAAGCTCCGGTGAAAGAGCTTTATTAATAACGCCCTTAATAACAGCCATCTGGTTCTTTCCTCGCTGACGATCACCTGATGCAAATGCATAGCGCTCACGACTAAATACCAACGCCTGCTCGCCATTTAAGAAATTCTCTCCTTGGTTAAAATGATATCCCAGTTGATTCTTTGCATCAAAATCATAATCTGAATAAACAGTAATACCACCAAGCGCATCAATCAACTGTTCGAAACCAGCAAAATTAATTCTAAAATAGTAATTAATATCCTCATTGTAAAGCATACCAAGAGTATCCATACACACATTAATACCATAGATACCTGCATGCGTTAGTTTATCTTTCTGTCCATTTGATATAGAAAGTGGAACAAAATAATCACGTGGTGTAGAAACCAGTAATACCTGTCTTGTATTCGTATTCACAGTTGCAATGATATTAGAATCACTTCTACTCTTTGATACAAGACCACTGCGGCTGTCAATACCACTAACAAAAATAGTATATACAGAACCATTATTTGTACTCTCTGCATCTGCGTTCTCTGTCTCCTGTGGTTCAATTGTTGTTTCTACCTGTTTTACAGTGAGTTCCTTAATTTTAGAAGAAACATCAGAATATCCATCCATTTCTTCAATAACACTCAAATATGCACTATTCAGTACGATTGCTCCTGTCTGTCCATTTAGAAGACCATCAACAAGCTCTGTAAGTCCTGCATATTCTTGAACCTGAACACTTTTGCCAACTTCAGCATCCACTTCCTGGATTGCTTTATCAGAGTTCTCTCTGTCAAGATCCGTCAACACACCATACACATAATCTGCTGTTGCGGAAACAGAATCAGCAGCATCATCTGCGCGAACATAAATACCTACTTCTGTAATTTCCGTGTTCACTCCTGAAATGCCAGCAAGCGCAGAATGTGTTTTATAAACATAAATACTTCCAGTAATAAACACAGCTGCAAATACGGCTGCCAGAATCACACCCACAATAAAACGAATCCTGCAATCTGTACTCCATACAAGCAGACCAACGATTACAATCAGAATCAGCATAATTATACCAATTCCTGCAAGAAACTTCGTTGGAACAACATTCATATTCAGAAGCATTACTACAAATACTATTGCTGTAATCAGAACCAATAGTGTTACAATCAGCCCTGGGATATGTTTTCCCATTTTTCTCATATGCAAATCCTCCATTTTTTATCTCAAACATCTTAATCATTTTACGCTTTTTTGCCTATAAAAGCAAGAAAATCTGTAATTCCAGAAAAAACAGTTTCATGGTACCACTGCCATACTCCCACATGATACCATGAAACTGTCATTAACAAAATCCAGCTTATTCTACTGTAACACTCTTTGCAAGATTTCTCGGTTTATCGACATCCAGTCCCTTATTCACACTTACATAATATCCCAGCAGCTGCAGCGGAATTACTGCCAGAGATGTTGCAAAATGCGGATCTGTCTTTGGAATATATACAGTAAAATCTGCAGTATCTTCAATGTTATAATTTCCAAAAGTAGTCAGTCCCATAAGATAAGCTCCACGGCTCTTACACTCCACCATATTGCTTACTGTTTTCTCATAAAGCTGCGGCTGTGTAAGAACACCAATTACAAGAGTTCCATCTTCGATCAGGGAAATCGTTCCATGTTTCAGTTCGCCAGCTGCATAAGCCTCTGAATGGATGTAGCTGATCTCCTTCATCTTCAGACTTCCCTCAAGGCTGATCGCATAATCAATTCCTCTTCCAATAAAGAAAATATCCTTAGCATTGGCCTGTTTGGAAGCAAACCACTGCAGTCTCTCTTTATCTTCAATGATCTTTTCAATCTTTTCCGGAATCGTCTGCAGCTCTTTTACATAAGCATCACACTGTTCCTCTGTTATCTCGCCTCTGACCTTTGCAAACTGAAGTGCCAGTACATAAGAAGCGATCAGCTGAGTACTGTAAGCCTTTGTAGTTGCAACAGAAATCTCCGGACCAGCAAGAGTATAGAATACATTATCTGCCTCTCTCGCAATAGAAGAACCGATCACATTTACAATAGCAAGCGTGCGGATTCCTTTTGCCTTGCATTCACGAAGTGCTGCCAGACTATCTGCCGTTTCACCGGACTGACTGACGATCACTGCAAGTCCGTTTGGATCAAGAATCGGATTTCTGTAGCGGAATTCAGAAGCCAATTCCACACGAACCGGGATTCTCGCCAGATCTTCCAGTACATACTGTGCTGCCATACCTACATGATATGCAGATCCGCAGGCAACAATATAAATCTGGCTGATGTTCTTAATCATCTCATCATCCATTCCCAGTTCTGAAAGATCGATTTTTCCATCTTTAACAACAGAATTCAGTGTATCGGAAACAGCCTCGGCTGCTCATGGATCTCTTTCATCATGAAATGCTCAAAACCGGCCTTCTCAGCAGCCTCAGCATCCCATTCAACAGTTTTAAGTTCTTTCTCGATCTCTTCTCCATCCAGATTATAAAAAGTGATCTCTCCCATTTTTACACGAGCCATCTCCAAATTTCCAATATAATAAACATTTCTCGTGTATTTCAGGATTGCAGGAACATCAGAAGCAATATAGGATTCTCCATCCTGCACACCAAGGATCATCGGGCTGTCTTTTCTTGCAACATAAATTTCACCCGGATGATCACGGAACATCATGCCAGTGCATAAGATCCTCTGATACGTACCATTGCATGATTAACAGCCTCAATTGGTGATTCTCCATATTTTTTATAATAATAATCAACCAGCTTTACGGCAACTTCTGTGTCAGTAGCAGAATAAAAAGAATATCCTTTGCGCAAAAGCTTCTCTTTCAGTTCCTGATAATTTTCAATAATACCATTATGAACAGCAACTACATTTCCATCATCACTGGCATGCGGATGTGCATTCGTCTCAGATGGCTCTCCATGAGTTGCCCATCTTGTATGTCCGATGCCACAAGTACCCGGAACAGATTCTCCTCCATTGGTCTTCTCTGCCAGGACTTTCAGACGTCCCTTCGCTTTAATGATCTCTGTTTCTTTCTCTCCGTCACGAACTGCAATACCGGCAGAATCATATCCACGATATTCCAGTTTGGAAAGTCCATCCAGTAAAATCGGTGCAGCCTGATGTCTGCCTGTAAAACCTACAATTCCACACATAATATTTCATCTCCTCTGTCCAGTCTCTCGTATAAAAAGTAATCTGTGATTTCTATTATATAATATGTCTGATTTCTTCACTGTGAAAGTATAGCACAAATTTGTGATTTTGGCGATAACGGATTTAAACCAAGGTGCAACGATGTCATACTCACATGCCCCAAGCTGCGTTTTCGCAAGTACATATAGAATACCTCCTGAACTTTAAGGAGAGTGTAGCAGAATAAGTATCTGTTGTTTCCCCTTGACTGGCTGATCCGGTTATTTGGCGATAAATACAATTACTAATTTGTCTTATCAATCTCTTTTAAAAATATCTCTTGTATACACTTTTTCTTTCATATCATCAAGACAGCTATCATATCTATTAGCAATAATTGCCTGGCTCTGCTCCTTGAATTTTGCAAGATCATTCACTACCTTACTTCCGAAAAATGTGCTGCCATCTTCCAAAGTCGGTTCATAAATAATCACTGTAGCTCCCTTTGCCTTGATGCGCTTCATAACACCTTGGATTGAAGATTGTCGGAAATTGTCAGAATTAGATTTCATAGTAAGACGATATACCCCAATTACAACCTCTTTTTCCATAGAAGCATCATAAGTATTCTCATCTCCATACGCATAATATCCCGCTTTCTGCAAAACCCTATCTGCTATAAAATCTTTTCTTGTTTTATTGGATTCAACTATTGCAGACATCATATTCTGCGGAACATCTTCATAATTAGCCAAAAGCTGCTTTGTATCTTTTGGCAGGCAGTATCCACCATATCCAAATGACGGATTATTATAATGGGAACCAATTCTAGGATCAAGACACACACCATCTATAATCTGCTGTGTATTTAATCCTTTCATCTCAGCATAAGTATCTAATTCATTGAAATATGAAACTCTAAGTGCCAGATATGTATTAGCAAACAATTTCACTGCCTCTGCTTCTGTAAATCCCATAATCAATGTATCAATATTTTCTTTAATAGCACCTTCCTGCAGTAATCCTGCGAATGTATTCGCAGCCTTTACAAGTCTCGCATTTTCAATATCTGTTCCCACAATAATTCTGGATGGATAGAGATTATCATATAATGCCTTAGATTCACGCAGAAATTCCGGACTAAAAATAATATTATCACAATGAAATTTTTCTCTGACATTCGCTGTATATCCTACCGGAATTGTTGATTTTATAACCATAATTGCATCCGGATTGTACTTAATTACCAGCTCAATTACTGCTTCTACTGCGGATGTATCAAAAAAGTTCTTCTTGCTGTCATAATTTGTCGGTGCCGCAATAACTACAAAATCTGCATCTTTATATGCAGCTTCTGCATCTAATGTAGCTGTTAGATTTAACTCTTTCTCACTTAAGTACTTTTCAATGTACTCATCCTGAATCGGACTAACTCTATTATTAATCTTCTCAACCTTTTCTGGAATAATATCTACTGCCATTACCTCATGGTTTTGAGATAACAATGTGGCAATAGAAAGTCCCACATATCCCGTTCCTGCTACTGCAATCTTCATTTTATTCACTCCTTCAAATAAATTGAATCCTAACTATTTCATTCTGAAAATTAAGCATTTTATGCTTTTTTTCTGATTTCCCTTTTCCAAATATCATATAACTCATGCTTAGTTACAATTACATAACCCAAACTCAATACCACATATACTATCGCACCAATAACTATTTGAACCATCAAAGTAGCTATCGACGTGTGCATAAATACTTCAATGCCTCTTATCACACCAAACATAATAGCACCTATACATATAAAAGGAATACTCTGCATAATATATGTTTTGATAGGAAGACATTTAGACACAAATAACGCTTGAGCAACACAAACACTTGTTTCAGCTGCAATCGTTCCAATAACAGCTCCAACTGCATGGAATTGAGGAATCAGTAAATAGTTAATAACAACATTCACAATTGCACCTATGCATAATGATATTGTATATTGTTTATCCCACCTATTAGGAATAAGATATTGTGTTCTTAATACACTTGCAAATCCCTGGACTGGTAAATAAATTGCTAATAATGCTAAAAGAATTCCACATTCTGAAAAACCTTTTCCCCAGAAAATTGGCGCAAAATCATGAGAGATTCCAGAAATTCCAAAAGCCATTGCACATGCCATAACCATAACACACTCCATTGAAATGCGTATATATTTTTTACTTGCTTCTGTATCTCCTTTTGCTACCATATTCGACATACGCGGTAACATAACTGTTCCAACCGATCCTATCACAGACGAACAAACCGTTGTTATTTTAAATGAATTTTCATAAAATCCAAGCTCTGTTGTTCCTGCTAATGCTCCCAGCATAATCTTATCCATATAATTATAAAAACTTACTGCAATCGTAGGAATAAAAAGAATTGACATTTGCGGAAGATGCTTAAATATTTCTTTTCTCTCCACCTTAACTATTTTTACAAGTTTTTTTATTTTAAACCATAAATATATTTGACTTGCAAAATTGGAAAATGCCAAAAT
>NZ_QRNF01000019.1 GCF_003474435.1 Ruminococcus sp. AF46-10NS
AGGAATTTTCTTCAGAAGAACAGCACTCTAAAAACAAGATCATAAGCTTAATTTCTGAAATAGCGGGAAAAATAAAAAAAAGCAGTTCTTAGCACTCTGACTGCGGTACAAAGTTTTTTGGGAATCCCATCCAAAATATTCAAAAAAATCCGGAATCTCACATTAACAATCAAAAAATTCTGTGGTAAGATAAACTGGTATAAGGAATTTATCAACCACGCCCAGACCAGAGCAGCACTTTCTCTTGTATGGAAAGATGGAAAGAAACTGGTACGGCATGTTCTTCCTACCAGGATTACAGGAAAGATCACATTTGGATGCGAAGATCCTTCGATCACAGGAACGGTGCTGGCAGTTCTTGGCATGACGATTCCTTTTCACAAGAATGCAATAGCAGTGACGCCTCTTTTTGACAGTGAGAATGTACTGGAGGGAGAGGTTATGCTGAAAGGCCGGATCTACGGAATCATGCTTCTGAAGACGGCTGCAGAGCTTTACTTTAATAAACATATCAAATACGTCATCCACCGATGGAGACATAAGGAGGTAAATCATGGAGAAAGAGAATAATTTCAAGGATACCGTGAATTCATTATTTAAAGGAATGGATGGATTTGTATCAGCCAAAACAGTTGTTGGTGATGCGATTCATGTAGGCGATACCATCATTCTTCCTCTGGTAGATGTATCTTTCGGTGTGGGAGCCGGGGCTTTTGAGGGAGATAAGAAGAACAATGGAGGTGGCGGTCTTGCAGGCAAGATGACCCCTTGTGCAGTCCTTGTGATTCAGAATGGAACAACCAAGCTTGTAAATGTAAAGAACCAGGACGGCCTTACCAAGGTTCTGGATATGGTTCCTGATTTTGTGAACCGTTTTGTGCCGGGAGCAGGCGGGGATTCTGAGGATGAGACAGAGGAATAAAACAGTGTGAACTGTACTCAGATCAGTTTTTAGGCATATACTGTAATAAAGAATACAGAAACGGGCAGACTTGCGTGGGAAACTAACAGGGTTTATGTTGTTTTTTATTGGCGTTGGAATGGTTCTTGGCATTCTTATTACAGAAAATATTATTGTGATTTTCATTGCAGTGGCATGTCTGCTGTGTGGATATCATATGTTTTGCAGATAAGCGGGAAGTGTGTGGTATGCAGGCTTCCCGTTTTTTGATATCATAAAAAAGGATTGTACCTGTGACTTGTGTGTATCAACCAGGAGACAGTCCTTATTCTTTAAGTATTTTTGTAAATAAAAACATAAAAAAACAGCCCCCGTGTAATACGGGGGCATACGCTTCTACTTATGCTCTCTCAACTTTTCCGGATCTTAAACAAGAAGTACATACATACATTTTCTTTGCTCCGCCGGCAGTTGTTTTTACTCTGACGGACTTAACGTTAGATTTCCACATTTTGTTGGATCTTCTATGGGAATGACTCACATTGTTTCCGAAATGAGCTCCTTTATCGCAGATTGCACATTTAGCCATGAATAGCACCTCCTTTTATCAACAGTCACCATTTTAACAGATGAATTGCTCTTTTGCAAGCAAAAAAAGGAAATTTATAAAAAATTCTGTAAGGTGGTTTTTTACAGAATAAATTAAACGTTGTGTTCCAGACAAAAAAAGGTTATAATGTAACTATATAAGTATTTAATTTTAAATGAAACAATGGAGGTACCCATATGAATGGACGTATAAATTCCGGATTGGGCCAGATTGTAATTGATACGGATGTCATTGCGACTTATGCCGGCAGTGTGGCAGTAGAGTGTTTTGGTATTATCGGAATGGCTGCTATCAGCATGAAAGACGGACTGGTTAAGCTTTTACGTATTGACAGCCTGAAGCATGGAATCAGTGTGAAGATCACAGATGATAACAAGATCCAGCTGAATTTCCATGTTATTGTAGCATATGGTGTGAATATCAGCACTATCGCAGATAATCTTGTCAACAATGTGAAATATAAAGTCGAAGCCTTTACAGGAATGGAGATTGAGAAGATCAACATCATGGTTGAGGGCGTACGTGCAATAGATTAGTTTTAGAGGAGGAACTTGTGGTGAATAATAAAACCATAGATGCTAAAATACTTTCCAGAATGTTTCTGGCCGGAGCCAAGAACCTGGAAGCGAAGAAAGAATGGATCAATGAACTGAATGTGTTTCCCGTACCTGACGGGGATACGGGAACGAACATGACGCTTACCATCATGTCTGCCGCTTCTGAAGTAGGAGTTCTTGCTGACCCGGATATGGAAACTCTGGCAAAAGCAATTTCTTCCGGTTCTCTCCGTGGAGCCAGGGGTAACTCAGGTGTTATCCTGTCACAGCTTCTCCGAGGCTTTACAAGAGGAGTACGTAAACTGAAAGATCTGGATGCACCGGCAATTGCCGCAGCTATGGAGCGAGGTGTTGAGACTGCATACAAGGCAGTTATGAAGCCGAAAGAAGGAACCATCCTGACTGTAGCCAGAGCAGCAGCGGATAAAGCTATCGAGCTTGCAGATGGTGCAGAGGATTTGGATTCATTCTTTAATGGAATCTTCCAGCACGCAGAGGAGACACTTGCGAGAACACCGGAGATGCTTCCGGTACTGAAAGAAGCAGGCGTTGTGGATTCAGGCGGACAGGGGCTTCTGGAAGTATTCCGCGGAGCTATTGACGGATATCATGGCAAGGAAGTAGATTACTCCCAGTTTGAGGCATCTGCTGCTCCGAAGATTACCAAGATTTCTCCGCAGGCAGAGGCAGATATCAAGTTTGGTTACTGTACAGAGTTTATCATCCTTCTTGAGAAACCGCTTCCGCAGGAAGAAATCAGCCGTTTCCGTGAATTCCTGGATTCCATTGGTGATTCCATTGTACTGGTAGCAGACGATGAGATCGTTAAGGTACACGTGCACACCAATCATCCTGGTCAGGCATTTGAGCGTGCGCTCACATACGGTCAGCTTTCCCGCATGAAGATCGACAATATGCGCGAGGAACATCAGGAGAAGCTGATCAAAGACGCAGAGAAGCTTGCCAGAGAGCAGGCTGAGAAGGAGAAAGAGCCGCCGAAAGATCATGGGTTTATTTCCGTATCTGTAGGAGAGGGGCTTTCCCAGATCTTCCGTGAGCTTGGTGTAGATTATCTGATCGAGGGCGGACAGACCATGAACCCAAGTACAGAGGATATGCTCAATGCCATTGATAAAGTAAATGCGAAAACCATTTATATTTTTCCGAATAATAAGAATATTATCCTTGCAGCTAACCAGGCGAGGGATCTTACAGAGAACAAGGAAATCATCGTAGTGCCGACCAAGACGATTCCGCAGGGAATTTCCGCTATGATCAGTTTTGTTCCGGAGAAAGGCGGCGAGGAGAATCTTGCTTCCATGACAGATGCGATCTCCAGAGTGAAGACAGGCCAGGTTACCTATGCAGTACGTGATACACGCATTGATGACAAGGAGATCCATGAGGGAGACATCATGGGAATTGGTGATGCAGGTATCCTTGCAGTAGGCAAAGAACGTCTCCAGGTAGCTGAAGAGATGGTAGCTGAGATGGTTGATGAGGAATCTGAGATCATCAGTATATATTATGGAGAGGATGTATCTGAAGAAGATGCAGAAGTTCTTTCCGATGTACTTGCTGAGAAATATCCGGAGTGTGAGATTGAGCTGAACCAGGGTGGACAGCCGATTTACTATTATCTTATTTCCGTAGAATAAAGAGTATAGAAAAATGAATGATAAGACACCTTTACGTGAATTAAAAGGCGTGGGTGAAAAAACAGAGAAGCTTTTCCAGAAGATCGGGATCACGACTGCGGAGGAGCTTCTCCGTTATTATCCGCGTACTTACGATGTATATGAGGAACCTGTGGAGATTGCTTCCGCACAGGAGGATATCACAGTTTCTATCCGAGCCACTATATCCACCAGTATTTATATTAACCAGACGCGCAATCTTCAGATCCTAACAACAACTGTGGCAGATGCCAGTGGCCGTCTTCCGGTGGCCTGGTTTAATGCGCCTTATCTCAGAGGAACTCTGAAAAAAGGAAATGTATTCATTTTGCGAGGAAAGATCACAAGGAAAAAAGGACGTCTGCAGATGGAACATCCGGAGATTTTTACCCCTGCAGCATATGAGGAGATCGTTCACAGCATGCAGCCTGTATACGGGCTGACGAAAGGTCTTTCCAATAAGGCAATCACGAAGTTGGTACATCAGGTTCTGGATACAAGACCTCTTCATGGAGAATATCTGCCGGAGGAGATACGGGAACGATATCAGCTTGCAGATGATAATTATGCAATCCGTACCATTCATTTTCCAAAGAATATGCAGGAGCTTCTTACTGCAAGGAAACGACTGGTATTTGATGAATTTCTGCTCTTTGTGCTGGCAGTACAGCTTCTGAAGGAGAAGACAGAAGAAGCTCCCAATACATTTCCTATGAAGCCAGTTTGGACAACTGAGGAGATCATAGAAGGTCTTCCCTATGAGCTGACGAATGCCCAGAAGAATGTATGGCATGAGATCGAGAAGGATTTATGCGGTCATAAACTGATGTCCAGACTTGTGCAGGGAGATGTTGGAAGTGGTAAGACAGTGATCGCATTTCTGTCTATGGTTCTTTCCGCAGAAAACGGGTTTCAGAGTGCGCTGATGGTTCCTACAGAGGTTTTGGCTAATCAGCATTACGAAGGTTTTCTTAAACTGATGGAAGAACAGAATATTACTTCCTGCCGTCCGGTTCTTCTGACAGGTTCTGCTACAGCCAAACAGAAACGAGAGATATACCAGAAAATTGCATCCGGTGAGGTAAATGTGATCATCGGAACCCATGCTCTGATCCAGGAGAAAGTGGAATATAAAAATCTGAGTCTTGTGATCACGGACGAGCAGCACAGATTTGGTGTCCGCCAGAGAGAAGCATTGACAACAAGGGGAAATCCACCCCATGTACTTGTTATGAGTGCAACGCCTATTCCCAGGACACTGGCGATCATTTTATACGGAGATCTGGATATTTCCATTATTGATGAGCTTCCGGCAAAAAGACTTCCTGTTAAAAATTGTGTGGTGGGAACTTCCTACCGCCCCAAAGCCTATTCTTTCATTGAAAAACAGGTGCAGACGGGAAGGCAGGCTTATGTGATCTGCCCTATGGTAGAGGAGAGTGAGGGTTTGGATGCAGAAAATGTCACAGATTATGCAAAAAAACTGCAGGAAGTCCTGCCTGATGAAATCAGAGTAGAGATCCTTCACGGCAAGATGAAGCCCAAAGAAAAGAACAAGATCATGGAAGCTTTTGCCACCGGTGAAATCCAGGTGCTGGTATCAACTACAGTAGTAGAGGTTGGAGTTAATGTGCCTAATGCAACTGTTATGATGGTGGAAAATGCAGAACGGTTCGGACTTGCACAGCTTCATCAGCTTCGGGGGCGTGTAGGACGTGGGGAACATCAGTCTTACTGCATTTTTATTCAGGGGAATAATGAGGAAGATACTTCCAGACGTCTGAAGATCCTCAATGAATCCAATGACGGATTTTATATAGCAGGAGAAGATCTGAAGCTTCGTGGGCCAGGAGATCTTTTTGGCATCCGTCAGAGCGGATTGATGGAGTTTAAGATCGGTGATATCTACAATGATGCCGGAATCCTGAAGAATGCAAGTGAGGCAGCCGGTGAGATCCTGACATTGGATTTTGACCTACGTCTGCCCCAGCATGAAGCTTTAAAGGAACGTCTTATGGGCTATATGAGTCAAGATCTGGAAAATCTGGGGATCTAATCTTGCGTTCAGCGAAAAAAAGTGATATCCTAATGCTCGAGAAAAGATTAACAAATTCCTTGTAAGGAGGCTATAAAAATGGCTAGAACAAAGAAAGCTGCAACCAAGACAATTGTAAAAACGGCTTCAGTAAGCGAGACTCCTGCAAAATCTGTAGTAACCGCATCAGAAGAGAAAGCCGTTAAGGCTGAGACACCGAAGACAGACGATGCAAAAGCATCTGTAGAGACAAAAGCAGCTGAGAAAAAAGTAGAAGAAAAAACAGCAGAAGCAAAATCTGCTGAGGAGAAAACAACAGCCGTAAAGGCAGAAGAGCCGGTTAAGAAAACAGCTGCAAAGAAGACAACAACAAGAAAAACAGCTGCTAAGAGAACAACCAAGACAGCTGCTAAGAAAACTGAGACCAAAACAACAAGAAAGACTGCTGCTAAGAAAACTGAGCCGGTTACAGAAGTATATGTTCAGTACTGGGGCAATGAAATACATACTTCTGAGGTTGCAGAGAGAATCAAAAAAATCTGGACAGAGGATATGGGCAAGAAGGCTTCTGATCTGAAAGACCTTAAGATCTATATCAAACCGGAAGACAATGGAGCTCATTATGTGATCAACGGAGATGTTACAGGATTTATCGGACTGTAAACAGAGCTTTTACCGAATAGTAGATTAAAGAATATGTTGAATAGCCTGCTATAGAGTTGAACTATAACAGGCTATTTCTTTTGTGTATTTGACCAATAGGAAAGAGCATGGTATCATTCATTTATCTAATAAACATACTAAACAGATGGGAATATAATGAAATGAAACAGATATTATGCTTTGGAGATTCCAATACATGGGGATATGACGGAGAGAGCAGGGAGAGACTTCCATGGGGAGTCCGCTGGACAAGCCTTCTCCAAGAAAAACTGAATAAAGAAGAATATCGCGTGATCGAGGAGGGCCTGTGCGGAAGAACAACGGTTTTCGAAGATCCGCTCCGCGACGGAAGAAAAGGAACTGCACTTCTTCCTACGCTTCTGGAAACACATGCCTAGGTGGATGTGATCACTTTGATGCTGGGAACCAATGACTGCAAAACAGTTTTCGGAGCATCAGCAGATGTGATTGGAAAGGGAATTACAAGACTGCTGGATCAGATCCAGGAATACGCACCAAAAGCGAAAGTACTCCTTATGTCACCGATTTATCTGGGAGAAAAAGTATGGCAGGAAGGATATGACCAGGAGTTTTCCAGGGAATCTGTAACTGTTTCCAGAAATCTGCAGTCCGTATATGAAAAAATCGCAGCTGCGCGGCACATCAGTTTTCTTCCTGCTGCATCCTATGTACATTGCTGCGATGCAGACCAGGAACATCTTGATGCAGCAGGGCATAAACAATTTGCAGAGGCAGTATACAGAAATTTGCTGCCATTGCTCTAAAAAACGCGTTACTTGCTCGGATGTTGGGAATATGTTAAAATAAAAGTGCATTTTCGGCAGTCAGACTGTTTGAAAAGGCACTTTATTTGTGTGACAGTAAAAAAGATGTTGTCTGGCTGTTTTTATATCAGTCAGACAGCATCTTTTTTCTTGAGTTTTTCAACTCAGCATGGCAATAGATCTACTTTACGGTACAGATTTAGTACTGCTGGCTACTCTGGGAGCCGCTGGACATCTGACGCTCCTGTGCTTCGATCATTTTTTTGACCATATATCCACCTACAGATCCGTTCTGTCTGGAAGTCAGGTTTCCGTTGTATCCGTCTGTAAGCGGAACACCCAGCTCGTTTGCTACCTCATATTTGAAACGGTCAAGTGCGCCCTTTGCTTCCGGTACAACTGCTTTGTTAGAAGAAGTGTTACTTGGCATAATTCATTTCCTCCTTGGTTGTTGTTTGTTTTGATGTTACATTGCTAGTATATGAAATCCGGGAAATAATACACTGGCAGTTAAAGGAAAATAAGAATATAAAAATCGAATGTATGGTTGCCTTTTTGCAGATATAGTAGTTATAATAATATCTGCACAGCATATAATATCTGTCAGATAAAAAATAAGGAGATTTCTGTGAAAAAGAAACGATATCCCATATACAGGCAAAAATATAAACGAAGAAAACAGCCAGTGAAAAAAATATTCACAGCCATTGTCCTGTGTATTGTTCTTGCAGTATGCAATGGCTGGACACCGCCGCGAAATCTTAAAGAAGCAAAAACTCAAAGTCAGATATTCGGTCAGATTTTTCTTACATATATAGAAGAAAATGCAAAGATCTTCTGGGATGAGGCATCGGAATCCATTTCCGATGCAGTGACAGGAATGCTGGAACAATCTCGTACGGAGACAGGAGAACGGTCAGTATCTGTAACCCTGGATCATATACCAGAATACAGTGGCAGCCCATATGTGGAGATCAACGGAAATGTTCCTTCTTTTTCTGAGAAAAAGAAAAACGGTCCTGCATATGAATTTTACAGTGAATTGGATTCGCTGGGGCGATGCGGCTATGCGGAATCCAGGATCACGTCAGAACTGATGCCTGCAGAAGAACGGGGAGCGATCGGAATGGTGAAGCCTACGGGATGGCACACTGTAAAATATGACAGCGTAGATGGCCGGTATCTGTACAACCGCTGCCACCTTATCGGGTATCAGCTCACCGGTGAGAATGCAAATAAAAAGAATCTCATCACAGGTACCCGCTATCTTAATGTGACTGGCATGCTTCCTTTTGAAAATGAAGTGGCAGATTATGTGCACAATACCGGAAATCCCTGTATGTATCGTGTAACTCCGGTCTTCAGGGGTGATGATCTGCTGGCCGGGGGTGTGGAGATGGAGGCTGAATCTGTAAAAGATCAGGAAATATCTTTTCATGTTTTTGTATACAACGTACAGCCGGGAATCGGGATCGATTACAGTACCGGGAACAGCTGGGAAGAATAAAATATTAATTTTTCATGAATTTGTATGAATTAAATTGAACTTTTTTGTATGATATGCTAGAATCAAATACAGAGTTATAGTATTTTACCGATATACGCGGAGATAAAAGGATATAACCCGAGGCAGAATGGAGAGGTGAATTTATGAATTTAGGAATTATTGCACATAACAGTAAAAAAGTTCTGATTGAAGACTTCTGTATTGCATATAAGAATATCCTTGCCAAGCACGAAGTATATGCAACCGGAACTACAGGAAGAAGAATTGAGGAAGCTACCAGCCTTCATGTTCATAAGTTTCTTGCAGGAAGCATTGGTGGAGACAAGCAGTTTATGGAGATGGTGGAGAGACAGGATCTGGATATGGTTATCCTGTTTTACAACCCGGTCATGACAGATCCGGCAGAACCGGACATTATGAGTATCGTTAAGCGTTGCGACCAGTATAATATTCCGGTTGCCACAAATATTGCGACTGCGGAGCTTCTGATCCTTGGTCTGGCCCGCGGTGATCTGGATTGGAGATTAAATCTGAAATGAGAGTAATAGCAGGAAAAGCACGTAGATTAAACCTAAAGACAATTCCCGGAAACGATACAAGGCCCACAACAGACCGTATTAAGGAAACTCTATTTAACATTCTCCAGCCTGAAATACCGGGCTGCAGGTTTCTGGATCTGTTTTCCGGAAGCGGTGCCATCGGTATTGAGGCACTGAGCCGCGGAGCTGATTATGCAGTATTTGTGGAGAAGAATCCCAAGGCATGCGCATGTATCCGCGAAAATCTTTCATTTACAAAACTTGCAGAAGGTGGTAAACTGCTGAACATGGATGTACTGCAGGCCCTGCGCTCATTAGAGGGCAGTGAACCGTTTGACTGTATTTTTATGGATGCACCTTATGAGCAGCGTCTGGAGCAGCCGGTTCTGGAATATCTGGCAGACAGTACTCTGGCAGATGAGAACACGCTTATTGTTATAGAAGAGGATCTGCACACAGACTTCTCTTACCTTGAGGAACTAGGATATCATTTGATCCGTTCCAAGGAATATAAGACTAACAAGCATGTTTTCTTAAAAAAATGAAAGAGAGACAGACATATGATAACAGCAGTATACCCGGGAAGCTTTGACCCGGCAACTTATGGACATCTTGACGTTATCAGTCGTGCAAGCGTTTCTTTTGACCGGGTTATAGTAGGAGTTTTGAATAATTCTGCAAAAACTCCGTTGTTTTCTGTGGAAGAACGTGTTAAGATACTAACAAAAGCGACAAAAGATATCCCGAATGTGGAGGTGAAAGCGTTCGAAGGCCTGTCAGTGAACTTTGCCAGGGAGAATCATGCCCAGGTGATCGTTCGCGGACTTCGTGCTGTCACAGATTTTGAATACGAGCTTCAGATGGCGCAGACCAACCGTGTCCTGGCGCCGGATGTGGATACTGTTTTTCTCACGACAAGTCTGGAATATGCATACTTAAGCTCCACGATCATGAAAGAAGTTGCTAATTTCGGAGGAGATCTGAGCAAGTTTGCACCAGGCGAGATCATAGAAGCAGTAAAAGAAAAATTGAAAAAAAGAGAAACAGAGAAATAAGGAGAGTGTATTATGAGCAGCAGAATTGAACAGATTATTCAGGAGATTGAAGAGTATGTAGACAGCTGTAAGTTCCAGCCTCTTTCTACTACCAAGATCGTAGTAAACAAAGAAGAAATCGAGGAGCTGTTACGTGAGCTTCGTCTGAAAACTCCGGATGAGATCAAGCGTTATCAGAAGATCATCAGCAACAAGGATGCAATCCTTGAGGATGCACAGTCCAAGGCTGACAGCCTGATCGCAGATGCACAGACAAAAGCTCAGGAGCTGGTAACACAGCATGAGATTATGCAGAAGGCATATGCACAGGCAAATGAGACAATCAATGCTGCCAACAAGCAGGCTCAGGAGATCCTGGATTCTGCTACACAGGATGCTAACAGCATTCGTCTCAGTGCGATCACATATACAGATGATATGATGGCTAATATTGGTTCTGTCCTGAACCAGACACTGGAAGATGCGGGTGGTAAATACAAGGCATTTATTGATGCTCTGCAGAGCTGCCTTGAGGTTGTTAACCACAACCGTCAGGAGCTTGCACCACAGACAGCACAGGCAGCTGCAATTTCCAATACAATTCAGGATGATGACAGCACTTCCATAACAAAGGAAGATGAAGAGCTGTTAGATGATATCGGAGAGAACTAAGAGCAGGAGAATTACTGCTGTATTCAGACATTTGGAAGTGACATAAGGAATCAGAGATAATCTGTTTTCCAGTACACTTTCTGTCTGTGCCATGATACAGAGTCCGCCGAAAGCAGTCAGCATCATGGAAAGATAGTATTGTTTTTTCCATGCGAGAGGCGAAAGGGCGATCCTGTGCAGACCTGTTGTCAGCTCAACAGGGACTGTAAACAGAATTCCAGTCAGTGAGCTAAGTGGCCAGTAATAACTGACGCATGCGCAGATCAGTGAGAACAGCAGAATATATCCCCCGAGGCGTGTAATGGTTTCGAATCCGTTCATAATCGAGACATCCAGTATGACTCCTGTGGAGTCCTGTCCGGATGTCTCTTTCTTTTCATCTGTAGATTTGACAGAACTAACTGTATGGCCATGGTATACGATAAAACGGAAAAAAAGCATGCATATAAGATCTGCACCCAGAAGCAGCAACATGATCCGACTGCCTGATATCCTGTTTTCAGGCAGTCTCCGGCCAGATAAGATAGAATAAATGCAGGGCTTGCATTGCAGGAAAAAGAAAGCAGATATTCCCCTTCCCTGCGGGATATCTGTTGATTTATGTAAAGGTCATGTGCCAGTTTGGCTCCCATAGGATAACCACAGAGAAGTCCCAGGAGAAAGACATAAGTTCCGGCAGGGGAAAGACCAAGGAGCTTTTTGGTCAAAGGTGCAGCAGGATTCAATAATTTTCGGATATTTCCGGTTTTTAATAAAATTCCGGTAAGGATCAGAAAAGGCAGGAGCGCAGGGATCATTACATTGAGCCACAGCGTCAGCCCGTCTCTGGCAGCAGGGAGAGCTTCTGCCGGGTGAAGCAGGAGAAAAAACAGCAGGCAGACACAGAAAAACAGGAGTAATTTTTGTTTCATGAAATCCTGACCTTGCTTTTTTTTCAGTATATGATTATTATAAAATATAAATGAATTTATGAAGTAAAAGGAGGCAGATATCTATGCCAGTATTAGAGAATTGTGAACCTAAGAGAGTTTTTCATTATTTTGAAGAAATCTGCAAAATCCCTCATGGTTCCGGTAATACGAAACAGATCAGTGATTACCTTGTGAAATTTGCAGAGGATCATGGATTTAAATATGTGCAGGATGAGATGAACAATGTGATCATCTACAAACCAGGCACAGCAGGATATGAGAAATCCCCTACTGTTATCATCCAGGGACATATGGATATGGTATGCGAGAAACGTCCTGATGTAGATCATGATTTTACAGAGGATGGGCTGAACATTTCTGTAAAAGACGGTTACGTAACAGCCAACGGAACTACACTTGGTGGCGATGACGGTATTGCAGTTGCCTATAGCCTTGCTCTTCTTGACAGTACAGATATTCCTCATCCGCCACTTGAAATACTTCTTACGGTTGACGAGGAGATTGGTCTTCTTGGTGCGGTAGGACTGGACTGCAGTGTTCTGGAAGGAAGAAGATTTATCAATCTTGATTCTGAGGCAGAAGGAAGCCTGTGGATCAGTTGTGCAGGCGGCCTTTCCGGTGTAAGCCATATTCCGGTTCAGCGTGTAGAGGGTGAGGGAGACAAAGTTCAGATTAAAATCTGCGGACTGATGGGAGGACATTCCGGAGCAGAAATCGATAAGAACAGAGCCAATGCCAATAAACTGATGGGACGTTTCTTCTATGGACTTAAGAAAAAAGCAGATTATGCTATCGTTTCTCTTGCAGGCGGACAGAAAGATAATGCCATCACAAGAGAGTGTACGGCGCAGGTTCTGACAAATGCATCAGCAGAAGTAAAAGCTTATGCAAAAGAGCTTCAGGCGCAGATCCGTGAAGAATATGCCGGAACAGATGAGAATATTTCCATTGAAGTAACAGAGGAGGGTACTGTTTGCACACAGGTTCTTCATCCGACAAGCCAGGAAAAAGTTTTATTTTATCTTCAGAACGTACCGTTTGGAGTCCAGAAGATGAGCGGAACTATTCCGGGACTGGTAGAGACTTCCACGAACATAGGAATTCTCCGTCTTGATGAGGACGAGCTTTTTGCAAGCTCCAGCGTAAGAAGTTCTGTGGATACAGCATGCAGTGCATTATCTGATAAGATCGAGTATCTCACGGAGTTCCTTGGCGGTGAGTATGAAGTACAGGGGGCATATCCGGCTTGGGAATACCGCAAGGAATCACCGTTAAGAGACAAGATGGTAGACATCTTTGAGGAGATGTACGGACATAAACCGGAGGTCGTTGCTATTCATGCAGGACTTGAGTGCGGACTTTTCTATAAGAAAATGGAAGGACTTGACTGTGTTTCCCTTGGGCCGGATATGAAAAACATTCATACTTCCGAGGAAGTTTTAAGCATTGAGTCCACAGAGAGAGTATGGAATTATCTTGTTAAAGTTCTTGAAAATCTGAAAGACTGATAAGACAGTCCGGGAAATAAAAAGGCATAAATACTGATACCCTGAGGTGGAGCAGACGTTTTCCCTTGGGGTATTTTTGTGCATCATAAAAAGACATTGACCGGGTATGGTTTGCAGGGAATAAGATTTTTTCTGAAAAATATTCATAAACAGAGTGTCACTGCATATATATAGATTTGTGGATGCATCACACAAAATGAATATTCTTCTATAATTTTTTGATAAAAAATTTATAAAGAATCCCTATTTTTCAAAACATATGTTATAATAAAAAATATATGCCGCTGTCACATAGGTTTAAGGTTTAGAAGTGACAGCAGATTTAAGGAGCGAGCAACATGGAAATACAGTTATGGCGAAGTATTCTGTGCCCTTACGAGCTGGCTGTCAAAGAGCTGACAGTCAAATTTGAACATATGATAGAAGAGTATCGTGAGAACGATCGTTATTCTCCCATTGAACAGGTCAGTGGAAGAGTAAAAAGTGTCTCCAGTATCCTGGAGAAGATGCAGCGCAAGCATATCCCCATTGAGCAGATGGAGACAGAGGTGGAAGACCTTGCCGGAGTCAGGATCATCTGTCAGTTTGAGGAAGATATTGATACAGTGGCTGCCATTATCCGAAGAAGAACGGATATGGAGGTAAAAAGTGAGAAGAATTACCTGACTCATATCAAACAGAGCGGATACCGCAGTTACCATATGATCCTCTATTATACAGTAGAGACGATCAATGGTCCCAAGAGACTTCAGGTGGAGATACAGATCCGTACTATGGCAATGAATTTCTGGGCAACCATCGAACATTCCCTTCAGTATAAATATAAAGGAGATATGCCGCCTCATGTGGCAGAACGTCTCAGTAAGGCATCCGATGCCATTATTTCGCTGGATCATGAGATGTCGTCTGTGCGTAATGAGATCATGGATGCACAGAACTCATCCCAGATGCAGTCTAATCTGGTGAAAGATATTCTGAATAACATCGAGAATCTTTATCGTGTATCCAGTGAGCGTGAAGTCAGCAAGATCCAGGATGAATTCCTTAGAGTATTTAAGACCAAGGATCTGCGTAAGCTGGAGAGATTCCACAGGCAGCTTGATATCATTGCTGAAGGCTACCGTGCCCAGGCTGTTCATCACAGCATGTAGTACGCCAGGTGCATTTGGAGTGAACAATTCAGAAATCTGAAAATATACATACATATGAGGAATGATAAATGCAGGATTTTTTACCGGTTACAAGGGAAGATATGAAGTCAAGAGGCTGGGAGGCGGTTGATTTTGTCTACGTGACAGGCGATGCTATGTGGATCATCCGTCTTTTGGATCTGCTATTATCGGACGCCTTCTGGAAAGCAGAGGCTACCGTGTAGGAATGATCCCCCAGCCGGACTGGCGAAAGAAAGAGAGTATCCAGGTGTTCGGGGAACCGCGCCTGGGTTTTCTTGTTACAGCCGGAAACATGGATTCCATGGTGAATCATTATACGGTTTCCAAGAAACACAGAAGTACAGATGCCTATTCTCCGGGAGGAAAAATGGGCCTGAGGCCGGATCGTGCCTGTGTTGTATACAGCAATCTGATCCGGCAGACATATAAGCATACACCTATCATTTTAGGTGGAATTGAGGCAAGCCTTCGAAGAATGGCACATTATGATACTGGGAAAACAAGGTAAAACGCAGTATTCTTATTGATTCCGGCGCAGATCTGATCTCCTATGGTATGGGAGAGCATTCTATTCTGGAGATCGCAGAAGCTCTGCAGAGCGGGATCCCTGTGGAGGAGATCACCTATGTGGCAGGAACTGTTTTTAAGAGCCATGATATAGGCAGAGTGTACGAGCCCCTGATCCTTCCTGATTTTGAACAGGTACAGACAGATAAGAAGGCTTATGCAGACAGTTTTGCCATTCAGTACCGAAATACAGATCCTTTCACAGCCCGATCGCTGGCAGAATCCTATGGAAACCGCGGATATGTGATACAGAATCCGCCGGCACAGCCACTTACAGAAATGGAGATGGATGATGTTTACGATCTGCCCTATACAGGACAGTATCATCCCATGTATCAGAAGGATGGCGGGATCCCGGCACTGAAAGAGATCAAATTCAGTCTGACCAGCAATCGCGGATGTTTTGGAAGCTGCAATTTCTGTGCACTGACCTTTCATCAGGGGCGTATCCTCCAGACGAGAAGTCACGAATCCATCCTGAAAGAAGCAGTACGGATGACAGAAGATCCTGATTTCAAAGGGTACATCCACGATGTAGGAGGTCCAACTGCTGATTTTCGTCATCCATCCTGTAAGAAACAGCTGACAAAAGGTGTCTGCCAGAACCGGCAGTGTCTGTTTCCATCTCCATGTAAGAACCTTACGGTGGACCATAAAGACTACCTGAAACTTCTTCGTAAAGTTCGAAATATTCCGAAAGTCAAGAAAGTTTTTGTACGTTCTGGAATCCGTTTCGATTATCTGATGGCAGATCCTGACAAGACATTTCTCAATGAACTTGTGAAGTATCATGTCAGCGGACAGCTCCGCGTTGCACCGGAGCATGTTTCTGATGAAGTCCTGAAATATATGGGAAAACCGAAACATGCAGTATATGAAGGTTTTCTGAAGGAATATGAAAAAGCTAATGCCCGCACAGGCAAACAGCAGTATGCAGTTCCTTACTTTATGTCCTCCCATCCGGGATGTACCATGAAAGAGGCCGTGAAACTGGCAGAATATGTGAGAGACCTTGCTTTACGCCAGAACAGGTTCAGGATTTTTATCCGACCCCTTCAACTCTTTCAACTTGTATGTACTATACAGAGATCCATCCTCTTACAGGTGAGAAGGTCTACGTGCCTAAGAATCCTCATGAAAAAGCGATCCAGAGAGCTCTGATGCAGTACAAGAATCCGGAGAACCGGGAACTGATTCTGGAAGGCCTTAAGATGACCGGCAGGATGGATCTGGTTGGATTTGGCCCCAAATGTCTGATCCGGCCAAGAGAACTTCATGGAAAAAATATTTCCGGCAGAAATGCTGACAGGAACCAGAGTGGACGAAAGGCTGCAGAAAGAAATTCCAGCTCTTCAGCGAAAAAGACATCAAAAACACGGGTAAGGAGTTCTTCACATGAAAAATACAAAAAAAACAAAAACAAGAAAAGGTGATTTCGGCTACTTCAGCAGCGAAAAAAAAAGGCGGCTTCTGATCACAGCAGGGCTTTTTTCCCTGCCCCTTATCATCTTTTTTGTGGCCTGGGCTGTCAACGGTACAAGAATGACAGTATGGACGGTGCTTACAGTTGTAGGTTGCCTTCCCGGATGTAAATCATGGTAAGCCTGATTATGATTCTGATGCGCCATCCAATGGATGAAAAGCTGTATAAAGAGATTCGCAGTCATGCAGGAGATCTTGTTATGGCTTATGAGATGTACATGACTTTCTATGAAAAGAGTGGTTATCTGGATGCAGTTGCCGTATGCGGAAATACAGTTGTTGGCTATACCAGTGATCCCAGGGCAGATACTGCATATCTGGCAGAGCAGTCCCAGAAGATCGTGCGCAAAAACGGATATAAGGTAGATGTAAAGATCCTGAAAGATCTGAAACCATATCTGGAACGTCTGGATTCCATGAATGAGCATAAAGAATCTTTGCGAAACGGAATCAAATTCACACCGGATGACCGCTATCCGGATCTTTCCAGGGAAGAGCTGATCAAGCATACGATCCTGGCAATCTGCCTGTAGGAGTATTATATAATGAAAGAATTTATCATCAATGACAACGAGGCAGGGCAGCGTTTTGACAAATATCTGGCAAAACTTTTAAGAGAGGCACCCAAGAGCTTCTTCTATAAAATGATGCGAAAGAAAAACATCATACTCAACGGAAAAAAAGCAACCGGCAATGAGAAGCTGCTTTCCGGAGATCATGTGAAGCTGTTTTTAAGTGATGAGACTTTTGAGAAATTCAGCGGAAGTGTTCCTGCGCCGAGAGCGAAGCATTCCCTGGATATTGTGTATGAGGATGAACATATTCTGCTGATCAATAAGCCTTCAGGAATGCTCTCCCAGCCGGCAGATGACGGAACGCCTTCCCTGGTGGAATATCTGACAAGCTATCTTCTTGAAAATGGAAGTCTTACAGAAGAAGAACTTCGGACATTCCGGCCGTCTGTATGCAATCGTCTTGACAGGAATACCACAGGCCTGATTGCAGCCGGAAAGAGCCTTCCAGGATTGCAGGAGCTTTCCGGAATGTTTAAATCCAGAAATCTCCATAAGTATTATCTGTGTCTGGTGGAGGGAGTACTGTCAGAAAAAAAGCATATCAAAGGCTACCTGGCAAAAGATAAAAAAAATAACAAAGTAACCATCTACAGATCAGAGAAAGAAGGCACACTGCCTGTTGAGACGAGATATTTTCCCCTGGGAAACAATGGAAAAAGGACGCTTCTTAAGGTAGAGCTGATCACAGGACGTACACACCAGATCCGTGCACATCTGGCATCAGAAGGCCATCCTGTAGTAGGAGATCCGAAATACGGAAGAACAGGAGCGAAAATAAAAAGCCAGCTTCTTCATTCCTTCCGTCTGGAGTTTCCTTCAATGGAAGGCACACTTTCTTATCTTTCGGGAAAAGCGTTCACAGCACCGGTACCGGAGATATTTCTTGGAACATTAAAAGAGGAACAGTTGGAGGAGAGTTATTATGAAAATCTGGAATGAAATATGGGACTATGTGAAGATGATCATCATTGTGGTGGTTGTAGTCCTTGTTATCAATAATGTAGTACTGATCAATGCAAAGATCCCGTCAGAATCCATGGAAAACACCATTATGACAGGAGACCGTATTTTCGGTTATCGTCTTGCTTATGGCTTGAATCTTGATCTTTTCGGAAAAGAGATCTCAAAAAAATGGAAAGATCCGGAGCGTTTTGACATTGTGATCTTCAAATATCCGGATGATGAGTCACAGCTTTTTATCAAACGTATCATCGGACTTCCGGGAGATAAGGTTGAGATCAGAAACGGCAAAGTATACATTAATGATTCAGAGACCCCTCTCGAAGATGATTATGTTCCGGAAACTCCGCTTGGCAGTTTCGGACCGTATGAAGTACCTGAAAACTGTTACTTTATGATGGGAGATAACCGAAATAACTCCAAGGATTCCAGATACTGGACAAACACTTATGTACGTTTTGACCAGATCGTCGGAAAAGCTGAGATCCGTTATTTCCCGTCCATCAAACTTCTGAATTAAAAGGCAGGATAAAAAATGGCAACATGGAACAGCAGAGGTCTCAGAGGTTCCACGCTGGAGGAACTGATCAACAGAACCAATGACCAGTACAGAGAGAAAGGACTTGCCTTGATCCAGAAGATTCCCACACCTATCACACCGGTAAAAATGGACAAGAACAGCCGACACATCACACTGGCATATTTTGAACAAAAAAGTACAGTAGACTATATCGGAGCAGTACAGGGAATCCCTGTCTGCTTCGATGCAAAAGAATGCTGTGTAAAGACCTTTCCCCTTGCGAATATTCATCCTCACCAGGTAGCTTTTATGGAAGAGTTTGAAAAACAGAAGGGGATTGCTTTTTTTCTGATTTATTTCAGCGCAGACAATGTTTTTTACTATCTGACGCTTCGCAAACTTCAGGAATTCTGGAAACGGATGGAAGCAGGGGGAAGAAAAAGTTTCCGGAGGGATGAGCTGGATGAGGAGTTTTATCTTACTGGAAAAAATGGATTTCTGGTACCATATCTGGACGGGATCCAGAAAGATCTGCAATTACGGGATTGACTTTTGGAAAACTTTCCTATATAATCTATTTTAGTTTTTCTACGGTAGCATGGTAGTGAACTAAAGTAATGCCGCAGAATTTCAAATTGTTTTACGGAGGAGATCATTATGCAGCGTATTTTTCATACACCTGAAGGTGTGCGGGACATTTACGGAGAGGAATGCAGCCGCAAGAAACGGCTCCAGAAGGAGCTCCATCAGGTGTTTTCAAGATATGGATATGAAGATATAGAGACACCAGGATTTGAATATTTCGAAGTATTCAGCAATGAAGTAGGAACGATTCCGTCCAAAGATCTTTATAAATTTTTTGACAGAGAGGGTAATACCCTTGTTTTAAGACCGGATTTTACACCGTCTGTATCAAGAGCATGTGCAACATATTTTGATCCGGAGAACGGACCGGTAAGTCTGTGCTATACAGGAAATACTTTTATCAATAATTCCAGTTACAGAGGTCAGATGAAAGAGAGCACTCAGATGGGTGTAGAACACATTGGTGATGATTCCGCAGCAGCAGATGCGGAGATTCTTGCCATGACTGTGGAATGTCTGAAGGCAGCAGGACTTACAGAGTTTCAGGTCAGTGTAGGACAGGTGGATTATTACAAATCCATTCTTGCAGAGGCAGATCTGGAACCAGAGATTGAAGAACATCTTCGTGAACTGATCTCCCAGAAGAATTATTTCGGTGTGGAAGAGCTTCTGAAGGGACAGAGCTTAGATGAAAATCTTTCTAAAGCCTTTGCAGAGCTGCCGCAGATGTTCGGTTCTGCGGAAGTCCTGGAGAAAGCGAAGTCCCTTACCACTAATCCGGAAGCTCTGGCAGCTGTAAGCCGCCTGGAGGAGATCTATGAGATCCTGAAAGTTTACGGATGTGAGAAGTATATTGCGTTTGATTTTGGAATGCTGAGTAAATTCCGCTATTATACAGGAATTATTTTCCAGGCCTATACATACGGAACCGGTGAGCCATTAGTTAAAGGCGGACGTTATAATGAGCTGATGAAACATTTCGGAAAACCGGCTTCCTCCATTGGTTTTGCCATTGTTGTGGATAATTTGATGCTTGCTCTTTCCAGACAGAAGCTGGATGTTCCAGCTGGAGAGGAAACAGTTGTGATCACGTACAAACAGGAAGAATTAAACGAAGCTATCAAAGAAGCTATGAAACTTCGTAAAGAAGGAAAAAATGTGGCATTACGCCCGTCAAAGGAGGAGCAGGACTGATGAGATATCTTACATTTGCCCTCACAAAAGGGCGTCTGGCTAATAAAACTTTGGACATGTTTGAAAAGATCGGAATCACATGTGAGGAGATGCGTGACAAGGACTCCCGAAAACTGATCTTTGTCAATGAGGAACTGAAACTGAAATTTTTCCTTGCAAAAGGACCGGATGTGCCGACTTATGTGGAGTACGGTGCCGCAGATATTGGTATCGTAGGTAAGGATACCATTCTGGAAGAGGGAAGAAAACTTTACGAAGTTATGGATCTGGGATTCGGAGCATGCCGCATGTGCGTATGTGGCCCGGAAAGCGCCAGAGAAGTTTTAAATAACAACCAGCTGATCCGTGTTGCTACCAAATACCCGAACATAGCAAAGGATTACTTCTATAATAAAAAACACCAGACTGTGGAGATCATCAAACTGAATGGTTCCATTGAGCTTGCACCGATCGTGGGGCTTTCCGAAGTTATCGTGGATATCGTGGAAACAGGAAGTACCCTTCGCGAGAATGGTCTGAAGGTGTTGGAGGAAGTCTGCCCGCTGTCTGCCCGCATGGTAGTCAATCAGGTCAGCATGAAAATGGAAGATGAAAGGATCCGTAAACTGATCACAGAACTTCGAAACGTTGTCAAATAAGCTGTGAAACCGTTTACTTGATCATAAGTAAGTAGTAGAGCGGATTGCGAATAAATACAGAAAGAAGGCAGAAGTTATTATGCGTAAGGTAAAACTCACCAAGGAATCTACAAAAGATATTCTGGAAACTCTCTTAAAAAGAAGTCCTAATAATTACGGCAAATATGAGGATGCGGTAGCAGATATCCTCGCAAAAGTGAAGGCAGAGGGAGATGAAGCTCTGTTTGCCTTTACCAGAGAATTTGATAAAGTTGAAGTGACAAAGGAGACGATCCGTGTTACACCGGAAGAGATCGAGGAAGCTTATAAGTTGGTAGATCCGTCTCTGATCGATGTGATCAAAAAAGCTCTGGTAAATATCCGCAGTTATCACGAAAAGCAGCTTCAGAACAGCTGGTTCACAAGCACGACAGACGGTACCATGCTTGGCCAGAAAGTAACTGCACTGAACCGTGTAGGTGTTTATGTTCCAGGCGGAAAAGCTGTATATCCATCTTCTGTACTGATGAATATCGTTCCTGCCAAAGTAGCAGGTGTGGACCGTATTGTAATGACAACCCCTCCTGGAAAAGACGGAAAGGTGAATCCAAGCACACTGGTTGCTGCCAATGAGGCCGGCGCAGATGAAATTTATAAAGTGGGCGGTGCTCAGGCTATTGGAGCTCTTGCATACGGAACTGAGAGTATCCCGAAAGTTGACAAGATCGTAGGACCTGGAAATATTTTTGTTGCCCTTGCAAAAAAAGCAGTTTATGGTTATGTCAGCATTGACTCCATCGCCGGTCCAAGCGAGATCCTTGTTCTTGCAGATGAGACTGCAAATCCACGTTATATCGCGGCAGATCTTCTTTCTCAGGCAGAGCATGATGAGATGGCGTCTGCAATCCTGATCACAACAAATGAGGAATTTGCGGATAAGGTTGACGCAGAGGTAAAAGGTTTTGTTGAAAAACTTTCCCGAAAAGCTATCATCGAGAAATCTCTGGAGAATTTTGGATATATCCTGATCGCAGAAGATATGGACGAGGCCATTGAGGCAGCCAATGAAATTGCCTCCGAGCATATGGAGATCGTCACAAAGAATCCGTTTGAAGATATGATGAAAGTACGAAATGCAGGTGCGATCTTTATCGGAGAGCACAGCTCTGAGCCTCTTGGAGATTATTTTGCAGGACCGAACCATGTACTTCCTACCAACGGAACCGCGAAATTTTTCTCCGCACTTTCTGTAGAGGATTTTATCAAGAAATCCAGCATTGTGTATTATTCCAGAGAAGCACTCCGGAAGATCCACAAGGACATTATCCAGTTTGCCACATCGGAACAGCTGACTGCACATGCAAATTCCATTGCAGTCCGTTTTGAGGAAGAGGATAAGGAGAACGAATAATGGCTAGAGAAGCACTGATCGAAAGAAACACAAAAGAAACACAGATCCGTCTCCAGCTGAACATTGACGGAACAGGAAGTTCCGATATTGATACAGGGATTGGCTTTTTTGACCATATGCTGGACGGCTTTACGCGTCATGGACTGTACGATCTTACACTGAGAGTACACGGTGACCTGAATGTGGATGATCATCATACTATTGAAGATACAGGTATTGTCCTTGGAAATGCGATCCGTGAGGCAGTTGGGGACAAAAAAGGAATCAAACGTTATGGCAGCTGTATCCTTCCCATGGATGAAGTTCTGGTGCTCTGTGCGGTGGATCTTTCCGGAAGACCTTATTTTGGATGGGATGCGGAGTTTTCCACGGAGAAAATGGGAGATATGGCAACCGAGATGGTGAAGGAATTCTTTTATGCAGTGTCTTATTCCGCAGCAATGAACCTTCACATCAAAGTTCTTTCCGGCGGAAACAGCCATCATGTGGCAGAGGCTATGTTTAAGAGTTTTGCCAAAGCCCTTGATGCGGCAACACAGTATGATTCCCGGATCACAGACGTGCTTTCTACCAAGGGAAGCCTCTGATACATAAAGGAGACTACTTATGAACAAACAGTTGATCCCATGCCTTTATCTTCAGGCAGAAAAAGCGGTAACAGGATTTGGACAGAGAAATCTTTTCGGAGATGGAAATGTAGAGACACTTGCAAAATTTTATGGTGACAATGGGGCAGATGAACTTCTGGTGTTTGACTTTTCTTCTGCAGATGCAGAGCATGACCGTGCGATTGGAAAGATCCGGGATATCTGCCAGGCATCGGAAATCCCGGTGATCGCGGCAGGAAACATCAAACGCATGGAAGACGTAAAAAAACTGATCTATGCAGGCTGTGCCAAAGTTGTACTGAATTTTTCAAAGAAAAGTAATATCGAACTTCTGGAAGAAGTATCCAGACGTTTTGGAAAAGAACGCATGATGATCAGTATTTCTGATCTGAAGGAATTCGCAGAAAATCAGGAGCTGATCGAAACCTATGCAGACAGTGTTCTGGCTCTGGATACAGTGGAAAATGAAATTGCGGAGATTTCGCAGATTTCTATTGTTCTCCACACGGACGAAAGCAGTCAGGAAAAAGTTCTGGAGCTTTTAGGGGAAGTTGCCGTGTCCGGACTTTGCGGTGCTTATGTGAGCTGCCTTGAAAATGATCTGCATACATTAAAAGAGACCTGCGAAAAAGCGAATTCCGGTGAATACCTATAAAAGCAATATTGCATGGTCAGACTTTAAATTAAACAGTGATGGAATGGTTCCGGTTATTGTCCAGGATTACCGGACAGATGAAGTGCTGATGCTGGCCTATATGAATGAACTGGCTTTTGATACCACACTGAAACTGGGAAAAATGACATACTGGAGCCGCAGCCGGAATGAACTCTGGACCAAAGGCCTGACATCCGGCCATGTACAGTATGTAAAATCTCTTACCATTGACTGTGACAATGATACAATCCTTGCCAAGGTGGATCAGGTGGGGGCTGCCTGCCATACAGGAAACCGTACCTGTTTCTTTAAACCACTGATGAAAAAAGAGTACGATGATACCAATCCGCTTCATGTATTTCAGAATGTATACGATGTAATCACAGACCGGAAAGAGCATCCGAAGGAAGGTTCCTATACCAACTATCTGTTTGACAAGGGAATCGACAAGATCCTGAAAAAAGTTGGGGAAGAATGTACGGAGATTGTCATTGCAGCCAAAAATCCGGACAAAGAAGAGATCAAATACGAGATTTCCGATTTTCTGTACCATATGATGGTACTTATGGTGGAAAAAGGAGTCAGCTGGGAAGAAATTACCAGAGAGCTGGCGAAAAGATAAGCTTTTGTAATGTTCAGGTTACTGTTCGCTTTATGAACAGTAACCTGTTTAAAGTTTGCTACAACAAACCAGATGATTTTCTTGACATTTAACATGGTAAATAATATAATATACAAAATATATTACAGAAACAATGCATGTTCCACAGATGTGGATGAAAAGGGAAACCGGTGTGAATCCGGTACGGTCCCGCCACTGTAAAAGGGAGCTATTATCATATATGTCACTGCCGAAATGGCGGGAAGACGATAAAATGCGATGAACTTAAGTCAGGATACCTGCTTGCATTGAAAAAGGTTATTTCTTACGGTGTATAAGAAAGGCTTTATTTTTATACCTAAAATGCATCTTAAGAAAGATCTTTTTTATTTCGGGAAAGGATGTGAGAAAAAAGTTCGGGTTTTACACAAATACGATAGAAAGGTTAAAAGGAATGAAAAAGATAATAAGTTGTATATTAACGGTACTCATGTTATTTATGTGCACCAGCAGTCCGGTCTGGGCAGAGGAAGTGCAGAGTGATGTAACAGGTGAGAATAAGAAAACTGTAATAGGAGTGTCCGTCTATGATCTGGATGATGCTGAAGTAAGAGCATTTAGGAATTATTTTGAAAATTATGCAGGTGTGTCTTTTGAAGTGGAATTTTTGTATTCTTCCAGTATAAATACTGCTGAAGAAGAAATTGATTTTATAAATGAGCTTCATAAAAGAAATGTAAAGGGAATCATCTCGTTCCTTTCTTCGGATCTTGAAGAAGTTCTGCCTGTATGCAAAGAATATGGTATGTATTATGTACGTGGTTCAGGGACGATCAGTGATGAAATGTATGAGAAAGTAAAAGACAATCCTTATTTTCTTGGAACAATAGGACCGTTAGTCGAAACAGAAATGGAAGCAGCTGCCAAGATGACAGAGTATTTTGCATCCGATGACCAGAATAAGCAAAATCATTACATAATAGCGTGCGGAGGAACTGGAACAGGTAATGAAATGCATCGTCTGAGAACCATTAGTATGCTGAACAGACTTCAGGAAATTTACGGGTTATCATACGATAAACCGGTAGAGCAGCTGGCAGATGCAAAGGATATTGAACAGATTGAAACTGGCAGTGATATAAAGATCACATTAGCGCCAGGCTATCCGTCAAGAGACAAACTTGATAAAAAACTGGCAGATCTGATAAACACTGGAGAATATAATGTTGTTCTAAGTGTACTGGGAGCGAATGGTTTTATTAATGTGATCGATGATTATGAAGAAGAGAATGATACGGATGTATTATTGGGGGTAATTGACTGTTTTACGGAAGATACGTATGAGCTGTTTAATACAAGAGGGTACGCCGGAACGGAAAGGCTTAATTATCTTGTAGGAAAATATGGCGCGATCGTTGCACCGTCCTTCGTTTCTATGGAAAATGCCCTGGCAGGTTTTTCGGAAGATTATCGCGATGATGGAAATGCTTTCCAGTTAAATCAGTCATTCTGGGTTGCAGACTCTGAGGAGTCATTCAACAAACAGTATGCATTATCTGTGGGAATGTATGATAATACATACAGTGTGGAAGATATGATGAAAGTTATGAAATCCTATACACCAGAAACCGATTTTGAGGAATTCCGAAATTTTACGGAAAAATAAAAATATATTGCTAAAGCAATTGACATATTTGTAACAACATGTTATTATTTTTGCGAATCATACAGCCATTTCATAATTTTAGAGATAAGTTCAAACCAGCAGGTAAACTGCTGGTTTGCTTAAAAGGGAAATCGGTGTGAATCCGGTACGATCCCGTCACTGTGATAGTTGGTTTTCAGCTCAATGCCACTGAAGGATATTCTTTTGGGAAGGCGCTGAAAATGTGTGAGCTTAAGTCAGGAGACCTGCTTATTTCTACGAGAGATTCTTGCGGACGACGAGAAATCCTGATTAAGAGTTACAACTTCAAGTGTTACTTTGGATAAATTCTTTAATGATAAGATTTCGTGACGGATGCAGAGCATCTGTCTTTTTTTGGGAGAAAATTATGGAAACAAGTTGTGTATGAGATAAAGAGAAGAAAGGAAAAAGAAAATGAAAAAAAGAAAATTAATTGTGTTGGCAGCGGCGACAGCAGCAATGTTATCAATGGGTGTTTCCGTACAGGCAAAAGGCGATGAAAAGACTTTAAATTTCGGATGTCAGATGTACACGGACGGATGTGTAAATAGCGCAAATGATGAGAATAGCGGATGGAATGCCATGAGATATGGTATTGCAGAAGCATTATTCAAATTTGATGATAACATGGAGGTTGTACCGTGGCTTGCTGAGAGTTATGAAGTAAATGATGAACATACAGAATGGACGATCAAGCTGAAAGATGGTATTAAATTCTCTGACGGATGCGATCTGACTCCGACAAAGGTAAAAGAATATTTTGATCATATGAAAGAGGTAGGACCATCCGGATCTGCAAAACCTGAAAAATATCTGGAATTTGAAGCAGAAGTTACTGTGGATGATGATGCAAATACTGTCACTATCAAAACAAGTAAACCATATGCCAACCTTGTAGGACAGCTTTGTCATCCAACTATGGGAATCACAGATGTAGAGCATATTGAAAACTATGACAATGGAATCATTGGAACAGGCCCATATAAAATTGATGAGTTTAATGGTGTGGGTGTTGGTTATACATTATCTGCAAATGAATATTATCGTGAAGATGTTCCATATGATAAAGTTAATCTGATGTTTATGGGCGATAACTCTGCAAAAACAATGGCACTTCAGAGTGGACAGGTAGACCTGGTTGAGAATATTACAAATGTTGCAGACATTAAGAATTTCCAGGACAGCGATGATTATACAGTTGATATCGCATCCGGTGTACGTTGTGGATTTGCATGGATGAATTTTGATGGTGTTCTCGGAAACAAAACACTTCGTCAGGCGATTCTGATGGCAATCGACAATGATACGATCTGCAACTCCAAAACAATCGGTGGACTTTATACACCAGGATTTTCCGTACTGCCATCTACTCTGAATTACGATTATGATAAACTGGAAAATCCATATACCTATGATCCGGAAAAAGCAAAGCAGATTCTGGATGATGCAGGAATTGTTGATACTGACGGAGATGGAATCCGTGAACTCGATGGTCAGAATATCAATCTCAGATACATCTCTTATGAGAATCGTCTTCTGAATGATTTTGCAGATGCACATGCGCAGTATCTTGCAGAAATTGGTATTGGTGTTACTCCGGAATATGGAAGCTCTGATGATCAGTGGAGTAAACTTGCAGCACTGGATTATGATTTTAATAATAATAACTGGATTACCGTTGGTACGGGAGATCCTCTGGCATATATGGCTAACTGGGCAACGGATACCAGCTACTGTGCATATTCTAATCCAGACTATGATAAGCTGTATGAAGAATTAAAAGGTGAGATGGACCCTGAAAAGAGAAAAGATCTGATCTTCCAGATGCAGCAGATTCTGGTAGATGATGCAGCAGTTCTGATCGACGGATATTATAACTCATCCATGATCTACAATAAGAACGTTGGATCTGCTCATATCCATACAGCTGATTACTACTGGCTCTCAACAGAAATTACTCCTGCTGAATAAGAAAACGAAAATAAGAAGAGGTGTCTTTTTTGAGTAAAAAGCAAATAATTAAGCGACTTTTACAGATTGTAATCGTACTGATCGGTATCAGCTTTATTACATTTGCACTGACTTTTATGTCTCCAGGTGATCCCGTGCGAAATATGTACACGGCAACTGGCGTAATGCCCACAGAAGAGATGGTTCAGGAAACAAGAGAAGAACTTGGTCTGAACGATCCGTTTCTGGTACAGTATACAAGATGGCTTAAAAACTGTCTGAAGGGTGATTTCGGCAAGTCATACAGTTTGAATAAACCGGTTACTGAACTTCTTGTAGCCAGATTATGGCCAACTCTGAAACTTACATTAATGTCCATGCTCCTTATGCTGGTCATTTCGGTACCTTTAGGTATGCTATCTGCCATATATAAGGATAAATGGATAGATTATCTCGTCCGGGGAATTACATTCCTCGGATGTGCTATGCCTAATTTCTGGGTTGGACTTTTACTAATGCTTGTATTCTGCGTTTATGTCAATGTATTTCCGGTTATCAGTTCTGCGGGAGACTTTAAGAGTCTGTTTCTTCCCGCATTGACCCTGGCTATTGCCATGTCTTCCAAATATACAAGACAGGTTAGAACAGCAGTGCTGGATGAACTGAATCAGGACTATGTAATCGGCGCACAGGCAAGAGGAGTAAAAAGATCAAAGATTATCTGGGGTAATGTTTTTCCGAACTCATTATTGCCATTGATCACAATGTTCGGTCTCTCCATAGGCTCACTTCTTGGAGGAACCAGTGTTGTAGAGGTGATTTTTTCTTACCCAGGTCTTGGAAACCTTGCAGTTTCCGCGATTACATCCAGCGATTATAATCTGATCCAGGGATATGTATTGTGGCTTGCTCTGATTTATATGGTAATTAATCTGATCGTTGATGCATCTTATGTTTATATTGATCCACGTATGCGGTTAAAGGAGTAGAATCGTGAAAAAGAAAAACAGATTTTTAGCAAATAAAACTTTTGTCGTGTTTTCTATTCTGGCAGTCTGTATTATTCTTGCAGCTGTGTTTGCACCGGTGGTTACCAGAGGTGTTGATCCGTTAAAAGGTTCTCTGGTAGATGCATTGCTGCCACCATGTAAAGAACATATTTTTGGAACAGACAAAATGGGACGGGATATTTTTTCAAGAGTTATTTATGGAGCACGTGCTTCGTTGTCCGCAACCTTTGGTGTTGTTGCCCTGATCTTTCTGGTGGGTACTGTTACCGGAGTTCTTGCAGGATATTTCGGAGGGGTGATCGATGCTGTTATTATGCGAATTGCAGATATGATGCTTGCTTTCCCCGGATTAGTACTGGCACTTGCCGTTGCAGGTATCATGGGTGCAAGTATCAAAAATGCGATTATTGCTATTGTTGTAGTAAGCTGGACGAAATATGCACGTTTGGCACGAAGTCTGGTTATGAAGATCCGTGACAGGGATTATGTATCAGCAGCGATCGTTACTGGCTCAAAAACACCATATATGTTGTTTCGATATATGCTTCCGAATGCACTTCCAACACTGATCATTACTGCAGCAACAGATATTGGTTCCATGATGCTGGAATTAGCAGCAATGTCCTTCCTGGGCTTTGGCGCAAAGCCCCCGGCACCAGAATGGGGATATATGCTGAATGAAGGAAGAGCGTGTATGCAGTCAGCTCCGTGGCTGATGATCTTTCCTGGTCTTGCTATTTTTGTTGTAGTTGTTGTATTCAATATGCTTGGGGATTCTATTCGTGATATCCTTGATCCAAGAAATGAGTAGGAGGAATAAACATGCTGAAATTGAATAATGTGACAATCTCCTACAAAGATGTCCCAACTGTCCAGAATTTTAATCTGGATATGAAAGAGGGACAGGTCATCTCCCTGGTAGGAGAATCAGGAAGTGGAAAAACTACGGTTATTCGCGCGATTCTGGGACTTCTTGCAGGTGGTGGTAAAGTTACCGAAGGAAGTATCTTATTTGAGGGAGAAGACCTTTTATCTTACACACCGGAGCAATGGAGAAAGCTTAGAGGTTCCGATATTTCCATGATTTTTCAGGATAGTGGTGCGATGATGAATCCGACAAAAAAAATCGGAAGTGTTTTTACTGAATATATACTTACCCATGAAAAAATCTCCAAAAAAGAAGCATGGAATAAGGGAATCGCAATGCTGGAAAAAATGAGGCTCCCTTCCGCAGATAATATTATGGAATCTTATCCTTTTCAGTTATCTGGCGGTATGAGACAAAGAGTTGGTATTGCTATGGGAATGACTTATCAGCCGAAACTTCTTCTGGCAGATGAACCAACTTCTGCACTGGATGTGACAACGCAGGCTCAGATTGTTCGACAGATGATGCAGCTTAGAGATGATTATCATACGAGTATTATTGTGGTGACACATAATCTGGGAGTGGCGGCCTATATGTCAGATTATATTATTGTAATGAAAAACGGAAAAATGGAAGATCAGGGCTCAAGAGAGTATATTCTGAAGGAATCAAACAATGAATATACCAGAAAACTTCTGGAAGCGGTTCCGTCTCTGGGAGGTGAACGATATGTCTGAAAACAGAGAAGTGATACTGGAAGCAAAACATGTGACCAGAAGATTTGCAGCATCACATGGGCGAACACTTCTGGCAAACAACGATATCAGCTTAAAAATGTACAAGGGTGAGACATTGGGACTGGTAGGCGAATCCGGATGTGGAAAGAGTACATTTATGAGATTTCTGGTTTCTCTTGATACTCCTTCAGAGGGAGAAATCCTGTATCGTGGCACTGACATCACGAAATTAAAAGGTGAAGAACTGAGAAAAAATCGCCAGAACATTCAGATGGTATTTCAGGATCCGACCTTATCTTTTAATCCAAAAATGAAAATTCGCGATATTGTATGCGAACCTTTGATGAACTTTAAAAAGATCAGGAAGTCCGAGAAAGATTCCGTCTGCAGAAAGCTTCTTGAGATGGTAGAATTACCCGGCGATTTTGCAGACCGTTATCCTCATAATATGAGTGGTGGACAGCGCCAGAGAGTTGCTATTGCAAGAGCACTTGCATTGGAACCTGAAATCGTTGTTCTTGATGAAGCAACTTCTGCTCTGGATGTTTCTGTTCAGAAAACAGTAATAGAATTGATCATAAAACTTCAGAAAGAGAAGAATATTACGTTTGGTTTTATCTGTCATGATATAGCACTGGTTCAGCTGGTGGCACATCAGGTAGCGGTTATGTATCTTGGGAATCTGGTGGAAGTTCTTCCGGGAAAAGAACTTGGAACAAAAGCCATGCATCCATATACAAAAGCGTTGATGGGAGCCGTATTTGACATTAATATGGATTTTTCAAAACCAATCGAAAGTATTGAAAGCGAGGCTCCAAGCCCGCTGGATCTTCCAAAGGGGTGTCCGTTCCAGGGAAGATGTGATCATTGTATGGATATCTGCAAAATAAAGAACCCGAAGCTTACAGAAGTCGAAAATGGACACAGCGTTGCCTGCCATTTGTTTCAAAAGGGTAGTGAAAAATGAAAAAAAACAGCTTGACCTCTGGAAATATAGGGAAAGCATTATTGCTTTTTGTGCTTCCGCTGATTGCCGGAAGCCTGATCCAGCAGTTGTATACAACCGTTGATGCGATTATTGTTGGACAGTTTACAGGAAAAGTTGGACTTGCATCCATTGATTCTGTACATACACTTTTCAAGTTTCCGATTAACTTTATGAATGGATTGGCAACCGGTGCAACTATTATGATTTCCGGATATTTCGGAGCAAAAGACAAAAAAGGGTTACATTGTGCAGTGCGTACAGCACTTTTGCTTGCCGGTATTCTTGGAATTATCTGTGCAGTAGTGGGTATTATTTTTTCCCCATGGCTTCTCAAAATCATGTCTGTTCCGAAAGAAATTCATGCAGAGGCATTGATCTACTGCCGTATTTATATGGGCGGTATTTGGGCGATGATCCTCTATAATATGATGGCCGGTGTTCTGCGTGCATTCGGGGATTCCAAAAATCCTTTATATGTTTTGCTTGTATGCAGTGTGGTCAATATCGTCGCAGATCTTATATTGGTAGGAGTTTTTCATGCCGGCGTTGGAGGAGCTGCTGCGGCCACGGTACTTTCACAAATTGTGAGCGTGGTATTTACCGCATATCTCCTTATGAAATCTGATTTTCTGGAAGAAAATATAGGCATCAGGACTATGGGAATATGTAAAGAGCATATGGGAATGATGATAAAAAAAGGTTTTCCATTAGCTCTTCAATCAATGCTGTTCCCAATCGCCAATTCTATTGTTCAGGCAAGTGTTAATACGATGGGAACTGACAGTATTGCGGCATGGGGAATCTGTGATAAACTTGATCTGCTGATCTGGCTAGTCGCGGATTCCATGGGACCGGTACTGACTACATATACCGCACAGAATCTTGGTGCCGGTAAGTCGGAGAGAGTAAAGAAAGGTGTTTTCGTTGGTACTGGTCTATCTGTGGTCGCAGTAGGAATTATCAGTATTGTCCTTTATTTTGGCGCTGGTCTGATCGGACCGCTTTTTATCGATCAGAAAGATGTTCCGACATTGATACCTCTTGTTATAAAATACATGCAGATGATGGCACCATTTTTTGCGTTTTATGCTGTTGTAGAAGCACTTTCGGGAGCCTGCTGCGGTCTTGGTGAAACACTGGTACCAATGATAACTACCATGATTACGATCTGCTTGTTTCGAGTAGCTGGTATTTGGTTTGTTTTGCCAAGGTTTGATACAATGGAATGCATTGTATGGATTTATATTGCATCATGGATTGTGTCAGGTGTTGCTTTTATTATTTTGTATCTGATAAAGGTTCATAAAATCCATCAGAAAAAGGAAACAACTCTGGCATCGTGATATTCTGCAAAAATATAATGATTGGAAATCGCTGCATCCCCGTATTTGTCAGGATACAGCGATTTTTTGATGCCATGATATATATTATTTTGTTTCTGCATAGAAAATACATTTTTATATAAAAAAATTAAAAATCCTCTTTACTTTCTTAAGTTAATATAATAAAATCTATAAATATGTGAAAACATACATGGAAGGGAGAGAAACATGACAACAGCACATATTTGTATAATGGCAGCCATTATCGTCTACCTGGGTGCAATGATCTTTGTGGGTTATCTGTGCTCCAAGAACAACAATGACAGTTCTGACTTTTACCTGGGAGGAAGAAAGCTTGGCCCTCTGGTAACAGCCATGAGTGCAGAGGCTTCTGACATGAGCAGCTGGCTTCTGATGGGATTGCCTGGACTTGCTTATCTTACCGGTATTGCAGACGCAGGCTGGACAGCCATTGGCCTTGCAATTGGAACTTATGTAAACTGGAGGATTGTGGCAAAAAGAATCCGCCGCTACACACATGTGGCCGGAAACTCCATTACACTGCCATCCTTTTCAGTAACCGTTACAGAGATGAGAAGAAGATCCTGCAGTCCATCGGAGCGATTTTTATCGTAATCTTTTTTATTCCGTATACAGCTTCCGGATTTGCAGCCTGTGGTAAGCTTTTTGCCAGTCTCTTTGGCGTAAAATATCTGCCGGCCATGATCATCAGTGCACTGGTTATTGTTGGATATACCACACTGGAGGATTCCTGGCAGCATCTACTACAGATTTTATTCAGAGTATCATCATGTCCATCGCACTTGTGATTGTATTCGTATTCGGGATCAGCACTGCCGGTGGTATTGAGGCAGTTGCAGACCATGCAAGATCCCTGCCGGGATATCTGACTATGTTTACTACATATGATCCCACAACCGGAACAGAACAGGCATATCCACTGCTTAACATTATTTCCATGCTTGCATGGGGACTTGGATATTTCGGAATGCCACATATTCTTCTTCGTTTCATGGCGATTGAAGACGAAGAGAAACTTACGCTTTCCAGAAGAGTGGCAACTACATGGGTAGTGATCTCACTGGCAGTAGCAGTACTGATCGGTGTGGTAGGACTTGGAATGACAGCAGCAGGAGAGTTTGACCTTCTGGAGGGCTCCGCATCTGAGACAATTATCGTTCAGATCGCAGATCTTCTCAGTAAACATGGTGTAATTGCAGCAATCCTTGCAGGACTCATCCTTGCAGGAATCCTGGCATCCACCATGTCAACCGCAGATTCTCAGCTCCTGGCAGCATCCTCAGCCGTTTCTTCCGACCTTCTCGGAAGCATCCTGAAGGATAAAGAAACAAAAAAAGAAAGCATGGTAGCCGATAAGATTACGCTTCTTCTCATCGCAGTAGTAGCCATGTTTATTGCCCGCGACCCGAACAGTTCCGTGTTTACTATCGTATCCTTTGCCTGGGCAGGCTTCGGAGCTGTATTCGGCCCTGTAGTCCTCCTGGCATTATTCTGGAGACGCTCCAACTGGCAGGGAGCCCTGGCAGGAATGATCTGCGGTGGCTCCATGGTATTCATCTGGAAGTACGGAATCAGCAAACTGGGGGGTGCCTGGGGAATCTATGAACTTCTTCCGGCTTTTATAGTAGCCATTGCTGCAAACATCATAGTAAGTCTGCTTACCAAAGCCCCATCCAAAGAGATCACTGATGAATTTGACAAGGTAAACCAGAAATAAAAGCCTCTGCCATTTTACCAAATTGAATACAATCAAAACAGCAACACCAGACAATAAAAGCCGATACAGATGTCCTGATTTGCATCTGTATCGGGCTTTATGTTCTTTTAATTTATCAATTTTTCCCCTCAAGCTTTTTTAAAAGCTGACTCATAGTCTGGTTCAGCACCGGATGCCGAAAATACGGTGCGATCTCCACCATAGGCTTCAGTACAAAATCACGGTTTTCCATATCAATATGCGGAACATGCAATTCTTCTGTATCAATGATCTCGTTATCATAAAACAAAATATCAAGATCCAGTGTCCGCGGCCCCCAGTGAACGATCCTCTTTCGGTCAGCAGCCTGTTCGAGTATATGCAGTCTGTCAAGAAGATCTTCCGGCGAAAGAAGTGTACGGACTCTCAAAACACCGTTGAGGAATTCATCCTGTTCCACACCACCATAAGGCTCCGTTACAAGATACCCGGAAACCTTCTCAACAACAATTTCCTTCATATCACGAAGCCCCTGGATCGCATTATCCAGATACTTTTTCTTGTCACCCATATTAGAACCAAATGCAATAAAAGCAGTATGCCATCCACGGGTGATCTCCACAGCAACTGTTTTCAGAGGAAGCCTTACAGGAGCCCACGGTTTCTCTATGCGAAGAGTGATCTTTTTAAGAAGCGGAAGAGAGAGCAGTAACATCTCAGCCAGATTTTCCACAGCAGCTTCAAGCAGTTTATAAGTGTTCTTCTGAAGAAAATCCGTGATCATATGACTGACTTCTCCATAATTAATAGAAGCAGAGAGATCGTCGGTAAGCCCTGCCGGGCGCGTTTCTGTATACATAATTGCAGAAACTACAAATTTCTGTCCAAGAGCAGTTTCTTCCGGAAATACACCATGGTTTGCAAAAATCTCAAGATCTCTGATTTCGATTTTATCCATCAGTTCCTCCTAGCGCCCAAGAATAGCTTCAGTCATCTGGATCACACGTTTATTTTCTTTGATATCATGAACACGGACAAAAGCACAACCTTTCATAATACCGATAACAGTTGTGGCGAGAGTTCCCTCAACACGCTGGTCAACCGGAAGATCAAGGGTAAGTCCGATTATGGATTTTCTGGAAGTACCGAGAAGAACAGGATATCCAAGCTTCTGGAAAAGCTCAAGGTTATCCATTGTCATAAGATTCATCTCATAGTTTTTTCCGAATCCAACGCCCGGATCAAGAATGATCTTATCATCTGCAATACCGGCACGTTTGGCGATATTGACGCATTCCTGTGTCTCAGCAAGCATGTCCACAATGAAATTATTGTACTCTGTATTATCTTTATTATGCATCAGACAGCACGGAGCATTGTATTTTGCAATAACAGGAGCCATCTCAGGATCATATTTCAGTCCCCAGATATCATTGATCAGGTCAGCACCGTTTTTGAGAGATTCCTCAGCAACACAGCCTTTGTAGGTATCAACAGAGATCGGAATATCAAAACGCTTTTTGACAGCTTCAATAACCGGCAGAACACGCTCGATCTCTTCCTGTGCGCTGACTGGTGTATGGCCTGGACGGGTGGATTCTCCACCAATATCCAGGATATCTGCACCTTCTGCAATCATGTTTTCTGTGTGCTTCAGGCATGATCCATTTCATTCCATTTGCCGCCGTCTGAGAAAGAGTCCGGTGTGACATTTAAGATACCCATAATGTATGTTTTATTTTTTACATCAAATTCACGATTTCCGATTTTCATGGAAAAACCTCCTAATATTGGATCGTCATATTTTTTTTCTGAGGAGACCAGTAACATTCCGGTTCTGCCTTGCAGGAAAAACAGTTCCTGGATTTCTTGTCAGCAGTGTAGATCAGTTTTCCAAGTATGGACTGGTCACTCTGGGCACGGTGTCCGCGGATGGCAGAAACGATAGCCATGATCTCGTCCCTGTAAAATCCAAGTTCGTTAAGGATCTGTTCTGCGATCAGAGCTCCGGCCTCATCATGGGGCGTACCATCTTCGTACTGTCTGGCACGTCCGATATCATGCAGAAGAGCAGTGCAGTAAATCATTTCCTTTGAGACAGGATAATCCTGTTCAAGAGCCTCTATGTAGGCAAGTCTGGCAACATCCAGAAAATGTTCCGGTGTATGTCTGCAGAACTTCCGGTCTTTCTCCAGGATTTGAAGTTTCCCGAGCTCTTTCTGATAGAGGGGATGGTTCCAGATCCGGTTCACCCTGTTCATCAGTCTTTAACCATTGCAAGGAACTGTTTCTGAAGTTCCATATTTTCTTTAAATTCACCCCTTGTAACAGTTGTAACGGTTTTGCTTCCCGGCTTTTTGATTCCACGCATAGTCATGCAGGTGTGTTCAGCTTCCAACATGACCATGATTCCTTTCGGATCAAGAACTCGCTCTAATGCATCTGCGATCTGGACAGTAAGACGCTCCTGGATCTGAGGCCTTCTTGCGTAAACATCTACTGTACGGGCCAGTTTGCTTAAACCGGTAACTTTGCCGTTTGGAATATAGGCAATATGGGCTTTTCCGTAAAATGGCATCAGATGATGCTCACACATGGAATAGAAAGTGATATCTTTTTCCAAAACCATCTCATTATTTTCTACATGGAACTGTTTCTGAAGATATTCGTCTGCCTCGTTGTCAAGTCCGCCGTAAATTTCTTCACACATACGGGCAATACGCTCAGGTGTTCCCTGAAGACCCTCTCTGTCAACATCTTCGCCGATTCCTTCAAGAAGAAGCTTGATCGCCTCTTCAACTTTCGCTTTGTCTACCATAAATAACAACCTCCATTTGTTAAAAAAATCACAGTTTTCGGAGACTGTCTTTTTTATTTTTGGGCATAAAAAAAGATATCTCCAATTGTAATAGAACGTATGTCGAAAAAAGCCCTACACAATATGAGATAATCTCTTATATTGCTGCAACGGGTGCGAACTTCATACCGTAAGACGTACTTTTCGTTCTGGCGACAACTCCCCATTCGCCAAACACTTGACGCATAAAGCCCTATTTTGCATATCATTCATTTCAGGGACAAGTATACCATATACTAATACAATAAGAAAGGGAAAATGATAAAAAAATATCACAAAAATAGTGGATATGTTCTATGAATTATGTAGTATTATCTATAGATTTGGCCGATTTTTACAGACTGTACCAGGTACAAAAGAAAGAAAAAGTAAAAGGCAGATAATTCCCGGAACAGTTAAAGTTCTGTTCCGGGTCAGAAGAACTAATGTTGTATCATTTTCATTAGATTTACGATTCGGTCGAGCCTGGCTGCATCTGCCGGATTCTTTCCCATTTTGATCACTTCTATGATTGTGGAAATTTCATGGGAGCTGAAATTCAATCCGGCATTTTTTCCCCTGGAAGCAGCTTCCATAATAAAAGGTAGCAGTTCTGAAGGATTTTTCCCCAAGCCCTGATCCGCCAGATTCTGAAGCATGGAGAGTTTTTGCGGATCCATCTGGGAAAGGCGGGGGTCTTTTTTCCAGTCGTCACTCATGGATTATCACCTCCTGGTGGATTTTCATTCATGATCTTCATCATCTGTATGGTTGCCATAAGATTGGTGATCTGATCGATCTGTCTGCGGTTTTGGCTTCCGCAGCACTTTCGTATATCCTGCAGTATTTCCATAGGATCGTTTACGGAGACACTGGCTGCCTGCATATCCGGATAATAACTGCGATTCTGAAACAAAGTCATAGTATTAATAAGCTCCTGGGTTTTGGCATACATGGACAGAAACCGCTGACCTGATGGCGGAAGATAGGGGATCATAGCTTTCAGCATCTGATTTCGGTCACTTTCCACCATTTCGTCCAGGGCAGTTCTGGCAATGAAATCCTGTTCCATAAAAAAGTCCTTTTTCCTGAAATCTATGATTTCTGAAACAGAAATATGACAGAAACACGAAAACTGCCATAATATATATAGAAGAAATTTTTAATAAGGGAAACAGATATGGGAACTGAAAAAAAGCAGAAGCTTGTGATCGATGGAAATGCTTTTTATGAGATAGATCTGAAATGTCTGGAAGATAAGAAAAAGGAGCAGGAAGAGGTCAAAAAACAAGACCAGAAAGGGCAGAGGAAATAACCTCTGCCCCTTTTGGGAGAAAAGAAATCAGCAGCATCCACATCCGTTATTTCCGCAACACAGCAGAAGAAGGATAATGATCCAGCAGCTATCATTACAGCTGTTGTTATTGCATCCGCAGCTATTATTATTTCCGCAGCAGCAAAGCAGGCAGATGATCCAGAGAATGCAGGAGCAGCTGTTTCCACCGCCAAACAGGGAAGTTCCCCATCCATTGTTGCATCCACAGCCATTGTTGCATCCACAGTTATTGCCACATCCGGAATCACAGCCGCATCCACAGTCATTACAGTTTGTAGCCGCTAAGTCACTCATTGATAAGTCCTCCGAAAAATTTGATTACACTTCATCATATGAGGGGAGTCTGTCCCAGGTTACAAAAAAGTTGACAGTGTTTATTCATTACGATATAATAAACCTAATGTAACAATTTTGTAATTTTTAGAAACAGATCCGATATACTCTCGTCGGTTCAGAAAGAATGGGGAAAATTATGAAGAGTTTCAGAAAAAAGAACTGGTTCAAAGGCCTGATGATGGCCGCGCTGCTTTTGATGGGATGTACTTTCCTTTCGCATTCGGCTACAGAAGTACAGGCAGCAACTGCCGGATTTAAAACCATTAACGGAAAGACCTACTACATAAAAAGTAATGGAAGCAAACAGAAAGGCTGGCTTACTCTCGGAAAATATAAATATTATTTTAATAAAAAAACAGGTGTCCAGGTCAAGAGATGGCTCAATGTGAACGGTAAAAAAACATATTATTTTACCAGTAAAAAAGGCGTAATGGTAACAGGATGGCTGACTGATTCAAAAAAACATAAACGCTACTTTGATCCGGCTACTGGTAAGCTGACCAGAGGCTGGATGAAGGACAGCAAAGGTTATAGATATTATTTTACGAGCGGTGAAGGTGTTATGGTTACTGGCTGGATGAAAGACAGCAAAGGTCATCGGCGCTACTTTTATAAAGGTTCCGGAATAATGGCAACGAAATGGCTGAAGAATACCAGCAAGAATATTAATTATTATTTTGAACCAGATACTGGCTATATGGCTACAGGCTGGAAGACTATCAGTAAAAAGAAGTATTATTTTGAGAAAAACACAGGTTATATGGTTACCGGTTTAAAGACCATCAGCGGAAAAAAATATTATTTTAAAGCAGATGGTTCCATGGCCGTCAGCACAACGGTAACAGTTAGCGGAGTTACTTATACGATTTCTTCAACCGGAGTGGCCTCAGTTAAGACAAATGGCAATAATAATGGAAGTTCTTCCCATCCGGATAAGAATCTGAGCAATGGAAATGTAAAGGTTTACGATACTAAAAATTCCAGATATTATACCATGGTCAAAGAGTATAAGAGTCATCCGGGAATTGCCAATGGCAAGACAACAGATGAGAAACTTCTTGCTGCACTCTGCGAGTCCGAGGCAGGGGATCAGGGAAAGATCGGAATGGAAGCAGTAGCACTCTGCGTTCTGAACCGTACGATCAAGACAGATAAAGAATTTCCATCAACGATTCGTGGTGTGATCTACGAAAATATTGGAAGCAGCACAACAGCTCAGTATTCCGTAGTCCGTAACGGTGCTCTTTTGAAACGACTGAATGGCAATTTCGAGAATCGTACTCTTGCATATCAGGCTGCCAGAGAGGCTATGACTATTTTTAATAATTATGTTAAAAACGGGAAAGCCAGAACATTAAAAGGATTTAAACAGAAAGATTTCAAATATATGTATTTTATGATGAACAGTGCTTTCAAAAAACAGCCGTTGAATTTTAGTAAAGTTAAATATGAAGTCTACAAAGATCATACGTTTTTTGTAGACTGGGTATAAGAAACAGTTCCCTGTCTGGTGTCAGGCAGGGGATTTTTTCATACTTCATAACAGGAGGGCATATATGAATCCTTATTTCCAGGTGATCATATGGGCAGCAGGCATTGTTCTGCTGTTTGTCGTTTTAATGGCATGGAATAACCATAAATGGAAAAAAATACAGCGGAACCGTATTCGCAGGATATTTGGCAAGGTTCCTGAACGGGAATATTCTCCGGATGATCTGGAACGGATTTCTCACTATTTCCGCAGAAAAGAAAGTGCCGGTTTTTGTATTGATGATATTACATGGAACGATCTGGATATGGACCGTGTTTTCATGCAGATGAATCAGACAGTTTCTTCGCCAGGTGAAGATGTTCTTTATGATATGCTCCGAAGACCTGCTTTTGATAAAAAAATACTGGAAGAACGGGAAAAAGAGATAAGATTTTTCGATACTCATGAGCAGGAACGCACAGAACTCCAGCTGATGTTAGCTTCTGTCGGAAAAACCAGGATCGGTTCCCTGTCAGATACAGTTCTGGCATTAAAAGATGCTCCGGTTATTGATCTTAAAATCCATATTGTCATGCTTGCAGCACTTCTTTCAAGTCTTTTTATTCTGCTTCCGATGTATCCGATGGCAGGTTTTCTTGTATTTATCTGTCTGATGATCGCAAATATTGTCATTTATTATGCAAGTATCGGTCAGAAGGTTATTGAAGCCTATCTGGACTGTTTTAATCATCTTCTGAAAATGCTGGGAGCAGCAGACGAGATGCAGACTGTGGACTGGCCGGAAGTCAAAAAACAGATGGATGCTATCAGAGAAGGGAAAAAAGAATTCAGCCGTTTTCGGAAAAAAGCTGTTATGCTTACCAGTAAAAATGCAGACTCCGGAGATCCGTTTCAGATTTTTATGAGTTATGTGCGGATGGTTTTTCATGTTGATATTTTAATGTATAATTCCGTGCTGAAAGAAGTTCAGGATAAAACAGGACAGATCATGAACCTGATCGACAATATCGGAGAGCTGGACGCACTGATCTCCATTGCTTCTTTCCGTCGGATACTGCCTGAGTGGTGTAACCCGGAGTTTATACTCTGGAAAGAAGAGGATCATCGACCAGTACGCCTGGAAACAGAAGCTCTCTATCATCCGCTGATCTCTCATCCGGTGGCAAACAGCATTACAGCAGAGGGAGGAACGCTGATCACTGGTTCCAATGCCTCCGGCAAGTCCACTTTTCTTAAAAATGTGGCTATCAATGGCATTCTGGCACAGACGATCCACACCTGTACAGCATCATCCTGCCATATGCCATTTCTCAAGGTCATGACTTCCATGGCACTAAGAGATGATATCAGCAGTGGTGAGAGTTATTTTATCGTAGAGATCCGCTCCCTGAAACGGATTCTGGATGAAAGCCGTAAAAAAGAGCCTCTTCTCTGTGTGATTGATGAAGTGTTAAGAGGAACGAATACAATTGAACGTATTGCAGCTTCTTCTCAGATTCTTAATGCACTTCGCGGAAACTGGATGCTGCCTTTTGCGGCGACCCATGATATTGAGCTTTCCTATATTCTGGATGGTATTTATAGAAATTATCATTCAAAGAAGAAGTCAAAGACAGGGAGATAGTGTTTAATTATCTGCTTCAGCAGGGAAGGGCCACAACAAGAAATGCAATTCGTCTTCTGGATATGCTGGGATATGATCCGGAACTTGTGCGGGATGCCGGAAACGCAGCAGCAGAATTTGAGCATATAGGTGTCTGGAAAAAAATTCTTGCACAGAAGAGATAGGACAGGTATAATCGGATAGAAATCAATACTGTAAATTAATAAAAATAGAATATATATTAAAGTGGAATGAAAATGTCTGCTTTATATTCAATTTAGATTCAAGGAGTAGATTATATGCAGGTGAAAATCTATACAGACGGTGCAGCTCGCGGAAATCCTGACGGACCGGGCGGTTACGGAGCTGTTCTTCAGTATATTGACACGAAGGGACAGCTTCACGAAAGAGAGTTGTCCAGAGGATATCAGAAAACTACGAACAATCGAATGGAACTGATGGCAGCCATTGTGGCACTGGAAGCTCTTACACGTCCCTGCCAGGTGGATCTCTATTCTGATTCCAAATATCTGGTAGATGCTTTTAACCAGCACTGGATCGATTGCTGGCTCAGGAAGAACTGGAAACGCGGAAAGAATGAAGATGTGAAGAATGTAGACCTCTGGAAACGTCTTTTAAAGGCCAAAGAACAGCATCAGGTAAACTTCCACTGGGTTAAAGGACATGCAGATAATCCGTTAAATGAACGGTGCGATCAACTTGCAACATCGGCAGCAGACGGCAATGAACTATACGTAGATGAAGGTCTGAAATAATAATTTTAAATGGCCGTTTTCTGTAAAATAAGCAACTATATTCTGCTACTTTAAGTTGTCAAAGCGATATTAAAATTTCTTGACAAACAAAAAAGCAGTTTGTATACTTCATATAGTATAGTAAAAGGCGAGGAAGGGAAGAAGTAACCTAGGGAAAACCCCACAGAGAGCAGCCGGCAGGTGAGAGGCGCAGGGTGGAACTTTCGTGAATACATCCCGGAGCTGCGCACCGAATCAGGATTTAATACTGTGAAATATAGATTTTACAGATAGGCTGCGACGGATAGCACCCGTTATTGTGCTGAAGTGATTTTATATCTTGTTATATATTGACATAAAGGATATAAATTCACTTTATGAGGCAGGAAATGCGAGTTTTCTGTAAATTTAGGTGGTAACGCGGGACCCGGTTCTCGTCCTAAACGGACAGGAACCGGGCATTTTTATTTTTTACGCTAATACTGTAAATTATAAACTTTATGTAACAAAAAAGCGTAAACATAAAAGCTATACAGGAGGAAAGAACAATGACAGTTTGGGAAGAACTGAAAGCACGTGGCTGATCGCACAGGTTACAGACGAAGATGAGATTAAAGAGATGGTAAATAACGGGAAAGCCACATTCTATATCGGCTTTGACCCTACAGCAGACAGCCTTCACGTAGGTCACTTCATGGCTCTTTGCCTGATGAAGAGACTGCAGATGGCAGGCAACCGTCCGATCGCCCTTCTTGGCGGCGGAACAGGAATGATCGGTGATCCGTCCGGAAGAACCGATATGCGTCAGATGCTGACAAAAGAGACCATCCAGCACAATATTGACTGCTTTAAACAGCAGATGAGTCGTTTCATCGATTTCTCCGATGAAAAGCTCTTATGGTAAACAATGCTGACTGGCTTATGAATCTTAATTATGTAGAGCTTCTCCGTGAGGTAGGTGCTCACTTTTCCGTAAACCGTATGCTGACAGCAGAGTGTTACAAACAGCGTATGGAGCGAGGCTTAAGCTTCCTGGAATTCAACTACATGATCATGCAGAGCTACGATTTCTACATGCTGTACCAGAAATACGGCTGCAACATGCAGTTCGGCGGTGATGACCAGTGGAGCAATATGCTTGGCGGAACAGAGCTGATCCGCCGTAAGCTTGGCAAAGATGCTTATGCTATGACTATCACACTGCTTCTCAACTCTGAGGGCAAGAAGATGGGCAAGACACAGTCCGGCGCTGTATGGCTTGATCCGAACAAGACATCTCCGTTTGATTTCTACCAGTACTGGAGAAATGTAGACGATGCAGACGTTATTAAATGTATGCGTCTTCTTACATTCCTTCCGCTTGAAGAGATCGATGAGATGGCCAAATGGGAAGGAAGCGAGCTGAACAAAGCAAAAGAGATCCTTGCATACCAGCTGACAGAGCTTGTACACGGTGAGGAAGAGGCCAAGAAAGCACAGGAAGGTGCACGCGCACTGTTTTCAGGTGCGGATACTTCTCATATGCCGACAACCGAGCTTGCAGAGGAAGATTTTGATGAGGAAGGAAAAATCGACCTGATCACACTTCTTGTAAAAGCAGAGCTGGTACCAAGTCGTTCCGAGGGTCGTCGTGCGATCCAGCAGGGTGGTGTATCTATTGACGGTGAGAAGATCACAGATATCTATCACACTGTTGAAAAAGATGCTTTTGCAGGAGAAGGAATCGTTCTCAAGCGAGGCAAAAAGAAATTCAAAAAAATCTGTGTAAAATAATTTCCCGTATATGCAGCATTTCCGAATGCAGATTTCAAGATCCGGGAATGCAGCAAAAAGGGGTTGACACAAGGAGGATAACAACATGAAAAAGTACGGAGTGAACGAACTTCGTAAGATGTTTCTTGATTTTATGGAAAGCAAGGGACATCTTGTAATGAAAAGCTTTTCCCTGGTTCCGCAGGGAGATAAGAGTCTTCTGCTGATCAATGCAGGTATGGCTCCGCTGAAACCATATTTCACAGGTGCTGAGAAACCGCCAAGAACAAGAGTGACAACCTGTCAGAAATGTATCCGTACAGGAGATATCGAGAACGTAGGTAAAACTGCACGCCATGGTACATTCTTTGAAATGCTCGGTAACTTCTCTTTTGGTGATTACTTCAAAAAAGAAGCAATTCACTGGTCCTGGGAGTTTCTTACAGAGGTTGTAGGACTTGATGCAAACCGTCTCTATCCATCCATTTATCTGGATGATAATGAAGCCTTCGATATCTGGAACAAAGAGGTCGGAATTCCGGCCGAACGTATTTTCCGTTTCGGAAAAGAAGACAACTTCTGGGAGCATGGTGCAGGTCCGTGTGGTCCATGTTCTGAGATTTACTATGACCGTGGGGAAAAATATGGCTGCGGTAAACCAGGATGTACAGTAGGTTGTGACTGCGACCGCTACATGGAAGTATGGAACAACGTTTTCACACAGTTTGAGAATGATGGAAATGGAAACTATACAACACTGAAGCAGAAGAACATTGATACAGGTATGGGACTTGAGCGACTTGCTGTAGTTGTTCAGGATGTAGATTCTATTTTTGATGTAGATACGATCTGTGCACTTCGTAATCTTGTTTGCGAGATCGCACATAAAGAATATGAGAAAAACTATGCAGACGATGTTTCTATTCGTCTGATCACAGACCATATCCGTTCTGCAACATTTATGATCTCCGATGGAATCATGCCAACCAACGAGGTCGCGGCTATGTTCTCCGCCGTCTGATCCGCCGTGCAGCACGTCACGGACGTCTTCTCGGCATTGAGGGAACATTCCTTGCAAAATTAAGTGCACAGGTGATCGAGAGCTCCAAAGCCGGTTATCCGGAACTTGAGGAAAAGAAGGAGTTTATCTTCCGTGTTCTCACAAACGAGGAGAATCAGTTCAATAAGACCATCGACCAGGGACTTCGTATCCTTTCTGATATGGAAGAGGATATGAAGAAAGCCGGTGAGAAAACTCTTTCCGGAGACAACGCATTCAAGCTTTATGATACTTACGGATTCCCTCTTGACCTTACAAAAGAGATCCTTGAGGAAAAAGGTTACGGTATTGATGAGGAAGGCTTCCAGAAAGCAATGGAAGAGCAGAGAGTCAAAGCACGTACTGCCCGTGAAGTAACTAACTATATGGGCGCAGATGCAACTGTATATGATGATATTGATGTCAATGTAACTACAGAGTTCGTTGGCTATGATCATCTTACTTTTGATTCCAAAGTAACTGTCCTTACCACAGAGACAGAGATTGCAGATTCTCTCACAGAAGGACAGAAAGGTACTGTATTTGTTGAGCAGACTCCGTTCTATGCAACTATGGGTGGACAGGAAGGCGATACCGGTGTGATCGAGACTGCAAACGGTAAATTTGTTGTTGAGGATACCATCAAACTCCGCGGCGGCAAGTTTGGCCATGTAGGACATATGGAGTCCGGTATGATCTCCGCAGGCGAGACAGTATCGCTGAAAGTAAATGAAGATGCAAGAAAAGATACAGAGAAAAACCACAGCGCAACACATCTTCTTCAGAAAGCACTGAAAACTGTTCTTGGTTCCCATGTAGAGCAGAAGGGTTCTCTTGTAACACCGGAGAGACTTCGGTTTGATTTTGCTCATTTCCAGGCTATGACAGCTGAGGAGATCCAGGCAGCAGAGGAGCTTGTAAACAAAGAGATCCAGGCAGGTCTTGATGTCCATACAGATGTCATGGATGTGGAAGAAGCAAAGAAATCCGGAGCAATGGCTCTTTTCGGTGAGAAATATGACCAGAAAGTACGTGTAGTATCCATGGGTGACTTCTCCAAAGAGCTCTGTGGCGGTACACATGTAAAGAATACAAGCTCCATCATGCTCTTTAAGATCGTTTCCGAGTCCGGTATTGCAGCAGGAGTCCGCCGTATTGAGGCACTGACAGGCAAAGCTGTTATCGACTACTACAGAAAACAGGAAGAGCTTCTTCATGAGGCAGCAAAAGCATTAAAGGCTAATACATCTGAGGTAGTAGAGAAAATCGGCCATCTTCAATCTGAGGTAAAAGCACTTCAGAGCGAGAACGAGTCCCTCAAGAGCAAAGCAGCTCAGAGTGCACTTGGTGATGTTATGGATAAAGTCATTGAAGTAAACGGCGTAAAACTCCTTGCAGCCAAAGTTGATGGCGTTGATATGAACGGCCTGAGAGATCTTGGTGACAAGCTGAAAGAGCAGCTTGGCGAAGGTGTTGTCCTTCTTGCAGCAGTAAACGGCGGTAAGGTAAATCTCCTTGCAATGGCAACAGATGCAGCTCAGAAAGCGGGAGCTCATGCAGGAAATCTCATCAAGGCAGTAGCAGCTATCGTTGGCGGTGGCGGCGGTGGACGTCCGAACATGGCACAGGCCGGCGGAAAGAATCCGGAGAAAGCTCAGGAAGCTATGGATGCAGCAGCAGGAATCCTTGAGAAACAGCTTACAAAATAAGTATAATATTCGAGATTTACATTTTTGACAAATTTTTCATAAAAATCGCGAAAAGCTGTTGACGAAACCTTGTGTTATGATATATAATAACAGTCGTGCAAGAAAAATACCCAGACAGTTGTATTTTAGCACAATCTACAACTGGAGGGAGGTTAGGTGTGAGTCTATGTCAAACGTTATCGTAAAAGAGAACGAGACTTTAGATAGCGCTCTTCGCAGATCAAGAGAAGCTGTGCTAAGGCGGGAATCCAGCAGGAAATCCGTAAAAGAGAGCATTACGAGAAGCCAAGCGTTCGTCGTAAGAAAAAATCTGAAGCCGCAAGAAAACGTAAATATAATTAATTGTGCGCAAAAAATCCCTGGCTATGTAGTCAGGGATTTTTAATTAAAGAGCCGAAAGAACGTTCGACAAAAGGGAAAAAAGTATGAACTTAATTATTAAACTGATTATCAGACCATTGCGATCGCTCCTGAAGTTATTATTTAATCGAATTTTTTATGTAGCACTTGCTCTTATTGTACAGCTGGCATGGTTGCTGATCGCTCTTTTCCGACTTATGGAATACTCCAGATGGGTGACCATCGGAATGCAGGCGGTTGGAGTTCTGCTTGTTTTTTGGATCGTAAATAAGAAAATCAATCCGTCCTATAAGCTTGCATGGACGATGCTGATACTAATTTTCCCGGTATTTGGCGGAACATTGTATCTTTTGTTTGGCAAGTCGAGGATCGGAGCTGTAATGGAGCAACACTATCAGAAACTGATCGATGAAACATCAGAATATCTTGATGAATCAGAATGTACCAGAAAACATCTGATGGAAGATGATCAGTCCATGGCCATACAGTCAGAATATATATGGAAGTATTCCAGATATCCTGTTCATGAAAATACTTCTGCAGAATATTTTCAGGTAGGAGATGATATGTTCCCGGTTCTTGTACATGAACTTGAACAGGCGAAACATTTCATATTTATTGAATATTTTATAATTAATGATGGTGTGATGTGGCAGACGATTCTGAATATCCTTGAGAAAAAGGCGAAGGAAGGCGTGGATGTCCGACTGATTTATGATGGATTTGGCTGTCTTACCACATTGCCATATAAATATTATGAAGAGATGCGTAAACGGGGAATTAAATGCCAGGTATTTAATCCTTTCCGCCCGATCCTTAATATTATTCAGAATAACCGTGACCACCGTAAGATCTGCGTGATCGACGGATGGACCGGTTTTACCGGTGGTATCAATTTGGCAGATGAATATATTAATCAGCGGAAGCGTTTTGGGCACTGGAAGGATACTGCTGTAATGCTGAAGGGAGAGGGTGTCTGGAATATGACTGCCATGTTCCTGTATATGTGGGGAATTGTAACCAATACAGATACTTCCTCAGATTTCGCTAATTATGTGCCTCACAGATGGCATCCGGATGATTTTGAGGGAAGCGGCTATGTGCAGCCTTTCTGTGATTCACCCCTGGATGATGAGGTCGTAGGTGAGAATGTTTATCTGAATATTATTAATCGTGCCAAGAACTATGTATATATCTGTACGCCATACCTGATCATTGATAATGAGATGATGACCGCCCTTTGCCTGGCGGCCAAAAGTGGTGTGGATGTCCGGATCATGACACCTGGAATCCCGGATAAAAAAATGGTCTTTCTTCTGACCCAGTCTTATTATAAGCAGCTTCTGGAAGCAGGGGTAAAAATCTATGAATATCAGCCTGGATTTCTTCATGCAAAATCTTTTGTCTGCGATGACAAAGTAGGCGTTGTGGGAACCATTAATCTGGATTATCGTAGTCTTTATCTGCATTTTGAAGATGGTGTCTGGATGTATAAGAACGATGTGGTGCTGGATATCCGTAATGATTTCCTGGAAACGCTGGAGTATTGCAACAGCATTGATCTGGAATTCTGTGCAAAAAGAAATATCGCAGTACGGGCTATGCAGAATGTGCTGAGGGTTTTTGCACCATTGCTGTAAAAACTCTTTGACAGACAAGTATAAATTCTGTATGATATATCAGGCGGGAGTTTATAAAACTCCCGTCTGATATTGTCTAACGAAGAATACCGCATAAGAATACATAAATAATTTTATTGGAGGAATCAATTTGAGCCAGAATAAAGAAACGGAGCTTCAGCTTCAGTACATTGAGAAATGTAAGGAACTTCTTGCTAAAAACAGCACACGCCGCCCGACGTTCCATATCCAGAATGAGGGATGTCAGATGAACTCCATCCAGACGGAGTCCATTGCAGCTATTATGGAGAAAATGGGCTATGAGATGGTAGATACGGAAGATGCCGATGCCGTAGTGTTTAACACCTGTACAGTCCGTGAGAATGCCAACCAGAAGATCTATGGACATCTGGGTCATTTAAAGAGCATTAAGCGCAGTCATCCGGATATGAAGATCGTACTTTTTGGCTGTATGATGCAGGAACATCATGTAGTGGAGAAGATCAGCAAGGACTATAAATATGTAAATCTTGTATTCGGAACCCACAACATCCATAAATTCCCTGAACTTTTTTACAGGGCACTGCAGACAGATGAGCAGATCATTGATATCTGGAAGGAATCCGATGAAATCGTAGAGGGTATGCCCACATCCCGCAAATATCCGTTCAAAACAGGCGTCAGCGTAATGTTTGGGTGCAATAACTTCTGCAGCTACTGTATCGTGCCTTATGTACGCGGCCGTGAGAAGAGCCGTGAGCCGCAGGCGATCATCCGTGAGATCGAAGAACTGGTAGCAGATGGAGTTACAGAGATTATGCTTCTTGGACAGAACGTCAATTCCTATGGAAAAACACTGGAAACACCGGTGACATTTTCACAGCTTCTTAAAGAAGTGGAGAAGATCGAGGGACTGAAGCGCATCCGTTTCATGACTTCACATCCGAAAGATCTTTCCGATGAGCTGATCCAGACCATGGCTGAGAGCAAAAAGATTTGTCATCACCTTCACCTTCCGCTGCAGTCCGGAAGCAGCAGAGTTTTAAAAGAAATGAACCGCCGCTATGATAAAGAGAAATATCTCCAGCTGGTAGATAAGATCCGTAAAGCGATTCCGGATATCTCTCTGACAACCGACATCATGGTTGGATTCCCGGGAGAAACAGAAGAGGACTTCCTGGAGACTCTGGACGTAGTAAGAAAGGCCAACTACGATACAGCCTTTACATTTATCTATTCCAAACGAAGCGGTACTCCTGCGGCAGGAATGGAGAATCAGGTACCGGAAGACGTTGTAAAGGATCGTTTCAGCCGTCTTCTTGCCCTTGTACAGGAGAAAGGCCGTGAGAATTCTTCGCGTTTCCAGGGAACTGTTCAGGAGATCCTGGTAGAAGATGAAAACCGTGAGAAAGGTACACTTACAGGACGTACCCAGCACAACCTGCTTGTACATTTCCCGGGAGATAAAGAGCTTATCGGTAAATATGTTAATGTAAGTCTGGATACCTGCAAAGGATTTTATTACTTCGGCCATATGGTAGAGGAATAAGAACAGAAAATAAAAAAAGAGGAGACTGACCATATACGGATCAGTCTCCTTTTTTTATTTGTCTTTTTTATTTGACGTCTGGTTAAACACCATAAACTTCTTTGTTGTATTTATCAATCTCGTCATCAATGATCGGGTCCACATGCTTATACAGGCATCCCGGACCGCCATAAGTGATACACGGGATGAAATGACCACCAGGGCCATAGCTCTGGCAGGCTCTTCTTACTTCCTTGCGGATTTCTTCTTCTGTGGAATCAGCGCGGTCAACGATGGCAGCATCAATACCGCCCATCAGAGTCATTCTGCCGTTCAGCTGTTTCTGAAGCTTCGGAATATCATTTTCCGGCAAAGCTCCCTGCCATATATCAATGCCAAGATCTACCATATCTTCAATGATCGGCTCCAGGAAAGAATCAGCGTGATGCATGACGATCACACCATGATCCTTCATGTATTTATAGGTTTTTGCATACTGTGGCTTGATAAATTCACGCCAGGTTTCCGGGCTGATAAAGAGAGAATGCTTGGAGCCCCAGTCATCATGGGACAGCATTACATCCGGTTTGATATAATCAACGATCAGCTTCATATACTGGAAACGGTATTCGCCGATGGCATTACAGAGATCCATCATATCTTCCGGTTCCAGAAGATAATTCATCAGCATATCCTCGAAGCCCATAAGAAAATGAAGTCTTTCGAATACACCGGTAGGCATGAAGGCCATAACAAGGTCACCGTTTGCGCGGATTTCATCAGCTTTTTTGATAAAAGGCTCCCAGAGAGCAGGATCGGAGCAGTTTGCCTGAAGATCCGGCATCACAAGCTGTTCCTTCCATTCGGTGATGTCGCTGATCACCTTGTTTTTGTCAGTAACATGTGGCATGGCAGCAACCTGATTTGCAGGCCACAGGATTTCAGTACCAAAACGGTCGATCAGAGGATCCATACCCGGATGACGGTTGCCACGGATATAGGATGCTGCTGGGTTAGGCGGATAAAAAACAGCACCTTCATATTGTTTTACAAGACGATCCGGTTTTCCGTCCGGTTTGATCGTTTCCAGAAAATTTTCTTTTGCTGATAACATAAACAATTCCTCCTTTATAAAAACGTCTTAAAATTTATGTCTTATGTTTAACATCCTGTTAAATATCAGTTTTTTCTTGCGTCAATCTCTGACTGATAAAAAGCAACCTTATCCTTGGTGATCCGGAATCCTACAAGAAGAAGGATCATTCCCACAAGGCAGAAGATAGCAGGAACCAGTGCGAAAGCAATGGTCATTCCCTGACGTGCTGCACCCTCCAGGACAACACCGGATTTCCAGCCTACTGCGACCAGGCAGGCACTTAAGATGGTTCCTCGAAGGAAAACAGCAACCTTAAGTGGAAGATTCTGAAGTCCCATGATCCATCCGGAAGCATCCTTACCGCTTTTCCATGTGGCATAGACAACCGTATCTGCATACAGAGCAGGAGAAGCTGCAAAAGCCATTCCATAAAATACCTGTGCCAGAGTCATAAGACCGATAACTGTATAGGCATTTCCATAGAAAAGATAGATCATAAACAATGCTGCCGCCATACCGCCGTAAGCCACGATCATGGTTGTACGGGAAGAAAGTGCTTTTGCGATAAAACGCATGGTAAATGCTCCGATGATCGCACCGAGAGAGATACAGAAGGTATAAGTCACCATTAATCCCGGATTTCCCATGGCATCGCGGAAATAGTAGATTGCAGATGCGGCAGTTACGAATTTTACACACCATTTAGCCAGGTCAGCCAGCATCAGGACCATAAGAGGTGGATTCTGGAAAAGAGAAGCAAACATTTCCGGAATGGAAACCTTGGTCTTGTCATTTGCTTTTCCTGTAGCTTCTGTTTCGATCTCTTCATATCCTTCGGTCATTTTGAAATGTGCAAAATAGGTGACTACCATAAGTACGCCCAGACAGAACGCGGCAGCTGCAAATTTGTTTTTCTCGCCTACGTAGCCTGCCAGCAGTGTTGCAAAAGGAAGTCCCAGATAGGAGAACAGAAGTCCGCCTACATTATTCCAGGTTGCACGGGAAGAAGCAAGAATTGCTCTTTCCTCGGGAGTTTTTCCTACAACGCTGATCAGTGTTGCGTTTGCAACATAACTGAAATTCCATACAACGTGTGAAGAAATGGATGCGATAATGATCACGATTGCGGATAAGATCTCGTTATCACTGATGCGGATGAACATGAATGCGTACAGGAACGGAACCATCCATGGAACCAGGATCAGCCAGGAACGGTAGCGTCCCCATTTTTTTGCTTTCGTGCCGTTGATAATTCCTCCGTACAGCCAGGAAAGACAGGCATCTACAATAGTAAAAACAGAATTGATCACACCTGCGATTCCGGCACTGAACTGAGCCAGGTCAGTAAGGAATGTCATAAAGTAAAAAGTTTCGATATTACTCATCAGGACAAAGCCTGCGTCTCCGACTCCGAAAAAGTACTTCAGTGCGTTGCTGAGACCTTTTTTGCGTCCGGTTTCTTTTTTTTCATTTCCCATAAAAATCCCCCCTGTTATCCAAAAAACAGTTTCCGGTTTCATAATAAAGCACATAAAGCACGTCGCGAGTACTTGCGGATCACTTTCCCGTGATCCTGGATTTCTTCTGATGGGACAAGTATACAGCAGAATAAATGGTCCGTAAATCCGCACAGGGTTTCATTTTTTATGAATGTATTCAGACGTTTTGTACAATCAGAGATGTAAACTTATACAAAAAACAATACTGTATTTCATGAATGTTTATGTTATAATTGTACAAATGATCGAAATGACAGGAAGTAAAAGGAGAAAAAATGCACAATAACAGTAATGATTATGACAATATATCCGAAAGGTTTCTTTTGAATGGCCAGATTCTGATTGACGAATTTGCGGATTCTTTTGCAGAGACTGCCCTGTTTGGAAGAGAAGATCCTTACCGGCTGACAGGTGTCCGTTTGTTTCAGAAAGAAATCACTTTATCCGAAAATTATATTTATCTTGCGACTGCCTCACAGGTTACAGAAGAATTCTGTCATTATGAAAACAGAACGTTTCTTATTGCAGGACAGACAGACTATCACAATTTTCATGAAAGCTGTGTTGTACTTATGGTAGGTCGGCAGGAACAGTTTGCCGGGATCATGAATTCTGCACAGCAGGTCTTTGAGAAATACAGAGAATGGGACAGAAAGCTGCAGCTTTCCCTGAATAGTGAAGCGCCTCTGGACAATATGCTGGAAGCAAGTGTTCCCATATTTAAGAATCCTCTTTTTGCTCATGATACGAATTTCTATATTCTGGCCTGTCCGTACAGAACAGGTCCCATGTCTGTATGGGAGAGAGACTCCAGAACCGGAAGGATGATGGTTCCTCTGAATCTGATCCATGAGTTTAAAGTGGATCTGGAATACTTAAGAACACTTTCCACAAAAGGACCTGATATTTACAATGAGGATCTCAGGGGGTATCGCATCCTGTATAGGAATCTATGGGTAAATGGAAGCTATGAGGGGCGGCTGTGCGTAAATGAGATCCAGACCGCGTTTCATCCTGGGAATTTTGCGGCATTACAGTATCTTGGTAATTTTATTGAGCTTTGCATTCAGCACCACAATCTGTTTCATCTGAATCTGGGAACAGATACCCGACGCTTTTTTACGGATTTTCTGGATGGAAAGATCTCAGATCCGGCCAAGGTTCAGGACTTTCTGTATTTTCTTAACTGGAACAGAACGGACCGTTATCTCTGCCTGCGGCTGGAGGCAGAACAGCTGGATGAAAAAATGCATTCCTCGGTTGCAACACTGGGACATATTGAATCCCAGATTCCGGAAGGCAGGGCCTTTATCTATCAGCAGGGAATCGTGGTGATCGTCAATCTTTCTTTTGAGAATTCCAGTGTTGCTCAGGTGATCAGCGGACTGGCGATTATTTTAAGAGAAGGACTATTTAAAATGGGGGCGAGTGCAGAACTTGCAGATTTTTTTCAGCTTCCCCAGGGGTATTTTCAGGCAAAAACAGCGCTTCATCTTGGCGAAAAATACGACAGCATGATCTGGTGTCACCGCTTTGACGAATATTTTCTGGAATACATTCTGGAAGAAGCGGGTGAAAATCTTTCGCCGAAGCTTTTGTGTTCCCATGCTCTGCATGTGCTGAAGGATTATGACAGCAAAAATAATACGGAGCTGTATAAAACCCTGAAGATCTATCTCAAGCTGGAACGAAATGCACTTCAGACAGCAAAAGCTCTTTTCATACACAGAAGTTCTCTTTTCTACAGGATAGAGAGGATCACCCAATTGACAAAGATCAATCTTGACGATCCCAAAGAACGGCTGATCCTTCAGCTGTCCTATTGTCTGATGGAAGGTACAAAAACTTTTTCCTGACAGGTATTGACAAATACCCCATTAGGGTATATATTGTTCTATGTAAAGTGAATACCCCATTAGGGTATTTTGAAAGAGAAAGGAGTGACAGCCTGTGACTGAAAAAGAAGCCTGTCCTTGCTGCAGTGAGAAACACACTGCACGTTCCGAGGAGGAGAAGAAGAAGCTGATCAACCGTCTGAAACGTATTGAAGGACAGATCAGGGGCATCATAGGAATGATGGAGAATGATGCTTACTGCAACGATATCCTGATCCAGTCCGCAGCGGTCAATGCCGCAGTCAATGCTTTTAATAAAGAGCTGCTTGCCACCCATATCCGTACCTGCGTTGCCAGAGATATCAGGGAAGGTAAGGACGAGACGATCGATGAGCTTGTAGCAACCCTCCAGAAGCTGATGAAATAGGGATAATATATTTTAGGAGGATATTAAGAGAGAATGGAACAATATAACGTAACTGGTATGAGCTGTGCAGCCTGCTCTGCCCGGGTAGAAAAAGCCGTATCCAAAGTTCCCGGTGTTACCAGCTGTTCGGTGAGCCTTCTTACCAACTCCATGGGAGTGGAGGGAAGCGCATCTGCACAGGACATCATAAAGGCAGTGGAAGCGGCAGGCTACGGAGCTTCCCTGAAAGGTGCCGCCGGCGAAAAAATTTCCATGTCAGCGGCCGAGGAAGCACTGGAGGATCATGAGACTCCTGTTTTGAAAAGGCGTCTCATTGCATCCGTCGGATTCCTGCTTGTTCTGATGTACTTTTCTATGGGACATATGATGTGGGGATGGCCGCTGCCGAAATGGTTTGATGACAATCATGTAGCCATGGGACTGGTACAGCTGCTTCTTGCAGGAATTATCATGGTGATCAACCAGAAATTCTTTATCAGCGGTTTTAAGAGTCTCTGGCATCGTTCCCCGAACATGGATACCCTGGTAGCACTTGGCTCCATGGCATCCTTTGTATGGAGTGTTTATGCACTGTTTGCCATGACGAGAGCACAGGTAGATGGAGATTCTGCAGCAGTCATGAATTACATGATGGATTTCTATTTTGAATCCGCAGCCATGATCCTGACACTGATCACTGTAGGAAAAATGCTGGAAGCCCGCTCAAAGGGTAAGACCACCGATGCCCTGAAAAGCCTGATGAAGCTGGCACCGAAAACAGCAGTTGTAGTACGAAACGGGCAGGAACTTAACGTCCCTATTGAACAGGTACAGAAAGGTGAGATCTTTGTTGTACGTCCGGGTGAGAACATTCCTGTGGATGGTGTGATCCTGGAAGGTACTACCGCAGTCAATGAATCTGCACTGACCGGTGAGAGTATTCCGGTAGATAAAGAAACCGGAGATATGGTTTCCGCAGCAACAGTCAACCAGTCTGGATTCATTAAATGTGAAGCTACCCGTGTGGGAGAGGATACCACACTTTCCCAGATCATAAAAATGGTCAGTGATGCAGCCGCTACAAAAGCTCCCATTGCCAAGATCGCAGACCGTGTTTCCGGAGTGTTCGTTCCGGCCGTAATTACCATTGCCGTGATTACGACGATCATTTGGCTTCTGGTCGGACAGAGCTTTGGTTATGCGCTGGCAAGAGGCATTTCTGTTCTGGTTATCAGCTGCCCGTGTGCACTTGGACTTGCAACGCCGGTTGCCATTATGGTAGGAAACGGTATGGGCGCCAAAAACGGAATCCTCTTTAAAACAGCGGTTTCCCTTGAAGAAGCGGGAAAAGTCCAGATCGTTGCGCTGGATAAAACAGGAACGATCACAAGCGGTCAGCCGGAAGTGACAGATATTCTGCCTGCACAGAGCATTACAGAGAAAGAACTTCTCACACTTGCCTGTGCCCTGGAGAAAAAAAGCGAGCATCCCCTTGCAAAAGCTGTTCTGAAAAAAGCCGAGGAAGAGAAGCTGGTTCCGGAAGAGGTTACCGGATTCCAGGCACTTCCGGGTAACGGTCTTTCAGCAGTGCTTGGAAATGACACGCTGACAGGCGGAAGTATGAAATTTATCAGCAGCCAGACCCGTGTTCCGTCAGATCTTCAGGCAAAAGCCGAAGCACTTGCGGAACAGGGAAAAACGCCGCTTCTTTTTACCAGAAACGGAAAGCTTCTGGGAATCATCGCAGTGGCAGATGTGATCAAGGAGGACAGCCCACGTGCGGTAAAAGAGCTTCAGAATATGGGAATCCGTGTGGTGATGCTGACCGGTGATAATGAGCGGACAGCAAGAGCTATCGGGGCGCAGGCTGGCGTTGACGATGTGATCGCAGGAGTTCTTCCTGACGGAAAGGAGAGTGTGATCCGTTCTCTGAAAGAACAGGGAAAGGTTGCCATGGTAGGCGATGGCATTAACGATGCACCTGCACTTACAAGAGCAGATATCGGAATTGCCATCGGAGCGGGAACCGATATTGCCATTGATGCGGCAGATGTTGTTCTGATGAAGAGCCGTTTAAGTGATGTTCCGGCTGCAGTTCGTCTGAGCCGTGCCACACTCAGAAATATCCACGAGAATCTTTTCTGGGCATTTTTCTACAATGTGATCGGTATTCCCCTGGCAGCAGGTGTATGGATCCCGATCTTCGGCTGGACACTGAATCCGATGTTCGGTGCTGCGGCAATGAGCCTGTCAAGCTTCTGCGTGGTAACCAATGCACTTCGACTGAATCTGTTCAAGGTTCACAGCACAGCCCGTGATAAGGCACTGAAAAATCCGGTAACTTTAAACATCAGTCATGATGAAAATAAAGAAGATAAAAAACAGGAAAAGGAGACAAAAACTATGGTAAAAGTAACAGTTAATGTAGAAGGAATGATGTGCGGTCACTGTGAGGCACATGTAAACAAAGCAATCCAGGCAGCTTTTGGCGCTGAGGATGTGGTATCTTCCCACGAGAGCGGAACAACCGTATTCACTGCACCGGAGAAGGTTGATGAGGCCAGGGTTGAAGAAGTGATCAAAGAAGCCGGCTACGAGTTCAAAGGCATCACACAGGAATAAGTGAATCCCAATCCCTTTTATAAATTTTTTGTAAAAAAGCAGCTCTGTGTAAAAAGCAGGGCTGTTTCTTTATGTATAAAAATCCGGTTCCGGAAATATACTAAATCAGAAAATAACAGGCTGTTAAATAACCCTTTTACATGAAACTCATTGGATGAGAGGAAAGGAAGGATGTTTTTTGAAGAAAGAAACCAAAAAGCTGATAACCTGTATAGCAGTGCCGTTAGCTACAGGTGCAGTTTCGGGATTTTTTACAAGAAATGGAATGAAGGTATTTGCCAGGCTTGACAAACCACCTTTATCTCCGCCGGGATGGTTGTTCCCTATTGTGTGGACGATCTTGTTTATCATGATGGGAACTGCATCCTGGCTGGTCGCGTCCAGACCGGAAAGCAAAGCCAGAAACCAGGCACTTACTTTATATGGGATTCAGCTTGCGGTAAACTTTTTATGGCCGTTTTTCTTTTTTGGTGCCGGCTGGTATACATTTGCCCTGTTGTGGCTGCTTCTTCTGTGGGGACTGGTATATTGGTGTATTTGTGTATTTGCAGGATTTTCCAAAAAAGCTGTCTATCTGATGATTCCGTATATTATATGGCTGACGTTTGCCGGATATCTGAATCTTTTTATTGCACTGTGGAATTAGAAAAAACAGAAATCTTTTATAAATATGGCTAATATCCTTATGATTTATTTTGAAAAAGACGAAATATCCTCTGAATTAATTGTTATTTTTCTGTGCCGTATGCTATACTGAAAAACGATTATGGATGTACGAAAAATAAAGAATCGTTAAACTATGGAAGCAGAGAGGAGCACATTATGAGCGGATTTTTTGGAGTAGCATCAAAAGAAGACTGCGTACTGGAACTTTTTTACGGAGTGGATTATCATTCCCATTTGGGAACTCGTCGCGGCGGTATGGCGGTTTATGGTGAACATGGATTTGACCGTGCCATCCACAACATTGAGAACACGCCTTTCCGTACAAAATTTGACGGGGATGTAGGTTCCATGAAAGGTAACATGGGAATTGGATGTATTTCCGATTATGAGCCACAGCCACTTCTGTTCAGTTCCAGAATCGGAAGTTTTGCCCTTACCTTTGTGGGAAAGGTCAACAATTATGACGAACTTCTGCAACGGTTATATGATACCACCAAGGTACATTTTCAGGAAATGACAAATGGAACAGTCAATGTGACAGAGCTGATTGCAGCCCTTATCTGTGAAAAAGACAATTTCGTGGAGGGTATCCAGTATGTACAGGAGCTGATTGATGGTTCCATGACACTACTTCTTATGACAAAAGACGGAATCTATGCAGCCCGTGACAAGATGGGCCGTACTCCGTTAGAGATCGGTCATAAAGAAGGCTCCTACTGTCTGTCTTTTGAAAGCCATGCCTATATCAACCTGGGATATGAAGACTATAAGGAACTTGGACCTGGAGAAATTGTATTTGTCACGGCAGATGGTGTAAAAACTCTGGTAGAGCCTGGAAAGAAAATGAAGATCTGTTCCTTCCTCTGGGTTTACTATGGATATCCGACAGCTTCTTATGAAGGCGTCAATGTAGAAGAAATGCGCTACCGCTGTGGAAGCATGCTTGCAAAAAGAGATGGCGATTCTGTTCATCCGGATATTGTAGCCGGTGTTCCGGATTCCGGTATCGCTCATGCTATCGGTTATGCTAATGAATCCGGAATTCCTTACGCAAGACCGTTTATCAAATATACACCGACCTGGCCAAGATCCTTCATGCCCACCAATCAGAACCAGCGTAATCTGATCGCCAAGATGAAGCTGATCCCTGTACGTGCCCTGATCAAGGATAAGAAACTTCTTCTCATTGATGATTCTATTGTACGTGGAACCCAGCTCCGTGAAACAACCGAGTTTCTGTACCGAAGCGGTGCAAAAGAAGTTCATGTTCGTCCTGCCTGCCCACCGATCATGTACGGGTGTAAATATTTAAACTTCTCCCGTTCCAAATCCGAGATGGAACTGATTGCCCGTCAGGTCATCGAGAAAAGAGAGGGTCCCAACTGTCCGCAGGAAATTCTGGATGAATATGCAGATCCGCGTACAGAAAAATACGAGCAGATGGTACAGGATATCTGCAAGATGCAGAACTTTACCACTCTTCGCTATCACAGGCTGGATGATCTTCTGGAATCTATCGGGATTGATCCGTGTAATGTATGTACATACTGCTTTAACGGCAAAGAATAAATCTGGGGATGTAATAGCTTTACGAAGTGGTCGCTAACTCACCGTTGCATTTCATGCCTTGACAGACTATAATAGCATTATAAAAAAATAAGATGCGGATATGTCCCAGAGACATATCCGTGTTTTTGTTAGAGTATACAAAACAGGGAGTATAAAAGAAATGACTTACCCGATAAATGCTGTTATTTTTGACATAGACGGAGTGCTTCTGGATTCTCTTTTTATCTGGAAGGAGCTTGGAAGAAGATTTATTGTAAAACATGGATATACACCTGTTCCGGATATGGATGAGATCCTTTTTTCTATGAGTATGGAACAGGGAGCTGCCTGGCTGAAAGATACATTTTCTCTTGAAAATTCAGAAGAAGAGATTATACAGGAACTGGAAACCAGAATACAGACCTTTTATTTCGAAGAAGTGAAAGCCAAACCAGGTGCAGAGGCACTTTTGCAGAGAATAAATAAGCTGGGAATTCCGGCAGTGGCAGCTACATCCAGTCCCAGAGAGCATGTAAGAAAAGCACTGGAGCGGAATCATCTGCTTCCTTATCTGAAAGAGATCTATACGACAAGCGAGATCGGAGAGAGCAAATATTCTCCGAAAATTTATCTCACAGCGGCAAAGTCTCTGAATTCCAGTCCCAATGGAACGCTTGTTGTGGAAGATTCCCTGTATGCTTTGATTACAGCCCGAGATGCAGGTTTTCAGACAGCAGGAATTTTCGATCCTTTCGGAGAACCGGATCAGGAACAGCTGAAAAAAAAGGCAGATATTTACTGCAGGTCTTTAAATGAACTTTTAAAATATATGGAATAGATTTTACGGAAAACGGAGGATAATACATATGAAAACAGCATTAACCATAGCAGGCAGCGATTCCAGCGGAGGAGCAGGTATCCAGGCTGATATCAAAACCATGATGGCAAACGGTGTCTATGCAATGAGTGCTATCACAGCACTGACAGCACAGAATACAACCGGTGTTGCAGCGATCCAGAATGCAACAGCTGAATTTCTCAGTCAGGAACTGGATTCTGTTTTTAACGATATTTTTCCGGACGCAGTAAAGATCGGAATGGTTTCGGAAAGTGACCTGATCCAGGTGATCGCCGGGAAACTTCGCCGATATAAGGCAAAAAACATCGTAGTTGACCCGGTTATGGTGGCAACCAGCGGTGCAAGACTGATCAGCGAGGCAGCAGTCGATGTTCTGAAAAATGAACTCTTTCCTCTGGCCGATCTTCTGACTCCGAACATTCCGGAGACGGAGGTACTGACCGGAATGCAGATCACAACTGCAGAAGCTATGATCGAAGCAGCCCGCCAGGTATCTGAAAGGTATCACTGTGCAGTTCTTTGCAAAGGTGGACATCAGCTTAACGATGCCAATGATCTTCTCTATGAAAATGGAACTTACCAGTGGTTTGAAGGAAAACGGATTGATAATCCTAACACTCATGGAACAGGATGTACTCTTTCCTCAGCCATTGCTTCCAATCTTGCCAAAGGCTTCTCCATGGAGGAATCCGTAAACCGCGCAAAAGATTACATCTCAGGTGCCCTCGCAGCCATGCTTGACCTTGGAAAAGGCAGCGGACCTATGGATCATGGCTTTGCAATAAAAAATAACTTCACAGAGGAGGCTTAAAACTTATGACAGTTACAGAACGGATCGCAGCTCTTCGGAAGCTGATGAAAGAGAAGGGAATTGATGCATATCTGGTTCCAACCGATGATTTCCACGGTTCCGAATATGTAGGCGACTATTTTAAATGCAGAAAATATATTACTGGTTTTACAGGATCAGCGGGAACTGCAGTGATCATGCAGGATATGGCAGGTCTCTGGACAGATGGAAGATACTTTATTCAGGCAGCGCAGCAATTAGAGGGAACACCCGTCACACTTTTTAAGATGGGAGAACCAGATGTTCCAACCATCCATAAATTTCTGGAAAAAAATCTGAAAGAAGGGATGTGCCTTGGTTTTGACGGCCGTACAGTCAGCGGAGAAGAAGCGGACCAGCTGAAAAAGATCCTCCAGAAAAAACAGATACGTTTTTCTGTAAATGAGGATCTGATCGGAGCGATTTGGCAGGATCGTCCTGCACTTTCCTGCGAGCCGGTGATGGAGCTTGATGTGAAATGGGCAGGGAAATCCAGAGCAGACAAGATCCAGGAGATTCGTACTAAATTAAAAGAAAAAGGCGCATCTCTCTTTGTACTCACTTCCTTGGATGATATCGCATGGCTTCTGAACATTCGCGGAAACGATATTCACTGCTGCCCGGTAGTCCTTTCCTATCTTGTACTGGATGAGAAAGAGATCCGCCTTTTTGCCAATGAGAAAGCTTTTCCGGATTCTGTAAAAGAAGCTCTGGCCGCAGATGGTGTTACCATCTATCCATATGATGATATTTACACTTATGTACAGACGATCCCTGAAGAGAAAAAAGTGTATCTTTCAAAAAGCAATGTAAACAGCCGTCTGGTCAGCAACATTCCGGATGGAGTAACGATCCTGAACGGCGAAAATCTGACTCTTCTTCCAAAAGCCATCAAAAATGAAACGGAAGTCCAGAATGAAAAGACAGCCCACATCAAAGACGGCGTAGCAATGGTGAAATTCATCCACTGGCTGAAAAAGAATGTGGGAAAGCAGGAGATAACAGAACTTTCTACAGCGGATAAACTCTATGAATTCCGTTCCATGCAGGAGAATTTCCAGGGGAACAGCTTTGATCCCATCATTGCCTACGGTGCACATGGAGCCATTGTCCATTACAGTGCAACAGAAGAAACCAGTATCCCACTGGAGCCAAAAGGACTGGTTCTGATGGATACCGGCGGACATTATCTTGAAGGAACTACAGATATCACTCGTACCGTTGTACTTGGCCCGGTTACTGAAAAAGAAAAAAAATATTTCACAGCAGTACTTCGTGGGCATCTGAATCTGGCAGCCGCAAAATTCCGCTATGGCTGTACCGGACTGAATCTGGATGCTCTGGCAAGAGGACCACTCTGGGCTATGGGAGAGGATTATAATCACGGAACCGGTCATGGTGTAGGATATCTTCTGAACGTACACGAAGGCCCGCAGAGCTTCCGCTGGAAAAATCTTGCAGACCATCCAGCACCTGTACTGGAAGAAGGCATGATCACTTCCGATGAACCAGGCTACTACGCAGAAAATGAATTCGGAATCCGCCACGAAAACCTGATCGTATGCAAAAAAGCGGAAAAAACAGCTTATGGCCAGTTTATGAAATTCGAACCCCTGACTATGGTACCTTTTGATCTGGAGGGAATCGACCCGGCACAGATGGAAGCAGGAGAGAGAGCTTTACTCAACCAGTATCATGCACTTGTATATGAAAAAATTTCTCCATATCTGGATGAAGAGGAGAAATCCTGGTTAAAAGAGGTAACACGGGCTATATGATCCTGCAAATCCAGCAAATCCAGCAAAAAATTCTTGACCTGAACCTAAGTTTAGGTTGTATGATAATTGCAGAAGATTTTTTATGCAAAGAAAAACTGCAGGAGGTGTAGAAATGGCACATAAAAAAATGGTACCTGGAACAGGCGGCGCGCATTACGTTCCTTATAATGAGCGTTCAGGAGAGAAATCCACCGTATATTTCACAGAGGATCTTTCAGCAGAGGGACTGAAGAAGATCTTTGAGCGCGTAGGTGGAAAGCTTCACGGTAAGGTTGGTGTAAAGCTTCACACAGGAGAACAGCACGGACCGAACATTATCCCTGCTCCATGGGTAGAAGAACTTCTTCATGACAAACTGCCGGAAGCAAATATCGTAGAGACCAACACCTACTATGAGGGAGACCGCTACACAACAGAGAAACATCGTGAGACTCTGAAAGTCAACGGATGGACATTCTGTCCGGTAGATATCCTTGACGAAGACGGAACTGCAATGTTCCCTGTAAAAGACGGAAAATGGTTCACAGAGATGAGCGTTGGAAAGAATCTGGAAACTATGATTCCCTTCTTGTTCTGACACACTTTAAAGGCCACACTATGGGCGGCTTCGGCGGCTCCAACAAGAACATCGGTATCGGCTGTGCAGACGGACGTATCGGTAAAGGTATGATCCACACAGTAAAAGGCTCTGATAATCTGTGGAGCATCGCAGAAGAGAAACTGATGGAGCGGATCACAGAATCTACGAAATCCGTAGTTGACCATTTCGGGGAAAATATCGTATTTATCAATATTCTTCGAAATATGTCTGTAGACTGTGACTGTGCAGGTGTCGGAGCTGCACCGGTAGTAACACCGAACATTGGTATTGTGGCATCCACAGATATCCTTGCAGCAGATCAGGCATCTGTAGACCTTGTTTACGCACTGAAAGATTCTGATCACAAGGATCTGGTAGAAAGGATCGAGACCCGTCATGGCCTTCGTCAGCTCAGCTACATGAAGGAAATGCACATGGGAAATGACAGATACCATCTGATCAACATTGACGAAGATGATAAAGAGATCCTTCCGGCAGATGCAGTAAAGAATGTAAAAGCATTCCAGAAATAAGGATATTTCATAAAATGTAAAAAGCATTAAAACAAAAACGGGCGCATGTATCCATAAAATGTGGAATTTCATGCGCTCATTTTTGTGCTATAATATAAAAAAATCCAAACAGTGAGGTACTTAAGCCTATGAAAAAAGAAAACAATATAAATCACTATATCGATCTTCATGCACATCTGGACGGCTGTATCACGGTAGGCATTGCCAAAAAGCTTGCTGCACTGCAGAAGATCACACTTCCGTCCGCAGCAGACGAAGAACTCCTTTCCATTCTTTCTGTGCCGGACACCTGCGAGGATCTCAATGATTTCCTGAAATGTTTTGACCTTCCTCTTTCTCTGCTGCAGACAGAAGAATCACTGGAGGAAGCAGTGTATCTTGTCCTTTCTGAAATGGAAAGAGATGGCGTGATCTACGCAGAACTTCGTTTTGCACCTCAGCTCCATACGCAAAAAGGAATGCCCCAGGAAACAGCGATCCAAGCTGCATTACGCGGTCTGAAAAAGTCTCCGATTCCCGGCAACCTGATCCTGTGCTGTATGCGAGGAGAATCAAACCAGAAGGAAAATATGGAAACCCTGGAGCTGGCCCGGAAATATCTTATAGAAGATGGAGGAGTGGTTGCCATCGACCTTGCAGGTGCAGAAGCAATTTTCCCAACAGAAAACTATGAGGAGTTTTTTGCAAAAGCAAGAGAATATAAAGTCCCCTTTACCATTCATGCAGGCGAGGCAGGAGATGCAGAGGATGTAAAAACAGCGATCCAAATGGGAGCAGCCAGGCTCGGTCACGGAGTGCGGATCGCAGGAAATGAAGAAGTGATCCGGCTTGTAAAAGATTCCGGAGTTTTCCTGGAAATGTGCCCGACAAGCAACCGCCAGACAAAGGCGGTTACCGATATGTCCGGCTATCCCCTGAAAGACTTTCTGGAAAGAGGACTTAAGGTGACGATAAATACAGATGATCCTGCAATCGAACGAACGACTCTTTCCGGGGAATTCCGGTACATGCAGACATTGTTAGGACTTACGGAAGATCAGAAGCAGCAGATACTCTTTAATTCCATTGATGCAGCATTTACTACAGATAAAAGAAAAAAGGAACTGCATCAGCAGCTCCTTTTCTGAGAAGGTATTTCTTTTCGGGATTTAGCAGGTAAGAAGGATCTCTGTATATTCGCAACAGGAAATTCAAAAAATTTTGTACTGAGAATAACTGTCAGGATCACACCGAAAAGAAGCCACAGGATTTTGCCGGCAGCAAATCCGGAAAGGATCTTGTCGAGCTTCAGATATTCCATAAAATATATAATGGCGCGATGCCAGAAATAGACCTGCAGTGTATGTCGTCCGGCATCCGTGATAAAAGGAAGCTCCCTGTCAGGAACAAGACAGATCAGAAAGAGTCCGATCGCTATGGCAGCAAGGATGCAGAAAAGCCTGCAGAGTGGTCCGTAAGCTTCCAGGGCAGAGCTGCCTGCAAAGGAATGCCTTCCTGTAAAAAGCGGGCGGAGAAAATATAATATATCCAGCTTCCATACACATAAAACAGCCCAAACTGCAATTCCGGCAAAACTCAATATTTTCAGAGATCTGTTTTTATGCAGGCGGAGAAGCAGCTCAGGGTCTGTCATCTGTCCCAGAAGATAAAATGGATAAAATACAACAAAACGTGACAGATACAGATAATCCCCTACCGATTTATCATATCCGACAATGCAGGCAAGGATAACGGACAGAATAAATATTTTTCTGGTATCAATATTTCGCAGAAAATAGGAGCAGGCCACAAACATGGCTAGTGCGAACATGTACCAGGGGACTCCTGCATCTGATAATAAAGAAAAATCTGCCTTATGGAAAAGTACTGCCTTTATAAGGTACAGAACTGCTTTCATGATATAGCCAAGAAAAATAAATAAAAGACAGCGTTCTTTTACATTATGATCGCTGTGAAAAAGGCCTGACAGATAAATGAACAGCGGCATATGAAAAGAATAGATGAAAATAAATATGCTTTTCATAATGTTGGAATTTCCGGTCATGTAATAAACACAATGGCCGACAACTACAGTCATTATCAGCAGGAATTTCAGGTTATCGAATAAAAAAATTCTTTTTTTCACTTTTTGTAAAGCTCCTTTTATACTTAAAACTATAAATGAGCAAGTTCGTGATTTTGCATAAAAGAAAGACACCTTAAATTCGATTATGTTGTATAATGAAAGTGACCAAACAAACATTTGCAACATTCACGAGAAAGAAGGTGCCTCTTGCAAATACTATACATCATTCATCATTTATATACAACCAGTTTAAGAAATTTAACTTATGTAAATCTTATTCTAACAGAGTGATAAATCATCTCATGAGCATCCTGATCAGCATTTTCATCTCAGGATACCATGGGAAAACCACGGATTTTGCTAAAAACAGTTCTTGCCACAGAACTACAATCGCCCATTTTCTCAATTCTGGGAAATGGGATGATTCATTACTTTCAGATACATTAAAACGTTCTGTCATTGAAATTATTTATTCAGAAGCAGCACGCACCGGAAAGCCTGTTTTCTGTATTGTAGACGATACGATAGCTTCAAAGACAAAGCCTTCGTCACGGGCTCTGCATCCAATTGAAGATGCGTATTTTCACCAGTCCCATTTAAAGGGAAAACAGGATTATGGGCATCAGGCAGTTGCTGTTATGCTTTCCTGTAACGGCATTGTTCTGAATTATGCTTTTATAATGTACAATAAATCAGTCTCCAAGATTGACCTTGTACAAAACATTGCAAGGGAACTGCCTGTTCCACCGGTAATGTCCTATTTTCTTTGTGACTGCTGGTATGTTTCTGAAAAAATAATCAATACCTTTGCACTAAAGGGCTTTCATACCATCGGTGCTTTAAAAATAAACCGGATGCTGTATCCATTTGGAATCCGGCAGAAACTCAGTGAGTTTGCTGCACTTTTATCAGTCACGTATGCCGATTTTCACCTTGTGACAGTGAAAAAACAGAAATACTATGTGTACCGATACGAAGGAAAACTCAATGGAATTGAAAACGCCGTGGTTCTTTTAAGCTATCCCGAAAAAGCATTTGGAAAGCCCAAAGCATTGAGAGCTTTTCTTAGTACGGATGTATCACTATTAACGGATGAGATCCTGTCTTATTACGTGTGCCGGTGGAATATAGAAGTATTTTTCCGCCAGTGTAAGGATAAACTGGCATTAGAAAGCTACCAGATCCGTTCTGCGCAGGGAATCCGAAGGTACTGGCTGATTATGTCATTGGCACATTATATGTGTGTTATAGGAAATGGGGAATCCAGTTCTTTTGAAAACGGTTATCGCCAAATCTGTGACATTATTCAGCTAGAAAAATATCGGTATATATTCCAATGTGCAAAGGCAAGTAACGATTTTGATGCATTTATGAAAGTGGCAGTATAACTTTGTGCAATTTTTTAAATTTGCTCATTTATAGCTTAAAAATCCGAACCTAAGTATAACAGCTATTCTGAAAAATGTCACTATATAAATAATCTATAAATACCAGGAGAGCTGGTTCATGATGAAAAAAGTAATTCTAATTATTTTATTTACGGTATCAGCAATATTGCTTTCTGCATGTGGCAGAAAAGAAGAACTGTACGAGATTCCTGACCTGTCACAGTACAAGACAGATTATGTAGGAGAT
>NZ_QRNF01000002.1 GCF_003474435.1 Ruminococcus sp. AF46-10NS
AATTCCTTATACCAGTTTATCTTACCACAGAATTTTTTGATTGTTAATGTGAGATTCCGGATTTTTTGAATATTTTGGATGGGATTCCCAAAAAACTTTGTACCGCAGTCAGAGTGCTAAGAACTGCTTTTTTTATTTTTCCCGCTATTTCAGAAATTAAGCTTATGATCTTGTTTTTAGAGTGCTGTTCTTCTGAAGAAAATTCCTTCTCTTCATCTTTCGCTATCTCTCTGATTTTCTCAGATTCCTGTGACTCCTGTGGTGGGACCGGAACATTATCCGGTTCTTTAATAATCTTTACTTTCTGTTTCTGTTCATCTTCCCTGCTATTTCCATGTTTCCGTGATTCAGACGGAACCTTCTTTTTCTCCTTTTTTTCAGCTGTATTTGCAGAAGATTTTATCTTTTTTCTTCGGAAGACTCCTTTGAATTTTGAGAGAGGAATCCCCACGATATAAAAATCCATCGCCGGACTTCCATTACGTAAAAATACCCTCACGGCAATTCCATGAAACAGCCAGCTGACCTCCCCCGAAGCTTCCACCTCTTTAATCCCTGCGCTCCGCTCTTTCGCAGCTTTTCCTTTATAACGCACAGGACAGAAAAGAAGCAGCAGAAGGAGCAGTAAGATCAGTCCTGCGAGGATTCCCAGAAGGATCAGTATCCATTTAATTATCAGCCATAATATATGCAGCATCTGTTCACCTGTTCTCCAGATATTCTCTTATTTTCAAATCACCTGTTTCCCTGTAGACTTCTTCAACGATCTCCTGAACCATCCGGATTGCTCCGTCCCTGCCATTGGCGAGCCCCACAACAGGTGGACAAATCGCCCTAACCGAGGCCTGCATCAATTCCGCAGCGGAAAGGATCTCCAGAATATTTCCAGGATTATCTGACAATGTGACTACATAAACACCTGGAACAAATTTTCCCACAATGATCCGGGCTCTTGCCCGTCCCGGGTTCTTAACGTCTTCCCCGACATAATAATTCCGTATCCACTTCAGCATCCTGCAGTCACCTCCTTATCCGTTAATGTCAAACAGGGCTGCGTAAAAACACAGCCCTGTCCTGTTGCTAAAAATACTTCTGCTGTTTCGCCCAGATTCCCTCACTTCGCATTTCCAGATATTCCTGATAGGCCTGTTCCACAATATGCTTCTCGTTGGAAAAACGAAGAAGATGATAAATCTCATGAAACTTGTAATATCCGGAATCCACAAAGTACTCTTCTCGCTGGGGTTTACTATGATAATTATCAGCTATCATGAGATACCAGTGTACCTCTTTCATTACCACGTCCTCCGGAACTGTAAAATTATACTGACTCTTGCCAATATACTTCACAATGGAAGCTCTCACACCTGCTTCCTCCTTCACTTCACGCAAAGCAGTCTGCTCGAAAGTCTCTCCTTTTTCTACGGTTCCTTTGGGAAGCACCCATCCTTCATAACGGTTCCTGTAGGATTTATACAATGCCAGGATCTTACCCCGATGAATTACCACACCGCCACAGCTTGTTGCTTCTATCATATTGCAATCCTCCTGTAATGCGTGTGTCTTTTGCACTGGTTACAGTATACCTCTTTTTGGTCAGATAGGCAAGGGGCAAGAAAGAGATACTATTTCAATTTCTCAAATTTAATCAAAATAATATGCATCAAATACATCTGCTGCGATCGGAACTGCTGCTTCACTTCCTGTTCCGCCATTCTCTACAATTACTGCAACGGCAATATCAGGATCATCCACATTGGAATATCCCACGAACCAGGAATGGCTGGAACCATTTTCATCAAACTCTGCAGAACCAGTCTTTCCGGCAACTGTGTAGCCGCGGCCGTTCAGCGCAGATGCAGTACCGTTTTCAACTACGTTTTTCATCAGTTTTCCAAGGATATTCGCCTCATTGCTTGTCATCAGACGTTTGTATCCCGTTTTTTCTGTTTCTTTCACAGTATCTCCGGAGTTATTAACGATCTTGTCGATCATGGTCGGCTTCATCAGAACACCGTCATTTGCAATAGCACTTGTAATAAGAGCCATGTGCATTGGAGAAACAAGCGTATTTCCCTGTCCAATAGAAGTCTGCATTACCAGTGGATTCGGAGAATTATTTTCCAGAGTGAACTTGCTTGTTTTATATGAATTTAGCGGAAGTGCTTTGTTAAAAAGCAGATCCTCTGCTGTATTTCGAAGAGAACCTGCTCCCAGGCTCAGTCCCATATCTGCAAATGCACAGTTGCAGGAGCGGGCAAATGCAGAGTAAAAATCTTCCTGTCCATGAACAGTCCCATTGTAGCACCGGATCGTATGATCATCCACAGTAATGCTTCCCTGGCACAGATAGGAATATCCTTCCAGAGACCCTTTCTGTCTGAAATAGTCAAGAGCTGTGACGATCTTAAATGTAGATCCAGGCGGATATGCGCCATTGGTAGCACGGTTCAGAAGGCTGCTGTTGTTCTCATCATTTACCAGTGTATTCCAGTTCTCAGCAATTGTGTTCGGGTCAAAGTCAGGCTTGCTCACCATTGCAAGGATTCTTCCTGTCGACGGCTCCATCACCACAACAGCTCCTCTTCTGTCTCCCAGTGAATTGTAGGCTGTTGTCTGCAGATCTGCATTAAGGCTGGAAATCACAGTATCTCCCTGATTCTTTTTCCCGGAAAACTCATTTTTCATCTGCTCCAGGAAGAATGAATGAGACGTCAGGAGCTGGAAATTCGCTTCTGATTCCAGGCCGCTCTTGCCATTGGTATCATAGCCTACTGCATGGGCAAAAATATTGGCATACGGATAATTTCTCTGCTCTGTACCGTCCTCTGACACATCAGTCTGAGCCAGGATTTCCCCGTCTGAAGACTGGATATTTCCACGGACAACACGATCCGAAAAAGTATCCTGTCTGGTATTATACGGACTGTTGATAAAATCATCGCTTTTTACTGCGTCAAAATAGATAAGATAGCCGATCAGGCTGACAAAAATCAATACAAAGAACACCGATACAAAAGTAAACGGCCGGTTCTTTTTTCTACGGATTCTGGCGATATCCCGATCTCTCAGGCGTCGCTCTCTTTCCTCTTCTTTCAAACGTTTCTTTTCGCTGCGTCTCAATTTCTTCATCCTCATCTTCCCTCAGAATATACAGTCCCTGAATAATAGCCAGCATCAGGATGGTGCACATGACAGAACTTCCGCCGTAGCTTACCAGCGGCAGGGTAACACCTGTCATCGGAATAAACTTGGTCACACCGCCGATAGTCAGGAATACCTGGAACGCATATTCTGTTCCAAGTCCCAGAGCGATCAGCTTATAAAACGGGTTGCGGATCTTCAATGCAATGGTAACGATCATAAGGAAAAAGCTGGTACACACCAGAATCAGGCAGATAGCAAAAATACCTCCCATTTCCTCACAGATCGCACTGAATATAAAGTCATTTTTTACAACAGGGATCTTCTCAGGTGAACCCTGGCAGAGTCCCATTCCAAACCAGCCGCCGGTTCCGATGGCAAACAGTGACTGCACGATCTGATAGCCCTCATTCTGATAAACAGCCATAGGATTTCTCCACGCACTGACTCTCTGGCGTACATGGCCAAAAAGATGATAGGCGATCACTGCACCCACACATCCGCCGCCAAGTCCCAGAAACATATATCCCGGATTTCTGGTAGATACATAGATCAGTACAAGATAGGTGACAAAAAAGATCACCGCACTTCCAAGATCTCTGGAAAGAACCAGGATACCCACATGAAGCACTGCCACGATGGTCGCCAGCACTACTTTGCGGAAATTCACTTTTACGCAGAGCAGAGATGCCATAAAAAATACAAACGTGATCTTGATCACCTCGGAAGGCTGGATCCCCATAAGGGAAAGCTTGGCTCCATAACTTGTACTTGCAAGAACAAGAACTGCTGCAAGAAGAACAACACCAACGCCTGCATAAACCCAGGTAAGATCCCTGAGAAATTTCATCTTCCGGATCATCACCGGGATCACCAGTGATACGGCACTTCCTGCTGCAACGATCAGAAGCTGCTTGTTTGCAGAAGGAAGCGACAGACGACAGAGCATGATAAAACCCACGCTCAGCAGCATACACATATTGTTCAGAAGCAACAACGATGCGTCTTCATAAAAAATCCTGTACAGGATCTGAATTGCCGCAAAAAAGATCATCATCTCAATATAAAACAGGATGACCTTGAAATCCATGCTCTTAAGATAGATCACGAGAAACGCTGTGAAATCTATAAAAAAGATCATGGTCAGCTGCTGATGAAGCAGCTCCTTTTTTTCCTCCTCGTCCTGACGCCACACCATATAAAAACAGTGAAAGGTGTAGACGATCATCAGCGTGAGGATCACATACTTGGATAATTCTGTAATAACATTAATCATACACTTTTACTCGGCTCCTCTTTTAAAATGGCCTTTTGTATACCTGCGTCCGGAAGGTTTTTCATTTCCATGGTAAATGCCCTTAAATTCCTCCAGTACTGCTCTTGCCTCTGATGGTTTCTCGATGGTAAAAGCAAGTCGCAGTGACTGTAATTTCAGTTTCTCCACGCGCTCCTTCTCCCCGGGAAGTCCATAGGGAATACTGTTGTATATAATATTATAGCAGTATTTTGCAGCTTCAGGACAGGCACTTTCCCACGGGGTACAGCAGCATTTCACTGAAAATTCACTGTTGTACCGGTCTTTCAGATAAATGGTCTCACCTTTTCCTGTGCATCCGAACAGATTCTTACGTACACACTGGGCTGAGATCATCAGCGGAATATATCCATACAGAAGAATTTCGGAAGAACGATTATCCCTGTGCTTAAGTTCTCCCTCATTCAGTTCCAGAGGAACGGTATTTTTAAGAATGCCCTCTTCTCTCCAGAACGCCTCGGCTTCATCATTCCAGGTATACATGGAAGCATCCAGCACACATTTCTCTTTATATCCCAGTTCTTTCAGTGCTGCATAAGATTCCAGGCTGCGTACCAGAAAACCTCTCATTCCCTGATCAAGCCACTCCTTCGCATTTCGGATCCATACCTCAGGAATCTCTCCGCGATGGATATGCGGCGTAGAAAGATAAAGTTCCTTTCGCCTCGCAAGTTCCGGTGAAAAACACTTCTTCATGGTATCAAAAGAAAGATAAAATCCTGTAATCCCCTCTTCTTCCAGAAGTATCTCTGCAACATCTGTCCTTTCACAGGAAACATACAGTGGGAGCTTCTCATTACAGGATTTTTTCTCTGTGCAAACCGGAAGTTTTTTTCCATAGAAAGGTTGCTTTTCAGCCGGTTCTCTCCGTCTGATTACAATCATTTCTTCACGCAGCTGTTCCAGCGCATCTCTGCGCACTTCATTGAGAGCTTTTACAGGAACGAAAATCCTTCCATTGATCTCAATGTTAAGGCTTTCCCACTGAAATTCTGTATTTCCCAGTTTTTCCATCTGCTGACGGATCCTCTGCTCTTCCATAGGCTGGTTCTTGGCAAACTGCACTTCACCGCCCATGGCAGTCACTGTTTTATCTCCACAGGTTATTTCCAGTATAACAGGACTTTCTGGAGAAAGTATTAAATTCCCATGAATTTTTTCTTTTATTTTTCTGATCTCTGGCTGGATATTGCCGGATTTCTTCTCATTGGCAAAAGCCATCATCTCAGGACCACGATACATATCGTAATATCCCCTGCAGGAACCGCCTCTGCTGAAAAGTTCCAGAAGATATTTCCTGTCTGTATCCTGCACGCGGTATTCTTTTCCGCTGAGATAAAGATCCAGATATTTTCTGTATACAGAGGTAACTCCTGCGGTATAACCAGGCTGCTTCATACGCCCCTCGATCTTCAGGGACATAACACCTGCCTCCAGAATATCAGGAAGAATATCCAGAGTACAGATATCTTTAAGACTTAAAGCGCAGAAATCTTTATCCCCTTTATATTTATGGTGATCACAAGTTGCACTGTACGGAAGCCTGCAGGGCTGTGCACACCGGCCTCTGTTGCCGCTTCTCCCGCCAAAAATACTGCTCATAAGACACTGACCTGAGTAGCTGTAGCACAATGCCCCATGAATAAATGTTTCTATTTCCAGTGGGCTCGCCTCATGCATGACAGCAATTTCTTCCAGAGAAAGTTCTCTTGCAGGAACTACACGGGTGGCACCCTTTTCCTCCAGAAATTTCATCCCCTCCGGGCCTGTCACAGTCATCTGCGTGCTGGCGTGGATATCCAGATCAGGAAAATTCCTGCGGATAAAAGAAAACACACCCAGATCCTGTACGATCACAGCATCAAGCCCCGCCTCATAATAAGGTGCCAGATACTCAAAAAGCTGTCCTTCCATCTCTCTGTTCTTTAAAAGTGTGTTCACTGTAAGATACAATTTACGATTATGGAGATGTGCTGTCTCAATAGCAGCAATCAGCTCCTCCTGGGTAAAATTCCTGGCATATGCCCTCGCTCCAAAAGCAGGACCACCTACATATACAGCATCTGCGCCCGCACCTATCGCCGCCTCAAAACTCTCATAGGAGCCTGCCGGCGAAAGCAGCTCTGTTACTATCTTTTTCAAAGTATTCCCTCATCTCCTGTCTGTTAATCTGTAAAACAAAAGAGGATCACCGAAGCAATCCCCCTCCCATTTTTATTTGAGCAATTCATCAAGCTCTTTCTCCAGTTCCTTAACCTTACCATCCAGAAGATTCTTCTGATCCTGAGCTTCCTGTTCTGCTTTCTTCGCCTCTTCAATCTGCATCTTCAGCGAGATCAGCTCATGTTTAAGGTCATACATCTCCTGATCTTTCTGCTGCAGATCCTGTTCGAAAATCTCTGCCTGTTTCTTCGCTTTGAAGTAATCATCTGTAATATTCAAGCTGAGAAGTGTATGCTTGGTCTCCATGGCCTGTCTGGAATATCCCGGCATCTGACTCAGTTCACCGATCTTATTATTCATATAGGCTGCAACCTTCTGGAAATACTCCTCAGACTCATATCCGCCCAGAGTAATGATCTTTCCGTCGATAACAACCTGTGCTGTATTCTTTACCGCCATTCGTAAAGCCTCCTGAATTCATCTGCTGCTGCCTTTTTTCACAGCAACATTCCTCTCTGTTGCCAGCCTCGCTGGCTCACAACTGTCCTTATTATAACTGATTCTTACTAAAATGTATAGAAGTTTTTCTATTATTTTGTCGATATATCGGGACGAGGATATCCAAGATGGGTGTATGCCAGTACAGAAGCCATCCTTCCACGGGGAGTTCTGTTCAGGAAACCGTTCTGAAGAAGGTATGGTTCATACACATCTTCAAGTGTTCCGGAATCCTCCCCAATAGAGGCTGCAAGCGTCTCAAGACCTACCGGACCGCCCTGAAAATTCAGTATTAAAGTTTGTAAAATACGTCGATCCGTCTTATCCAGTCCATACTGGTCCACCTCGAGAAGATCCAGTGCAAAACAGGCTACATCATAGGTGATCACACCATCATATTTCACCTGGGCAAAATCTCTCACACGTTTCAGGAGACGGTTAGCCAGTCGCGGTGTTCCTCTGGAACGTTTGGCGATTTCCGCAGCACCTTTCGGCTCAATATCCACGCCCAGAACCTGTGCAGAACGCAGGATAATCGTCGTCAGTTCTTTTTTATCATAAAATTCCAGACGCTGGGTAACACCAAAACGGTCACGGAGCGGCGCAGAGAGAAGTCCTGCTCTGGTAGTTGCTCCTACAAGGGTAAATTTCGGAAGATCCAGTCGGATGGAACGTGCGGATGCGCCCTTTCCGATCATAATATCAATAGCAAAATCTTCCATTGCCGGATAAAGAACCTCTTCTACCTGGCGATTCAGCCTGTGGATCTCATCCACAAACAGCACATCTCCTTCCTGAAGATTATTCAGGATCGCAGCCATCTCTCCCGGCTTCTCAATAGCCGGGCCGGATGTAACTTTCATATGTGTACCCATCTCATTGGCGATGATAGCAGAAAGTGTCGTCTTTCCAAGACCCGGAGGGCCGTAAAAAAGCACGTGATCCAGAGAATCGTGTCTCTGTTTTGCAGCTTCAATATAGATTTTCAGGGTATCCTTGGTTTTCTGCTGACCAATATACTCATCCAGACTCTGAGGCCTTAAATTCCCCTCCAGGGAAAAATCCTCTTCTGTAACGTCTGTTGTAATGATCCTGTTCTCCATCTGTTATGCTCCGTTCTACTAAATATCAAAAATTCTTCAATGCAGCGCGGAGAATCGCCTCCACATCGTCTGCGGGAACATCGTCCGGAACCTTACGTACTGCACGAAGCGAATCTGCCGAACTATATCCAAGGGCAACCAGTGCTTCCACAGCTTCCTGACGGCTGTCCCGAAGATCTGCTGCCCCCTCCATTGCATCCTCCTGCTGATGAGCAAGCTTCATCTCAAAGGCATCTTCCAGCTTCAGTTTATCTTTCAGCTCCAGAATCATCTTCTGAGCTGTTTTCTTACCGATTCCAGGTGCTTTCGAGATTGTCTTCACATCATCGGAAAGCACTGCAAAACGCAGCTCATCTGCACTGATCCCGGAAAGAATGCCAAGCGCTCCCTTAGGTCCTACACCATTCACTCCCAGAAGAAGCCTGAACATCCCAAGATCATCCTTTGAAAAAAATCCGTATAACTGAAGAATATCTTCTCTTACATACAGAAACGTATTTATCTTCTTCTCTTCACCAACACGTGCTTTCCTAAGATCCTGTCCTGTCATATAGATCTCATAACCAATGCCGCCGTTTTCCACCACCAGGCTGTTCTCACTGATATCCGCTACCTTACCTTTTACAAAAGAAATCAAAATCAACTGCTCCTTCCCGAGAACAGTGTGTTACCTGTGCGCAACAACAACTGAACATCTGTTTCCCATATGGATGAAATACTAACACAATTTGAAAAAAAAATCAACCCGGAATACATATGTCCCGGGTTGATCATTATTCTATTACTGGTTCAGGAAATCCTGATCCTCGAAATAGTTGATCCTCATGGAAGAACGTACATCGTGAAGAGTTGCTGCTGCCTTCTCTCTTGCAACTTCTGTACCTGCTTTCAGGATGTCAAATACATCAGCAGTACGCTGTTCCCACATCTTTCTTCTCTCGCGGATCGGTCCCAGCTCTGCCTGCATTACGTTGTTCAGGAATTTCTTAACCTTCACATCGCCAAGGCCGCCTCTCTGGTAGTGCGCTTTAAGCTCGTCCAGATTCTGGTACTCAGGAAGGAACTCTGAGAAATGCTCCGGACGGCTGAATGCATCCAGATAGATAAATACCGGGTTACCTTCTACACGGCCCGGATCCTGAACACGAAGATGGTTCGGGTCTGTAAACATGGACATTATCTTCTTCTTAACAACATCTTCCTCATCAGAAAGATAGATGCAGTTTCCAAGAGACTTACTCATCTTAGCCTTTCCGTCGATACCAGGAAGACGTAAACATGCCTTATTGGAAGAAAGAACGATCTCCGGATCTGTTAAAGTCTCACCATAAACGGTATTAAACTTATGAACGATCTCCTTGCACTGCTCAAGCATCGGAAGCTGATCCTCACCTACCGGCACATGTGTTGCACGGAAAGCTGTGATATCTGCTGCCTGGCTGATCGGATAGCAGAAGAATCCAACCGGAATGCTGGCTTCAAAATTACGCATCTTGATCTCAGATTTAACAGTAGGATTACGCTGTACACGCGCTACTGTTACCAGATTCATATAATAGAAAGTAAGCTCTGTAAGCTCCGGCACCATAGACTGAATGAAAATGTTGGATTTCTCCGGATCAAGTCCGCAAGCCAGATAGTCCAGTGAAACCTGAAGGATGTTCTGGCGTACTTTCTCCGGATGTTCTGCATTATCTGTAAGTGCCTGTGCATCTGCGATCATAATATAAATCTCGTCATATAAGCCGGAATTCTGCAGTTTCACACGCTCTGCCAGTGATCCGACATAATGACCTACATGAAGGCGTCCCGTCGGGCGGTCGCCAGTTAAAATAATCTTACTCATGAATTGTTCTCCTTGAAGTGTACTGAATATTTATATACTATTATAGCCCCTGAAAATTCACTGGTCAAATATTTTTAACTGGAAACTGCAATTTTCCGAAAAATATCTGAAAAGCCGTCAGTTTCATCACAGCAGCTTACAGAATTTCACCATTTTTTCTGATAAGATCTCTGTACCAGTATGCAGAATCTTTCCAGATCCTCTCCTGCGTCTCAAAATCTACATAAATTCAAGAAGCTCATTAATCAGTGCATCGTAAAACGCAATCCCTTTTTCATTCACTTTTCCAAAACCATCCGGCAGCACCCGGGACCAGTCAATGGAAAAGCGATATCCTTTCAGCCCCAGTTCTTTCATATGTTCCACATCTTCTTTAAATCTGTGGTAATGATCGCAGGCTACGTCTCCTGTATGTCCCTCATAGATTCTTCTATAATACCTCCGATAATTGTTACCTATTGGTCATGCGTTCACTATACTGAACAATAATTTCTTTGTCAAGCAGGAGGGTTATCTGTCTTACGCATTTGGTCCATAGAAAAAAGAACTGTCATTTTACAGAAATATTTCTGTGATGACAGTTCTCCTTTGTTACTTCGTTATTTACAGAATTACATGTCTCGGGCAGACTTCTTTACATTTACCACAGCCTGTACACTTATCATAATCAATGTGTGCACAGAAATCAGTGACTGTGATCGCCTCTGACGGACAGTTCTTCTCACATTTCTTACATCCAATGCAGCCAAGCTCGCAGGCTGTTGTAACAGCTTTTCCTTTTGCATGGGAGCTGCAGGCCACACGGATCTGTTTGTCATATGGCACCAGCTCGATCAGATGACGCGGGCATTTTGCGACGCATTTGCCGCAGGCCTTACATGCTTCCTGATCTACTACTGCAACACCATTTACTACATGGATGGCATCAAACGGACAGGCCTTTACGCAGCTTCCAAATCCCATACATCCAAAAGTACAGTTTTTTGCTCCACTGCCAGGGATGAAAGCCATCATCTCGCAGTCTTCCACACCTGTATACTCATACTTTACAGTTGTTTTGTCACAGGTTCCCGCACATTTCACGAATGCAACCTGACGGGAAGTTTCTTTTACTTCCTGTCCCATGATCGCACCGATCTTGGCTGCAACCGGAGCACCGCCGACCGGACACTGATCTACAGGAGCATCGCCTTTAGCGATTGCGGCAGCAAGTCCGGAACATCCCGGATATCCACAGCCACCGCAGTTGTTTCCAGGAAGAACGCCAAGAATGGCTTCTTCTTTTTCATCTACCTTTACGGTTAATTTCTTATCTGCAAGTCCAAGGAAGATACCAATGAATAAACCAGTACCGCCGACAATGACTGCAGCCATAATAATTCCTGTTATACTCATGCTCTTCTTCCTCCTATACGATTCCGGAGAATCCAAAGAATGCAATAGCCATCAATGCTGCTGTAAGCAGAACGATCGGCATACCCTGGAAGGATTCCGGAATATCGTTGTACTCCATTTTTTCACGGATTCCCGCAAGTAATACGATAGCGATCAGATACCCCACGCCTGTGGCAAATCCGTTTACAACACTCTCAAGAATACTGTATTCATATTTTACGTTATTAAGTGCCACACCAAGAACTGCACAGTTTGTTGTGATAAGCGGAAGGTATACGCCAAGTGCCTTGTAAAGAGATGGTACAAATTTCTTGAGGAACATCTCTACGATCTGTACCAGTGCTGCGATAACAAGGATAAATACGATTGTTTTCAGGTACTCAAAATGTGTCGGTACCAGGATAAATTTATATAACAGTGAAGCAACAAAAGATGCGATCGTGATTACGAATACAACCGCGCCTCCCATGCCGACTGCAGTTTCAGTCTTCTTGGAAACTCCCAGGAAAGAACAGATTCCAAGGAACTGGCTTAATACAACGTTACTGCAAAGTGCAGAACCAATAGCAATTAACATTAAGCTTGCCATCTTCTACTCCCCCTTTATTCTTTGTCAGAAGGACAGCCGCCGCAGGTTGCACAGTTGGAACCGCAGCCGGACTGAATCTTGGAAACATCCTTGCCCTTCTTTGCCATGTTGATCTTTACTTTGTTCTGGATTGCTGCAAGTCCTGCAAGAACCAGGAATGCTCCAGGTGCAAGGATAAAGATAGTGATCGGGGTATAACCGGCAGCACCGGTAGCTGCATCGGCAACCGGAATGATCTGCGCTCCGAAAGCTTTTCCGGAACCAAGGATCTCTCTTACAAGACCAATGGCAACCAGGCCAACTGTAAATCCAAGTCCCATTCCAAGTCCGTCAAAAATAGAAGGAAGGACCGGATTTTTGGAAGCATAGCTCTCTGCACGTCCCAGAATGATACAGTTAACTACGATCAGAGGAATATAGATTCCAAGTGAATCATAAAGGGAAGGAGTAAAACCTTCCATAAGAAACTGTACGATGGTTACAAAAGATGCTACAACTACGATAAAGGCCGGCATTCTGACAGAATCCGGGATCACTTTGCGGAGCAGGGAGATCAGCATATTGGACATGACCAGAACGATCGTTGTGGAGAGTCCCATACCAATACCATTGATAGCTGAAGTTGTTACCGCAAGCGTTGGACACATTCCCAGCATCAGGACGAAAATCGGATTCTCGGTTATAATACCGTTTTTTAATCTTTCACCACATTTATTCATATTCAACTACCCTCCTAAAATGCGTTTTTGCAATAGCCGATAGCTGTATTGACTGCACCGGTAAAAGCTCTGGATGTGATGGTCGCACCGCTGATGGCATCAATAGGCTCACCTTCGCCGCCATCCTTAGATACATAGAATTTATCGGTATTCTTTCCAACGTACTGCTCCTGGAACTGAGCTTCTGTAGCACGCATTCCAAGACCGGCAGTCTCGCTGATAGAAAGAATGGAAACGCCGCTGACTGTGCCGTCTTTTGTCACGCCAACTGTGACCTGGATATCACCACCGTAACCCTGTTTATCTGTTACAGTAACCACATATCCCTCATCTGCTGCTTCACAGACCTCGTCTACTGTTGCCTTTACTCCAAGGTCTGCAATCGTTTTATCTGCTGCTTCCTGGTCTACATCCACAGCTTTAAAATCTTCCAGGCTTACATCACTGAATACAGTCTGCCATGCTTCTTTTTTTGCCTGCTCTTCGGTTCTTGCGATCGGTTCTTTTGTAATTTCATAAACCAGTCCAAGTCCAAGTCCGGCAACTACTGTAATGATCGTAAGGATCAATGTATTTCTGATAATCTTACTCATTATTTCCTGCCTCCTTTTCCAAAAGCAACCGGTTTTGTTACTTTCTCAATAAGCGGAACCAGAAGGTTGCAGAAAATGATGGCATAGGAAACACCCTCTGCAGAACCGCCAAAGAGACGGAACACTGCTGTTACGATACCAAGGCAGCATCCATATACCAGCTGTCCCTTCGGTGTGATCGGTGTGGTACATAATCAGTAGCCATGAACCATGCACCAAGCATCAGGCCGCCGCCAAAGATATGGCTGAACAGATAATTTACATTAAATCCTTTACCAGTACCAAGCATATAAAGAATTACAAACACTGCAAAACTTCCTATATATGTAAGAGGAACTTTCAGATCAATGATCTTAAATGCAAGAAGAATGACTGCACCGATAAGGATCGCCAGTGCAGATGTCTCACCGATAGTACCCTGGATATTACCAAGAAACAGATTCTTTACAGGAATGGAAGTTCCTGCAATAAATCCCTGGTTCTTAAGAGCCGCCAGAGGTGTTGCCTGTGTAACAGTATCCACAACTGCATGAGAACTCTTGGAAACTGCAAAGTTAGTCATCTTTCCGGCAAAAGAGATCATAAGGAAACATCTTCCAGCAAGAGCCGGGTTCATAAAGTTCTGGCCAAGTCCGCCGAACAGCTGTTTTACAACAATAATTGCAAAAGCACTGCCAAGGATCGGCATCCAGATCGGAATCTGGGGCGGCATGTTCAGTGCGAGCAGAAGACCTGTTACAACTGCACTGAAATCTTTGGTCGTGTTCTTCTTGTGCATCAGGCGGTCATAAAGCCACTCAAAAAATACACTGGATGCAACCGTTGCCAGAATTACAAGAAGTGCATGCGCACCAAAATTCCAGATACCAAATAATGTCGCAGGCATAAGTGCGATCACAACCAGCTGCATGATACGGCTGGTAGTCATTTTATCCCTGATATGGGGATTAGATGATACGTTATACATTTGTTCCATTGTTTTTCCTCCCCCTATTTCTTTTTCTTGCGCTCGGCAAGAACCATTTTTCTCATAGATTTAATACTCTGAGTCAGAGGTCGTTTGGCAGGACAGATGTAACTGCAGCAGCCACATTCACAGCACTCCATACCATCCATCTTCTCGAATCCTGCCATATCACCGTTCTCTGCAAGAGTTGCAAGGCGGGCCGGAACCACATGGCCAGGACAGACACTTACACAACGTCCGCAGTTGATACATGCAGTCTGGATCTGCTTTGCCTCAGACACTGCATCACGCTCCAGGAAAAGCAGGGAAGAGGTTGTCTTTGTACATGGAATGTGAAGATCATACAGTGCAAATCCCATCATCGGTCCACCGGAAATTGCTTTCGCGCTCTTTTCTTTCAGGCCACCTGCAGCGTCTACAAGTTCTGACAGATCTGTTCCTGTAAGAACGGAAAAGTTTTTCGGTGTGCGGATACCGTCTCCTGTAACTGTTAAATTACGGCTGATGACCGGCTGGCCAAGGATTACTGCTTTATAAACAGAGGTAACGGTTTCTACGTTATCAACAACACATCCTACATCTGCCGGAAGCATGGTGGAATTGATCTCTCTGCCTGTAACCGCATAGATCAGAGTACGCTCACCACCCTGCGGATATTTGGTCTTGAGTTCTTTTACCTCCATACGTTCCTTGCCCTTGATAGCTTCCTTCATTTTGGCAATACAGTCAGGCTTGTTATCCTCGATACAGATGCATCCCACTGCTTTCGGGAATACTTTAAGGATTACTTCCAGTCCTTTTACAACATTCTCCGGTTCTTCCATCATTCTGCGGTAGTCACTGGTAATATAAGGCTCGCACTCTGCACCATTTACCAGAATGTGGTCGATCTTGTCCGGTTCCTTCGGTGAAAGCTTCACATGTGTCGGGAAACCTGCACCACCCTGTCCTACAACTCCGCCTTCCTGAATTCTTTTTAAGATATCTTCTTTGGAAAGGTCGGAAAGATTGACAGGTGTATATTCCACCGATTCATACTGTCCATCATTTTCAATGATAATCGCATCACCCATGGCTCCTACTGCTGTCAGACGTTTCTCGATTCCCTTCACAGTTCCTGATACAGATGAATGTATCGGTGCAGAAACGAATCCACCTGCTTCTGCTATTTTCTGTCCTGCAAGCACATGATCGCCTTTTTTCACGATCGGCTTGGCTGGAGCTCCGATATGCTGAGATACAAGAATTGCCAGATCTCCTTTCGGCAGATACTTCTCAACAGGACAGTTTTTTGACAAATCTTTGCCGTCATAAGGATGAATACCACCTCTGAAGGTTAAAAATGCCATAGATCTCATCTCCTCCTTTATTGTTTGCATGTACATGTACGCTACGTTTCCGTGCTGTGCACATCATACTCTTTTTCAAAGTTGATTTCCGTGTTTCTGATATATGTATGACAGATTGATTCTATCTGTCATACTGTGATATACTTTCATATATAAATGATCACGGTTTCAGGAAAACTGCAGATAAAAATCTAATTATAAAGTAATATAAATCAGTTTTTATAACTGTCAATTCCCACATAAATCCAGTACCATTTCCTGTTATTTTCATCAACTCTACGAATATACTATCAATTCCCACATAAATCCAGTACCATTTCCTGTTATTTTCATCAACTCTACGAATATACTATAACTCATTTCACCTAAAATTGCACTATGGAAAAAACGTTTTTTTGTGTATAATTAGATACAATCCATAAAGGAGGAAATTAACATGATTGTTAAAAAAATGCCGATTTTACAAGGGTTTCCAGACTTTGAGACTGTTAAAAAATTGACTAAAAGCTATGTGCTTTCAGAGCATTTTGTACCGGTTTTCTATGACATTGAAACAACAGGACTATCACGAAATTCCACTTTTCTGTATCTTGCCGGTGCTGTGGCTTATGAAGAAAAAAACTGGCAGATGTACCAGTGGATGATCGAAGATGAGACAGAAGAACCTGAGCTTTTGAAGATATTTTCGGAATTTTTACAGAATTTTTCCTGCACGATCCAGTATAACGGCGACAGTTTTGACCAGCCTTATCTGGAAGCCCGCTATCAGATTCACGGATTGCCTTCTCCTTTTGAAAGCCTGCCTTCTCTGGACCTTTACCGGGAACTGAAACCAGTTAAAGGACTCCTGAAACTCTCCCGAATGAACCAGCCATCCATGGAAGCATTCTTAGGTATCACAGAGCGGACTTACTGTGACGGAGGAGCCTGTATCCGCCTTTATAAACAATTTGCTTCCGGTAAGAAACCAGAGGCAGACGAGATCCTCATGGGACATAATCAGGAAGATCTTTTTGGCCTTGGAAAAATAATTTCCATGTTATCTTATCTTACGCTTTTTAAAGAAGATTACGATGTTCTTAATTGTGAAATTATAAACGATCAACTTATCTTTACCATGGAAATTCCTTATATTTTACCGGCAAAATTCTCAAATCATAGTGAAGAATTCTACATAATCGGTCAAAAAAGCCGTGTCCGTCTCCTTGTAAAGGCTCAAAACGGTCGATTAAAACAATATTATTCCAATTATAAAGATTACGATTATATTCCGTCCGAAGACACAGCAATCCCCAAGACTTTAAGCGCATGTATGGATAAAAAGCTCCGCAGACCAGCTAAAAGAGAAACCTGTTATACTTGGTTTCCTGTGACAGATGATTTTATCCAGAACCCGATGAAACAGAAAACATATCTAAAACACTGTCTGCCTTATTATCTGTCCACGCTGAAATAAATCCATCATGTCAGCGGTGGCTACGGCGATTGACGACAACGCAGCATATGAAAAATCAGGCAAGCCAATATGGCGGTTACTTAATATTCGCTGTACTAGAGTATCACAAAAAAGACTGTTGCCATTTTGGCAACAGTCTCCTGTAATTATCATAATATCAATATCTAATCAGACTTCAAAAGAAATTACTCTTCTGTCTGCTCTGCGGAATAATCCTCAAGTGCTTTCATACTAAGGCTGATCTTTCTGTCCTCGCCGTTGAAATCAACAACTTTAGCCTCGATTTCCTGGCCGATGGAAAGTACATCAGATGGTTTAGCAACGTGCTCTCTGGAGATCTGGGATACATGAAGAAGTGCATCTACTCCAGGTGCAAGCTCTACGAATGCACCGAAATCTGTCATACGTGCAACTTTACCTTTAACTACGTTTCCTACTGCGAAGTCCTCAGCAGCTGTAAGCCATGGGTTCTCCTCCGGGAATTTAAGGGAAAGTGCGATCTTATCTCCGTTGATGTCTTTGATAAGAACTGTAACTTTATCGCCAACGTTGAATACTTTCTTCGGGTTCTCTACTCTGCCCCAGGACATCTCAGAGATGTGAAGAAGTCCGTCTGCTCCACCAAGATCGATGAATGCACCGAAATCTGTAACATTCTTAACAACACCCTCAACTTTGTCACCAACGTTGATCTTAGCAAGAAGCTCTTTCTGTTTCTCAGCTTTCTCAGCAAGAAGAAGCTGTTTACGGTTACCGATGATACGGCGTCTTCTCGGGTTGAACTCTGTGATAACGAACTCGATCTCCTGATCTGCGTATTTGGAAAGGTCTTTCTCATATGTGTCGGATACGAGGCTTGCAGGAATGAATACTCTTGCCTCCTCGATGTTAACACAAAGACCACCATCAAGTACCTGTGTTACAGGAGCTTTCAGAACTTCCTGGTTCTCGAATGCTTCCTCAAGACGTTTGTTGCCTTTCTCTGCTGCAAGACGTTTGTAGGTCAGTGTAACCTGTCCCTCTCCGTCGTTTACTTTGAGAACTTTTGCTTCCATGGTATCGCCAGGTTTAACAACGTCTGTAAGCACAACGCTTGAATCGTTTGTGTACTCGTTCTTTGTGATGATACCGTCTGCTTTATAGCCGATATTCAGGATGATCTCATCATCTTTAACATCGATGACAGTACCCTGTACGATCTCTCCATTTCTGATTGTTTTTACGGAATCTTCCAGCATCTGTTCAAAACTTAACTCTGACATGTTCTTGAACCTCCTCAATAATTTTCTTTGGGGTGGAAGCCCCTGCTGTAATACCTACAAAACTACTGCATTGGAACATTTCAGAATCCAAGTCTACAGGTGTTTGTATAAAGTAAGTATTTCCACATTCCTTTTTACATATTTCAAACAGCTTTTGAGTATTGGAGCTATGTCGGCCACCTACGACTAACATAGTGTCTACCTCTCCGGCTATCGCTTTTGCTTCTTTCTGCCGTTCTTCGGTAGCATTACAAATAGTGTTTAAAATATTTAAAATATTTAAAACATTATTATCATAACTCTTTTTGCGGAGAATTTCAACTAATTCTTGAAATTTGTTGTAATTAAATGTCGTCTGTGATACTACGCACACTTCTTTATCTGGCGAAATGCTGAATTCTTCAGCATCTTCAGCACTTTTGATTACTGTATACGGTCCCTGGCACCATCCGCAGATTCCCTGTACTTCCGGATGATCCGGGTCACCGATGATCACGATGTGGACACCTTTTGCGCTTTCGCGCTCCACGATCTTGTGGATCTTAAGGACAAAAGGACAGGTGACGTCTACATAACCGAGGCCGTATTTTTTGATCTTGTCGTAGACTTTACGGCCTACGCCGTGGGAACGGATCACAACTGTGCCGCCTTTAAGAGTGGCAAGATCCTCCTCGCCGATTACGGCAACTCCTCTTTTTTCCAGATCTGAGACAACCTCTTCATTGTGGATGATCGGTCCCAGAGTGTAAATTGGTGCAGCGTCGGAGCCGATCAGATCATAAACCCGGTCCACTGCTCTTTGTACGCCGAAACAGAAGCCGGCGGTTTCTGCAACTTTTACATTCATTTATCTGGTCACCTTTTCTCTGTATACAGAAAGAATTTTTTCAACAACCTCATCAATTCCCATCTCTGAAGAATCCACGAGAACTGCATCTTCTGCCTGCTTCAGCGGAGAAACCGCGCGGTTCATGTCACGCACATCTCTCTCTATGATGGTCTTAAGAATCTCATTCATATCACAGGTTTCACCTTTTTCGGTAAGTTCCAGATAACGTCTGTTCGCACGTGTCTCAGACTTGCAGTTAAAAAGATCTTCACTTCTGCGTCCGGAAGAATGGTGGTTCCGATATCTCTTCCATCCATGACAACATCGTTCTCTTTTGCAAGAGTTCTCTGCAGTTTCAGAAGATGTGCACGTACTTCCGGATTGGCAGAGCTTACAGATGCCATATTTCCTACTTCTTCTCTTCGAAGGAAGGCTGTTACATTCTCACCGTTTAAGATCACCTGCTGTTCTCCGTTTTCGTAGCGGATGGAAATGTCCGCATCATGACATGCTGTGGCGATAGCCTCATCTCCCTGGATATTTTTTTCCAGAAGATAAAGTGCCATGGCACGGTACATGGCTCCTGTATCTACATAGATAAATGAAAGTTCCTTTGCCACTTTTTTTGCAATTGTGCTTTTTCCCGCACCTGCCGGTCCGTCAATTGCAATATTAATACCCATAATTAAATGCCCCTTCCTCTTTTTCTGTTATTCGATCGCCTGCGCTGCAACATACGCGGTAGACCACGCGATCTGAAGATTATAGCCACCTGTCACAGCATCCAGATCCAGCACCTCACCTGTAAAATACAGATTTTTTACTTTTTTGGATTCCATTGTAGATGGCTGTATCTCTTTTACTGACACACCGCCTCTTGTGATGATAGCTTCCTTGAACTCTCCCATTCCTGTGATCGTAAAAGGGAAAGCCTTGATCAGACGGCCAAAGGCCTGGCGTTCTTCCCTGGAGATTTCATGTACTGGCTTATCTCCCGGAATTCCACCGATCTCGATCATGATCGGAGTCAGAGAAGACGGAAAAAGAACACCGATCACATTTTTAAACTGTTTGTTATGATTTGCATCAAATTCACGCAGGATCCGGGCATCAAGCTGTTCTGCATCAAGTGCCGGCTTCAGGTCAAGATAGGCCTGCAAAGGCTCTTTTTCCAGTTTTTTTCCTATCTGAGCACTTGCTGAAAGAATCAGGGGACCCGTTACACCAAAATGGGTGAACATCATCTCGCCGAAATCTTTATAGAGGACTTTTTTTCCGGATTTAACTATCAGCTCCACATTTCGAAGGGAAAGTCCCTGAAGTTTGGAAACATAATCTTCCTTCGCTACCAAAGGTACCAGTGACGGTGACTGGGCAACTACTTTATGGCCGGTTTCAGCTGCAAAACGGTATCCATCTCCTGTAGAGCCTGTAGAAGGATAAGAAAGCCCGCCTGTGGCAACCACCACTGCATCAGCTGTAAAAAAAGTTCCATCGGCAAGTAATACGCCTGTAACTTTATCTTCCTCAGTACAGACTTCTTTCACCTCTGTATAAAGATGTACCTGTGCTCCGGCTTTCTTTAATTCCCGCTCCAGTGCCCGGATAATATCCGATGAATGATCGGACACTGGGAAAACCCTGTTTCCGCGCTCTGTTTTCAACGGCACACCAGCTTCCTCGAAAAACTCCATTACATCTCTGCTTCCATAGGTATAAAAAGCACTGTAAAGAAATTTACGGTTTGACATCACTGCCGGGAAAAGCTCTTCTGTATCTGAATCATTGGTGACATTGCACCGGCCCTTTCCTGTGATGAAAAGCTTCTTTCCAAGTTTTTCATTTTTTTCCAGGATGTGAACCTGGTGTCCTCTGCGCGCAGCATATACGCCGCAGAGCATTCCGGCGGCACCGCCGCCTACGATCGCAACCTTGGACATTACCTGTTATCCTGCCTTTTTAATCTTTTTGTTTTTATGCACAAAGGAGCCTGCATACAGCAAGCTCCTTCGTGTTGTATCAGAATGTCTTTTCGACATTCCTAATGTGTGTGCTTTATACCGGGTATGCGCCGTTCTTTGTATCAGCTACAGTCTCATCAACCTTTGTTTTCTGAGCCTGACGATATTTAAAGAAGTCCATGGCTACCTGTGGGAACAGTGCGTATGTGAGAACATCCTCATCCTGCTCCTTGTACTGTGCCATCTCGCTCTCAAGCTTATCAAGCTCGTCTTCCAGAAGATCTGCCGGACGGCATGTGATCGGCTCTACATCACCGATGCACTTCTTCTGTACTTCCGGATTAAATGGTCTGGCTGTTGCGCCATATTTACCACTTAATACGTCTCTTGTCTCTTTTGTTACAACTTTGTAGCGCTCGCCCATGATCACGTTAAATACAGCCTGTGTGCCAACGATCTGAGAGGACGGTGTAACAAGCGGTGGCTCACCAAGGTCTTTACGTACACGCGGAACTTCCTCAAGTACTTCGTAGAATTTATCCTCAGCATGCTGCTCTTTCAGCTGTGATGTAAGGTTGGAAAGCATTCCACCTGGTACCTGATACAGAAGAGTCTTGATGTTTACACCAAGGTTCTTCGGATTGAGAAGACCTGTATCAAGAGCCTCATCACGCATCGGACGGAAGTAGTCAGCGATCTCAGCGAGAAGCTGCTGATCAAATCCTGTATCATATGGTGTTCCCTTGAATGTTTCAACCATAACCTCTGTTGCCGGCTGGGATGTTCCAAGAGCAAACGGAGACATCGCTGTGTCGATGATATCAACGCCTGCCTCTACTGCTTTCATGTATGTCATGGAAGCAACACCGGATGTATAGTGAGAATGAAGATCGATCGGGATCTTAACAGTCTCTTTGAGAGCCTGAACAAGCTCTGTAGCCTTGTACGGAACAAGAAGTCCTGCCATATCTTTGATACAGATGGAATCTGCACCCATATCCTCGATACGTTTTGCAAGATCTGTCCAGTAATCAAGTGTGTAAGCATCACCAAGTGTGTAAGCCATTGCAACCTGTGCATGTGCTTTCTCCTTGTTTGCTGCTTTTACAGCTGTCTGAAGATTACGAAGGTCATTCATACAGTCAAAGATACGGATGATATCAATACCGTTAGCTGCGGATTTCTGAACAAAATACTCTACTACATCATCAGCATATGGACGATATCCAAGGATGTTCTGTCCACGGAACAGCATCTGAAGCTTTGTGTTTTTAAAGCCGTCACGGAGTTTACGAAGTCTTTCCCACGGATCCTCTTTCAGGAAACGTAAGGAAGCATCGAAAGTAGCACCGCCCCAGCACTCTACTGCATAGTAACCTACTTTGTCGAGCTTATCAATGATCGGAAGCATCTGCTCTGTGCTCATACGTGTAGCGATCAGGGACTGATGAGCGTCACGCAGGATCGTTTCCACAACTTTCACAGGTTTTTTCTCTATTTCTGCCATAATTATTCTCCTTACAAATTTTTATAAGACAATGGGTTAGACACCAAAGATCGCCATGAATGTACCGGCAGCAACCGCTGTACCGATAACACCAGCAACGTTCGGTCCCATCGCATGCATCAGCAGGAAGTTTGTAGGATCTGCCTCAGCACCAACCTTCTGGGATACACGGGCTGCCATAGGAACGGCAGAAACACCGGCTGATCCGATCAGAGGATTGATCTTTCCGTGAGTAACCTTGCAGAGAAGCTTACCAAGCATAACACCACCAAAAGTACCGCAGGCAAAGGCAACAAGACCAAGAACTACGATCTTCAGTGTATCTACGTTCAGGAACGCCTCAGCACTTGTGGAAGCACCTACAGATGTTCCGAGAAGGATTACTACGATGTACATAAGAGCGTTGGAAGCTGTTTCAGAAAGCTGTTTAACAACTCCGGACTCACGGAACAGGTTTCCGAGCATCAGCATACCAACAAGGGGAGCTGTTGTCGGAAGGATCAGGCAAACAACGATTGTGATAACGATCGGGAAAAGGATCTTCTCAAGTTTTGTAACAGGACGGAGCTGCGCCATTTTGATCTTACGCTCTTTCTCTGTTGTGAATGCCTTCATGATCGGAGGCTGGATGATCGGTACCAGGGACATATAGGAATATGCTGCCACTGCGATCGGTCCCATAAGAGAAGACTGTCCAAGCTTACCTGCAAGGAAAATGGAAGTCGGGCCGTCAGCACCACCAATGATAGAGATCGCTGCTGCTGCTTTTCCGTTGAATCCAAGGAAAATTGCAAGGAAGTATGCAAGGTAAATACCAAGCTGTGCAGCCGCTCCCATCAGGAAGCTGATCGGGTTTGCGATCAGCGGACCGAAGTCTGTCATCGCACCGACACCCAGGAAGATCAGTGAAGGAAGAATACTCCACTCATCCATTAAGTAAAAATAATGAAGAAGTCCGCCAACGCCATTGGATGAATCCTCAATGCTCAGCATAATGTCCGGATAAATATTTACCAGAAGCATACCAAAAGCGATCGGAACCAACAGCAGCGGCTCAAAACCATGTTTAATGGCAAGATATAAGAACACACATGCCACTGCGATCATCAGGTAGTTTCCCCAGGTAAGGTTGAAAAATGCTGTCTGATGGATCAGGTTTGACAGGGTATTTGTTACATAAGACATTTGTCTACCTCCTGTTTAGTTCATTGTTGCAAGAGTATCTCCATTTTCAACGGCAGCACCCTCTGCAACATCGATGCTGGCGATTGTTCCGTCCTGAGGAGCAACAACTGGGATCTCCATCTTCATGGACTCAACGATGACTACGCTGTCACCGGCTTTTACGCTCTGTCCAACAGATGCAACGATTTTTACAACTTTTCCAGGAACAGCTGCAGAAACCTTAACAGAACCTGCGCCTGCTGCAGGAGCTGCTGCTTTCGGTGCTGCTGCAGGAGCTGCCTTTGGTGCAGGTGCAGCTGCCTTCGGAGCTGCTGCTGCAACTGGAGCTGCTGCGTTTCCGTTCTCTTCTACAGTAACTTCGTATGCTGTTCCGTTAACAGTAATTGTATAACTCTTCATTTTAAAATCCTCCTAAATAATGATTATCTTTTTCTGCGGTTGATCTTACGGATGGAACGTACTACGAATCCGTCTGTGCTTGTCTTGCCCTCGGAAGCAGCGATCGCGGCTGCGATAACGGCAACAAGTTCTCCATCATCTGTTACATCTTCAACTACAGGTTCAGCAACCGGTGCCGGTGCTGCGGCTACAGGAGCCGGTGCACTCTCTTTTTTCTTTCCCTCCACAAGTCCGGGAATATATTTGAAAAGAGAGATCACGAAGATCAGGAATATCAGGATCACAAATACGGTTCCAAGACCCATCACTGTGTTCATGGCTGCCTTCTCCATGTTCTGTGCCAGTGTATAATTTACATCAACAGAAACAGAAGTCGGGGTTCCTGATTTATCAAATACATAAGTGAAATTCGCTTTGTTTTTCTCGAAGGATACCGGAACAACAACGGTATACTGATCATCGGAATACTCTACTGTGATATCTTTCTCATTGATATCACCTTTTTTCTCACCAAGCTCTTCTCTGGAGCCATCCCACGCACTTGCTGCGCTCTGTGTAAAAGCATCCTCTGATTCCATATAACCCTGGATATCATCCTCGGACATTGCGATGATCGCTTCCGTCAGGCCTTTGGTTGTTGTGACAAGCTGACTCTTTACAGAATCATCAACCTCGTCAGCAGCCCATGCAGTAGCTGTGCAGCCGATCAGAAGTGCAGCCACGCAAAGAAGTGCCATGCAGACAGAAGAGATCTTTTTATAAAACTGTCTCATACGCTCACCTCACTTAGACTGTTCCATGCTTTTTGGATGGACGGTCTTCCCTTTTTGTGAACAGCATCTCAAAAGCACCGATTACATATTTTCTTGTATCTTCTGCTTTGATCACAGTATCCACATATCCTCTTGCTGCTGCGGATGCGATACCGTTCTGGAGTTCTTTATACTCTGCAGTCTTCTCGTTCAGTGTAGAAGCATCAGCTCCCTCATACATGATCTTAGCTGCAAGGGAAGCATCCATCATACCGATTTCTGCTGTATCCCATGCGTAAACCATGTCTGCTCCGACAGATTTGCTGTTCATGGCAACGTATGCAGTTCCGTAAGCTTTACCAACTACAACATTTACCTTCGGTACAGTTGCAGATGCAAAGGCATGTACCATCTCACCTACGGATTTAGCCATCATCTTCTCGTTGCAGAGAGTTGCTTTAAATCCTGTCACGTTGGTAAGTGTAAGTACCGGAATTTCAAAAGCATCACAGAATTTAATGAAATCTGCAGCTTTTCTTGCACCTCTGGCAGAAAGAGTTCCGTCAGAAATCTCTGTCTTATTGCCATCAGCATCATAGGACTCGCTTCTGTTTGCAACAGCACCAACAGTAGCTCCGTTCAGACGAAGGAAACCTGTTACAACATCCTGTCCGTAAGCTGCCTTTGTTTCAAAAAATTCACCATTGTCAGCGATTCTTGAAAGCGCAATAGCTGTGTCACCTGTGCAGCCTGCGATATCATCACATACTCTGTTCAGGTCGTCTGTACATTCTTTGAAACTGTCATTGTCTTCATTATTTTCCGGAAGCATGCTGACAAGTGTGCGGATCTGTCCGAGGATTTCCTCCTCTGTTCCGATACCGTCAACAAGTCCTGTCTCCTCACTCTGGAACTGGGCGGAAGCTGAATCACATTTCTCCACTCTGTTTCCCTCCAGTGCATTCGGAGTATTTACAAACAGTCTGCCCTTCTTTTCCTCTACAAATGTAAAATCTGTAAGAGCCGGTACAACTGCCATTCCACCGCCGCATGTTCCGAAAACAGCAGTGATCTGTGGAATAACACCAGATGCCAGTGTCTGTTTCAGATAGATCTCACCAAATGCTTCAAGTGCATCAGTAGCCTCCTGAAGACGAAGTCCCGCACAGTCTACAAGACCGATGACCGGTGCTCCGACTTTCAGAGCGAGATCATAAATCTTGGCGATCTTTTTGGCATGCATCTCACCAACTGTTCCGTTCAGTACAGATGCATCCTGGCTGTATACATACACCAGACTGCCGTCAATCACACCATATCCGGTGATCACACCGTCTGAAGGTGCTTTTTTTTCAGTCATGTTGAAATCTGTAGCTCTGGCTGTGACAGCCTGTCCGATCTCAACAAAACTGTTGGCGTCAAGCAGGGAATTAATCCTTGCAGCCGCTACGCTTTGTGTCGCATTACTCATTATACTATGCCCTCCATTTTTTTATTAATATAACCAAAAATTCAGCCGAGTATAATTGTACCTTTTTTTTGCAGAAAATTCAATACTTTTCGTCATGAACGTTAAAAAATTAACCCCTGACATATGCCAGGGGTTGCCCATTCAATGAAAATAATCATGAAAAATCTTGTCTGCATACCATTTATAGGTGATTCTGCCGATTTTGTCCTCTGCAGTCACGAGACAGCAAAAAATCTCTTTTCCGTCAAGCTTTGCGTGGAGAGAACCGATTTTCTGATTTTTCTTAACTGGTGCTTCCAGTTTCTCAGGAAGGTCTGCTTCCCAGGTGATGGATTCAGATTTTTTCAGAAGATATCGTTTGGCCAGGTCTTTGCTGGAAACTGCTGCATGTAGTTTCAGAGTAATCTGTGCATCAGGATATAATTCTCCGTTTTTCGGTACAGCATCTGATACAGGGATATCCGGAAGCACGGGTAAATCAGGCAACATCACATATCTGTAATTATTCCGTCCGTAAGCCAGAAGTTTTTTGGCATCTGACCATTTATAGTTTTTGTTTCCGGGCCAACCGCAGCCAAGGAGAGCTACAATAAAAAATTTCTCATCCTGGCGCACAGCACACACATAACAATACCCTGCGTTTCCGGTAAATCCGGTTTTCCCGGAGATCACTCCTGTTTCCATATCCAGAAATGCATTCGTATTGTGGACAGAATAATACTTTTTTCCGGAAATATCAGAAAACGTATAATTTCTGGTCTGGGTGATATGGACAAAAGTAGTATTTTTCACTGCATAAGTCATAATCAGCCCCAGATCCCTTGCTGTGGTATGATGGATTCCTCCTTCATCTTCCCCGTCCAGACCATTTGGAGTCACAAAGTGAGTGTCTGTACACCCAATCTCTTTCGCCTTATTATTCATCAGTATGGCAAACTTTTCTACAGAACCACCAATATGTTCTGCTATGGCCACAGCTGTATCGTTATGACTTTTCAGCATCAGGGAATACAGAAGATCTTCCAGATAAAACTGTTGTCCCACTTTCATTCCAAGTCGTGTCTGGGGCTGGGATGCTGCATTTTTTGATACCTGCACATAATCATCTCCCTTTCCCATCTCCAGTGCCATGATACAGGTCATAACCTTTGTGGTGCTTGCATTCGGCCTTGCCTTGTAGGCTTCTTTTCCATACAGAACACGCCCTGTCTCCCCATCCATAAGTACTGCTGACAGCGCATAAAGTTCCTGCACTTCTGCTGCCTGCGCCGGAAAAAACTGCAGAATGATAAGAACCGCTGTCAAAAAAGCGACAGCGGCTGCACGCCTGTTTTTCATGATATCCCTCCACACACTGATAAAGCAGACATTCTCATGCCCGTTTGCAGTAACCATTATACTCTTTATTCTATGCGAAAAGATATCCCTGAATAACCAGTCTTTTTGCTTATCCGTTAAAGGTAAGATTCCACCTGTCAGAAAGATGTCCTGGTCTGACTGCAAGTGCTGCGAGTTCTTCCAGCATATCCGGTGCCTTGCCCAGTGCTTCTTCAATAAGGCCATCCAGCTTCAGAAGTTCTTCATGGCAATCCACCTCTGGTTCCAGACTCATAAAAAACTCTGTGATAAAAGCCGCTCTTCTCTTTCCGACGGGAGAAAATGCATGTTCGGACATCTTCTTCTTCAGACCTCCGTCGTCACATACCAGAAGATTCGTAAAGATCTTCATCATCTTAAGAGAAAGATAAATATTAGAAGTCCTGATCTCCGGCAGCACTTTGTGGATCGTTTTTGCAGCAAAATACTTCGCCTTAATACCGTGGGACGGATAAAAATGCGAAGGATTCTTCCCTGTTTCATACATCAGCATGCGGTCAAACTCTTTTTCAAGAAGTGTGTGGGAAACTCTTCCCTTTTTTGCCACTTTATTTACATATGGGTGACAGGTAGAATCCAGGATATAATGGCAGCCAAATCCCAGCATATATGCCATCAGTGCCGGATCTTTTTCCCTTCGGACACATTCCATTCCTCTTTCAAAAAAATCTCTGGCTTTTCGGCCGTGCATCCGTACTCCGTACTGAGTGACCGGATTCTTTGATATAAAATAATAAAACAGGATATCCGGGCCGTGCTGCCCGATGCGGTACAGATTACCATTACTGCGGATCAGATGCTGCAATTTCTCAGGAAGTCTTCTGTAAACCCGTTTTCCAAAAAAATCATGTGCATATGTTGTGGGCATTTTCTGTTCCTCCTCTTTTGTTTCCATCCAGCTGAATCCTGTCTGCATAAGATGCATATCAGCAGTTTCGGCTACGGATCATACATCAAGTTTCAGCTGTATCTCCTCTTCTGCCTCTGCCTTGAAATCTTCCATCTGAACAGGATCCATTTCAGGGAGATCTTCCAGACCCTGTACTCCGAAGCACCTTAAAAATTCTTCTGTAGTTCCCAGAAGAATCGGCCGTCCCGGCGCATCAAGACGTCCAAGTTCTCGCACCAGATCATAATCCATCAGTTTGTTGATGGCATGATCACATTTTACTCCCCGGATCTTCTCGATCTCTGCTTTTGTCACCGGCTGCTTATATGCAATGATGGATAAAGTCTCCAGCATAACATCCGTCAGCGTCGGTTTCTTTGGCTGAGCAGCGATCCTTATAAGAGAATCGTAGTATTCTCTTTTTGTGCAGAGCTGAAAAGAATCCTCCAGCTCTATGATATGGATACCCCTGTCTTCCTTCTGGTAATCCAGCATCATATCCCGGACGATTTTCCTGGTTGTAGCATTGTCCTGCTGGATTGCTTTTGCTATGCGGCTTAGTTCAACTGCCTCTCCCATGGCAAAAAGGATTGCTTCAATCTCTCCCTTAGTCTGTTTCAGTTCCAATTATTCTCCTCATTCCTCTGTTAATAAAACTGAGCTTTTTATTCCGTTATACTTCCACTTTATTTCTACAAATATGTTCTGATAAAAATAAGCAGCTGGCAATTTGCCAGTTTATTCATCTGCGAATTCTGTCAGATTCTTCCAGGTATCCGGATCAGTTACCACTTCTATGTGAATATCATCCAAAGGCTCTTCCTGTTCTGCATGAATATGCCCCATCTTCATAAGTTCAAGAACTGACAGAAATGTAACGATCAGCTGTATTTTAGAATGCTGGTTTTCCATCAGCTGACGGAAACTGAATTTCCTGTGATTTCTGGCGTATTCCTTCATTTCCAGAAGCTTGTCTGACAAACTGATCTCTTCTTTTTCAATTCGGCCGAACTTGCTTCGGATCGGGTCGATCTTGTTTTCCTGGCGACGGATCAGAGCCTGATAGATAGCATTCATCTTCTCCAGCGTCAGACCTCTGAGAAGCTCCCGGGGATCTGATGGCGGCTCATACTGCTTCACTTCATCCGGAAGATCCTGTTTACGGTAATAGACACCTGCCGCATCGCCAAGCCGGTCTCTCAGTTCATAAGACATATATTTATACATCTTATACTCCAGAAGTTTCTGGACAAGCTCCGCTCTTGGATCTTCCTCTTCACCTTCCTCATTGATCTCCTTTGGCAGAAGCATCTTACACTTGATATCAAGAAGTGTGGCTGCCATAACCAGGAATTCACTCATGACTCCAAGATCTTCTTTTTCCATGGAATGAATATATTCCATATACTGGTCTGTGATCTCCACAATAGGAATGTCGTAGATGTCGATCTTGTTTTTGTCGATCAGGTGAAGGAGCAGATCCAGAGGTCCCTCAAACACATTCAGCTTAACAGATATAGCCATTTATTGTTTCCTCATTTCTTTTTTTGGGAGGGCTTTACATCGATCACAAGAAGTTCTCTTGGATTATGAATCCGCAATGGTATTGTATGTTCTCCCATCCCTGCACTGACGAACATATGCTGCTCTCCTCTGTGAAAATCACCACAGCAGAAAGGTGGCAGTACCAGATACTGCGGACAGGACAGACCATGATGTTCACTGAGCCGGACAACTCCCCCGTGATAATGTCCGCATAAAATCATATCTGCTCCCCAGTCAAAATAAGCATTTCCATATTTTGGGTTATGGGCCAGCAGAATCTGCATTCCGTTTTTTCCAGGCTCTCCGATCATCGTATCTATCACTTCTGCATTAAGCTTGGAGACTTGGGCTTACGGTAATACTCTATCGGCAGCTCCAATCCGTAAAAGCAAAAACGGTCGCCACCAAAAAGTGCATGTTCACGAGTATTGCGCAGGATATGGATTCCTGCTCTTTTTAACGCCTTTTCATATTTCTGATAATATTCCCGAAGTTCCCCGTTCAATGACATTTTATACTCATGATTACCAAGTGCATAATACACCGGAAATTTCTCCGCAAGAGCAGTAAGAAGTTTGCTGGCAGTCACAAGAGTATCCGGCTGCGTACGTACCGCCATATCTCCCGCCACAAGCACAGCATCGGGTTTCAGACCATGAATGGTATCCAAAAGCCTGCAGTTATCCTTTCCATAAGAAATCCCATGCTGATCTGCGATCAAAACAAACCTAACTCCATCCGGACTCTGGATCTTCTCTGTATGAATCTCATATTTTTTGATTCTGAATTTATTCATATTATTTTCCAAACCCGCAGTTGGGGAAAGTACAAACCGGACAGTTCAGGCACAGTCCACCCTCGCCCAGACCAGCGATCTCCTCAGCTTTTATTTCGTCATCTGCCATCACACGAGGCAGGATCAGGTCAAAGACTGTTCTTTTTGCATACATGACACACCCCGGAAGACCTAATACCGAGATCTTTCTGCCTTTATAATCAAGATAAGCAACCAGAAGCATGGCTCCCGGAAGAACTGGTGCTCCGTATGTGACAATAGTTGCTCCTGTACCACGGATTCCTCCAGGTGTACGGTCATCAGGATCCACGCTCATTCCTCCGGTGCAGACAATAAGATCTGCACCTGCTTCCGCAAAAGACAGGATTTCTTTTGTGATCTGTTCTTTATCATCTCCAGGCATCACCTGACCGATAATTTCCGTTGGATATTCTGCAAGTTTCTCCCGCAGTACCGGTGTAAACGTATCTTTGATCAGCCTTTTTTTGATCTCACTTCCTGTAGTAACAATTCCCACTTTTTTCTGATGATAGGGAAGAATGTCAAAAATAGGCTGCTCCCCTGCTGCTTTTTCTGCTGCATCCATCTTCTCTTTTTCGATGACAAGAGGAATGATCCTGGTACCCGCCAGCTTATCACCTTTTTTTACCGGAAAATTTCCATGCCTGGATGCGATCATCATCTCCCCAAGAGAATTGACTGATACAAGGGCCTTTTTACGGATCTTCAGAACTCCATCAACCTTTGATATAACTTCTATTTTACCCTCCCTGATCTCTGTTCCGTGTACTTTATCCGAATCTCCTGCGCAGATTTTGTACAGGATCTTCGCCGCCTCATTCTCATGAAGGACCCCCTCTTTTTTCTCCCACACAAAAAGGTGCTCTTTTCCTACTGAGAGCAGGAGCGGGATATCTTCTTCCTTAACCACATGCCCTTTTTTGAAAAGAACGCCTTTTTTTTCATCCTTTATGATCTGTGTGATATCATGACACAGAATATGACCTACTGCATCCTCTGTTCTGATCTCTTTCATCAAAAACCCCTTCTCGTTTTCATTATTGACGCAGCAAAATTTCTGCTCCTGCGTCCACTCCGTTGTATTATACATCCAGCCAATACTTTTTGTCAAAAGTATGTTGCACTACAAAAACTTCCAAACAACTTTTACAGGAGAAATGCTTTTGCTACCCGTCCGGCCCAGTCTTTGTATCTGACTTTTTCTACTGGTTCCGCATACAGGATATCCAGGGTTCCGATCTTCTTTCCGTTCTGGAAATATTCCTGTACTCCTGCTTTTTCTCCCTTCTTTACAGGCGCTGTTGTCTGTTTCGGAAGGATTCTTTTCTTTTCGATATTATCCGGCTTTGTGCCGTCTGTGCTTAAGTAGCGGAATTTTCCTGCATATTCAAGAGCAGCTTCTTCTTTCATGCCTTTTCGTACCTTCACCGGAGGAAGTGTTTCCAGTGCTTCATCCAGATATAGCGTGCATTTTGAAAATCCGTAATTAAAAAGGGAAGCTGCATCACGGAATCTTGTTTTAGGATCTGGTGCAGCCATTACGGAAGCAATCAATGTGACTCCGTTTCTCTCGGCAACTGCACTCAGACAGTATTTGGCAATGCTTGTGCTTCCTGTTTTTAATCCCTTGCATCCCTCATAGCTTCGCAATAGTTTATTGGTGTTTGTCAGCGTAAACCTCGAAGAACCTTTCCTTGTGACATGTGTGATATCTTCCATCCATATGGAAGAATATGTAAGGATCTGAGGATATCTGGTGATCAGTTCACGGCTCATAAGAGCAATATCATACGCCGTAGTATAATGATCCCGGGATTCTGTCAGACCGCAGCAATCTGCAAAATGAGTGTTTTTCATTCCGAGTTCTGCTGCCCGTTTGTTCATCTGTTCCACAAAAGCCTGTTCCGTTCCGGAAAGATGTTCTGCCATTGCCACACTGGCATCATTTCCGGAAGCGATCACAATACACTTGATCATAGTCTCTGCTTTCTGTGTTTCTCCTTCTTCCAGAAATACCTGGGAACCGCCCATGGATTTTGCATAAGCACTTGTTGTAATGGTATCATCCAGATGAAGTTTTCCATTTTCGATTGCATCAAAAATAAGGATCAATGTCATGATCTTCGTAATGCTGGCAGGACTTCTTCTGGTATCCGGATCCCTGGAATAGATCACTGTACCCGTTTCTTTCTCCATAAGAACTGCAGACGGTGCTTCGATAAGCTGTTCTCCACTGTTTTCTGTATCCTGCGCAGTTTCTCCCCATACCCCTGCCGGCGTCAGAATAAAACTTATGACTATAAGCCAGACAAGAAAAAATTTCAGCTTTTTCCGGTTCATAGACTCACTCCCACTGTAACTCTCTGTTCTATTGTAAAAGATTTTTCACAGAAATATTCCTAAAACAAGAAACACAGAGAACAGAATATCTCCTGTTCTCTGCTCTGTACCTGACTTACGAAAACAAGAGAGGAACCGTATTCTTTACACAGTCATTGTGTGAATATCTGTCATATCTTGTTTTTTCATTTACAAATGTAATTGTTGCCTTTCTGTTTTTTACAGTAAGTGCTGCTGTACCTGCTGCAATTTCCTTTGGATCTGTTCCATAAGCTGGAGCGGCACCTTTTGTAATTTGTACATTCTGCGTATTTGCATAAGCATTTTTCAGATAATAACGAAGCACTGGTTTCTCCCAGATTTCATACTGTCCCAAAGGTACATGATCCAATGTAACTGACAGGAGCGCATAGCCGTTTTCATCCGTCTGATAACTCTCCGGCGCAAATGTCACATAATCCTCATATCGATGAAAAGCACCGGAAAGATCTTTTCCTTCTGCCACAAAGAAAAATGTAGGATTTCCATGCGCCCAGGTAATATCTTCTTCCTTAATCTTTTTTCGGATGGTGATCTTTCCAAGCGGCACAGTTTTCGGAGTATTTTGCACCTTCAATTCGATCTCATCTGTAAGAGTATCTCCGTCTTCTTTTTTCTGGAATACCAGATCTTTCTGATAGGTTCCAAGATAATTTTCTGGATTTTTAGTTTCTACAACACGGAATTTGCCTGATTTTCCTCTGTGATCAGCAGTTTTTGTGACTCATACTTCTTAGTATCACTGTCATATTTCATCAGTTTTTTCTCATCAAGATTATTCTCATAGGCTTTCTTTGCCTGATTCCACTGATACAAAGTAAACTCTGCCCCTTCCAGAACTTCTCCAGTATAAATATCCGTCTTCTGGATGCGGAGAACTCCTGTGTAATCAGGAATCGCCTTATTGGTAACTTCATAATAGAAACTTGCATCTTCATCTGTGACATCCACTTCTTTTTCCCAGCCGCCTTCATAGCCTTTTGGATTCTTTGTCTCCTTAATACAGAATTTTCCTGCATTATCTGCAGTCATCAGAAGTTCTTCACTTGCATACATCTGGCTTTTACTGTCATATTTCAACAAAACTCCATTCTTTTTATAGCCTTTCCGGGAAGTACTGTACTCATAAAGGGTAAACTCTGCATCTTTCAGAACTTCACCAGTATCTTCATCCGTTTTCATGATCTCTATTTTCCGCTTGTTTTTCTGGTAGTTTACCACTTCAAAGAAAAATTCTTTATGTGTACCTGCATCTGTCAGCTTGATATCTTTCTGCCAGTTTCCTGTATACCCTTTGGGCGGCTTCGTTTCTTTCACCCTGAATTTCCCCTGATTATCCGCTGTATAAACGAATTCATCAGAGTTATAGCGTCTTGCCTGTCCATCATATTTCAAAAGCTTTCCTGTTTTTGAATAACTTCCGCTTTTTTTACTCCATGTATACAGAGTAAATTCTGCACCTGCAAGGGGATCATCGGTATCTCCATCTTTCTTTGCAATAGAAACTGTTCCAGTGATGTCCATGATCTCTTTTACAGATACTGCTGTCGTTTTTCCTCCAGTTACTGTAATATTTTTGACCTCTGTACTGAGGACATAACCTTTGGGTGCTTTTGTCTCTTTTACATAGTATTTACCTGGATACAGTTTTGGAAACGTAATAACTCCTTCACTGTCTGTAACTGCAGATGCTATTTTCTGATCTTCCTGATAAAAAGTGCGGTATCCCGATTTCAGGATTTCTGCCGCATATAGGGTATATTCTGCGCCTGCTATTTTCTGTCCCGTATTCGTTTCAGTTTTAGTAAGTTTTGTACTGCCGTATGCAGATGGTTTTAATGTAAAAGTAACTGTTCCTCTTGTTCCCTGATATACATACGCACCGAAATCCTGTATTCCATCTTTTCCTGTCTGAGTCTTTCCATCTACAAGAATATAAGAAACCGGCTGAAGAAGCATTTTACACTGAAATTTCTTCGATGCTGTTGTGTTTAACGGGAATATCATCATAAAATACGCACCTGCCTTCAGCTTCAGGCTTGTCCCTGTCATCATCGTCGGCTTCGTCTTCTTTGCATTATACTCTGTGCTGTTATTCCAGTACGCAAGCTGCCATTTTTCACTGGAAGTTCTTGTTATCGTAATTCCATTTCCAATACCGGCACTATCTGTAACTTTCATAAGAGGACTCATCTGAAAACCATCCTTCATACTGTCCGGTACATAAGGATAATGATCTGGTCTGCTTCGAAATACACTCATAGGAACAGTCTTTCCTGCTGCTGTTGTCCAGCCATCTTCTCCATAAGCAGATACCGATGCTTTATTCCTCGCAGGAATTGTCATCGCTTTAATCTTGCTGATCATACGGTTGATTCCTACATGTTCTACCTCTGCTTCTGTTGCATATCCACGGTCATTGAAATAAACTTTTGAAAGAGCTATATGCGTAAACATAAACCGGTTCTGCCAGTTTGACCATTTGATATGGCTGCATGAGGGATCGTAACTGGTCCCAAGATCTCCCGGACCGCCATAACCATAATACAGAAGTTTCTGGATTGTTGCATTTTTCAGCACTTTTACAGCTTCATTTTTTAATGTAACACTGTCCAGACCTGTTTTTGTTGCCTTGAGGCAATATAGCGGAGCTGTTTTTTCTGCGCCTGTATCATCTATGTAATGCACACGGCGGAATGTACTGGCCATACGTGTGTGATTTCCCTGCACGAAATCATTAGCTGGTGTCCATACCTCATCACAGTAAACTCTGCCTGTAGTCTCCACATAATATTCTCCTGGTTTCAATGCTATTACTGCGATTCCCTCTTCTGCTCCAGAAAGTACATCAGCATTTTCATCCTCCTCTGTTTCATCAGACATTGCAGGTGAAAATGCAAGAATCTGTCCATCCTCGATCTCCTGGATCAACTGCTGATCTTCTTCGGTTTCTCCTTTGAGAAGACCTGCATTTTCCTCAGAAAATACGGTATATTCTGGCTCTTCCGATGGCATCGGATCTTCTGACAACATTGAATCTTCAGATGATGTTGTTTCTTCTGACTGCATTGTTTCTTCCTGCTGCGCAGCATCTTCCTGATTCCAGTCTTCTTCGTTTGCATTTTCTCCCTCAGCTTCCTCTGATTCTAAAATGTCTTCATCAACACTATTGTCCGGAATTTCCTCTGACACGTCTGGCTTTTCTAGCCCTGTTTGTTCTTTATCTTCCGAAACAGTTTCTGTTTCTGCCATATGTTCAGTTCCATATTCAGAAGGCAGCGTATATTCCGAATCTGCAAATACCCCAACGGAGGAAACAAAAACAGTCAGTGCCATTAACATGCCTGCGATTCTCTTTTTCACGTTCTTCCTCCTTTCCGGATTACCAGACCTCCGGCAAAAAGCGCAGCACCACCCAACAGAAGCCAAAACAGAATCTCTGTATCATCCCCTGTTTTCACCGGAGTCGTTCTTACAAATGAGCTTCCCCCCTTGTTTCCATTTCCATAGTACCCCTGCCTTCCTGTCATTCTTTCCTTTTCCGGCTGTTTCTGTAAAGGATTCGGGGTTATAATCTTCCCATCTTCTTCCACAGAAAAAATCCATTTCACATCTCCTTTTCGGAGGGCATAGGTATTGTCAAGTTCTGATGGAACTGTTACCTGAAATTCCATTTTTCCGCTTTTATTCTTCGCGAAATTCCCCAGCGAAACAGCTTTATTCAGAGACACTGCAAGAAGATCACCTTCATAGAGTTTCTTTCCATCCATGGAAATTTCCAGTTTCAGTTTTCGTAAGAATTCTTGATCTTTCACAGATTTACATTCTGCAGAAGTCCTGAAAAAAATCTCTGCCGTATTTGCAGTTGTGTTTCGAATCTCCACTGAATCTTTAAAAGTATCTCCAGGCATTGTAGCTGAAAATCCGGAAAAAAAGTCATCCGGAGCTGCTATCAGTTTATGTGCACTGCCTTCAAACTCTACTTTCGATTTAACCTGACTCTTTTTCTTTACAACCAAACCGTTCGTGTCATGAACACATCTCTGGATCTTCTCATTACCCCATGGGTCATGGCACTGAAATCAGGAGAAAAATTAGCTGCCTGTATGGCATCTGCCACAATATTGATCCCCAGATTTTTTTCCTGATAACTCTCTGTCCATTCTCTCGGAACCATAACTGCTGTAAAAATGTCAACATTTTCTCCATATTCCAGCTGTTTGGTGTAATAAAAATATTCTCCTTTTTTCGTCCAACGTGAAGACATTCCAAGAAGATTTGTGTCATCCAGCCCTTTCAGTCCATCGAAATCATCCGTATAGGTAATCTTCACTCTTACCCAGCAGGGTTCCGAACAATTTGTAATCCTGGGGATTTTTGAGATCCTGTCACCTGGAAGAACGATTTTTCGATCCTGATAGGTGATCTCCTTATTCTCCTTTTTTTCCAGTTCTTTCAGGGAAATATTGATATCTCCAGTCGAAATATGATTCGTCACAGTTACCGAGTCTGTAAATCTGCCATAAGCAGACACTCCTGCTGCAAGACTCCCCGCTGTGATCACACTTGCCAAAAGTAACCTAAGAGCTTTTTTCAACGATCTCCCTCCTCTCTGTCTTCTGCACAGATATCGGATTGTTAAAATAGCTCCACGCACTCTTATAATCGGAAAATCCCTCTGCCTGAACTGCCTCTTCATATACGTTGATCTCAAAATCGGAAATACTGTCTCTGTATGAGTCATCGATCTTTTTTGAATTTATCCGAAAACCTGTACACAGCGGAGTAGTTACTTCTCCTTCTGCCACCTTATTTCGATAATAGTAATATCCATCTTTTGCATTATACAGCCAGTTTACAGTATCAAGCCCCAGAAGCTCCACACCTTTTCCAATATCATTATCAGAATAGGAAAGCGACATTCTTACATAACAGTCCGCATTGAACCCTTTCTCATTTCCGGAAAAGTTTCCTGTCCAGATCTTCTTTTTGTATGAAGGATTATCTTCTACAGGAGTAGGCGTAGGATCTGGAAAATCTTCATCAATTTCAGTTATCACAGATCCTACTGCTGCTGTATTTACCTTTTTATCAAAATCCGAAAAATACGCTGCTGTTCCCAAAGTGCAGAGAAGTCCTGTAACAAAAAGAAAGAATATGACATTCTTGAAAATTTTTTCTTTCATCTACATTCTCCGTCTCATCAAACTTTTACATATCACTTGGTCACGCCGCCATCCTGTCCTTTGTTCTGGTTCACATATTTCTGATATGCTGCTGTTGCCTGCTCAATGATCGTAGTCTTATCATCTCCTGTGTTCGTAGACTGGATCGCATACGCTCTTACCGGCATATCGATCTGCTGTGTATCAAGCTGGCCCTCAATAATATTGGCAAACTTCACTGTATCAAACAGAGTCGTTGTCTTCTGGCCAGGCTTCAGAATATGGTTATAAGCATACGTGTAAACCATATTCTGACCTACCTCTTTTCTTTCCAGCTGAGTCCATTCTTTATTCTTGGAATAGGTAAAAAGTTCCGTCTTTCTTAATGGATTCCTGGTTCCATCTTGTGCTGCTGTGATCACATTACGGACAGGGACAGATACCTCCAGATATACAAATGCCTCATTGATACCTTTGTTCTTCACATACGGGTCTTTCTTGATCACCTGAGTTGGCACCAGTTTCGTGTTATCATCCGGTTTCCAGTTTGGTTCATCCAGTTCAATGTCTACCTTTCCGATCGTAAAACTGTTGGTAGCTGTCTCAAAATCCGTGAGATACGCTGCAGTTCCTCCTGCTGCCAGAGCTGCGACCATAGCCGCAAGCGCAATTCCTTTTACCATTTTTCTGTTTTTCATCATTTTTTAATTCCTCCCTGCTATTTCTTTATTCTCTTTATTCGGGGTATAAGCCAGATCAGCGATCACGGCCAGACACGCCGCAATGACAACGGCGGTAAATGGAATCCGGGCACGTAAAAAATGGATCACATAGCCCAGATAAGGCAGGCAAAAGACTACCCGCCCGATGATCTGCGACTGTTCTACAGATACAGGATCTGCTGTTTTATTAGCGTCGCCTTTTGTTGTACAGATACCGTTCCGGTTCTCTATGACCCGGTGTGTCACAACAGTATCATTTACACGAAACGTGATAATATCTCCTTCTTTCGGAGAAAAATCCTCCTCCCTGGAAAATACCACAGCTCCGGTAGGGATCCCTGGTTCCATGGATCCGGAATAGACTACATATGGCCGGATACCGAAAATACCCGGAAGGAGGAGTACCATCGCAGTCACAAAACCTGCAGCCAGAGCTGTGTTAAAAGCATATCGAAAAAACAATTTCATTTCTGTTCTTAATTCTGCCATACATTCTTTTAGGAGTATTTCATGAGCAAACTAAAAAGAATGTATGGAGGAGACCTGCTGCCCCATACACATTGACACATAAACTGCCCTCCATAGACACTAACATAGCTGGAAATCGCATGTTCCACGCAGCAACCTGTTTATTGACTCTATATGCTCGTCAGTATCCATTTTCTTTTAAAATATAAAGACTGTGAATTGAAATGGAACGGAACTGTTCCTGAATGTCCGCCGGTCAAAGACGGAATAGAATAAATATAAAGATCTGTTTCAGATGATGTTATTATAAAGCCAGTCTTCAGATAAGTCAACGAAATTCGTCCGACAGAATTCGACTGTTGAATTACCAAGGTATTCCCTTTACGCTGTATTTTTCAATTCCATAATACAGCTGCAATACAAAAATGACCTGTCACAAATGCCTGATATTCCAAGGCATCAGCAGTGCAGGCCATTTTGGGGGCTTACTGTACCAGAGAATAAATATATTCCAATGGAAACAGCATCAACTCCCTGAGAGTCTTTTTTTCCGCTTCTTTTGTATCCTCTCCCAAAGGAATCTCGATCCGGAATGCAGGCTGGCGTATTGCCTCCCCATAGTACTGTTCCGGGCGTCCCGTACTTCGGTTTCTCATATGAGCTCCGCATCCTGATGACAGACGCTCAAGCCTTCCGTCTGCACATTTCATGAGATGTCTTGCAAGCCGGTAACACCTCTGGCTGTTGGTAAAACCCTGATCCTGTCTGTAGTAGACCACTTTTTTTCCATAACTGCAAAATACAAGCAGGCCTCTTCCCCCATACTCCTGAAAAATACGGATCAGCGCTTTTGTTTCATTCTCGCTTGCAGGCTGCTGGTGAATCTTTTTTCTGGTGCAGCAGCTTGTTGGAAAATTTAAAACCGGATCCATTCCTCTGGCATTGCATACAAATTCATCACAGGGAACATCCTGCATCTTCAGCATCTGGCGGAAAATCGGATTTCGGATCGCATTATATCCTCCGTAAAAAATCTCATAGCCATCCGGATTCACTACCGGAATCATACAAATTCTTGTTCTGTCAAGAAGCTTCTGCACTTCATAAAGATCCTGGATCATCCATCTACACTCATATGTTTTGCAGTATTCTGCTGCTGCCAGAGTGAGCATGTCTGACATTTTTCCGTCAGTTCCCGAAAATCCTCCCACACAGAAAATACAGGAATCACCATGACCGATCTCAAGCATGGGGATCATTCTTTCATCATGGCTTTTTCCGATTACCCGAAACTGGGTAAAACCGCTGTACCTCTGAGCCAGCTCCCAGAGAGAATAATACAGTTCTTCATAAGTTTTTTCCTGCGCTGTCTTCATTTTTTTGCCTCCGTTCTCATACCTTAATTCATGAAGATATTTCCCAAATACCACAGAATCCTCTGCTATTATGTATGTATGCCTGAAGGCCGAAAAAAAGAACCGGTTTTAACACCGATTCCTTTTGTTCACAAAATAATTCAGAATCCCACCGCCGACAATAATCACCAGAGCCACTGCTACAACTCTCTTGGCCGCTTCCTGAGGGAGCTGTCCCTTGGAACCGATAGAATCGCCATAAAAAGTCAGCGTATAATTAATCTCGTGAGGTGCTCCCATCGCCAGAGTATCCGCGATCACTTCCATCTTGTCGTCCAGCACTGTGATTGGTACTGTAAAAACAGAGTTCCTGCCTTCCTCACTCTCATTAAGAAGTTTTTTCCCGTTTACGATCATGTAATCATAATTGGAACTGCTCCACTGCAGCTGTGCATACATTCTTCCATTCTTCACGATCATCAGTGTAGGGGATGTGACGCTTGCCTTACCGCTGCCGCCCTCCAGATCCACCTGAATGGAATATTCACCATCTTCCATATCTGTCTCCAGACCTTCCTCTCCACCTGCTGCCACAACCAGCACCGGACAAAACAACACCACAGTCAGAAACAATATGGCCATTGCTCGTATCATTCGTTTCATCGTTTCTCTCCATCTCCTCGTATTTTTCTTGCACACATGATACCACTATAGCACACTGCCTGTTTTCTGTAAAGAACAGGGTTCCTGGTTGAAATATCATCTGCTATCCATTATAATAAAGAGAAATTCGCATACAAAAGAAAGGAAATAAACAGAGATGATCGAAACCAAAAATCTCACAAAGAAATTTGACGACTTTACTGCTGTGGATTCTCTGGATCTTCGCATTGAAACCGGCGAATTTTTTGGTCTTCTCGGGCCTAATGGTGCGGGAAAAACTACCACGATCAGTCTGCTTTCCACTCTGCTCCTGCCTACAGAAGGACAAATCCTAATCGACGGGCAGACACTTGGACGCAACCGACCGGATCTGAAACGCAAGATCAGCGTGATCACACAGGAATACTCCATGCGTCAGGATATGAACATGGATGAGATTATGGAATATCAGGGACGACTTTATTTTATGCCACGCAGGGAAATCAGGGCAAAAACTGAAGAGCTTCTTAATTTCTGCGGACTCCTTCCGTTTCGGAAGAGAACGGTCCGCAAGCTTTCCGGCGGCATGAAACGTAAGCTCATGGTATGCCGTGCCCTTCTTACCAGCCCGGAAATCCTGCTACTTGATGAACCTACCGCTGGTATGGATGCTCTTTCCAGAAGACAGATGTGGAATCTTCTCCGTCAGCTTAACGGCAAAAATCTTACTATTCTTCTGACGACCCACTATATGGAAGAGGCACAGTCTCTCTGCAACCGGGTAGCACTTATGGATCACGGTAAACTGGAAGAAATCAACACTCCGGCCGGACTGATCGAAAGCCTTGGTAAATATACCGTAGATCTTGAAACATCAGAAGGCGCAAAGAGCCACTACTTCCACAGCAGACCGGAAGCGATTTCTTTTTTGTCTTCCCTGGACGGACAGTGCACATTGAGGGAAACAACCCTTGAGGATGTTTTTGTGGAACGCGCCGGAAGACATCTGATGCAGAAATGATCTTTATATACAATTAAATAAGAATGGACGATGAATTTTTATGGGAATACTTACTATTTTATGGGAAAAATGGGTGGAATTTCGGAGAGATTTCTATAAGATCACATTGGCTGCCATGATCGCACCGCTGATGTATCTGATTGTTTTTGGAATGGGAATCCAGACTTCTTCCCATGGAGAACCTTATCTGAACTTTCTGATCCCAGGTGTCGTTTCACTGACAACCATGAACGGAAGTTTTAATGCTATTGCACAGAACCTGAATGTGCAGCGTCTTTATGAAAAAGCTTTTGACCAGGTTATGATCTCCCCGACTCCGCTGTGGCAGTTTATCGCGGGCCAGATCATTGGAGGCAGCCTTCGCGGACTTTATGCCGGAGGGATCATCCTTCTTCTTACCATGCCGATTGGAACAGGACTTGTATTTAACGGATGGTCTCTTCTGGTGATGTTTCTTAATGGTGCTGTTTTTTCAGCGATTGGCGTTGTGGTTTCTTTCCTTGCCAAAAACCATGCGGATGTTCCGCGTTTTTCCAATTACATTATTATGCCGATGGCATTTCTGTGCAATACCTTCTTTTCCATAGAGAAGATTCCGGGATTTCTTGGAAATTTCGTAGCCGCACTTCCGCTTTCACAGACCAGTCATCTGATCCGTACGATCGCTTCCGGCGGAGCTGTAAATTATGTCAGTATTTTAATATTGGCTGCTTACCTGATTGCATTCAGTGTAGCTGCATCCTGGTTTATTTATAAGAAAAAGAATCTGTGAGATGCTTTCTCCGCTTATTTTTATAGCGCAAAACACTGGTTACTCCTTTTTGATCAAGGGATAACCAGTGTTTTTCTACGTTATCTTATTCTTCTATTCTGTGATCAAATGTCTTTTTTTCTTCTTCTCACAATTACATAACCACCGGCAAGGATAGAAGCGACTGCAAGTGCAGACATTGTTCCAATTGGTGAATTATCGGCTGTAGATACTGCATTCCTGGATGTAGTTCCATTTCCGCCGTTGGCAGATGTTGCAGATGCTGCTCCTGTTACAGTTGCATCCGGATCAGAACCTGTCTGTCCGCCGCTGCCGTTTGCTCCGTTGGCTCCTGCACCAGCGGATGGAGTGATAGTGATCGGTACGGAACCGAATTCATATCTAGCTGAACTGATCGTATCTGTTTCTGTCCATTTTCCACCTGTGTAAACCCATTTCTGGAAGAACACATATAAACTGAATTTTGATCCCTTGCTGATTCCCTTAGTGGAACCGATTTTCCAGGTGCTGTGCTTGTCTTTATCTTCTGGATTCGCAGATGTACTCCAGTAAAGCGGTTCCCACTTCACATCGCCTTCTCCTGGATCTGAGTTGGTTGTTCCAGCTCCAATTACTTCAAATGGATAAAATGTATTTGGATAGAACTCCATATTAGTGCTCAGTCCTTTTACAATACTGTCTGTAACTGGCGGTGTCACAGGTGTATGTCCCTTAGCCGGACGTTTTGTCTGATCAAGTTTTACTTTCTTTATTCCGCTTTCTGTTCCCTTACTTGGTTTAATATAAAAATAAAGGTCTATTGCTTTATCTGTATCCAGATCATTCAGATAAATTGTAAAATTCTTATCTTTACTTATAGCCTGTTTATTCTTAATTGCATCTTTCTTCGGTGTACTGGATGTTCCGTCATCTCCGCGCTCTACCCATGTATAGTAGCATGTACCTGTAACATTTGTACGAAGTGTTACAGATGCAGAATCATGTGCAGTCCACTGAAATCCCGTCCACTTAACATCGATGCTGACAGCCTGTGTCGGTTTAGGAGTCGGACGTTCACTCTGATTCAGTTCAATCTTCTTCAAATCACTGACAAGACCATCACTGTCCTTAACACATACATAGACATCATAGCTAGTCTTTGTATCAAGATTGCTGAGCTTAATAGATGTCGCTTTATTTGCACTGATCGCTGTACCTTTTCCGCTTGTATCAATGGATGTAACTTTTGTTCCATGTTTTACTAATTTATAATAGTAATGACCAGCCTTGTCAGAGGTGATCGTAACTACTGCCTCTGAAATACTGTTCCATTTGGAGAAGGCTGCTTTTGTGATCTTCGGAGCCTGTTTAGGAGTTTCTGACAGGATAACAGGAGTATTCTTCACTTCGCTGAGATTACCCTCACTGTCTTTAACCTGTACATAGAGGATAACTTTTTTTCCTGTAAGATTCTCAAGTTTGACCGAATGTTTCTCACCGGTCTTAATAGCTTCACCATCCTTGGATGTATCAAACGTCGGTGCTTCTGCTCCTTCTGCAACCCATTTATAATACAGTTGTCCATCTTTATCAGATGTGATCACTGCTGTTGCAGTTGTCCCACTCTTCCATTCTGTGCTCTCAATAGATACTACAGGTTTCGTTACCTCTGCTGCAGCCAGCTTACCTGTAGTCTCATCAACAGTAAATTTCGTTGTATCGCCCTCATACTGGGATGCAAGATTCTTAAGAGCTGCCGCAAATACATCTGTATCTGTCAGATCATCAGCCTTGGTGATCACTGTAAGATCTGCTGCCGGACTCTCCACAGAAAATCCGATCTTTGCCTGATCTGTGATCTCTCCCTTCACTTCGATCTTTCCTTCGCCTGAAAGAATGATATTGGCTGGAGTTGTACCGTCTGCGTTGGTATTACCTGTGATGCTCGGCTCTGAATCTGTTGCTCCTTCACCTTTCTTCACAGAAATTGTACCTGTACTGTATACAGCTCCGTTGTCACATTTATTACCGGTGATCGTACCACCTGTGATCAGAACGCTTCCGCCTTCATTGAAGATAGCAGCTCCTCTTGCAGTTGTATTGTTATTGGCAAGAGTTACGCCTGTTGTCAGGGAAAAATTCGCTCCTGCTGCAACATGGACCAGAGAACCCTCTGCTGCTGAACCATCCGTAACAGATCCATCAACAGTCAGTGTCCCTACTGTTGTATCTGTCTTAGTGGCATCCTTCTTAGCCATATAGAGTGCACTGCCGGCACTTACTTCAAAAAGATTGCCCTTGAAGCTGTCTGCACGTTCAATAGAAGCCTGGGTGTCTGCTCCTAAAATAGCAATACTCTTATTCGCCGGGATCGTTACGGAATCTGTAGCTCGATTGTTCCGCTGATCACGATTTTGGCCGGCTCTGCCTCTGTAACTGCAGTTGTGGAAGTGTCAACAGCTGTCGCAGCTTCAATCGCTGCATGAAGTTCTGCCTCTGTAGTAACGATCGTTCCTTTTTCTGCGGCTTCTGCTGCGGCCTGTGCTTCTGCCTCCGCCTGTGCTGCTGCGGCTGCCTGCTCTTCTGCTGCCTGTGCTTCCGCCTGAGCTTTCGCCTCCGCTGCAGCCTGCTCCTCAGCCTGTTTCTGGGCTTCCGCTTCCGCTGCTGCCTGTGCATCTGCCTCTGCCTGAGCCTGAGCCGCGGCCTGTGCTTCTGCTTCTGCCTGTTTCTGGGCTTCTGCATCTGCAGTAGCTGAATCATCTGTAGCATCTGTATTATCTGTATTATCATCTGTAACCTGCGCCTCTGCGGCTGCAGCTGCACCAGCTCCTGTATCCTCAGCAGCAAATGCTGCGGCTGGTGCCATTCCAACAGTCATGGAACCGGCAAGCAGGACTGCAAAAAGTTGTTTTTTCTTCATTTTTATGTGTCCTCCTGTTATGAGTTAGTCTGTCTAAATCAATAATTAAAAAAAGTATAGCACAACGCCGAAAAAAAGTAAAGCGGACTCAAGAATCCGCTCTACTTCACCATTTTCGGCTTAATCACTTACGGACGAACCTGTCCGTTTCCGTAAATTATATATTTGGTAGTTGTCAATGCAAGCAGTCCCATCGGGCCTCTTGCATGAAGCTTCTGGGTGCTGATGCCGATCTCTGCTCCGAAACCAAACTCATTTCCATCGGTAAATCTGGTTGATGCGTTCACATAGACTGCCGCTGCATCCACCTCATCCAGGAATTTCTGGGCATGTACATAATCATTGGTAATGATCGCCTCGGAATGCTTGGTATTGTATCTATTAATGTGGGCGATCGCCTCTTCCACAGAATCTACCACTTTCACTGAAAGTATGTAATCCAGGTATTCTGTTCCCCAGTCTTCCTCTGTTGCAGGAACTGCTCCTGGCATCAGCTCTCCAGCATCTTTATCTGCACGCACTTCAACATGTTTCTCTTTCAGGCGCTCTGCCAGTACAGGGAGAAATTCATCTTTTACCCTGCGGTTCACAAGAAGGGATTCACAGGCATTGCATACGCCGACTCTCTGGGTCTTGGCATTGATCACAATATCTGCTGCCATCTGAAGATCCGCAGTCTCATCCACATAGATATGGCAGTTTCCGGTTCCTGTCTCAATGACAGGAATGGTACTCTGGTTCACAACAGCCTGATAAGTCCTCTTCCACCTCGTGGGATCAAAACATCCACGTACTGGTTCATCTTCATAAACTCAGCTGCTGTTTCTCTGGAAGTATCTTCGATCAGCTGGATCGCATTCTCAGTGATCCCTGCTGAAACAAGTGCTTCACGGATACATTTTACAATCGCTGTATTGGAATGAATGGCATCGCTTCCACCTTTGAGGATCACAACATTTCCGGTTTTAAAACAAAGTCCGAAAGCATCGGAAGTTACATTAGGACGTGCCTCGTAAATGATTCCGATCACACCAAGAGGAACTCTTTTCTGTCCGATCAGAAGTCCGTTAGGACGTTTTTTCATGCCTGTTACTTCACCGATGGGATCTTCCAGTCCTACAAGCTGGCGAAGTCCGTCTGCCATTCCCCCGATCCTGTCAGCATTCAGCATCAGTCTGTCAATAAGGCCTTCAGGCATCTGGTTCTTTTTTCCGTTTTCTACATCCAACGCATTGGCTTTCAGTATCTCTTCCGTATGATCTGTAAGAGCCTGTGCTACAGTCTCAAGTGTTCTGTTCTTGTCATTTGTGGAAAGATTTCGAAGGACAACTTCTGCATCCTTTGCGTTTTGTCCCAGTTTTTCAAGCATTTCATTCATTTCCCAATATTCCTGCCTTTCTTACTCTTATTACAGCAGTTTTTACTGCGCGTCGCGGTATATATTCTCTTCTGTAACGATCACCTGCGGTCGGATATCTGTAGGCTCTGTGGGAACTTCCGGAAGAATCTGGAAAGAAAATCCCACTGCCACCCGGCTGATCTTTGGATGTTTCTCAAGGAAACGGTCATAAAAACCACCGCCATATCCAACCCGGTTGCAGTTCACATCAAAAGCAACTCCTGGCATAACCATCATGGCATCCTCCCAGGAAACTGTCTCGCCGTCTTCCTTTGGCTCCGGAATTCCGAAATAACCGGATTCCAGCTGGGAAAAATCAGTTAGCTTATAAAACACCATATCTTTTCCGAACACCTTGGGAACTGCAACTTCCTTGCCATCCTTCCATGCCTGCTCAATGATATAACGAGTGATCACTTCATGGTTATAATCTGCATACGCCATGATCCGCTCTGCCTCCTGATATTCCGGAAGGACTGTCAGTTTTCCTGTGATCATGCGGCTTTTTTCCTGGATCCATTCATCACTGTGTTCTTTTCTTGCTTTGAAAATCTTTTTTCTAATTTCCTTTTTTTCTTCCATATTTTTCTCCCAGATTGGTGATGCTTCCATCTTTTTCTTTAATATCGATATTGTTCAGATGTGCACGCAGGCTGCCTTTTACCGCATCCAGATATTCCCTTCGAAGTTTGGCCTGTTCAACTTTCTCCTCTTCTGTAAGGCCTACACTCTTCTGCTTATGTGCCAGTGCATTGATTCTGTCGATCTTGATATTGTCCATCATAATAAAACAGTCTCCTCTTTTTTTCTATCTGAAAATTATTCTTACAGCAGTTTCTCAATATAATCGATCAGGAAGAATTCTTCCTTCTTGTTTCCTACAAACAAAGTACCGCAGCTCTTGCCTTCCACGATCCTGTGAATGTTGTGGAAATCGTTTCCGTTGGCAATGACCATGTCAGCTCCTGCTGCTGTGGCAATGATCGCTGCTGTAAGCTTGGTCGCCATTCCCCCGGTTCCCACATTGCTTCCTGTTGAAGACTTGCCAAGTTTACGCATATTATCATCCATATTTTCTACAATGTCAATAAACTCTGCATCCGGATTGGAATTGGGATCATCTGTGAAAAGTCCGTCAATATCGGACATCAGGATCAGAAGATCTGCGCCGATCAGCGCGGCAACTACAGAAGAAAGCGTATCATTATCACCGAATTTTACAAGATTCTGAAACTCATAGGAAGATACGGAGTCGTTCTCATTTACGATAGGGATAACACCTACGGCAAGAAGTTCATTAAACGTATTCTGGGCATTTCTGCGGTTTGCATTATTGACCATGGTATTCTTTGTCATAAGGATCTGTGCCACCATCTGGTTATATTCACCAAAGAGCTTCTGGTAAATAGTCATCAGTCTGGCCTGGCCTACTGCCGCACATGCCTGTTTTTTCTTAAGTTCTGCCGGTTTACCTTTCATTCCGAGAGCAGCTGCCCCTACAGCGATCGCTCCGGAGGATACCAGTACCACGTCTTTTCCCTGGTTGTGAAGATCGCTGAGTTCTCTTGCAAGGATCTCCAGCTTGCGGAAATCCAGTCTTCCAGTTTCTGTATGGATCAAAGAAGAAGATCCAATCTTGATTACGATACGTTTCTTATCTTTCAGTTGTTCTCTGTAATTTGCATTCATGTTTTCTGTTTCTCCTGATACCTGATATTTATTGCATGATCCGGACAATCATTCCATTGCCCGGACCGTTCTTTGTTTTATAATATAAATCTACTGATATGTGACGGAATCGACACGATCATTCTGCACGATCTCCACCCAGGTCGTTCCCCGATTCAGACGGATCTCCTGTTCATTGGTGTCATAATAATGAGTAATTCCCCATTGCGAATCCTTTTCCCAGCGGATATCAATCGCTTTTCCTCTTGTGATAAACTTGCCCTGACCGCCGGAAGTGGCATCAATATTCAGGTATCCATTGGCATCATAAGCCGGGCAGGATGAATACTGAAGGATAATATTATCGCAGGTAAGCTGCCTGTTATCCAGCTGGTCTACGTGTTCCTTTCCATACTGGAAACGTCTGTATTCACCGGATGCTGCATCATATTCATACCATGGATGATTATCTGTAAAATTATCAAGTTTTACAAGATTCGCAGTGATGCCATCTGCCGGAACTGTTTCAATACCATCTTCTGCAAAAAGATAATGTCCTGAATAGTCCGTGTTATATTCCTGACTGTATTTCATTGCATCGATCCCTGCCTGAAGATGTGCTGCATCTGTGTAGGCATTGTGCGGTGCTTTCCGGTCTGTTGTCCGGAAAAACGCCAGATTACCCATATTGATACCATTGAGATTATCGATCACATGCTGTTCCAGATAAGGCAGTGCGTAGACAGCCTGTCCATAATGTGCATAGATTGCATTAAATTCATTTGCATAAAAAAGATAATAATCACGACAGCTCCGGACAGAACCGATCCTCTCCAGACTGTCATAATCTTCGAGAATTCCCATAAGACGGGTAATATTTCCCTCCACAGGTGCTTCATAAACAACACCTGCATGGCCAATTCCGCTCTGCGGTGCGCCTGAACTGTTATTGCCCATCATTACAGCAACAGGCCTCCGGCGGCCGATACTCTCGGGAACATTCTCACCTGTAAGATAGCTCTTTACCTGGGTTTCCGTCTGGTTCTCCTCGTTCGGAACAAAACCTACCAGATCCTGCTGTGCCCCAAATGCCGGGACTGTCTGGGCCATGCACATACATGTTGCCATGATACCTGCCAGAATACCTGTTCTTCTCATATATTACCTCCTTCAGTCTGATGTAGGATTTACTATCCACACGGGGGTTATCGATTGATTCCAAGCTCCTTAAGAGCTGCAGCCTGTTTGGCCTCCATAACTTTCGCTTCTTCCTCTGTCATGTGGTCATAACCAAGAAGATGAAGCATGCTATGTGCTACCAGGAAGCAGAACTCCCTTGTAACACTGTGTCCATATTCCTCTGCCTGGGCAAAAACTTTCGGAACGGAGATCATGATATCTCCAAGAAGAAGTTCATCACTGTCCAGGTCAAAATAAGACTCATCCTCCTCCACAACAGAATAGTCTGCCGGAGTCTCAAAAGGGATCATGGGAAATGACAGAACATCCGTAGGTGCCTGGATATTCCGAAATTCTGTGTTTACTCTCTTAATCTCCTCATTATCTGTAAGGACAAGATTCACCTGCCCGTCATACGGACAATCCTCCATCTCAAGAACTTTATCTGCCACCTGGGATGCCAGTGCCGCATAATCAATGCCAAGTTCCTGATCTGTCTCATACTCAATATTTATGGTCATCTTCTGTACTCCTTATTTTTTATCGCGTACCTGTCATCTTTACGGGATTTCACTGGTTTCTGTTTCTTCTCATAATCGTCATAAGCCTGTACGATCTGCTGAACCAGCGGATGGCGTACAACATCCTTGCTTGTCAGCTGGCAGAAACCGATATCATCGATCTTCTTCAGTACTTTCATTGCCACATCAAGACCGGAAGGGGCATCCTTTGGAAGATCCTTCTGGGAAGCATCACCTGTGACGATCACCTTGGATCCAAAACCGATTCGGGTCAGGAACATCTTCATCTGTGCAGGTGTAGTGTTCTGAGCCTCATCCAGAATGATAAACGCGTTATCCAGCGTACGTCCTCTCATGTAAGCAAGAGGAGCCACCTCAATAAGCCCCTTCTCCATATTTTTAGCAAAACTGTCCGCTCCCATGATCTGATAAAGTGCGTCATAAAGAGGGCGGAGATAAGGGTCTACCTTGCTCTGAAGATCTCCCGGAAGAAATCCCAGTTTCTCTCCCGCCTCGATCGCAGGTCTTGTAAGGATGATCCTGGAAACCTCCTCGTTACGGAAGGCGGTAACTGCCATGGCCATGGCAAGATATGTCTTACCTGTTCCTGCAGGCCCTACACCGAAAACGATCATCTTCCTGCGGATCTGCTCCACATAATCCTTCTGTCCCAGTGTCTTGGGCTTAATGGGCCTTCCCTGTATCGTGTTGCATATAAAATCCTTATCGATCTCCTCCATCACGGAGCCTATCTTCTCCATGGCAAGGGAGAGTGCGTAATTCACATTCTGCTGTGTGATGGTATTGCCTCTTCCCGCAAGAGCATTCAGCTCTTCCACGATCGCTTTCGCCTGCATGGCTCCCCCCTGGCTTCCCAGGATCTTCAAAGAACCGTCGCGGAAGATCATCGTTACGTTCAGAGTCCTTTCGATCAGCTTCAGATGCTCGTCAAACTGTCCGAAAATATTCGCCTGGCGGTCTGCCGGCACATCCACATATAATTCGATAATGCTGCTAGCCATCCTCTGGTGTCCTTTCTTTCGGCTGCGCCTTTTTCTCTGTGGGAGCTTCCCGTCCTGTCTTCTCGATGACATTAAGAGTTCCTCTGCTGACGCAGTCCTGATAATTTATTTCTATTTTAACATTATTTTCAGATATTTGAACCCCTTTTTGTATTAATTTTTCTTCATAATTATAAAGTCTCTGAACTGCCTGTTTTTTTGCAGCCTGTTCTGTGAGAGTTTCCTTCTGAAGTGCATACTTTTGTACTGTAACAGTTCCTGCCAGAACCGGCAGAATGAAATTCTCCGTAACTCTGGCAGGATATTCCCGGATCAGCCGTTCTTCATTTTTTCTTACGCCTGGAGACAGATCCAGCCGCAGATTTCCGATCTGCAGAAAAAAAAATCTCCTGGCTTTTCCATCCGAGACTTTTTTCTTCAGGTCCAGTGAAAATGTGTCATAATACGAAACATTATGCCGGATGTAAATATCCGCATCTGCATGAACGTATTCGTACCGCACCACTTGCTGGCTGTCATCTGTGATATTTAAGATTCCGGAAACAAGTTCCTGTCCTTTTTCTACCGAATCTCCTTCTTTTACAAGGGGTGTCCCTCTGCGGGTAATGATCTTTTCCACAGTACCCTCCACTTCGGAAAAAAGGCTGCAGAATGTTTCTTCTGTCTGTTCCTCCGGTGGAGTCGTTCCTTCCCGGATCTCAAAGATCAGCTGGGTTCCTGAAAGCTTCGCAGACACCCACGTAATATCCGGATATTTCCTTCGCATGGCTTCTGCCAGACTGGTGCATCGGATCTTTTTTTTGCTCATCCCGTAATGGATTCCCTCTTTTTCCAGAAACTTAAGAAGTTCCGGTGTTGGGTTCATGATATTTCCCTCAATATGAATATTCCATAATCTTCCGGAAAGAAAAATAAGGACACAGATCATAGCCAGCAGTCCTGCCAGGATCAGTTTATGGCGATTTGCTGCCAGCAGCCAGAAAACGGGACCTTTTTTCCGGAGGATATGGATATGTACACTGGTTTTTCGCCGGAGAGGACTGATCTTCCAAAAGTCTTTCACTTTCAGGGTAACATGAAATTCTTTTTCCCCGGTCCTTATGATCTTTCGAAGTTCCATGTCCCTGCCTCGACAGAGATTCAGAAACCGCTCGCACTGTTCGCCTGTGACGGACACCCGCACAAAACCTGGAATCATTTCTTCTGCCCCTCCTCCAGAATCATGCTCTCGATCTGTCCCCGGATGCACATTTCCAGTTTCGTATAACTTACGATCTCCAGCTTTTTTCCGGAGACGACCAACCGCCCGGATGCTGTAAGGATCACAATCTGTTCTCTGGTACAGCTTAAGATATTTCGATAATTTTCGATCAGTGCCTGACGTTTTCCCGTGATGATTACCTGGGTTTCCCGAAAGACAGTCTCACCGGGAAGTTCCAGCATTTTCATTATTTTTCCCATAAAAAATCCCCCGGCCTTTATCACTAATCTATGCCGGAGGATTTGACAGTATGTATTTTTCGAGTGAATGCCTTAAGACTGTTATTTCCGGAGCAGCACCATGGAAAACCAGAGAATGGTATTTCCACCAAGATTATACTCCATCTGCTCTCTCTCTACGATTTCATTTGCCACAACACCATAGCTTTCCAGACAGGGGTGCATGTGTTCCGGAAAACGGCAGGGTTTGCCATCCAGATAAGCGCATCGTTCACAGTAATCGCAGGATTCTGTGGAAAGGATGAAAGTTTCATATCCTTCTTCTTTAAAAAAATCTCCAACCTTCTCTGTAAGCTCTTCATGGGCTTTTCTTGTTGAAAGCATCTCTTCCATATTCATAATGTCTGATACTTCCGCAACACTGGAAAAGAAGATTGCCTCGAATAACTGTGGATCTTTTTCTCACATTCCGGCAGCTCTCCCACTGCCGGTGGACAGGCCCAGGTACTTCCGTAGCGCTCACATTCCTCCCTGCAGATCGTCCGCACACGTTCATGTACAGAAACATCCGCTGCATTTAAAAGCCTGTATTCAAAAATCGGATACTGGGCTATAAATTCTTCAAATTTCTCTTTAATATCCATATTCAGATGATCTCCTGTTCTCCAAAAAGGCTCATCACAGCTGCCTCATAATCTCCGAAATGCTGAGACTTTTTGATCTTTTTCAGATATTTTGCGTAATTTGTAAATCCTGGAGCCATGTAGCTCCACAGTTCTTTCATGCGAAACAGTACATTTCGTTCTCCTGAAAGATATTCCTGATAATCGCAATAGATGCGATCATGGAACTGGCGCATTTTCTGCTTGTAAGTTTCCTGGCGGTTGAAATTCTCCTCATTTCCGCCTGTTCTCATAATCTCATCCAGAAGATACGGCCTGGCGATCACACCACGTCCGTACATAAAGCTGTCTGCATCTGGAAACTTTACCCTGATCTCCTGATATGCTTCCACAGAAAAAATATCCCCGTTATATCCCAGGGGAACCGTTAATTTCTCCTGCGCATTCTGAAACAGTTCATATCTTGGTGTGCCCTTGTAATGATCCTTCAGAAGACGTGGATGGATGATCAGTTCTTTTACAGGATATTTTGCATAGATGTCAAGAAGACGTTCCCAGTCCTCCTCATAGTCAGTCCCCACTCTTGTCTTGATGGAAATCTCCATATCTGTTCCTTTAAAGATCTCATCCAGGAATCTGTCCAGTTTATCCGGCTCTCCCAGGAAACCCGCACCTTTTCCCTTGGCTGTCACAGTACCGGAAGGGCATCCCAGGTTCAGATTCACTTCTTTATGGCCGTATTCATCCCAGAAAATATGGGCTGTTTTGATAAAATCTTCTGCATTGTTGGTAAGGATCTGTGGGATCACAAGCAGATTTCCATTCGTATCCGGGGATATTTCTTTTATTTCTTTACTGCTTAGTCTCTTGTTTGGCTTGGCAGTGATAAACGGGGTAAAATATTTATCCATGGGATAAAAACAATCATGATACGCATTGCGGTAAACCCAGTTGGTAACACCCTCCATTGGTGCCATATAGTTTTTCATCACTGCTCCTCCCTGATGCGAAAATAGATCTGCTTTCTTCCACCGCTGCCTGTAGGGATCCTGCCAACCTCATAATTTCCCAGTGATTTGATAAATGGAGTAAGCTTGGAGTAACCATAATTACGCACATCAAAATCAGGCAAACGTTTTCCCAGCTGATCTCCAAGCTGACCGGAGGAAAGCCAGCCTTCCTCATCTGAAAACTTTTCGATAATGGCATTGATAGCCTTCCGCACACGTTTTAGATCTTTGTTTTTCTTAGATCCGGAACTGTTTTGTTTACCGCCGTTATTTCCGGCTTTTTTCGCCTCTGCTGCTGTTGCCTGGGCTTCTTTCTTCTCTTCTTCCTGCTGGTTGCGGTAGAGAAGATCCAGATATTTGAACTGGTTGCAGGCAGAGATAAATGGTTTCGGTGTCTTCTCCTCGCCCATTCCCAGTACCAGCATCCCGGATTCCCGAAGTCTTGCTGCCAGACGGGTGAAATCGCTGTCTGATGAGACAATACAATATCCATCCACATTTCCGGAATATAGGATATCCATAGCGTCAATGATCATTGCCGAATCCGTAGCGTTCTTGCCTGTTGTGTAGCTGTACTGCTGGATAGGGATAATAGAATCCTCCAGAAGGACTTTTTTCCATGAGGAAAGACGGGCACTTGTCCAGTCCCCGTAAATTCTCTTGTATGTTGCGATTCCGATGTTGGCTACCTCATCCACGATGATCTTGATGTATTTATCTGATATATTATCTGCATCGATCAGTATTGCAATTCTTAATTCGTTGTCCATAAATCCAACCTTTTCTATATGATATATGCCGTATGCCAGCTCCGCTCCGGCATCGTTCCTGTTCAGTATAGCCGAAATACCGTTTTAAGTCAAACCATCTGCAGTCACGTAAAACATAAAAATCCTTCCGTCATTCAGTACATAAATACAAGCGGAAGGATTTCATTCTATTATATTTTTTTAATGCTCCAGCATGATCTTCAGTATCTCTCTGTCTGTCTCTTTCATTCCATCCTTACCGATCTGACCCACACAGCTGATAGTCTCTGCAGTTTCTTCCTGAAGGATTCCTGTATATGGCGCATAGGACTGACCGTTCATAGCCAGATGATGTGCCAGAAAAGCTGCATCCAGGCTGGCTGCGATCTTTGCAGCACAGGAGATCTTTGCGCCATCGCAGATGATTCCCGGAATATTGGCCAATGTGTTCTCAATGGTCTTTTTGATCTGGGAAATGCTTCCTCCTACCATGTAGGTGATAGCTGCACCTGCTGCACAGGAGGCAGACACTGCACCGCAGAATGCAGAAAGCTTACCAATATAATGTTTCTGGTAAACAGTCAGAAGATTGGAAAATACCAGTGCCCGGTAAAGACTGTAATCCGGCAGTTCCATCTCTCTTGCATAAACGATCAGCGGAACAGAACAGGCAATTCCCTGATTTCCGCTTCCGGAGTTGATCACAACCGGCATGTCACAGCCTCCCATTCTTGCCTCAGAAGCTGCTGCTGTAAGGCTTCTCATTCTGGTAAGCATATCATGGGAGTAATTTTCACGGATCACACGGCCGATGCCAAGACCGTATTTTCCGGTCATTCCTTCATGGGCAATAGCCATGTTGCTTCGAATCTGGGTATCCAGAAGTTCTCTGACATCCGAAAGATCCACTGTATCTGCGAATTCCCGGATATTCTCCAGATCCAGCAGTGTGCGGTCTGCCTCTTCTTTTTCTTCCTGAGCCTGATCCGCATCAAGAAGGACCTCTTTGTTCTTAATGATCTTTGTTACATTGATATGGTCATATTTGATCTCCAGGCTGACGCTGTCTTCTCCTGCTTCCATCTCAATGATAATGTGAAGAACAACCGGTGTGTCAAGAAGTTCTACTTTACAGATATCCTTATCCAGAAGCTCTTTGCAGCGTTTCCGTCCTTCATCTGTCACTTTGGAAAGTACCTCCATATCAAGAGAAGCATCTCCGGCAACTGCACCAAGAACAACGCCTGCAGGAATTCCCTTTAAGCCCCCGGAATTGGGGATGATCACACAGCGGACATTCTTGATAATGTTTCCGCTGCATTTTGCCACGATGCGCTCTGGCTCTTTTCCCAGAACTTCTCTGGCTCTCGCAGCTCCGTAAGCCAGGGCGATCGGCTCTGTACAGCCCATGGCCGGGATCATTTCCTCTCTGAGGATGGCAAGATAGTTATCGTATATATGTTTGTTCAACTTTTTTCTTTTCCTTTCTCATATTTATGACATGCCACCATATGCCCTGGTTCCACCTGCCGAAGATGTGGCGTCTCCATTTTGCACCGTTCCTCACACCACGGACAGCGGTTATGGAACCTGCATCCGCTGATAGTCCTTGACTGAACACCAGTATCTGTAACGATCTGATCCAGTGTTTTTACCCTTGGATCTGGCACTGGGATGGATGAGATCAGCATTTTTGTATAAGGATGCAAAGGATTGGAATACAGTTTGTCTGCATCTGCAATCTCCATAAGATTTCCCAGATAAAGCACTCCGATCTCATCACAGATCTTCTGTACAACCTGAAGCTGATGACTGATAAACAGATAAGTAAGGCCGTATTTCTCCTGAAGATCCTGAAGCATCTGAACGATCTGCGCCTGCAGAGAAACATCCAGTGCAGAAATCGGCTCATCACAGACTACAAACTCCGGCTGCACGGAAAGTGCTCTTGCAATGGAGATTCTTTGTCTCTGTCCGCCGGAAAACTCATGAGGATACTTCAGAAGATCCTGTTCCTTCAGTCCTACAACACGGATCAGCTCTTTTGCACGGTCTTTTTGTTCTTTTGGAGTATACATCTTGTGGATCTCCATAGGCTCACAGATAATATCCTGTACTGTATGGCTTGGGTCCAGGGATGAATACGGATCCTGGAAAACAGACTGCATTTTTTTACGATAAGGAAGAAGATCTTTTTCTCCCATGTTTCCGATCTCTGTGCCCTCATAAAGGATTTCACCGCCTGTTGGCTTATGATATCTTAAGATTGCTTTTCCAATGGTGGATTTGCCGCTTCCGGACTCCCCTACCAGGCCAAATGTCTTTCCTTTTTCAATAGAAAAGCTTACTTCATCTACTGCTTTCAGGATGCCCGGCTTGAATGACAGAAGTTTCGGAGATTTCTGTTTAAAATACACTTTCAGATCTTTTACTTCAATTAATGGCTTGCTCATTTGTTCTCCTCCCTTCTGTGACAGAGGATACGATGCCCCTCTGCAGCTTCATAATATTTCGGAAGACAGGCCTCACAGGTCTTATCTGCATATTTACAGCGGTTGAGGAATGGACAGAGATTTCCGCTTCCGTCAGAAAGATCTCTTTCAAGAAACTGCTCAAACGTTCCGCCTACACGTGGCATGCTGGCGATCAGTGCCTGTGTATACGGATGTCCCGGACGGAGAAAAATCTCTTCCACGGTTCCTTCTTCCACCACGTAGCCACCGCACATAACTGCTACACGCTTGCAGGTCTGTGCCACAACACCCAGATCGTGAGTGATCAGGATGATACTCATATTGTTCTTTTTCTGCAGTTCCAGAAGGAGATGCAGGATCTGTGCCTGAATAGTAACATCCAGAGCCGTTGTCGGCTCATCTGCGATCAGAACCTTCGGATTGCTGCTCATGGCCATGGCGATCATCACACGCTGGCGCATACCGCCGGAAAGTTCGTGGGGATAGCTGCGCATTGCTTTCTCCGGGTCTGTGATGCCGACAGCTGTGAGAAGCTCCAGCACACGGGCTTTTGCCTCTTTTTTGTTCATATCTGTATGACGGCGGATCAGCTCCACCATCTTGCTTCCAACTGTATAAACAGGATTAAGCGCGGAAAGGGAATCCTGAAAGATCATGGCGATCTCACCGCCCCGGATCTTACGAAGCTCAGCCTCGTTTTTCTTCAGGATATCATCGCCTTTAAACAGGATCTCTCCACCCTTGATCTTACAGTTGGACGGACCCAGACGGAGAATGGATTTTGTTGTCACACTTTTTCCGCTTCCTGACTCTCCTACAATGCCGAAGAAATCGCCTTCTTCAATGGCAAAGCCTGCATCTTTTACTGCCTGTGCCTCTCCAAGATCTGTAAAGAAAGACACTTTCAGATTTTTTACTTCCAGTAATTTTTCCATTTATGATATCCCCCTTACTTAGGCTCGAATACTTTTCGCAGAACCTCACCCAGATAATTAAAGCTGATAACTGTGATCAGGATCAGGATTCCAGGGAAAATTGCAAGGTACGGTGCCTGCTGGATGTAACGCTGGGCATTGCTGAGCATGCTTCCCCAAGAAGCTGTCGGCGGCTGGATTCCCAGGCCGAAAAAGCTTAATGCAGATTCCATGAGAATAGCATTTGCAATGTTCATCGTTGCAGCTACAATGATCGTCGGCATGATATTCGGAAGGATGTGATGGATGATCGTAGCAATTTTTTTCTGTCCGGAGATTTTTGCGTAGACTACATATTCCCTCTCATTAAGGGAAATCGTCTCACCGCGGACGATCCTGGCAATGTTCATCCAGGTCAGAAAACCAATGATCAGGACAATATTCTGAAGTCCGGGTTTCAGGAATGCATTCATAACGATCATGATCAGGAATGTAGGCAGGCTCATCAGAGCATCAACAAGACGCATCAGTACTGCATCCACGGTTCCACCCACAAAGCCGCTGACAGAACCAATGACCACACCAAGGGCTGTGGAAAGCACCATGGAAAGAAATCCCACCAGAAGGGATGCTCTTCCTCCGTAAATACAGCGGGCCAGATAATCACGTCCCATATCATCCGTACCGAAAAGATGCACCATGGAAGGAGCATTCAGTCTCTCTGTTGCACTGATGGCATTGGGATCCACCGGATACAGAAAAGCAAAAATGGAAATCAGTGCCAGCAGGATAATAGCTGCTGCACCTACCACTGCAAGTTTATTTGTCTTAAAACCAAGTTTGATGTTTTTCCAAATATTTTCTCTCATGTTCCTTCACCTCCTAACATCCGGCCTTGCGGATCCTTGGATCAAAAACTGCATACAGAATGTCTGCCAGCAGATTTCCCAGTACCACAAGAAGTGCAGTAAACATGGTGATTCCCATGATCAGTGGATAATCATACTGCATAACTGCTGTAACTGCCAGCTGACCGATTCCCGGCCATGCAAAAACCTGCTCTGTGATAATGGCACCGGATACCAGTGACTGCAGGCTCATTCCCAGGACTGTGATCATAGGCAGCATGGCGTTTTTCAGAACGTGGCGGAAAAGGATTCCGGATTCTTTCATTCCGTAAGCTTTCTGCACCATAACATAGTCTGAGGACATCTCTGTGATGGTACTGCTTCTTAAGTACCGGATGTACTGCGATGCATTCGCAAAAGTCAGGACTGCACATGGCATTACCATATGAAGGACCAGATCCCCAAAAGAGCGGTTTCCATCGGAATGCATACCGATACTTGGCAGGATATGGAGATGAACGCTGAACAGATAGATCAGCATGATTCCAAACCAGAAAGTCGGAATGGAAATTCCCACATAACAGAAAAGACTGGTGATCTTATCCAGGATGCCGTTCTTGTTTTTTCCGGAATACAGCCCAAGGACAATGGCAATGAGAAATCCCAGAAGCATACTGGTTCCCATCAGGATCACAGTTGCAGGAAGACGTTCCAGCATCTGTGTAAGAACAGGACGGTTATTCATCAGGGAGTTTCCGAAATTTCCGTGTAAAATCCTTCCAAGCCACAGAAAATACTGCTCATATAAGGGCTTTGTAAGACCTAAGCTTTCTCTTAAATTCTGAATGTACTCTTCACTCATGTTCGGCTCTACATAAGTAAGGACCGGGTCTCCCGGAGCTGCTTTTGTCAAGGCAAAACAGAGGACGGAAACGATAAACAGAGTAAGAATACACTGTATCAGACGGTTTACGATCTTCTTCAAAATGTACCTCCTTTAATTTCCCCGAAAACAGGAAATCGGCTGGCGCAGAAAACCGCGTCAGCCTCTTCCTTTTCCGTGTTTATTACTGTTATCTGTTCCTTGCAGACAACAGCTGTTTATTTATATATTTTTTATTTTTCAGCCAGTGTATAGATTTTAGAGTAATCATAGTAAATAGTTTTTAACAGGCACTCATCAAAACCGCCGAACTCTTTGTTTACAGCATAAAATCCGTTGGAGTATGCGATCGGGTAGATATACATATTGTCGTTGATGGTGTTCTGGATCTCCTTGTATATCTCACCTCGCTCTGTCTCATCTGCTGTACTGTTGCCCTTCTCCCACAGTGCATCAAGATCTGTATCCTTGATCCTGGAGTAGTTGGAACGGCTGTCAGAAGAGCACATATCTGCATAAAGGCTCGGCTCCTCTCCTAAAGTATAGAAGCTGAGTACCAGATCATAGTCTGTACATTCCGGATCCTTTGTTTTGTTCTTGAAGGTGGACTCATCCGTCGGAAGAAGATTTACTGTGATTCCTACGTTAGCCAGTGCAGACTGTACGTAAAGTGCCTCGCTCTCCATGGTCTTATCTGTGGAAATATACATCAGGTTCAGGGAAAGGCTTGTCTTGCCTGCTTCAGAGAGAAGCTCCTGTGCCTTAGCCGGATCATTATCATAAGTGTTGTCCGGTTTTGCATAGTAGAGAGTATCCGGTGTAAACAGGGAGTCTGCAGGCTCTGCGTAATCCTCGGAAAGGAATGCAAACTGACAGAACTCTTCTTTGTTCAGGGCATATGCGATAGCCTGGCGTACTTTTACATCCTGAAGATCCTCGTTCAGCTCGTTCATAAACATCGCGTTAACTCTTCCGGAATTATATGTATTGATGTTTACGTTATCATATGCGCTGACTGTATCATAATCATCTGCACTGATCAGACGTGCATCCAGATCGCCGCTTGCAAGTGCTGCGTTGGCAGAGCTGGAATCCTTAACGATCTTAAATGTGATGGAATCCAGGTTTACATCCTGGAAATAGTCATCAAATTTCGTTACTTTAAAGTACTCGCCGGATTTATATTCTTCGAATTTAAACGGTCCGTTTCCTACCGGATTATTGTTCAGATCGCTCTCACCGATGTTCTCAACACCCTCATAAATGTGTTTCGGAATGCAGTAAACCTGGCTCAGTCCACCGAGAAAACCTGCTGAAGAAGAGCCCAGGGAAAGTTTCACTGTAAGGTCATCTACCTTCTCCGCCTCTACAGCCTTGTCATTCACATATCCATAAGAAGCATATGGTACGTTCTGCTTCTCATCTACCAGAACCTGCATGGTAAATACAACATCATCTGCTGTAAGCGGCTCACCATCATGCCATTTCAGTCCGTCTTTCAGCTTCAGGGTAAATTCGCTGGCATCATCGTTGGCTGTTACACTTTCGCAAAGTCCGTTTCCGTAATACATCTCTCCGTTCACGATCTCAAAAAACGGGCTGTACAGTGCCTGCATCATATCAAAGCTTGTCTGATCTATAACATAAAGTGGATTGATATTCTGTGGGTCTGCTGTCTCTGCAATAGTGATATTACCGCCCTCTGCCTTGGCTTCTTCTGTATTCTCTGCTGCAAAAACCGCTGTTCCTGCAAAAACTGTAGTTCCTGCTACTGCAGCTGCAAGAAGTGCTGCCAGTACTTTTTTTCTCATCTCTTAGTTCCTCCTCTGATCCAGTGAATATCTCCATTTTCCCACTGGGTTAGTATGATATAGGTAGAATAGTACTATATCTTCTATTCATTGTCAAGTTTATCCGGGAATTTATGTGGATTTTCTCACTGCATTTCGATAAAATCTTATATATTATTCTACCTGTAGAAACAGGATGCGTCAAGAAATATTTTATATAAAAAATCTCCAGGACTTCTGTAAAGAAAATCCCGGATATTTTTGATCTGAATGTAGCGTTATTTAATTCGTCATGTTTTTGATCCAATGACCGTAGTTGCATTTGATAAACGCCGGCACACATTTGAAGATCTGGTCTGCATTCAGGCAGCACACTACAACCGCCGGAGATGCTTTTACCACAAAAGCCATAAATGCAGACAGAGGGATCACAACAACCCAGGTGCTGATCAGATCCACTTTCATGGAATATGCAATGCTGCCACTTCCACGGATGATCCCTCCGTTGGTAGGCATCTGATAAGACATTCCCACCATCACAACACTTAAAATGATCAGAAATGTATTGGCCATATTCCTTGTTTCCGGCGAAAGCTGATAAAGGCTTAATACCGGAATCCGAATAAAGAACAAAAGTACGCCACAGGTGAGTCCCATAACTACAAACAGCTTCTGAAGCTTCCTGGAATAAAGCTTCGCAAGATCCAGATCTCCGGAGCCAATTGTCTTACCCATGGTAACTGATGCCGCGGATGCTGCCCCCACTGCTGCTGATTTCACCATCAAAAACAGGTTGGATGCCGCACTGTTGGCTGCAATAGCCGCCGCTGTCATATGCCCCAGGATCACAGTCTGAAGAGCTGTATTCACTCCCCAGAGCCCCTGTATCACAAGAAGCGGACAGACTACTTTATAGTATTTCCGGCCAAATTCCCAGTCTGTCTTAAGATAATCTTTAAGACGAATACCAATCCACCCCTGTTTTCTGCTGATATAGATGATCAGCACGCAGATTTCCACAATACGGGCTGTCAGTGTTCCCACTGCTGCTCCTGCCGCTCCCATTCCGGGTGCCCCAAAATGTCCATAGATCAGGATCCAGTTAATGGTACAGTTGATCACCAACGTCATTACAGACAGGGCAAATGCAATCCCTGCGATCTCCACACACCGAAGTGTTGCCAGCAGAATCTGAGTAATGGCAAAGAAAAAATATGTAAACCGGATGATCGTCAGGTAGGACATTCCTGCCTCAATGATCGTCTGATCTGTTGTAAAAAGCCCAAGCAGCTGTCTCGGAAAAAAGCTTGCCAGTATAAACAGGATCAGGGCAATAAAAAGGCCTGTGCGCATGGCCCAGGCACTGATCTTTCTTACCGGCTGCGTTTCCTTCTTTCCCCAGTACTGGCTGCCAAATATGACAAGTCCGTCTCCCAGTGCCATAAGCAGCTGCTGAAAGACGAACTGTACCTGATTCACAGTCGTTACACCGGATAATGCAGTTTCACTGAATGCACCAAGCATGATATTATCTGCAAGATTAACACTTAAAGTCACCACATTCTGCAGCACCAGCATGGAACACAGTTTCAGAAAATTGCGGTAGAAATTCTTCATTATTCCTCTACAATGGCAATAATATCATCGGCATTGATCACCAGATATTTCTCACCTTCATATTTAATCTCAGTTCCAGTGTATTTACCATAGATAACACGGTCGCCCGGTTTCACCTGTACCGGTACTTCTTTACCGTCTACTACCTTACCGCCACCTACTGCGATAACCTCTGCCTGCTGTGTCTTCTCCCTGGAACTATCCGGAAGTACAATGCCGGATGCTGTCTTATCCTCTGTCTCAAAATACTTCACGATCACTCTGTCCTGAACTGGTTTTAATGCCATAATGATTTCCTTCTTTCTGTATTATTAGCACTCTTTTATCTCGAGTGCTACTCTTTTCTTATCATACTACAAATCAGGGAATTGTCAAGTTATTGTTTACTCCATGTTCAGCAGCACCTTTTGCGATATGATGTAAAGTTTTTAATTTTTTTCGTCGACTTCGATCGGCTCTGTCTCATAAATAAATTTCACGCTTCCGTCCATGCCATCTGCACGCGAAGTAAAGCTGTCGTAGGAAACTTCCTCAGATTTCAGGGCCTTGAATCTGTCGATCACATCTTTCAGATCTTTGTTTACTGCATCATCCAGTTTCTTTACGCCTTCTTTATAGAATTTCGACTGGCCGTCACTTAAGGATTTCGCTCCGTCACTTAGTTTGCTGATTCCTTCCTGCACCTGCGAACTGGCATCTTTTAATTTATCAGCTCCGCTCTGTAAAGATCCCACTCCTGAAGAAAGGCAGATGTTCCTGTTTTAGGCTCTGGGTTCCCGTTACAAGAGTACCTGCTCCTGAAGCCAGTTTACTGGCTCCGCTGTTCAGCTGACTTCCAGAAGAGGAAAGCTGGTCTGCTCCGGATGTCAGTTTACTGCTGTTTGCAGAAATTGTCTGAATGCCTGTCTGAAGTTTTGTAATGGCTTCGCGTATCTGTTTACTTCCGGATGTCAGAGTTTTCTCTGCCTTTTTCAGAGATGAGGCTCCGCTTTGCAGGGCATTCGCATTGGCATTCTTTTTGCCCTGAAGAACTGTGATACCGGAGGTGATTTCTTTTCCGGCTTTTACAAGAGAGTTTGCTGCTGTCTGAAGACCTGCGCTTCCTTCGGAAAGACCACTTTCATAGCCGGACTGCAGCTGGGAATTTTCTTTTGCAAGCGCATCGGCAGTATCTTTTAAAGTGCTGATTCCGCTACGGATCTCCGGAAGTTTTTTCTCAATATCTGTAAAATCTTTATTCATATCGGCCATTGCGGTGGAGAGTTTTGCTCCTTTTTCTGAAAGGGTGCTGCCATCTGCTTTTACGTCTTTGCCTTCTGCAATCAGATTCTGTGCCGTTTCATTGAGCTGATCTACATTTTCTTCCAGACTGCATAGAACTGCCACAAGAGAAGAAGTTGTATTCTCCAGACTGTTCAGACTTTCGGCTGCTGTTCTGGTTGTTTCGGATATTTTCTCTGATTCAGATGCTACATTTTTCAGTGTGTCAGCTGCTGATTTTAACTGAGAAGTATCTGTCTGTTGATTTTTCAGAGAAGAGGTATCAATGCCCTCCGCACTGTTCTTTGCTGCCTGCACAGCCCCAAGGGCTGCGTGTACAGCTGCTTTTGTTCCTTCATCCATAGAACTGTAATCAATATCGGATAATGCGTATTCAGCTGCTGAAAGATTATTCTTGACTGTGTCAACTTCGCTGTCCACTGCTGAGGTATCCACCTGCGCAGAGCTATTGCTTCCGATCCAGCTTTCAATAACTGATGCCTGACCATTCATGGTGTCTGCATTGCTTTTCAGAGTATCCGCAGCAGTCTGCACAGCACCGGATATCTGAGAATCATCTGCTTCATCAGCCAGGGATATCTGTTCTTTCAGCTCTGCGATTTTCTGACCAAGCTGTTCTACACCTGCAGTATAGTTCTGTACTTTTTCGTAATAAGCAGATGCAGCTTCGCCAAAGTCTGCCGTATCATCAGTAATACCTGCAAGTGATTCTGCGTCAATGGCCTCTCCAAGAGCCTTTAACTGTTCTGCCGCTTCCAATGTACTTTTCACTGTTGTATCTATTCCTGGTACCAGCGTATCCATTCCATCAAGAATATTCCTGATACTATTCAGATACTGGATCATATTCTCTGAAAGAGCATTATTTCCGCTTATGTATTCTTTTACACCGTCTGTCAGATCTGTTGCCCCCTTCACATAGGAGGTAATTCCGTCAGAAAGCTGGCTTCCGCCGGAAACGTAACTGTCAACACCTTTTGTATATGAATTTACGCCTTCTGCAACCTGCGGCATACTGCTGTTCAAGGTATCAACGCCAGCATTATACTGTTTTATGCCTGATGCAAGAGAATTTGTTCCTGAGGTATAAACAGAAACTCCCTGCGCCAGCTGGGAGGCTCCGCTGCTTAATGCAGATGCCCCGCTTGTCAGGGTTTCTGCTCCGCTGTCCAGTTTCTGAACGCCGGAGCTTAAAGAGGAAACTCCTGTTGCCAGTGTTGAAATTCCCTGATCAAATTCTTTATATTTGGTATTCAGCGTATCGGTTCCTTTATAAAGAGACTTCGTTCCTTTTAAAAGCCTGGAAGCAGCTTTTGTCATCTTGCTGATGGACTCCTGCAGATCATCAACACTGGCAAGATCATCCAGATCGATCTCATCCAGCACGTCTGGCATAGCCACTGTAAAAGAAGATGTCATCTCACATTCTGTCACTTCCGCTTCCATTGTAAAATCCTCCGGAATGGTAATATCATCTTCCACATCTTTTGAGAGATCCAGGCTTTCTTTCAGACCGGGCATAGCTATTCCAAGAACGATGTTTCTGGAATCATCTTCTACAACTTTTCCATTATCAACTGTCACATTTGAAAAATGATCTGTGGAAAGGATCATGCCAGTGATCATCATAAACGGAGAATACAGTTCTGCTGATTTTCCATTGACTTTTTTGGTTGTTTTCGTATTGTTCTGATAGGTAACATGAATCTTCAGATGTCCGGATTTTCCTGCAAGATCGCTGGGCTTGATCTCTTTTCCATCCAGTTCATAGGTAAATTTCACTGTTACAGGGAGGTCTTTCTCTGTTTTTCCCTCGTAATAAATATCTTTCCCATCGTTTTCCCAGGTAAGCTCCTGTCCCTTCTGGGTGTATTCCTCATCACCTTTTGTATTTTAATCTCAGTAAGATCTGAAACATCTTTGATCGACGAACCGGAAGCTTCTCCTGAATTTTTCAGCCATTCTGAGACTGTGATCTCCTTAACAGTCCCGTCCGCCTCTGCATTAATATAAACAGTTTCTTCCTTACTGATCCTGTTATCTGCTGCCAATACCATATTTCCTGCTCCAAGAATTACGGACATACCGACAGCCAGTGCTGTAGCAGATTTACTCTTTATATTTTTCATACCGGAAAACTCCCTCTGTTATATTGTTAATTTCCTATAACTTTGTTATACAACAGTAAGTTAGTCTAGTCAATCTTTTTCAAGGTATTTTATCTTTTTAGTATATTTTCTCATAAAAAACCGGCTTTTTCGAAAATAGAAAAAACCGGTTCTCTGATAAAGCAAATATTTTATTTATGATATGGCTCTCCGCTGATAATGCGGTAGCTTCTGTAGATCTGTTCCAGAAGGATCACACGCATCAGCTGATGTGGGAATGTCATTTTGGAAAAGCTGAGAGCATAGTCGGATCTTTTGAGTATTTCTTTCCCAAGTCCTATGGAACCTCCGATCACAAACTGGATATGGCTGGTTCCCCGGATTCCCAGATTGTTGATCTTCTCTGCAAATTTTTCTGAGGTAAGCTGTTCGCCTGCAATCTCCAGGGTAATCACAAATGCCTCATCCTTAATATATTTCAGAAGACGTTCGCCCTCTTTACTCCGGATGGAATCCTCCACTGTCTCACTGGCATTATCCGGTGTTTTTTCATCAGCCACCTCGATGATCTCCAGCTTACAGTAGCGGCTGAGCCGCTTGGAATACTCTGCGATCGCATCTCTTAAATATTTTTCTTTGATTTTCCCTACAGTAAGAATACTTATCTTCATCAGCCGTTCTCCTCCAGATAATTCTCAAACTCTTCTGCTGACATCAGTACTTTACGGGGCTTGGTTCCTTCCTCCGGGCCTACAACGCCAGCATCACACAGCTGGTCCATGATCCTTGCAGCACGGTTAAATCCGATCTTAAACATACGCTGGAGCATGCCGATGGAAGCCTTCTCTTTCTCAATGATGAACTTACCCGCATCTGCAAAGTATACGTCTCTGTCACCGCCACCGGCTCCTCCTGCTGCGCTGGCAGTATTCACCTGCTTCTCGATGGCAGTGTCATAGACCGCTCCCTGATTCTTATCAGAAACATATTCTACAACAGCGCTGACTTCTTCATCAGACACAAACGCACCCTGCAGTCTGGCTGGCTTCTGATATCCCTGCGGATAAAACAGCATGTCTCCTTTACCGAGTAGTTTTTCTGCGCCATTCATATCCAGAATTGTTCTGGAATCCACTCCTGAAGACACGGAGAATGCAATTCTGGACGGCATATTCGCTTTGATAAGACCTGTAATGACATTCACAGATGGTCTCTGCGTTGCAATAATCAGATGGATACCGGCAGCACGGGCCAGCTGTGCAAGACGGCAGATAGCATCCTCCACCTCACCAGGCGCAACCATCATAAGGTCCGCAAGCTCATCTACAATGATCACGATCTGCGGCATCTTCTCAGGAGCTTTTTCTCCCTCAGGAACCCGCATATTTGCAACTTTTTTATTATATTCTCCAAGATTACGCACTCCATACTCCGCAAAAGCATTGTAACGGCTTGTCATCTCGGAAACAGCCCAGTTCAGAGCACCGGCAGCCTTCTTCGGATCTGTGACAACAGGAATAAACAGATGCGGAATACCATTGTATACACTCAGCTCTACTACTTTCGGGTCAATCATGATCAGACGTACTTCATCCGGTGTTGCCTTATAAAGAATACTGATGATCAGGGTATTTATGCACACAGATTTACCTGAACCAGTAGCACCTGCGATCAGAAGATGGGGCATCTTGGCAATATCTGCCACAACCGGTTTACCTGCAATATCTTTTCCGGCTGCAAAAGAAAGCTTGGATTTGGCATTTTTAAATTCATCAGACTGGAGAAGATCCCGGAGCATAACAGGACTGTTCTCCTTATTCGGAACCTCAATTCCCACAGCAGCCTTGCCGGGTATCGGTGCCTCAATACGGATATCCGGAGTAGCAAGATTCAGTTTGATATCATCAGAAAGTCCTACGATCTTGCTGACTTTCACTCCCATCTCAGGCTGAAGTTCATATCTGGTAACAGTCGGGCCACAGCTTACATTTGTCACTGTTACATTAACGCCAAAATTATGCAGAGTATCCTGAAGCTTCTGGGCCGTTTTTCTTAAATGGGCATCCGAATCTCCCTGGGATCTGCCATCCCCACGTTTCAGAATTTTCAGAGGTGGATACTGGTATGGTTTCTTCTCAGGAAGTTCTTTCTGACTGATCTCATGCTGGATATTATTGATTCCGTGTTCGATCTCCGCCTGGGAAGATTTCGGATTTCTGGATGGCTGATGAGATGATTTCTCTTCTGCCTGAGCCTGTGTTTCTGAATTCACCTGTTCTTTCGGATCTGCTGATGCTGTTCTGTTTTTATGAGACTTTGACTTTCCAGGCACAGTTTCAGATTTCCCCGGAAAAATCTGGTGCATCTGCGGGATATCAGCATCTTCATATCCATCATAATCATCTTCCGGTGTATTTTCCTGGATATCACGTTCAAAATCAGGTTTTTCTGCGTCCTCGTCCTCCTGCGGTACCTGTGTCGAACGATGGATCTGAAATTCCAACGGTGCTTCATAAGATGGCTGGTTCTCCTCTTTATCAGTCTTCTCCTCTTCTGTCAGATCAGTATCTGCCGGAAGCTCTGCTTTTTCTTCATCAAGAAAAGAAGGAAGATTAAATTCTCCCTTACGGTTGGCTTTTACAGCGGCCTGTCTTTCTTTTTCTGCTCTGACGGATTTTCTCCGGAATTTCTTCTTTCCGTTATTCTCAGAAGTCTCCCCTGCAAGTGCCAGCTCTTCTTCTGCCAGTTCTTCCTCCAGAATCCGGATTTTCTCTGCCCTTTTTTCAGCACGGATCTTCCTGCGTAATTCTTTCTGCTTCTCGCGGTCAGGCTGACCCTCTATATATGCGTCTCTGCCTTCCTGCACTGCTTCTGAGATAAAATCCAGAATCTTGTTCATAAATCCAAAAAAAGATCTCTGGGTGATGATGATCAGTGAGACAAGGAGTACCAGCACAATGATCACTGCACCACCTATCACTCCAAATGCGGAAGCTGTGGAAATACAGACCGCACCTCCAAATACGCCGCCTCCTGTATGATATTCAGAGCTCAAAGAATAGTAATCAGCAAATGTTGTACTTGGTGTATAGCCTTCTGTCAGAAGCTGCAGAAGTCCGCAGAGAAATATAAAAAACACGATTCCTGCCAAAAACTTCTTATATGCAAGGCGGCTGGAACTATTTACAAGAAGAAATGACACTCCACTAAACAGTACAACAGGAAACAGATATGCACACATTCCCATGATTCCAAAAGTTATGCTGCTAATGGCATTGCCCACAATTCCGCCCATTCCAAAAGCACTGATCATAAGGATGATACAGGCTGCAAGTACTACCAGAATAAGAATTTCGGTCTGAAATCTGTTATTGGCAGGCTGCTGCTTCTGTGCAGCCTTTCCCTTTCTTCTTTTGGTTGTTTTTGAAGCTGCCATTATCAGATTCCTCCCATTTAATAAGTTTAGCGAATAAAAACATCCACATTTGATCAAATATAATTTACTGCCAGCGCAATAATTCCGGCTGCAAAACAATAGAATGCAAAATAACGCAGCTTAATCTGATTCACAAAATTCACCATAAAACGGATCACCAGGTATCCTGTAACTCCTGCTATAAGCATTCCAAGAACATAGGTAAATCCCCTGCCCACAGTCATGCTTACAGAAGTAAATTCACCCATTTCAACAATAAACGCTCCGATCACTGCCGGTATGCTCATGAGCAGCGAATATTTCACAGCAAATTTCCGACTCATTCCGCAGAAAAGGCCGGCACTCATAGTCAGTCCCAGCCGGGATATGCCGGGAAATACAGAAACTCCCTGACAGATTCCCATCCACATGGCATCTCCGTAATTTGCTTCCCTTGTTCCCTTGTTTCCATTTATGCTGCTGTAATCTACTACAAGAAGAATTACTCCTGTGAGCAGCAGACCAATACCGGAAAACATATGGGATGCTGCTGTACGCACTACAAGGCGTTTGCACTGGTATCCTATCAGCATTGTAGGAATCGTAGATACAACAAGCAGTGCAGTAAGTTTACGATAAGTACCTGTTACGATTCTTGCATAAGTAAGGTTCTTGCCTGTTCTTCTGTTATAAAGAAAAATATTGGCATTACCAATCAGATCCAGGATCATTCCGATCAGCTCGATTCCGATCTTCCTGATGTCTTTCCACAAAAACAGGATCAGGGCAGCCATTGTTCCAATATGAAGCATCACTTCAAAAAGCACTCCTGAACCTCTGGTGCCGCCCATCAAATGCTGCACTGCACAAAGGTGTCCGAAACTGCTGACTGGCAGAAATTCTGTGATGCCCTGCAGGATTCCCAATATAATAGCATGTATTACTGACATAATTATATTTCCTTTTCTAAAAATTTTTCCAACACATTATAGCATAATTGCAGCCAACTTACAATCCACTCTTGGTAGAAAAATCAAACAGATGTTCTTTCCGGTGTAATTCAGCAAACAGAGTAAAAAAAGCCTCCCGGCTTGTGCCATATATGGCCACTGCAGCCGGAAGACTCTTTATAAACAGAGCTTCTGTTTATTTATTTTTCAGATATTCATCGATACCTCTTGCGCCTGCTTTACCAGCACCCATTGCAAGGATTACGGTAGCTGCACCTGTAACAGCATCTCCACCTGCGTATACACCATCCTTAGATGTCTTACCAGTCTCCTCCTCAGCAACGATACATCTTCTCTTGTTGATATCGAGACCTTTGGTTGTGGAAGAAATAAGCGGGTTCGGTGAAGTACCGAGAGACATGATAACTGTATCCACATCCATCTCATACTCGGAACCAGGAATCTCTACCGGACGTCTTCTTCCAGAAGCATCCGGCTCACCAAGCTCCATCTTAACAACTTTCATACCGTTTACATGTCCGTTCTCATCCACAAGGATCTCCTTCGGATTAGTAAGAAGGTCAAAGATGATGCCCTCTTCCTTAGCGTGATGAACTTCCTCTGCTCTGGCAGGAAGCTCAGCTTCACTTCTTCTGTACACGATATGTACTTCCGCACCAAGTCTCAGAGCTGTTCTTGCAGCATCCATAGCAACATTACCACCACCCACAACTGCAACTTTCTTGCCTGCTGCGATCGGTGTATCGTAAGAATCATCGAATGCTTTCATGAGGTTGCTTCTTGTCAGGTACTCGTTTGCAGAAAATACACCGCTTGCATTCTCACCCGGGATACCCATGAACATCGGAAGTCCTGCACCGGAGCCGATGAATACAGCCTCAAATCCCTCATCCTCGATCAGCTGATCGATGGTAGTGGATTTACCGATGACAACGTTTGTCTCGAATTTAACGCCAAGCTCTTTGACCTTCTCGATCTCTTTCTTAACAACCTTCTGCTTCGGAAGACGGAACTCCGGAATACCGTAAACAAGAACACCGCCAAGCTCATGAAGAGCCTCGAATACAGTTACATCGTATCCTGCCTTTGCAAGGTCACCTGCACAGGTAAGTCCGGATGGACCGGAACCGATCACTGCAACCTTATGTCCGTTCTTAACCTCTGCTCCTGCAGGTTTGATATCATGCTCCAGAGCATAGTCTGCAACGAATCTCTCCAGCTTACCGATAGAAACAGCCTCGCCCTTCTTACCGCGGATACACTGTCCCTCACACTGGGATTCCTGCGGACATACACGACCACAGATAGCCGGAAGTGCGGAAGATAAACCGATCACCTTGTAAGCCTCTTCCATGTTGCCTTCTTTGATGTGCTCGATAAATCCCGGAATATTGATGGATACCGGACATCCCTCTACACATTTCGGTTTCTTACAGCCGAGACATCTCTGTGCCTCTTCCATTGCTTCTTCCTGATTATATCCAAGACATACTTCCTCGAAGTTTGTCGCACGTACCTTAGGATCCTGCTCTCTTACAGGAACTTTTTTTAACATTTTTGCATCTGCCATTACTTGTCACCTCCGCACTGTCCGCATCCACCGTGGTGGGTATCGCCTTCCTGAAGTTTCAGTAATGCACGTCCCTCCTGGGTCTTGTACATCTGGCTTCTCTTCATAGCCTGATCGAAATCAACGAGATGTCCGTCAAACTCCGGTCCGTCTACACAGGCAAACTTAATCTCATCACCGACCTGCAGACGACATGCGCCGCACATACCGGTTCCGTCAACCATGATCGGGTTCATGCTGACAATTGTATGGATACCAAGTTTCTTGGTAAGGAGACAGACAAATTTCATCATGATCATCGGTCCGATCGCTACACAGACATCATAATGTTTGCCTTCGTTTGTAACGAGATCCTCAAGAGTTTTTGTTACCATACCGGAACGGCCATAGGATCCGTCATCTGTTGTAACATAAAGATTGGAAACAGATGAAAGCTCTTTCTCAAGGATAACCATATCCTTTGTCTTGGAACCAAGGATAACATCTGCTGTGATACCGTGCTCATGAAGCCATTTACCTGCGGATAAACAGGTGCAGTACCTACACCACCAGCAACAAATACCATTTTCTTTTTCTTAAGTTCTTCGATATCCTCGTGTACGAACTCAGACGGACATCCCAGCGGTCCTACGAAATCACGGAAAGAATCTCCTTCTTTCAGAGCAGACATCTTAACAGTAGATGCACCAATCTCCTGGAATACTATCGTAACTGTACCAGCTTCGCGGTCATAGTCACAGATAGTAAGTGGGATTCTCTCTCCCTTTTCATCAAGTTTCACAATGATAAATTGTCCTGGCAGACAATGGCTTGCCACACGTGGTGCATGCACAACCATAAGATGAATCTTAGCTGCCAGCGTTTCAGCTTTTAAAACCTTATACATGGTCTTCCTCCTCGCGCTAATTATAAACCTTTATTAATAATACGCTAAAATTCTTGATATGGCAAGGGAAGATTTACATTTTCTGCCGATTTTCTTTACCACAGTACAGTATAACTACGTTAGTCTCATATAACCTCTTTCACCAAAATCCTCATAAAAATGACTATTTCTGCGTTTTTCTTTCTTCGATCAGTGAATACAGCCGGTCCAGTGCGTCCCGGATCCCACCTACTTCATCGATCAAGCCTTCTTTTACTGCCTCTTTCCCTTCCAGCATGGTTCCCACATCTTTTACCAGCTGTGAAGTATCCAGCATCAGCTCTTCCATCCGCTCTCTGGTCATGTGGGAGTGTCTGGCCACAAATGCAGTGATCCGGTCCTGGATCTTTTCCATATTGCGGTAAGTCTGCACCACCCCGATAAACATACCGTTCTGGCGTACCGGATGGATCACCATGGTAGCACTGGGCACAATAAAAGAATAATCTGCCGAAACCGCCATAGGAACTCCTATGGAATGTCCTCCACCAAGAACAAGTGACACTGTAGGGATACTTAAGGATGCGATCATCTCTGCAATGGCAAGTCCCGCTTCCACGTCGCCTCCTACTGTATTAAGAAGAATCAGAAGTCCCTCGATCTCCTCATCATCCTCGATCAGTGCCAGCTTGGGCAAAACATGTTCATACTTGGTAGTCTTACTGTGAGACGGCGCCGACTCATGTCCCTCGATCTCTCCAATTACTGTAAGAAGCTCCACTTTATGTTTTCTGGAATTCCCGTCAAGCACCACCTGACCTGTTTCACGGATCTGCTCATCCTGACTCTCCTCTCTGTTCAGTTCTTTCTGTTTTTTCTCTTCTTTTTCGTTTTTTTCCATATAAAAATACCTCCGGAATCAAAAATTCTGGAGGTATTATGTGCAAAAATATCAATCCCTATTCGAAAATCATTCGTCCCAGTTCGTCCATACGTCAGTAACGTCATCATCTTCATCAAGAAGATCCAGAGTTCTGTGAAGATCCTTGATCGCCTGGTCATCGTTGAGCTCCACATAGGTCTGCGGGATCATGGCGATCTGTGCTTCCATAAGCGGGATTCCGGCTTTCTCAAGAGCCTCGCGTACTGCACTGAAATCATCCGGTGCAGTGATAATCTCAAAGCTGTCCTCTTCCTCGCTGAAATCCTCTGCGCCTGCATCAAGAGCTGTCATCATCAGCTCGTCCGCATCCACATCGCCGCACTCATCCTCAAGTTCTTCCTTGTCTATGATGATCTGACCTTTCTGGTCAAACATGAAAGATACGCATCCCTGTGTTCCGATGCTTCCGTTGCCTTTGGTAAATGCGTTACGCACATTACCTGCTGTACGGTTCTTGTTATCTGTAAGTGTCTCTACGATTATGGCAACACCGTTCGGACCATATCCCTCATATACAGCTTTCTCATAGCTGTCTGCGGAATCTGCTCCGGCTGCTTTCTTGATTCCACGGTCAATAGTATCGTTCGGCATGTTGTTTGCTTTCGCCTTGGCAATGACATCACGAAGCTTGCTGTTGTTTGCAGGATCCGGACCGCCGGCTTTTACCGCCATAACGATCTCACGTCCGATGACTGTGAATATCTTACCCTTCTTGGCATCATTTTTCTCTTTCTTATGTTTGATGTTGGCAAATTTTGAATGTCCTGACATGTTATCTTCCTCTCCTCGTTTTTACTGTTCCTTCTTTGAACAGTGTCTTATTAATTCAATACTTTATCCATTCCGCAAGTACCGGTTCACGTATTGCAACTCGATTAAATATAACACTTATGGAAGATTTCGTCAAGAATCAGAATACCCGGTCAAGCTAGAATGTAGCTCCAGGCTGATCTCAAGTGCATGATTCACCTTATCCAGCATGGCCTCGTCCAGATGGCACACCTTATCTTTCAGTCTCCGTTTATCAATGGTACGCAGCTGTTCCAGAAGAATCACGGAATCCTTCTCTATTCCATAAGCAGATGCATCGATCTCAATATGTGTCGGCAGTTTTGCCTTGTTCATTTTTGATGTAATGGCTGCGCAGATCACTGTCGGGCTATGTCTGTTACCCACATCGTTCTGAATGATCAGCACCGGGCGGATACCACCCTGTTCACTTCCCACTACAGGTCTTAAATCTGCGTAAAAAATATCCCCTCTTTTTATAACCACACAATTCACACTCCGATTCTGGTCCGGCTCCTCTTTGTAAGCCGTAGTCCTTTTTACAGATAAGTATTTCCACAAATTCATTGTGTATACATGCGTGGTAATTTTTCCCCGCTTTACCTCTCAGTAAAACAGATCTCTTTTATCACTGAAAGAAGCTTTCTTCTTCGCCGCATTCCTTACCATCTTTTATATAGACTCTCGGAACACGCTTGCTGATCTCACAGACAAACTCATAGGAAAATCTTCCGGAAATATCTCCCAGTGTCTCCACACTGATAAATTCATCTCCGTCTCTTCCCATCAGCGTCACCTCATCGCCTGCCTTTACCTCCGGAATATCTGTGACATCCACCATGAACTGATCCATACATACACGGCCAAGGATCGGAGCTTTTTTTCCATGGATCAGAACCCAACCCTTGTTGGAAAGCTGTCTCGGATAGCCATCTGCGTAGCCTACCGGAATCGTAGCCATTCTGGTAAAACGCTCTGTGATAAAAGTTCCTCCATAACTTACCGCCGTTCCGCGCTCCACATTCTTTACATAGGATACGTGGCTCTTAAGTTCCATGGCAGGAATCAGCTTCACAATGTCACGCTCAACCTCCTCGGAAGGATAAATGCCATAAATGGTGATTCCTGCACGGACAACGTTAAGGTTGGCTTCCGGAACACGGATGATACCTGCACTGTTGGAGCAGTGACGGACCGGGATGTGCACACCCCTTTTTTCCAGAAGATCTGCAAAACGCAAATAACGGTCAAGCTGCACAAGTGCAGGAGAACGGTCAAACTCATCTGCCCTCGCAAAATGGGTAAACATTCCCTCGATCACAAGATTCGGAATCTTGGCAACTTTTTCGATCTTAACAGCATTCTCCGGAATATCCGCGTAACCGATCCTGGTCATTCCTGTATCCAGAGCCAGGTGAATATGTACATTTTTTCCGATACGTTCTCCTGCTTTGGCATACTCTACCGCAGTATTCAGATCAGAAATGGTGATCCGGATATCATTGGCAGCAAGCTCCTCATAATATTCTTCAAAAACAATTCCCAGGATCAGGATCGGCTTGGTAATGCCCGCATGACGAAGCTCCAGTGCTTCCTCTGCTGTAGCTGTGGCAAATCCCCAGATATAATCATAATCATGAATCAGCTTTGCAATAGCCCTGGCACCATGTCCGTAGCCATCTGCCTTGATCACTGCAATGATCCTGGTTCCTTCTTTTACATTTCTGTGCATCTCCTCAAAGTTATGGGCAATGGCATCCAGGGATACCAGAGCTTTAACTCTCTCGTATTTTTTCATAATTTTGACTCCTCTTCACCTATCGCTAAAGCCTGCGGAAGATATTCAATGATATCCCCTGCCAGCATACTGCGCTTTCCTTTTTCAGCGGCTGCAAGATCGCCGCAAAGTCCGTGAAGATAAACACCTAACGCGGCCTTTAAAACCATTGGAGGCTGTTCCTCCGTTTTCAGATACATGCACAACACACCTGCCAGAATCCCGGAAAGCACATCTCCGCTTCCTGCGGTTGCCATGCCGGAATTGCCTGAAACATTCAGATAGACATCGTTCCTGCCATCTGTAACTACTGTGCATGCATCTTTCTGAACACACACGCAGCCTGTTTTCTTTGCATAATCCACAGCTGTCCCTGCAATGGTCTCCTGGATCTCCCTGATACTTTTGCCGCAGAGACGGCTCATCTCCCCGATATGGGGAGTCAGGATCACATGATCTCCTATATATTCCCTCCACTGCGGATGCATAGCCAGAAGATTCAGCCCATCTGCATCCAGTACCAGCGGTTTTTTCTCCCGGGCAGCTGCCGTGAGAAACCACTGTTCTCTCTCACGGCTGGCCCCTGAAGTTCCAAGTCCCGGTCCGATCACGATCACGTCGCACCAGGAAAGAAGCTGTTCATTGGATTCCTCATCAAACCGGGTACATACCATGGCTTCTGGCAAAAGAATCTGCAATGGTATCCGATTCTCTTCCACAGTCTGGATCTTCACCATTCCCGCTCCGGCCCGGAGTGCTGCACCGGCACTTAAGTAAGCAGCCCCGCACATTCCCGCACTTCCGGTAACAAATAGGATTTTTCCAAAAGTTCCCTTATTTCCGCCGGGATCACGCTCCGGAAACAGTTTCAGGTCTTCTCTCTCCAGACAGCGGGCAGATGCCTTTACAGCTTCCTGCTCATAGATTCCGATATCCGCTATGACGATCTTTCCCGCATACAGTCTTCCCGGATAAAAGCAAAGTCCTCTTTTCACATAGGCAAACGTAACAGTAAGATCGGCACTGAAGGCGATTCCCATTTCCAGGCCAGTATCTCCGTTCACTCCTGATGGGATGTCAACAGCGATCTTCTTTGCCCGCGCACTGTTCATCTCATGGATGATCTTCGCATAATGTCCCTCGATCGGACGCGCAAGGCCCACACCGAACACGGCATCTACTATAGTAGTATATTCGCTCCAGTTCGGGTTATTCACTTCCGGTACATGATAAGCTGTAGCGATCTTGTACTGCAGCGTTGTCTCCCTGGTCATTTTTTCCTTGTTTCCGGCCATATAAAATTCTGCCCGGATTCCCTTGAGATAAAGCAATCTGGCAACGGCGATCCCATCACCGCCGTTATTTCCGCTTCCGCAGACTACCAGGATCCGTTCATTCTTTTCCAGGTATTTCTCTGTTTCCTCTACTACTTTCAATGCTGCCCGCTCCATCAGAACTTCCGATGCCACACCGATCTTGTGGATAGTAGCACTGTCCAGGTTCTTCATCTCAGCGCAGGTAACAAGTTTTTTCATGCTGTCTTCTTCCCCCTCTCACAGAGAAAGCTGCCGTTTCCGGCAGCCCCATACTCCATTTCTGTTATTCCACATGCTCCTGCCTGTATTTGCTCAGATTGTACGACAGCGTCATAAGACTCTCGGAAAGGTGCACGTTCTCCACGATCACATCATCCGGTGTCTCAAGATCAAGATGTGCAAAATTCCAGATCGCCTTGATCCCGTTCTCTACCAGAATGTCAGCCATCTCCTTGGCTTTATTCTTAGGAAGGGTAAGAATCGCAATCTCCACATGATTCTCTCTCAGGAAAAACGGCAGCTCACTGAGCATCTGGATCTCAAGCCCACGGACTGCAATACCTTCAAGAACCGGATTTACATCAAAGATCCCTACCAGCTTGAATCCCCGTTTTTCAAAATCCACATAATTGGCAAGTGCCTGTCCAAGATTACCGGCACCCAGGATGATCATCGGATGAACAGTATCCAGTCCTAATATCTTACCAATCTCTGTATAAAGATAATGCACGTTATAGCCATAGCCCTGCTGCCCAAAACCGCCGAAATTATTAAGATCCTGACGGATCTGGGAAGCTGTGGTGTGCATCTTCTTACTTAATTCATTGGAAGAAATACGCTCTACATTGTCTTCCATCAGCTCTCCTAAGTAGCGGTAATAGCGTGGCAGACGCTTAATCACCGCTTTCGAGATTTGTTTTGTCTCCACGATAGTTTTCCTCCTTACCTTACACTAGTTTAATTATACCGAATTGACATTTTCCTGTCAATTAAACTTGTGAGTTATGTACAAATTTCTTCATATTTTTTCAAATAATTGATTTTTTCTTTGAATTCCTGTGGGTTTCCGTTATAATAAGTGAAGGATTTTCCCTGTTTTTTTAGGCAGAGTCAGGATCTTTTTGTACAGGAGGACAGTTTTTATGATTTTATCATGTCAAAATATATGCAAGACATTTGGCGAAAATGTTATTTTAAATAATGCATCCTTCCATATCGAGGACCGGGAAAAAGCGGCTCTTATCGGATGCAACGGAGCAGGTAAGACTACGCTTCTTCGTATTATCATGCAGGAGATCTCCGCAGATTCGGGAACTGTAGTTCTTGCCAGGGATAAAAATATCGGTTATCTCGCCCAGTATCAGGATATTCACGGCCACCACACCATTTATGAGGAGCTTCTTACGACCAAGCAGCACATCATTGATATGGAATGCCGCATCCGCAATCTGGAGCAGGAAATGAACAATGTCACTGGTGATGACCTGAACCGCCTGATGGAGACCTATACCCGTCTCACCCATCAGTTTGAACTGGAGAACGGCTATGCTTACAAGAGCGAGCTCACCGGTGTCCTGAAAGGCCTTGGTTTCACAGAGGAAGATTACGACAAACAGATCGAGAAGCTTTCCGGCGGCCAGAAAACGCGTGTGGCACTTGGAAAGATGCTTCTTTCCAAGCCGGATATCCTGCTTCTTGATGAGCCTACCAACCATCTGGATATGGAGAGTATCTCCTGGCTGGAGACTTATCTTCTCAATTATCCGGGAGCTGTTTTTATTGTATCCCATGATCGTTATTTTCTCGATAAAGTTGTCACCAAGGTCGTAGAGATCGAAGCTGGTGAGACCCGTGTTTACAGTGGCAATTACTCTTCCTACGCCCTTAAGAAAGCCCAGCTTCGTGATGCCCAGTATAAAGCTTTCCTGAACCAGCAGAGAGATATCAGGCATCAGGAGGCAGTTATCGCTAAACTGAAATCTTTTAACCGTGAAAAATCCATCAAGCGTGCTGAGAGCCGTGAAAAAATGCTGGATCGCGTGCAGCGTATTGAGAAACCGCTGGAGATCCAGGATCGGATGCGCATTTCCCTGGAGCCACGTGTTTTAAGCGGAAATGACGTTCTTCATGTGGAAGGACTTTCCAAGGCTTTCCCAGGGCAGACGCTTTTTTCAGATATCTCCTTTGATATCAAGCGTGGAGAACGTGTAGCCCTGATCGGAAACAACGGAACCGGCAAGACAACGATGCTGAAGATCATCAACAGTCTTCTTGAAGCAGATGCCGGTAAATTTTCTCTTGGCTCAAAGGTTCAGATCGGGTATTACGATCAGGAACATCATGTTCTTCATATGGATAAGACGATCTTCCAGGAGATTTCTGACACCTACCCCACACTTACAGAAACAGAGATCCGCAATATGCTTGCAGCTTTCCTTTTTACAGGAGATGATGTATTTAAAGAGATCTCCGCACTTTCCGGCGGCGAACGAGGACGTGTCTCTCTTGCCAAGCTAATGCTCTCAGAAGCCAACTTCCTGATTCTGGATGAGCCTACCAACCATCTGGATATCGCCTCCAAGGAAATACTGGAGGAAGCACTTGTAAGCTATACTGGTACTGTGCTGTATGTATCCCACGACCGTTACTTTATCAATCAGACAGCAACCAGGATCATGGAACTGACCAATCAGGCTGTTGTAAATTATATCGGTGATTACGACTATTATCTTGAGAAAAAAGAAGAGCTGACCAGCGCCTATGCTCCTGACATCAATACCCCGGAAGCTCCTCAGGAAGAAAAAACAGCCTCCGAGAACAAGCTTTCCTGGCAGCAGATGAAGGAGGAACAGTCAAGGAAACGAAAACGGGAAGCCGAACTGAAAAAAGTAGAAGCCCGCATTGAAGAGCTGGAAACAAGAGATAAAGAAATTGATGATACTATGGTTCTCCCGGATGTATGTACCAACGTGGCAGAATGTACAAAGCTCAGCCGCGAAAAAGCAGACATTACAGAAGAACTGGAAACACTTTATGAAAAATGGGAAGAGCTGGCCTGAATGGTCAGCTCTTTTTTAGACCGGCAGATCCCGGTATTTATTTATGCAATAATATCTGCTGATTACCTGCATGAAGATTTATGCAAGTTCTTTCAACAAGATTTCCTCAAACTGCGGTGCACAGGCAAGGATATCACCATTTGTCAGATAAGCTGGTTCTTCACCTTTCCAGGTCCTGACCACGCCTCCTGCTTCTCTGACAATAATGGTTCCTGCAGAATAATCCCAGGGTTTCAGGTCACGCTCAAGATAACCATGCTCTCTTCCACATGCCACATAGCACATATCAAGCTCTGCGGAACCTGTCCGTCGGAAGTCCCCGCATTTCATAAAGATATTATAGAAAATCGGAAACAGATTCTTTGCTTCGGATTTCGTATATGGCGTGGAACCGTAGGAAATCACAGCGTCCCCGAAATGCTCTGTGGAAGAAGCATGAATAGCATTACCGTTAAGATATGCTCCCTCACCTTTCGCTGCATGAAACAGCTCATCTGTAAACGGATTAAACACAGCTCCGAAAACGATCTCGCCTTTTTCGTAAAGTCCAAGCGCAACAGCACTCATACGGAAACCAAGGATCAGATTGGCAGTTCCGTCAATAGGATCCAAGATCCAGTAAGTTCCCTCTTCGGAAAGTCCCGTATTCTCCTTCTCCTCTGCGATCAGGGCGATATTCGGAAAAGCTTTTCCCAGTTCAGCCTTCAGGAAATTCTGTACAGCCAGATCCACATTCGTCACATAGTTGGCCGCACCTTTTACCATAACTTCCTCATTTTTCATCTCTTTTAAGATCAGATCTTTTGTCTGTCTTACCAGAGCGATCACCTGTTTCTGTTCTTCTGCTGAAATCATAATATACCTCCCCTGAACAGTTTTTCTGTTCCATAATAAAATGTTCCTCTGATCTTCTCTATTGGATCAATCTGCCAAGATGTGCCTCAAAGCACACTCCGTCATTGCGGTCAGTCCCTTCTTCCACTGCATCTCTGATAGATGCAGAAATAAAATCCACTGCCAGATGTGCACATTTTTTCATAGAATAACCTTTCACCAGTCCCGCACTGAGTACTGATGCAAAAAGATCTCCTGTACCGGAATAGCTGCCACCGGATTTCTCTGCAAAGACCCAGGAACTTTTCTCTTTTTCCAGAACAAGATTTCCTATTTTCACAAGCTCCTCGCCTTCCCGGTAATCCACTCCTGTGATCACAACTGCGGAAAGGGAAAATTCCTCTGCAAGTCTGCGACCGGTCTCTTCGATCTGATCCAGCCGTTCTCTTCCTGATATCTCCTGGAATTCTCTCCAGATTGCTTCCATCTTCTCCTTTCCGTATAAAAGGATCAGTGCTTCTGTCAGATTGGGCGTGATCACATAAGAACGTCTGACCAGTTCACAAAAGCGGTTCCTAAGTGCCTCTGTATAGATAGGGTATACTTCCCCGTCATCCCCCATTACAGGATCTGTAAGGATCAGTGTGTCTTCCCCGGCAAACGTATCCATCAGTTTCAGGATCTTATCTGCCTGTTTCTCATCAGAAAGAAAACCTGTGTAAATTCCATCCGGAACAAAATCCCGTTTCCTCCACTGTTCCATATATGGTTCCATATGATCTGTGAAATCCTCACAGAAATAAGTATCATAGCCTGTCTGATTACTTAAAACAGCTGTGGGAAAAGGGCATGCCTGCACTCCCATCACTGAGATTACAGGAATTGCCGCTGTAAGCGAACATTTTCCCAGTCCGGAAAGATCATTGACCACTGCTATTTTCTTCATCTCATTTCTCCAGTCTTGAGTTTTTTTCCGTATTATTATAGAATATATTGTCAGGTTTACGCAATCACTTTTGGAAGGAAATTACCATACCTATGTTAAATATATCCGCAGAACACAAAAAAGAACATCTCTATCTGGAAGTATACCACTACTACAGGAAAATGATCATGGAAAACCGACTTCTTCCCGGAAGCAAGATGCCTTCTCTGCGCAAATGCGCTCAGGATCTGAAGCTTAGCCGTACCACGATTGAAAATGCTTATCTCCAGCTTGCAGCTGACGGCTATATTATCGCCAGACCCCAGAGCGGCTATTATGTCACAGATATTGCCAGAAAACAACACCATCTTACTCTGGAAAAGCCTTTCAGAGACACCATTCCCTGTGTCTATGATTTTGCTTCTTCCGGTGTTGACCGGGAAAGTTTCCGTTTTGACCTGTGGCAGCGTTACATTAAAAGCGCACTCCGTCAGGATGAACGTATGCTATCCTACGGAGAACCCCAGGGGGAAAAAGATTTCCGGGAAGTTCTCTCCGATTATGTCCGGGAACGCAGAAATGTGATCTGTTCTCCCGATGATATTGTAGTTGGTGCCGGACTTCAGAGCCTTCTTCAGATCCTCTGTCCCCTGATCCATGACCGGAAAACTGTCTCATTTCCTACCCCGTCCTTTATCCAGTGCAGCACTGTTTTTGAAGATTACGGATTTGATGTCCATTACCGCAACAAAAACTGTGATGTAATCTATGTATCACCTGCACATATGACTAAATGGGGTGAGATCATGCCTGTGAAACGTCGTCTGGAACTGATCCGACACGCGGAGACCGACGGCCATCTGATCATTGAAGATGATTTCGAAAACGAATTCGTCTATCTCCAGAAGCCCACACCATCCCTGTTCGGCCTTGCAGGAGGGGAAAATGTGATTTATATCGGATCTTTTTCCAGGCTTCTCCTTCCATCTATCCGTGTGAGTTTTATGGTTCTTCCGCCATCTCTCCGGGAATTATATATAAAAAAAGCTGCCTGCTATAATCAGACAGCTTCCAAGGCAGAACAGATTGCTCTCTGCCAGTTTATCCGCGATGGCCATATGCTCTCCCAGACAAGAAAGCTCCGTCGTCTTTATGCCCAGAAGCTGAAAGCTCTCACATCCGCAGTAAAAGAAACTTTCGGAAAAAACTGCCAGATCATAACTGGGGCAGCAGGTACCAGCCTGGCACTTACCATGCCCTGTCCCGCCACAGGTGACCAGCTGATAAAGGCTGCATGCACACAGGGCCTGCGTCTGGAAGTCCTTAAAGAAACAGAAGAAACCATCTCTCTTGTTCTTTCCTGTTCTTCCATCCCTTTAAAAGACTTCCTCCCTGCATGTCAGCTTCTGAAAACAGTGACAGACAGCTTTGTATGATCAGTCTCTTTTGTTATCAATCATATAAAGAAGTGCATTCACAATGCACGCTGCAATATTACTTCCGCCTTTACGTCCTTTTGCAACAATATAAGGCACATCTGCGTGCATGATCAGCTCTTTGGACTGTACAACATTTACAAATCCCACCGGCACGCCGATGATCAGCTCAGGGGAAATCTTCCCCTCTTCGATCAGCTCATAAAGACGAACCAGCGCGGTCGGTGCATTTCCAATGGCAAAGATCAGCTTTTCATCCATCTCAGCAGCCTTATCCATACTTGCGGTAGCTCTTGTTGTCCCGTTTTTCTTTGCCATGGCAGCTACATCTTCATCAGACATAAAACAGTATGCTTCACCGCCGTAACGGGCAAGTGCACGTTTGTTGATACCTGCTTTTGCCATCTGGGTATCAGTGACAATGCATGCACCGTTGCGGATTGCTTCCAGGGCACGCTCTACAGCACCTTCAGAAAAGCGGAGATTTTTTGCATAATCAAAATCTGCGCTTGTGTGGATGCAGCGTTTTACGATTAGTTCTGTCCCAGGGATCAGAGGTGTGTCCCCAAGCTCCTCTGTGATGATCTCAAAGCTTCTTTTTTCAATCTCCATAGGTTTTACATTTTCAAGCTCTACTTTCATTTCTCTTCGTCCTCCGCGATCCCGTTCTCCAGGATCTCATAGATTTTTTTCATATCCATATGTTTTCGAAGCTCTGCTGCCAGAATATCATACTGCTGTTCCTTAAATGCCGCAAAGTCAACACCTGTCATATTTTCCACATCAATGCCTTTTTTCTCACCGATCACACGGATGATGGCTTCTGCTGATTCCTCCTTGTCAAAAACTCCGTGGATATAAGTTCCGCAGACATTTCCTGCAAAAGCACCTTCTTCTTTCTTCTCGCCGCTGACACTGTCTGTGATCCTGGTAGCTGTACCAGCTTCCCCTTTCAGGATGCTCTCACCCATATGAATCTCATAGCCTTCCACTTCTGCGCCTGAAAGATGTGCAAACACACCGGAAAGCTCTCCGAAATGTCCCTGTACCCTTGTTCTTGTTTTCTTCTCTGCAAATACGGTATCCATAGGAAGAAGTCCCATACCCTTCATGGAGCCGCCGTTCTCCACGCCATGAGGATCGCTCAAAGTCTCTCCCAGCATCTGGTAGCCACCACAGACACCGAAAATCAGCTTTCCTCTGGAAGCCTCTTTGAGAACAGCTGCCTCCATACCGCTTTCCCTCATCCAGATCAGATCGCCCATTGTGTTCTTTGTTCCCGGCAGGATGATCATGTCCGGAGAATGAAGATCTCTCGGATGTTTTACATAGCGGAGGGAAACTCCGGGGATACTCTCAAACGGATTGAAATCCGTAAAGTTGGAAATCCTTGGCGTACGGATTACCGCGATATCGATCACACCGGCTTCCTGTTTCCGATCAAAACGCTCTGTCAGGCTGTCTTCATCTTCTACCTGGATATCAAGATACGGAGCAACACCCACAACAGGAATGCCGCTTCTCTCTTCCAGCATCTCCACGCCAGGATCAAGGATGGTCTTGTCTCCGCGGAATTTGTTTATGATGAGACCTTTGACCATGGCTTTTTCATCTTCTTCCAGAAGCTCCACAGTACCGATCAGCTGTGCAAAAACCCCGCCTCTGTCAATATCTCCTACAAGAAGTACCGGTGCTTTTGCCATCTTCGCCATTCCCATATTTACAATGTCCTCATCTTTGAGATTTATCTCAGCCGGACTTCCTGCGCCTTCGATAACGATGATATCGTTTTCAGCTGCAAGAGCATTGTAGGCTTTCATCACATCCGGAACAAGTTTCTTTTTGTATTTGAAATAATCTCTGGCACTCATAGTTCCAAGAACTTCGCCGTTTACGATCACCTGAGAACCTACATCATTGGTAGGTTTCAGAAGGATGGGATTCATAAGAACAGACGGTTTGATCCCTGCTGCCTCGGCCTGCATAACCTGTGCACGTCCCATCTCCAGGCCATCTTCCGTAATGAAAGAATTCAGTGCCATATTCTGTGACTTAAAGGGAGCCACCTTATATCCGTCCTGCCTGAAGATCCTGCAAAGCCCTGCAGCCAGCAGACTCTTTCCGGCATTGGACATGGTTCCCTGTACCATTATTGCTTTTGCCATAATATACCTCCCTCAAGTACTTCAATCAGTTTTACATTTTCTTCATGCTTCTTTACAGCGATCCTGTAATAACCTTTTGTAAGCCCCGGATAATTGCTGCAGTCGCGGATCACGATTCTCTTTCGCAGACAGAAATCAAAAAGTTCCTCCGGTCCCTTGAAGAAAATATAATTGGCTTCTGACGGAAATACCTTATACCCGATGCGGGTCATCTCTTCTTTCAGCCACTGTGACTCCCTGAAAATAAGCTGGCGTCCTTTTTCCACATATTCAGTTTCTGAAAGTGCCTGAATACCGGCTGCCTGAGCCATTGTGGAAACATTCCAGGGCTGAACATTCCGTTCCATCTTATCCAGAAGAACACGATTGGAACAAAGGCCGTAACCCAGACGTACTCCAGCCATGGCATACCTTTTTGTGAATGCTTTCAGGATAAAAAGATTATCAAATCCGGAAAGCGACCGTTTCAGGGAATATTCCTGCGGTTCTTTTACAAAATCAAGGAAACACTCATCTACAACAAGAAGGATTCCCAGCTTTCTGCTCTTCTCCAGTATCTTTTTTAAAAGACGGTGAGGGATCAGCATGCCTGTAGGATTATTGGGATTGCAGAGAAATGCCATATCCAGACCCTTATGAAGAATATCCAGATAAGCTTCTCCCAGCATAAATCCCTCATTCTCAGTCAGCATATAATATTCCAGCTCACATCCTGTACTGGCTAGTGCCTGGCCGTACTCCGCAAATGTAGGTGCCGGGATCAGTGCTTTCTTCGGATTTACTGCACGACACAGGGTAAAGATCACTTCTGCCGCACCGTTTCCGCAGATCACTTCTTCTGTCTTAACCCCTTCATACTCTGCGATCTTTTCTCTGAGAAGTTCACTCCCCACCTGCGGATACTCGGCAATATGATCCAGGCTGTCACAAATAGCCTTTTTCACACTTTCCGGTGTTCCCAGAGGATTCAGATTCGCAGAAAAATCAAGGCAGTTCCTGTATTTGTAAACGTCTCCTCCATGTATGTGTTTTGTCATTGGTTACTCTCCTGTATGTTTCACTTCGTTGATTTCCCGGAACGCTATAATTCTTTCTGATCAGAAAAACAGCATCCTGACTGCTCCGCTGATCAGAAGAAATACGACAACTCCCAGTGTTGATGCCGCATACATCAGACGATTGGCTCTTTTGATATCTTCCGGCTCTATCGGACGGATCGGGTCACCAATCGTTGGTTTTTCATATAATTTTCCAAAATAATACGCATTTCCCGCAAGCTGTACATCCAGGCACCAGCCATGGCAGCCTCTGTCTGTGCTGAATTGGGACTTGCGTGGTTGCGGCGATCCCTACGATAGATCTTTGCCGCATTTTTTGTATCCATTCCTGCAAAAACAGTTCCTGCTACCATCAGCCATCCTGAAATCCTGGCCGGAATATAGTTGGCCACATCATCAAGCTTCGCCGCCACGCGTCCAAAATACAGATATTTATCATTCTTATATCCAAGCATGGAATCCATGGTGTTGATGCCTTTATAAAGGAACATCAGCGGCACGCCGCCAATAGCCATATAGAACATCGGTGCGATCACACCGTCGGAAGCATTCTCTGCAACAGTTTCTACTGCCGCTTTCGTAACACCGGTCTCTGTCAGCTCCCTGGTGTCACGGCCAACGATCATGGAAACTGCATAACGTGCTTCATCCAGAGTTCCGTTTTTCAGGCGGTCATAAACCTTCATGCTCTCATCTTTCAGAGAACGTGTTGCCAGAAGCTGATAGCACCAGAATGCCTCAAGCACAAAACCTGCCACAGGCAGAAAACGGTAAAGATAATGAAGAACAAGAAGCGGTACACCGCCGCTGAACAGACAGATCAGAACTACCATCACGAAACCTCCTGCCAGCTCGCCTCCATTGCTTTTTGGAAAAACTCTGCGGATCGCTTTTTCCAGTACTGCGATGAGATTTCCGATCACACAGATGGGATGGTAAAGCCATCTCGGGTCTCCGATGAGAAGATCCAGCACAAAACCGATGGCAAGTGCCGGCAGACTATATTTCAGCATCTTTTCTCTGCCTCCGTTCCTTCTTATAATCCTGTGCATTGCTGAGGAAACGCGCCGGAACCTCCGGATTTCCATAATAATAAAGATGAGGGAATCCAGCCATCAGGCGGCCTCTTTATGAATACAGTCCCAGCCTCGCTTTGATGACGGTTTCGCTGCATGGAAATCTTCTCCGCAGTTGGTGGAATCAAAATAATGGAATTCATGGGCAGGAATCTCTCCAAGTCCTGTATCCTCTTTTTCTGTAAGGGTGATATAACCGAATCGGTTCAGTTTCGGCGTCCGGAACGCTTTTCCCGGAATCACTCCGCAGAGTTTACGGAATTTTCCATCCATCGTCTCCATCTCCTGATGAAGATACATAAAGCCTCCACATTCTGCAAGACAGGGCATTCCTCCGGTAATAGCCTCCCGGACTGCATTGCACATGAGCTGGTTGTTCTCCAGTGCCTCTCCGTATAATTCCGGATAGCCGCCACAGAGCAGAAGTCCATCCAGTTCTTCCGGAAGCTTGCTCTCATGAACAGGGGAAAAATGTACAAGCTCTGCACCCATCTGTTCCAGAAGGCTGAAATTATCTGCATAAAAGAAGCAGAATGCTTCATCATCAGCCACACCGATGCGTACTTTTTCATCTGTATGATAGCCGAATGCCGGATTCTCTCTCTTAAGATCTGCGGATGTCTCAAGCTCCGGTGCTTCTTCTGCAAGAGCAAGGATCCCGTCAATATCCAGAGTTTTTTCCAGCACTTCGGAAAGCTTCTGAAGACGGGATTTCAGCTCCGGTATCTCTTCGGGAAGCACCAGCCCTAAGTGGCGGCTCTCGATCACGCAGTCCTCCACTTTCGGAACATATCCCAGAACCTTTATGGATAATTCTTCTTCCAGAAGTGCCTTCATCCTGGGATACAGCATGGGAGACATCTGGTTGAAAATCACTCCTCTGATATGGCTGTCCTTCTTATATTCCAGGAACCCTTTTACATAGGCAGCCAGAGACACGCTCATCCCGCGACTGTTGACGATCAGGATCACCGGTGTATCTGTGGTGGAAGCCAGATCATAGGCACTGGCCTTCGTAGTAGTTCCTGCAACGCCGTCGTAATAACCCATAACACCTTCCATCACCGCTATATCATAACCTGCAGCATTTTTTGCCAGAAGATATCTTGTTCTGTCTTCTCCTGTAAAAAAAGTGTCCAGATTTCGTGATTTCGTTCCAATAACACGGCTGTGGAACATAGGATCAATATAATCCGGCCCGCATTTGAAAGAAGCTGTTTTCAAATTGCGGTTCACCAGTGCTTGAAGGAGACCGCAGGTGATCAGAGTTTTTCCGCTTCCGCTGGCTCCTGCTGCAAGAAGCAATCTTGGGATCTTCACTTAAACTTCCTCCCCTCTTCCGCTGCAGGAAATAATATAAATCGGGTTCTCACCCATCATCATATGATATCTTCCAACAGTTTTGGATCTGGCTGCACTAAGCTGCACAATATCCACATCCGTCAGATTAAAATCACGGATAGCATTCATGGCTTCTGTCACAGTTTCCAGTGTGATACAGTTGATCGCAATACGAATCTCCGGATTTTTTTCCAGAAGAAGTTTTACGATCTCATTCATATTTCCTGATGAGCCGCCGATAAACGCATGAGTCGGAACAGGCAGTTCTTTCATAGCATCAGGTGCAGTTCCGGGTATGATCTTAAGATTATCCACTGCAAATTTCTGCCTGTTTTCTTTTAAAAGCCCCAGGGCATCCTCTTTCTTCTCGATTGCATAGACCTCACCATTCCATGCACGAAGAGCCATCTCAATGGAAACAGACCCTGTACCAGCTCCTACATCGTAACATACGGAATCTTCTGCAAGACACAGCTTGGAAAGGGAAACTGTACGCACTTCTTCTTTTGTCATAGGTGCTTTTCCCCGTAAAAATTCCTCATCGCGGATCCCGTGTACAGCACTTAAAGGAGTCGCCTCCTCGTTATACGCAGTTACCACACTTAAGGCATCTCCACGGTATTCTGTAAGATTCTCTGCTTTATCGTGGAAGATCTTCTCATTTTCATAGGAAAGATTTTCTCCTACATAAAGGATAACATCTCCCATTCCGTAGTACACCAGCTTCTTTGCAAGGGATGCTACTCCGTCCTCTGTTCCGAGAATGGAAAACACTTTCGGATTATGACGGATCAGTGATACAAGATTGCATTTTCTGCCATGGGCACTGACGATCTTCGCGTCATCCCAGGAAAGACCGATCTTTGCCATAAAATATACAACAGATGAAATTCCGCAGATCACTTCCACATTGCCTTCCAGAAGATCAACCAGTTTCTTAGCACCACTGTAAAATCCCACATCTCCGGAAAGAGCAATGGCAACCGTACGATACTCAGGATGTGCTTTGATATATTCCACGATTCTCTCACTGCGGTATTCATGGAGAACACTCTGACCTGGCTTCTGTACGGCTTCTGTCATACGTTTTGCCCCAATAAGAAGCTCTGCCTCATCAAAAGCCTTCTTTCCTTCCAGAGTCAGGGTTTTCTCCGCGCCATCCCAATTCCCACAAGGGAAATCTTCTGAGACAGCTTCAGATTGAAAAATTTTGCCAGAAAGCCTCTTGCCTCAGGCAGGGAAAGACCTTCCTCTTTTAAAGGACGGCCAATGATCACAGGTGTGGCCCCACATCTCTGACAGGCTTCGATCTTTCCGGAAAACCGCCTGCAAGGCCAGTATCCTTTGTCACCAGGTAACTGCACTGAAACTGGCGCAGCATAGCCTCATTGATCTCTGCTGAAAAAGGTCCCTGCATGCCTATGAGATGTTTTCCCTCAATACCAAGCTCCGCACAGGACTGGATCACAGACGGAACAGACAGCACCCGTGCAAAAATACGCTCTTTGTAATCCGGGATCACGGTAAACTTCGCCAATTCCTTGCTGCCTGTTGTGAGAAAAATATTTCCCTCTGTTCCGGACAGGAATTCTGCTGCTTCTTCCGGGCTCTCCACATAAACAGCTTCACTGCTTTTGTCTCCCTCCGGACGAAGAACCCTCTGATATCTTACCCCTGCATTTTCACAGGCTTTCCGGATATTTTTTGTTACTTCTGCTGCATACGGATGGGTGGCATCCAGAACGATCTCCGGAGCCGCCTTATGGAAAAGTTCCTCCATATCTTCTGTTTTCAGCCTTCCGGCACTGACATGAAGGAACTCATTTTCCTTAAGTAGGGAGCCTCCATACTCCGTAGCTGCACAGGCATAAACAGAAACTCCGTTCTCTGCAAGAAAATTGCAGATCGCGTAGCCTTCTGTTGTGCCGGCAAAAACAATGGCTTTATACATTCTTATATCCCCTTGGTGTTACCATCCTGCCACCGATATTCTTTGTCTGGGAATTTCCCACAAAGACAGTGGTAAACATATCTACTTCTGTGTCGCGAAGTTCTTTAGTACGATGACCTGTGCAGTCTCGCCATCTCTTGCGATCTGTGCAACAGTTCCGCAGACTGTATCAGGAGATTTATATTTCATCATCAGGTCACATGCTTTCTGAAGATAATCCTTACGCTTTCTGCTAGACGGATTGTAAAGACACACTACAAAATCAGCCTGTGCAGCAGCAAGAAGTCTTGCCTCGATCTTTTCCCACGGGGTAAGAAGGTCACTCAGGCTGATGAGACAGAAATCGTGGATCAGCGGTGCGCCAAGAACTGCTGCCCCGCCTGTTGCTGCGGTAACTCCCGGGATAATGGTAAGCTCTACATCCGGATAGTTTTCTCCAACCTCATACATCAGACCGGCCATACCGTAGACACCTGCATCTCCGCTGCAGATCATGGAAACTGTCCTGCCTTTTTTTGCTTCCTCAAAAGCAAGTACACAGCGGTCTACCTCTTTTTTCATCGGTGTTGTCATGAATTCTTTTCCTGCAAAATACTTCTTTACAAGGTCAACATATACTGTGTAGCCGATGATCACATCACTTTCATTTAATGCACGGATCGCTCTGCCAGTCATCTGGTCATATGCACCCGGGCCAATTCCCACAACATAAATTTTACTCAAAATGTATCCTCCGATTTCCGGCTGCAAGAGCGGTGGTTACACCGTCCCGGCCTGTTTTTTTTCTGATCAGTGTACCCTGTCCGCTTGCCAGCACTGCACTGCGCTCACAGACATTATCCACACCTGTAATTTTTTCGACAAATTTTGACGGAGTAAATTCTCCTTTTACTGCTTTCAGCTCTTCCTCTGCAAAGGTCTGAAATGGAAGTCTCCAGTCTTTCGATAAAGCCAGAATACCTGGTTCTTCTTTTTTCAGGTCAATGCTTGCAATAGCACAAAGAGCTTCTTTGTATATATCTGCTTCTTTCAGACATTCTTCCGCTGCTTCCCGGACAGGAGCAGCTTCCTTTCCTCTGCGGCAGCCCATACCTAAGACTGCGGATGGCGGAACTACGTGGACTGTGTTTGGAAACGGCAGACAGTTTCTGTGGATGGTTACTGCAATGCCGGTTTCCGGCGGTGCAGTGTCTGCTCCAGAAGATACAGCAAGACACTCCCTGCACAGGGGCTTGCCAGCTCTGTTACAGAGTACCAGTCCTTCCGGCAGTTCTCCCTCCCACGGAAATTCACTGTAAAAGCCAATCTTTTCTCCAGCGAGAAGTGCTGCGGATGCTTCCTTAGCTGCTTTCATATGAAAGATGGCACAGCCGTTCTTTTTTGCAAAAACATCTACTGCAAAACGGCTGTGAAGATCTGTCGCCGTGGTGACGACCGGCGTTGCCTCAAGATATCCAGCACAGCGAAGTGCCAGCTCATTGGCTCCGCCCAGATGACCGGAAAGAAGGGAGATCACAAAATTCCCGCACTCATCGATCACAAGAACTGCAGGGTCTGTTTTTTTCCCAACAATGTATGGTGCAATGCTGCGAACAGCGATCCCACAGGCACCGATAAAAATCACTCCGTCTTTCCCTGACCGAAACTGTTCTCCTGCCCACTGGGAGGTGGAAACAGCGATAGAGTCCGGAAGATAGCGGCTCTTTTTTGCCAGTGTAACCTGCTCTCCTTCTTCTGTTAATGCTTTTTTAAGTTTTTCCCCTGTCTCCAGTCCTGTCATGCTGAAGCAAATAATCGCAATATTCATGTCTTATTTCGTAGCTTCACGGAATTCTGTTGTAAATCCCGGATCATAAAGCTTGGATCTGTCATAATGCGCTGCATTTACTGCATCACCAACCAGCATCAGTGCTGTTTTTGTGATGTTGTTCTCTTTTGCTGTCTGCGCAAGAGTTCCTACTGTACAGATAAATTTCTTCTCATCCGGCCAGGTTGCCTTGTAAACGATAGCTGCCGGTGTATCCTCACGGTATCCACCCTCAACAAGTCTGCGGCTCAGCTCTTCCAGCATACCTGTGCTCAGGAAGATAACCATTGTTGCATTGTGAGCTGCAAAAGACTGAATGCTTTCTTTGGCAGGTACAGGTGTTCTTCCTTCCATTCTGGTAATGATCACGCTCTGGGAAATATCCGGAAGTGTGTACTCCAGGTTCAGTGCAGATGCTGCTCCGCAGAATGCACTGACTCCAGGGCAGGAATCATAAGGGATTCCTTTCTCATCCAGAATATCCATTTGCTCACGGATCGCACCGTAGATACATGGATCACCTGTATGGAGACGTACAGTCATCTTCCCTTCTGCCTCAGCTCTCTCCATAACAGAGATCACTTCCTCCAGAGTCATTTTTGCACTGTTATGAATAGTGCAGACATCTTTGGAATACTCCAAAAGCCTGGGATTAACAAGAGATCCTGCATAGATGATCACATCTGCTTCCTCTAAATACTGTTTTCCTCTTACTGTGATAAGATCCGGTGCTCCCGGACCTGCTCCTACAAAATGTACCATAATCTATTCTTCAGTCCTTTCTTTATTTTCTTTGATAATGATCAGTGAATAATATCCTGCATCTTCCGGGATCTCTTCCACAGTTCTGTAGATCTTCTCATCCGGCATGCCACAGTTCTCGATCATCATAGCTTCTGCGCCCTGTGCAAGAAGCTCAGCTTTCACATCTCCCATTTTCTTTCCGGCTTTCATAAGTACCTTGGTTCCCGGAAGCTTCAGCGCATCCTCGATCTGGTAAGATGCAGGGATTACGTGAAGAGGCTCAGCCTTCTCCACAAGACCTGTGTTCAGACGTGCGGAAACTGCACAGAAAGATGTGATTCCACAGACGATCTCTGTGTCATATCCCTGTGCCACAAGTCTGTGATGCACGTAAAGATAAGTAGAATATACAGTCGGATCACCAAGGGTAAGAAATGCTACATTTTTTCCCTGGTCAAGAACCGCCTTAACTTTTTCCGCTCCTTCATCATGATAGCTCTTCAGCACTACCGGATCTTTTGACATCGGGAACGGAACCGCAAGAAGTTCTTTTTTTCCAAGCTCCGGATATGCACCTTCTACGATCTTAAATGCTACGGTGTCTTCCGGAACTTTTCCCGGAAGAGCCACAACATCTGCCTCTTTTACAAGACGAAGTGCTTTTAAAGTAAGAAGTTCCGGATCTCCCGGTCCCACACCTATTCCGTATAATTTACCTGCCATTTTTTATTTCCTCCTGTTGTTTGTTTTTTATAGTCAAGTTCCTGCCTTGCTTATCGCTTTTCGCAACTCCGCAGAGAATTTCCTTGATTCGTTTTTTCACAATTTGTCAGCCCCTGCATCTGCCTGCTCCTGAATAGCTTCCATCAGCTTTAAAGCATCCCGGGTCTGCCCCAACAGTCCATATACATTGGAGAATACCACTGCACCAAGCAGGATCTGCTCATAAGAACGGTGATCCAGATAAAACTGAATCTTCTCCATAACAATAGCCATCGTTTGCTTCAGGATCCCATACCTGTCAATAACAGCCAGGGCTTCGTCTGTTGTTCCTGCCTCCAGAATCTCCCGGGCACATTCCAGTGTACCACCTGCCCGTATGGCACTTGCACAGAGAACTTCCATTCTGCCATCTGCACAGTGAGAATGCGTATTCATGATCCCTGCTGCAACTTTTACAAATTTACCGATATGGGCTACAAAAAGGATTCCCTTTACACCCATATCTATTGCCATATCTATGGTTTCTCCTACATAATTGCTGCATTTGATATTATTCTCAAAAGGAATCGTCATATGTTCCCGGAGATAATCCGCTCCATAATTTCCCGGTGTCACCAGAATGTAATTTTCTCCCTGAAAGAAATGCTGTTTCATTTCCACCTGGATGCTGGCGATCAGGGCTCGCTCGCTCATTGGCTCCACAATACCGCTTGTTCCAAGAATGGAAATACCTCCCATAATTCCCAGACGGGGATTGAAGGTTTTTTTTGAGATTTCTTCTCCCTCCGGTACGGAAATTGTGATCTTCAGGTACCCTTCGTAATCGTATTCCTGTGCTGCTTCTTCTGCCTCACGAAGGATCATTGCCTTCGGAACCGGGTTAATGGCAGCTTCGCCCACCTTCTGGGATAAACCAGGTTTTGTGACCCGGCCTACACCGACGCCACCGTCAAGGATGATGCTGGAATGAATGATTACTTTTTTTGAATCTGTATTTTGATTATCTATAATGTTCTTCGCTGCTTCAGCGGAAATCTTTTCGACTTTTGCATAGACCAGAATGCCGTTGGTGGTGTCGGGATCGTCCCCCGCGTCTTTCTGGACTGCACAGGAAACATGAGTTTCTCCTCTGGTGATGTCATGGAGCTGCAAATTCAGGGTGATTCCCTTGGGGGTTTGGAGTTCTACTTCTGAAAGAGAAGCTCCTGAGAGAAGCATACGGACTGCACCGCGGGTTGCCCCTGCTGCACAGGAACCGGTGGTGTAACCGTAGCGGAGGCGTTTGTTGTTTTTTATGATGTATTTGTCTTCCAGACCAGTCATATTGCATTGGCACCTCCTTTTTCTTTAATGAGTTTTTTGTAGGAAATTTTTTTGGGGGTTGAGTGTTTTACTTTTTATAATATAATTCTGCTTTTTAAGCTGTGGAAGTTTGCGAGGAGGGGAGGCACTCAAAGTTGCGAAGCCCGTTTCCCCTCCTCGCGCTCCTCCCCTCTGGGCACGCAGCTGAGCTACGGTGTTGGCTGTGTGATATTTTGAAAGGATGATGTATTCAGCGGTATTGGGAGTGTAGCGTTGTGCCGATGTTTTCTGGTTGGGTGTTAGGTTGATGATAGGGGACAGGCCTGCTGCGCAGGCCGCTTTCTCGTCCGCTGCGACCAATCGGCTCAGCGTTTCATTTCCAATAACGTTGAATACGTACGCCCTTGCGAAAACCTTTCATTGCCATAGCGTAGATTCAGGCGTGCCCAAGAAGGGGGTTGTAAGGGGGACCTTCGGGCTTCGCAACTCTGAGATGGTCCCCCTTACGGTTTTCTTTACATTTCCAAAATGTAAAATCCCCACGGCTTTGGGATCCTAACGGTAATTTCTCAAATTACCTTGTGTTCCAACCACCGACGACTGTGGAATCTCCATGTAAATATGATTCCGCGTACCGTCCAGTCCGCAAACATTCCGATCCAGACTCCCATTGGACCAAATCCGAGAACTCGTATCAGAAATACGCAAAGGCAGAACCTGCACGCCCACATGGTGCAACAGGACGTGATCATAGAAAATTTCACATCACCTGCTGCCCGAAGGCCATATCCCGGTACAAAAGCCATAGTCCATACCAGTGGTTTTACGATAGTGATCCATGTGATCATGTGAATACACATGACTGCACTGGACTTCTCCATGCCACCGAGGATTGTTACCGGTCTTGCCAGTGCGTATACAGTGAGACAGCTTACAATAATAACGATCTCCGCGATCACGCAGAGTTTTTTTATGTAATAGACAGCTTCATCTTTTCGTCCGGCACCGAGACACTGACCAACAATGGTCATGAGTCCTACGCCTACACCGATCGCTGCAATTCCATTGAGATTCTCTAGGATATTTGTCATTGCCTGCGCAGCAATCGCTGCTGTTCCAAGTGTGGAAACTGTTGACTGGATCGCAAGTTTTCCAAGCTGGAACATACTATTCTCGATTCCTGACGGAATTCCAAGTCCAAGAATTCTTCCTATCATAGACCAGTCCGGCCGGATCTTCAGGTAATCCTTCACAACAATAGGCTGTCTGTCCTTTCTGAGCTGATATAAAACTACTACAGCACAGAAAACTCGCGAAACCAGTGTTGAGATCGCCGCTCCTGCAACTCCCATATGAAATACCCAGATCAGGACCGCATTTCCGCCAATATTCATTACATTGGAAATCATGGAAATGATCATTGGTCCTTTCGTATTCTCCTGTGCCCGGAAAATAGATGCCGCAGCATCATAGGAAGCTATAAACGGAAATGACAATGCTGTAAAAAAGAAATACGTCTCAGAAGCACGCATGACATCCGCTTCTACTGAACCAAATATCAGCCGCAGTAAAGGCTTCTGAAAAATAAGACAGACTGCAGATACAGCTACAGAAATCGCCGTAATAATAAACAAAACCTGCCTTGCCGACATATTTGCTTTCTCATAATTCTTCTGTCCGATATACTGCGCGCAGACAATAGCTCCACCTGCTGCCAGCGCAGAAAAAGCCTGGATCAGAAGTATATTGATGGAATCCACAAGAGAAACCGCAGAAAGAGCCGCAGATCCCACATTACTTACCATCATGGTATCTGCGGTTCCCATTATCGAATTCAAAATCTGTTCCAGCACTACCGGAACCAGCAGATTACGGATCATCCGGTTTGTAAACATATGCTGCTGTTCCATGTTTTCATCTCCTGGATTATTCTTAAATTTTACAAAAATCTATCTGTAATTTATTAGTCACGCTTTCTTAGACATTATACCCTTTTCTTTCATTTTTTCCAATATATTTTATGTGTTTTTCTTGAATTGTGGTGATTTTCTGCATAAAGCCGTACAAAACACCGCAGAGATCTCTCATCCCTGCGGTGCAAAAGCAGCTGACACACATTCAACTCTGCGGCTGTGTATCAATATAATCTACCAGATCCTCTTCATACAATTCCAAAAGTGTTTCTTTTTGTACACTTGCAGCAAAACCTTGTATTTTTAATCCGTTCTTTTTTACATAAGTGATCATATTCTGACATCCTTCAGCAAAATCTTCTGTTACATCTATCATTTTTATAATGTCACTATGATCTGCAAGATAAGACAAAAGACTTATATAATGTGTCTCCATGACCTTTTCATCCGTTTCATCAATCATTTCATAAGGATCATGATCATCCAGAAGCGAAAGATACGGGTACTTCTCTCTGTCCCAGTTCATGCTGGAACCCGATGGCTCTGGAACAAAACCTGTGTTTACATTCGTATATGTGTCCGTATATACTGCACACCAGAGATCTCCCAGATCCATATTTTCCTTCTTCGAAAAGGCTTCTGCCCATTGGATGAATTCTTTATAATCTGTAAGTTTATCAAGCGATACATATGCTGTATACCAGTCCGTATCACTGTACTGTTCGATCTCCTCTTTAGATGCCCGGATGCTATCTTTTTTCCGTTCTTTTCCATCTATCTTCGTCTCAGTTCCGTCAGAATTAACTTCCCACGCCTCCCAGGCTTCTTCATCTCCCGGAAGATAAAAACGCCAGCCAGGAACCTTAAGCACATTATTATCATATAACGTAAGTTTTCCCCGGACAAGTTTACCGCTGACAGACGTAAACTTCCCATTTCTGCTTACTGTTTGCGGAATTGTAATATCATACACACCGTACCCCCTGTCAACAGCATTCACCTGATCTCTCCTGTTTCCCGCAAGAAACAATTCTGAATATACAGAAAGATCCAGGCTCATTCTGGTAGTTTTAATATCTGTATTTTCCGAATTCTCCCCGACAACTTCATTTGGATCATAAAATAATGCTGAAACCACTTTCGGAAATATGAAAACCGCTCCCAGGATAACAGCAAGGATAACACAGCCAACCGCTATTCCTGTTTTCAGAAGAGCTCTGCGCACTGCTTTTCGTATTTCTTTTATAAAACGTTCGTTTTCTATTTTCTGTTCTTTATCTGTTCCCGAAAAAACATCCGTTTTCTCCGGTTCCAGATCTTCCATGCCTGGAATCTCTCCTTCTTCGTAAAGATACTCACTGATCGCATCCTGACGTTCAATATCTGCTGCTATCTTTTTTTTCGTTTCTTCATCCAGCTGACCTTCTTTATATAATTTCAAAAGTTCCCGGTATGTCATAATGTTCACCCTCCTTGCTGCTCCATATATTTTTTCAGTTCCTTTTTTGCTCTGTATGCCAGCACGCGGACATTTTCCGGTGTTATATGAAGAACTGCCGCTATCTCTTTCTGGGAAAAATCTCCAAAATACTGCAGCAATAGGATCTCTCTTTTTTTTATATCCAATTTTTTCAGAGCCTGATAAAGCTGCAGTTTCCGTTCATTTTCAATCATATTGGCAAGGAGATCTTTTTCCTCATCTGACCTTTTCATTTCTTCTTCAAGAGAAACATTCCTGGATGCTTTTTCCCTGTAATTAAAAAAAAGATTTCTGGCTACCATATAAAGCCAGGCCCGGATATTTCCATGTTCTTCCGGAAGTGACAGCAATGCTTTTAAAAAGGTTTCCTGAGTAAGATCTTCGGCTATATGATGATTTCTGCTAAGAGAATATATGTACAGATATAATTCTCTATGGTATTTTTCATAAACTAATGTCAGCAGTTTCTGTTCCATATTTCTCCCCTTTCTCCTGTCTTCACTTATATAACAGCTATATCGGAAAAATGTTACATCTGCATGCAGTAGAAAAAATATTTTTCTGATGATATACTGTAAACTGCAAAAACTTTCATCAATCTCAGAAAAGGAACTTTTTTATATGCAAAGAATCATTCACTATACCGTCAAAGCCCAGGATTCAGGTCTCACGATCCTTGCATTTCTTAGAAAAAACGGCTTTTCCAAACATATATTAACAACTATGAAGCGGGCAGAACATGCCATTCTCCTTAACGGACTTCCGGCTTTTGGACGAACGATTTTAAAAGAGCAGGATGTTCTTAAGATCCTTGTCCCGGAAGAGGTCGGGCCGGAAGAATCTATTATTCCGGTAAAAATCCCTCTGGATATCCTGTACGAAGATGAGGATATCCTGGTTCTTAACAAACCGGCAGATATGCCTGTTCACCCTTCTGCCGGAAATTATGAGAACACTCTGGCAAACGGAGTTGCCTGGTATTATAAACAGCAGGGGAAAACTTTTGTTTACCGCTGCATCAACCGCCTGGACCGCGACACCACAGGAGTTCTTGTACTGGCAAAAAATCCTCTCAGCGGTGCCCTGCTCTCAGCACAGATGAAACAGCGCCAGATCCGACGCACTTATCTTGCGCTCACAGACGGGATTCCTCCTAAAAAAGGTACTATTTCCGCACCGATCGCCAGAATGGATGATTCCGTAATTACCAGAGAAGTAAATTTTGAGCATGGAGAAACCGCTGTCACCCATTATGAACGGTTGGATGTCAATAATGGATATTCCCTTGTGGAACTTCATCTGGATACCGGACGAACGCATCAGATCCGTGTCCATATGAAATATATCGGATGCCCTCTTCCCGGAGATTTTCTCTACCATCCGGATTTTGACAGGATCAGCCGGCAGGCTCTTCACTCCTTTCAGCTGGAATTTACCCATCCCATAACTGGGAAACCCATGCGTTTTCTGGCACCTGTACCGGAAGATTTCCTGAATGCATTTCATTTTCACTACTGAAAAAAAGCTGTCACAAGTTACAGGCAATCCATTATGACCTAAAAACAGCTGTCCTGATCCAGGAGTTTTCACTAAACAGGATAACAGCCCACAGCTATATCCTGTCTCTTTGAAAACATCTTCCGAATCCGAGACAGCTGATTTCTCATTTTTCTTTATTTGTTTTTCTCGTAGATCACAAGAAGTCCCTTAAGCAGAAGATCCTCGTCCAGGATAACTTCTTTCTTACAATGGGAAACGATCTTTTTCGCCAGTCCGCCTGTTGCAATAACTGTTGTTTTCTCCCCAAGCTCTTCTTCCACACGGTCGATAATTCCGTCGATGGCTGCCGCATTGCTGTAAAGCACACCGCTCTTCATACACTCGACTGTGTTCTTGCCAAGCACATGTTTCGGAGCATCTATACTGATGCCGCTAAGCTGTGAGGCTCTCGCTGTCAGTGCGTCCAGGGAAATTCCAATTCCCGGCATGATCATACCGCCAATATACTGTTTCTTATTGTTGACAACAGATACTGTAGTAGCTGTTCCCATATCGATCACAATAAACGGAACCGGATATTCATTTAATCCTGCCACTGCATTGGCTACAAGATCTGCACCAAGCTGTCCCGGATTATCCATCATGATATTTAAACCGGTTTTAACTCCAGGCCCAAGAACCATGACTTCTTTTTTCAGGATTTTTTCCGCTGCCAGTTTTGCAATATTGGTGATCTGTGGAACAACAGATGAGATAATACATCCCTCAATATCCGTTTTCTTAATATGGTAAATGTCTAATACCGTTTTCAGATCCACAGCATATTCCAGCTCTGTCTTGGTACGCACAGTGGAAAGCCTCTCAATGAAATATGTCTTCTTATCATCAATACATCCGACAACAATATTTGTGTTTCCAATATCAATTGCTAAAATCATAATTTTCTTTTCCCGTCTTTTTCAAAATAATCATGCTTTTTTCCGGCCAAGCTGTGATGCCGGAATCAGGTGGGCCTTGGAAAGTGCTGCTCCTACTGCGCCGGTGATCACTGTAGAAGAGATCATTTCACAGACAGCATTGATTCCTACCATCAGGCAGCAGCCGATGATAATGTTATGACCACCCATCAGATTTTTAACATAATCAGTATTTCCAAACAGTCCCACAAGCGCAGTCATAAAGAACAGTGTGTTCAGAAACGCCGAAAAGAATCCTGTCACTGCACAGGCCACATATGTATTGCTGACTTTACGCATGCCTTTAAAAATAAATCCAAGGCAGATACCATCCAGAAGACGTGGTACAAAACGCTGGACAAAAGCGAACACCGGATTGATACCGAATAATACAACTCCCATGGCACTGGAACCGCCTACGCCAATACACTGCAGGAAACTGGTGAGACCGAAGATCGCACCTGCACTGCTCCGCCGACAGGCCCGAGAACCACTGCACTGATCGCTACCGGGATCACATTAAAAGAAATCGCCAGCGGTCCAATGTTCAAATAACCAAGCGGTGTGTAAGCCATCAGCAGAAGAATTGCCGCCATCAGGCCAAGTAAAGTAAGCTGTGCTGTTGTAAATCTGTTACTTTTCATTTTTACTTCCTCCTTGTTACCGTTCCGTCTCGAAAAGAAACTTCAGTAATACAACACATACACTGAAACTTTCTTACGGATACAATACGGTGATGGAAAACGGATATTTTTTATCCGTTTTACTTAAATGCAGACCGGATATTTTTAAATGATCCGGTCATTTCCATGCTGCGATCCCGCTTATTTCATAAGTGAGATAATCTTATCCAGGATCTTCAACGCTGCATCCTCCTTGCTCATAAGCGGGAGTGACACTTCCTCATCCTGTGTAATCAGAGTCAGAACATTGGTATCGCCCTGGAATCCTGCGCCTTCTACTTTCAAGTTGTTGGCTGCCACCATATCCAGGTTCTTTTTCTCAAGTTTAGCTCTGGAATTACCGATCATATCTTTCGTTTCCATGGAAAATCCGCAGAGGAACTGGCCGTTCTTCTTATGCTGGCCAAGATATTTCAAAATATCATCTGTCCTCTCAAGTTCTATGGAAACCTGATCATCTTTTTTCTTAACTTTATCCTCGCTGACCTGCTTCGGGCGGTAATCAGCCACTGCCGCAGCCTTGATGATAATATCCTGCTGGTCACTTACTCCTGTCACTGCTTCAAACATATCCCTGGCTGATGTCACAGGAACTACTTTCACAAAAAGCGGTGGCTCAATTGCAGTAGGTCCGCTTACCAGCGTGACCTCCGCACCGCGAAGCATCGCCATCTTTGCGATAGCATAGCCCATTTTTCCGGAGGAATGGTTTGTCAGGCACCGGACAGGATCAATAGCCTCCTGCGTAGGACCTGCTGTGACGAGGATTTTTTTGCCGGAAAGATCTTTCTCAAAGGCTACTTCCCTCAGAATATATTCCAGCAGTGTCTCCGGCTCCGGCATCTTACCTGCACCTGTATCTCCGCAGGCAAGATATCCGCTGGCCGGTGTGATCACCTCATATCCGTAATGCTGCAGCTTCTTAATGTTATCCTGCACAATGGGGTTTTCGTACATGGCAGTGTTCATAGCCGGTGCAAAAATCTTCCGGCATCTGCATGCCATAACAGTTGTTGTAAGCATATCATCAGCAAGGCCATTGGCGATCTTTCCAATTACATTGGCACTTGCAGGTGCGATCATCACAACATCTGCTTTCTTCGCAATGGAAACATGCTCTACCTGAAACTGAAAATTCCGGTCAAACGTATCTACCAGACATTTATTGCCGGTAAGTGTTTCAAAAGTGATCGGATTGATAAAATTCGTGGCATTCTCTGTCATCAGCACATGGACATCTGCATGAAGCTTCTGAAGTGCGCTGGCCAGATATGCGATCTTGTATGCAGCGATACTTCCTGTGATTCCAAGAAGCACTGTTTTCCCTTTCAGCATCCTTCTTCCTCCTGTCAGTCAACCATGCGGATACTTTCGATCACCGGCTGCTGATCATCTGCTATACTTCCGTTGCTGTCTGTCGGTTTTGCATCCTTGCTGATCCTATCCACAACATCCATTCCTGAAGTTACATGCCCAAATGCTGCATAATCTCCATCCAGATATGTTGAATCAGACTGCACGATAAAAAACTGTGAACTTGCACTGTCTGGATCTGAGCCACGGGCCATGGAAATAGTTCCACGAACATGGGAAATATCATTCTTTACACCATTATTGGTAAACTCTCCCTTGATATCCTCGTTGGCTCCGCCTGTTCCGTCACCATTCGGATCACCGCCCTGGATCATAAACCCATCGATAATACGGTGGAAAGTCAGTCCGTCATAAAAATTATCCTGTATCAGTTTCACAAAATTGGTAACTGTGATCGGGGCTGTATCTGCATCCAGTTCCACATCAATCTCTCCGTAATCCTTCACCTTGATTTCCGCATGATGTGTTCCTGTAAGCTGACTGCTGGTATCGATCACAGTGGTTCCTGCCATGGCTGCATCCTCGGAACCATCAGAGAAATCGCTGGAAAAGTCCTGACTGTCTTCACTGTCGTCCTGTACTGAATCTGTAAATCCAGCTTCTTTTGCATCTTCCTCAGATGCCACATCAGAACCTGGCGCATCTTCCAGACCTTTCTGACCCTCTGATGTATCCTCATCCGACTTCTCTTCTTTCTGATCCGATGATTTATCTGATGAATTCTCTGTACTTCCGCATCCTGCCAGCATTCCTGCAGTCAGAACTGTAGCAAATAATACGGATAAAACCTTGCGTTTCATTATCATAGTCCTCCTTATCAGATCCTGAAAAAGCATTCCTTCCATGTTTTTTCAGATGAGTTTTTTAACTCTCCCCCTGTAAGCTTTCCTCAGTTTAACATTATCTTTTCACAAAGTCAACTTTGCAGAAGCGTTCTTGTTTTATCTTGTATCTCCCTCACTTCTCTGCTAAAATAATCCATGGAGCTATATAATACTTCCAACTCCGGTTATATCAGAAAGCGAGGAACCCAAATGGAAAAAATTACAAGTTTTACCATAGACCACATTAAGCTTCAGCCAGGTGTCTATGTTTCACGTAAAGATCCGGTAGGTGATCAGGTCATCACAACTTTTGATATCCGCATGACCTCCCCCAATGAAGAGCCTGTTATGAATACAGCAGAACTCCATGCCATGGAGCATCTTGCCGCTACTTTTCTCCGAAACCATAAAGAATTCGGACCAAAAGTTATCTACTGGGGTCCTATGGGATGCCGTACAGGCAACTATCTTCTCCTCAACGGCGATTATGAATCCAGGGATATTGTTCCTCTTATGATCGAAATGTTTGAATTTATCCGTGATTTTGAGGGAGAGATTCCGGGCGCATCTGCGAAAGACTGTGGCAACTATCTGGATATGAATCTGGGTATGGCTAAATATCTGGCCAAAAAATTTCTGGATGAAGTTCTCTATGATATCAAACCAGACCGCCTTGTATATCCAGAATAAAACGAATTTCATCTAACACTGAACATAACAATAAAGAACCCTGTATCCTGCAGCATTTTTAAATTTAACTGCGGATAACAGGGTTCTTTATTGTTTTAATTAAGCATTACTGTGCCTGAGCAGCATCTGCTCCCGTATCAGCAGCTGCTGCATCTGCAGTTGTGTCTGCAGCCGTGGCTCCTACAGGAGGCGTTGTACTCACATAATCGCCGGATGCATAACAGGTCTGGCCATTATAATCCACACGGATCCAGCCGTTGGCACATACACCTGTGCACTTAAGGGCATCTCCGGAAAGTACTCCTGCAACAAATTCCGCATCCGCACTGGCATCAGAACGTAAATTCACGCCCTCTACAGCATAATAGGTCTCTTCTTTCACTTCCACCGTGATGCCGCTTGGTGTCTGCTCTGTTGCTGTTGTTGAATCTGCAGCTGCTGATTCTGTGGCAGCATCAGCCTGTGGCTCGGGTGTTGCAGTTGGTTCCGGTGCTTCTGTAGGCTCTGGTGTAGGTGTTGCATCTACAACTGTTACTACTGCATCTGTTCCTTCTGTATACCCACATCCCTGTGCCATAAAAGCTGCACCTAATACCAAAGCTAAAATACATTTTTTCTTCATTGTCTATGGTTCCTCCTTATACGCCGGCACAAAAAACCAATATCCGGCAATTCGTCCAATAACCTTATCCCTAAATATACATGATTATGGCATATTATGCAAGTCGTTTCCTGCTTTGCTGTTCAATACATTTCCTGTGTATTTCAAAGATGCGGAACTGTACATGGACATATCTCTTTCTGCTATTCCTGCTCGGGATTTACTGGTTCAAACAATACTCTTACCGTACCTCCGCAGATCATTCCCAGTTCTCCAATACCCTGGCCAAGTTCGTAGATATGTGTTTCCACTTCTTTGACATTTACTGCATACTTACCAGCTTCAAACTCAACTTTTCCACCTCCGATACTTCCGACGGTCCTGCCATCACGGAATACAAACATCTTGCTTCCTGTACCTCTTGGGGACGACCCTTTTTTCTCAATGATCGTAACCATCGTTCCCGGAACAGCGCAGCGTATGGCTGCCTCTACATCCTCATCGCAGTAAGTTCGGAAATGTCTGTTTTTTTCCTGAACGATCTCTGCCATAATACTGACGGCGATCTCAGCCGGCATCTGTCCTCCGATAGGCAGGCCGATCGGTGCATGAATCTGATCCAGCTGCTCCTGGGTGAAGCCTTCTGCCAGAAGCTTTTCCCGGGTGATCCTCACTTTTGTCTTGCTTCCGATCATTCCGAAATAGGCAAAAGGCCGCTTCAGGATCTGCCTCGCACAGGCAGAGTCTCCCATATGACCTCTTGTTACAACCACATAATAAGCGTTCTGATAGGACGGGATTTTTTCGGAAAGAGTCTCAAAATCGCCTGTGATCCTCTCATCTGCCTCTGGAAAACGCTCTTTTGTAACAAAATCTGCCCTGTCATCCATCACAGTTATATGAAATCCAAGAAGCCGTCCGATTTCTGCAACCGGCTGGGATACATGACCTCCGCCGAGGATGATCAGACGGGGATTTTTTTCATAGGTTTCCACAAAAATCTCCTGTTCTCCTGCTTTCATAACTCCTGTTCCTGCTGCCTGGGATACTGCATTTTTCAATATTGTTTTTTCATTTTGCAGCAACGCATTTTCGGAAGTGCCGGAACATTCAAAGTAATCTTCCTCTGCAAGATATTTAAGGCCTGCATTCTCTCCATTCAAAAGGATTCCTGTTTTTACGCGGCCGTTTTTTTCTACAATATCATAAATCTTCTGATACATCTCTTACGTCCTCTCTTTTCAGCAATCTTGTTTCTGCCGCAGCTTTCCCTTACCCGTTTACTCTTCTTCCGCAATCTCTTTCACAGCTCTGGAAGCTTCATCCACCTCTTCTTCTGTATTAAAATAGGAAAAGCTGAACCTCACAGCTCCTGTTTTCTCCGTTCCAAGAGCCCGGTGCATCAATGGCGCGCAATGACCGCCGGATCTTGTGCTGATACCGTATTCTTCATCAAGGATCATACTCACTTCAGAAGATCCCATATCCTCGATATTAAGCGTTACGACTGGAGAACGGTCTTTCTGTGAAAAATCTCCGTACACCGTCACCCCTGAAATATCTTTTACCTGATCATAAAACTGCTGCATCAGCCTTTGTTCTCTCTGCCTGATCCGGTCAGTTCCTGTTTCTTCGATCCAGCCCAGTGCTGCCCGAAGACCTGCGATCCCGTGACTGTTTAATGTACCCGCCTCCAGTGTTTCCGGCATATCTGACGGATGTTCTTTCTGAAAAGTCAAAATTCCGCTTCCACCTACTTTCAAAGGTTCCACCCTCACACCCGGGCGTACGCAGATCACACCTGTTCCCTGAGGCCCCATCAGCCCTTTATGTCCGGAAAAACATAAGATATCAATCTGATCTCTTTTCATGGAAATCGGAAAAACTCCTGCTGTCTGCGCAGCATCTACAATAAAAAGCAGCTTGTGCCGCTTCGCGATCTCACCAATGGCATGGATATCATTCCTGTTTCCTGTAAGATTGGATGCATGTGTGCATACGATCACTTTTGTTTCCGGACGTATGGCTGTTTCCAGATCCGTAAGAGAAATCCTCCCTTTCCTGTCGGCCGGAAGAATAGTCAGTTTCATGCCCCTTTTTTCCAGTGCATAAAGTGGCCGGAGCACACTGTTGTGATCCATTTCTGTTGCAATGGCATGAATGTTCTCCCGCTCCGGGTGTATGATCCCGAACAATGCTGTATTCAGTGCTTCCGTGGCATTACCGGTAAAAGCCACACATTCCGGTCCATCCGCTTCAAACATCCTGGCGATCCTGTATCTTGTATCAAAAATAAGGCGTGATGCTTCCATAGCTTCCCCGCTGCTTCCTCTTCCGCTGTTTCCTGCCTGATGCATGGCCTTAAGCACAGCCTCGAACACACATTCCGGTTTGTGAAAGCTTGTGGAGGCATTATCCAGATAAATCATGTCAAATCTCTCCTTGTGCTTTTTATAAAAAAATCATATAATTGGTTTTGGCTTTATTTTATACCATCAGAGGGGGTTTTCCAATGAAAAAAACATCTTTTTTCAAAAGCCTGCCATTTAAACTTCTGATTGCTGTATTCCTGGGCATCATTGCCGGTCTGATTCTGAATCAGTACAGCACAAATGGAATTTCCATGGCAGTTCTTAATATTGTTGTCACTGTCAAATATATCCTTGGTCAGATCATCACGTTCTGCGTGCCGCTGATCATTCTTGGTTTTATCGCACCGTCAATCACAAAGCTTGGAAAAAATGCTTCCGTTATGCTTGGAGTTGCTGTTGTTCTGGCATATGGTTCTTCTGTCGGCGCAGCATTTTTTTCCACTGCATCCGGATTTTTTATTATCCCGCATCTTTCTATTCATTCCTATACAGCTGGCCTGAAACAGCTGCCGGAAGTGATCTTTGAGCTGGAGATCCCGCAGATCATGTCTGTTATGAGTGCCCTTGTTTTTCCGTAATGACCGGTCTGGCTGCTGCCTGGACACAGGCCCGACTGATCACTGGAATTCTGGATGAATTCCAGAAGATCGTCCTTTCCCTTGTGGCAAGGATCATCATTCCTGTGCTTCCTTTGTTTATCGGTTCCACATTCTGCGGACTGTCTTATGAAGGAACTATTACCAGACAACTTCCTGTTTTTCTGAAGATTATTGTTTTGGTACTGATAGGACATTTTATCTGGATGGCATTTTTATATATCCTTGCAGGAATCTATTCCCATGAAAATCCGCTGGAGGTCCTCCGACATTATGTTCCTGCTTATCTTACAGCAGTAGGAACCATGTCCTCAGCAGCTACCCTGCCCGTAGCTCTCCGGTGCGCATCCAAAGCAAAGCCTCTCAGAAAAGATCTGGTGAACTTCGGTATCCCTCTTTTTGCCAACATCCATCTCTGTGGCTCTGTGCTGACAGAAGTTTTCTTCTGTATGGCGGTTTCCAAGATCCTGTACGGTTCTGTTCCTGCAATGGGAACTATGGTTCTTTTCTGTCTGCTCCTTGGTATTTTTGCCATTGGTGCTCCTGGCGTTCCCGGAGGAACGGTTATGGCTTCTCTTGGCATTATCACAGGTATCCTGAAATTTGACAGTTCCGGTACAGCTTTAATGCTGACTATCTTTGCTCTGCAGGACAGCTTCGGAACTGCTTGCAACGTTACCGGTGACGGTGCGCTGACACTGATGCTTACCGGATATGCCAAACGTCATCATATTGAAGAGCAGACTATTGATATTGATCTGTAAAACCAGCACCATAGCATAGATACAATGCTGTGGCGCCAGATGATATGTATTCTGCTTATCATACAGATAAGTCCCCGCCTAACTGATCATTGCTTCTTGCAATTGCAACAGTTAAGTGGGGACTTATCTACTTTGGTCAGATAACCACTCTGACTTCCTTTATGCATTTACAGGATTCCTTGTGGAACCGGTTTTTATTTACGGACGGATCACTTTGGATGCATTGGTAAGTTTCTCGGCAATGGTATACATATTGGTAACAGTTCCTACCACCGGTTCACCCAGATCATAAAAGTTTACGCAGGTTCCGCATGTAAGGATCTCTGTTCCCTGCTCCTGCAGTGTACGAAGGTCTTCGATACATGGAGAATCTTTCGCAGTAAGCCTGGCACCGCCATTATAAAACAGTATTACAGCCGGCGGTGTCTCAAGCTGTGTCAGAGCATAAACAAAACCTTTGATCAGGATCTCGCCAAGTTCCGGATCACCATCACCCATTTTATCAGAAGTAAAACATACTGTATAGTCTCCCTGCGGCGACGCCGGTGTGCAGACAATCTCAGGCTCTGCCTCACTCCTTGCCTGTTTATCAGATTTTACTACCATACGGATCTCATAACCATCCGCTGTTTTCTTTGATACAAAACTGCATCCTGTACTTCCTGCAAGTCTGCTTAAATTGTTTACTGCAGTCTCATTATCTACCAGGATCTGGATCTCATCTCCCTGCTCTGCCTGATCCAGTACCTTCTTTGTCATAACTACAGGAACCGGGCACTGTTTTCCAATAGCATCTACTGTGTGTTTCATGGCGTTTTCTCCTTTACGTTCATTTTTTCTTCAGTTCATGAGCCTGTTTGAAGATCTCACAGGCTCCTGTGTTTACACATCTTTCATGGGCACAGTCCATAAAAGTAAGCTCCCTGTTTCCATCTTCCTGCACTGTATATTCGCAGCATACGGTTTCTCCGTTATTCATTGTCCGGCAGAAACCTGCTATAAATTCCTCTTCTATTTCCATTTTCTTTCCTCCACCGGAGAATCAACTACTTCAGAAGGTATGATCTCCTCCAGCATTCCTGTTTCATTATATGCCTCAAACTGCTCCTCGATCTTCCCGAGAATATCCGCATACTGGCAAAAGGCATCTGACAGTTCTTCCCTGTGTTCCGGAAGTTTTTTATAACAGACTCTGTGCTCCATACTGGCCCAGAGATCCATGGTCATAGTACGAAGCTGAATCTCTACGGGAAAATATTCCATGGTATCCAGATAATATACCGGAACAGCTATGATCACATGAAAACTCCGGTATCCGTTGGACTTGGGATTCTTAATGTAATCTTTTTCCCTGATAAAGATCAGCTCGCTCTGTCTTTTCAGTGCGTTTACAAGGTTATAAATATCATCTATAAAATAGCAGATCACACGGATCCCGGCAATATCCCGGAGATAATCCTTGGCGTTCTGTACACTGTCTGAATGTCCCAACTTTTCCAGCTTCTTCTCAATACTCTTCTTGGCCTTGATCCTCTCCTGGATATTGTGGATCGGAGATACGGAAGATTTCTGATATAAACTTCCGTTGAGCACCTCAAGCTTGGCCCGCATGATCTGGCAGGCATTCTGGTATGGCTGGATACAATCATAATATTGTTCGTTTGTCATGAAAACCCCTCTTTCTCATTTGCTCACCATAGTCTATATTATACAAAATAAATGTGAGCAATCTGTAGTATTTTTCTAAGATTTTCCTGACTGATTTATGAAATTTTTATAAAACTTACTCTGAAAGCTTATGAATGAAAAGACCGCTTCTGAGTTTCGGCTCAAACCATGTACTTTTCGGCGGCATCAGTTTGCCCTCATCTGCAATGGACATCAGTTCCTCCATGGAAGTTGGATACATGGCAAAAGCTGCTCCGCCTGTTTCACTTGCCGCTGCTGCCAGATCTTTCAGACGATGATTGCCTCCCATAAAGCAGATGCGCTCATCTGTACGCGGATCTTCGATCCCAAGGACAGGGCCAAGTACTTTATCCTGAAGGATCGACACATCAAGTTGTCCTACATTATCCTTCTTTGCATAAATATCCGGGTATGCCTTAAGATGGAACCATTCCCCATCTACATACAGTCCAAAACAGTGTTTCTCAACAGGCTTACATGGAAATCCCGGCATGGCCATCAGCTCAAAATTAAATTTCATGCTTCCGATAAATGCTTTCGGAGTCATTCCTTTCAGATCTTTCACGATCCTGTGATACGGAAGGATCGTCAGCTGATCATAAGGAAATACTACAGACAGAAAAAAGTTGAATTCTTCTTTTCCTGTGTAAGCCGGGTGCTCTGCACGTCTTTTCAGGCCTACTTTTACAGCGGATGCTGCTCTGTGATGGCCATCTGCAATATAAACAGATGGAATTTCTCCAAATAATTCCCGTATTTTCCGGATCTTCGTTTCTTCATCTACGATCCAGACTCTGTGGGTGATCTCATCTTCAGATGTAAAATCATATACAGGTGCATGTTCCATTTTCCATTTTTCCATCAGTGAAAGAAGTTCTGACGGATAGCGGCATGCCATAAAAATAGGTCCTGTATTTGCGTCACAGACATCTACATGATGGATCCTGTCCTGCTCTTTATCTTCTCTTGTAAGCTCATGCTTTTTGATCACACCGTTTATATAATCATCAATAGAGCTGACTCCCACGATTCCTGTCTGGGATTTTCCCTTACGGATCAGTTCATATAAATAATAGTTCGGCTTCTCATCCTGAATGAGTATTCCTTCTTCCTGAAATCTGTCCAGATTCTCTTTTGCTTTCTGATAAACCTTCGGATCATAAAGGTCTGTGGACGGATCAAGATCCATCTCTGCTCTGTCCACATGAAGAAAAGATTCCGGATTATTTTCCCCGATCTCCCTGGCCTCCTCCCTGCTCACTACATCGTAGGGAAGTGCTGCCACCTGCGCTGCCTTCTCTGGCGCAGGTCTCACTGCCCGAAACGCCTGAAATAAAGCCATGTTTTTTCTCCTCCTGCTTTCCTTTTCCTATATTTTCACTTCCGGGGATATCCCATTCCCCTCGTGTTTTATCACTGCTCTGCATTCTCTGTCCAGCAAAGCCATCCTGACTATTTTAGCACACAGAAAAATTCCCTGCAATGCGGAAACTGCCAAGTTTGCTTTTGTACAGATTTCTGCTTTTGCCTTCTTGCGCTACGCACAAGAAGTATCGCCTGCTTCGCAGGCTTAGTTTTGCATACAGATCTTTTCGCCCTGGAGGACTGGGTATTTCACAAGTGTGCTTCCGTCCAGATCTTCATGATTCATATCTACTGCTGAGATCTGGTGATTCTCATAGGTTGTGTAATAATAGATTCCCTTATCCCCATTGCAGCAGGAAGTATAAAGAGTGATCTCATATTTTCCTGGTTCTACCTCACAGCAGCCTCTCTGCTGATCTACTGACCCCAGAATATGGAAAAACTGGCTGACGCTCTCTGCTTCTGTATCTCTGGAAAAAGAATGATCCCGCACAAAGGCAACTCTCGCAAATCTGGACGCTGAGGAAAGGTCTCCCGGCAGCCCCAGTGCTCCCATACCGCGACTGTACGCTTTCAGCCGCAGCTGGTCAGAAAAATGATTTTCAGGCTGCTTTGGGGAAAGATGCATATAATTGTTCAACATAAACATCTGCTGTTCAAAAGGTGGATTGTTGGTAAGAACCCCTGCCGGATTATCCCAGATATGAAGTCCGTCTGCCATGGATTCCACAGTGATCGCTTCATTTCTATCTGCAATGATCCAGTGAAGCTGGGCGCAGGGAAGCATTTCACTGAATGGAGTTTTTACAAGATTGATATTGGCAAGAAGTGCTCTGGCTTCTTTCACTGTGGCACATTTTCCAAGGATCCAGGGAATAAACTCAAACTGGGCTATGTTCTCTTTTCCTTCTTTCACTTCGCTATATGCTGCATTTCCCACGAAATTCAACCCTGCCATTCCAAGGCCTTTTTCATTGATCCCATCATAATAAAGCGGATAATTTCCTGCCACATGAGCCATGCCGATAATAGCATAATGACTGGAAAGTGTTCCCATATGGCGAAGCTTAAATACATAATTCCGGGGTGTGACGGTGAGCTCATCGCCATAAGAAAATTCATAGTCCAGTGTTCTTCCAAAATAAAAATCTTTTGTTTTGTAAGTTGCTGCTGTACACATAACTGATGTCTCCTTTTCTGTCTCATATGTTTTGCTGTTTTATATTTCAATCTTTTTGAGAGCTAAATATTCTGATCATTTTTTCCAGGCTTTGATTTTCCATTCAGTTCCGGCAGTACCGTAGCCAGCATGGTGAAAAAGCAGGCACAGCCGCCTACCAGATTGGATACTGGTTCTGCCCAGAACACACCATCTGTCCCCAGTCCATTTACATATGGCAGTAAAACAGTCAGCGGGACTACAATGATCACTTTTCGGAACAGTGAAAAAAATGTAGCTCTTTTTGCCTTGCCAAGTGCTACGAACACGCTCTGGCCTGTAAACTGCAAAGCCATAAAACAAAATCCAAAAAAGTAAATATGAAGGGCAGGAACGCCTTTTTCCAGAAGTTCCTGATCACTGTTGAAGATCCGGATAAAAGATTCCGGAATCAGTTTCAGGATCCCCCAGCCGATCATCGTATAGATAACGCAGACGACTGTAATAAATTTGATTGCTTTTTTGATCCTGTCATAAGCTTTTTCTCCATAATTAAAGCTCATAACAGGAGACGCTCCTGTCGTTAATCCATGCACTGGCATGGTAAAAATATCTCTAACTGAATTTAAAACAGTCATAACACCAACATAAATATCTCCGCCCCAGTTCTGAAGTGTGGCATTGCATACAACTTGCACCAGGCTGTTTGTAAATGCCATAAAAAAGCCGGACATGCCAAGGCCTGCAATGTTTCCTACACGCTTCCACGAAATTACCATCGCACTTTTTTTCAAAGTCAGCACTGCCTTTTTTCCACAGAGAAATCGTAAAACCCACACAGCAGAACAGAACTGGGAAATGATCGTTGCCACTGCCGCACCTCTCACCCCCATGTGAAAAACAAAAATAAACAGCGGATCCAGCACAATATTCAGCACTGCTCCGATAAGGATCGTAAGCATTCCCATATTTCCAAATCCCTGGCTGTTGATAAATGGATTCATTCCCAGTGTGATCATTACAAACAGTGTTCCCAGAAGATATATCTTTATGTAGCTGGATGCATAGGGAAACGTCACATCACTGGCTCCGAATGCATAAAGGATCGGACGGTAAAACAAAAGTCCTGTCACTGTCAGAACTGCACCCGTTCCGACCAGCATCACAAATGTATTTCCCATAAGCATCTCTGCTTCTTTATCATTTCCCCTTCCCCGCTCCATGGAACAAAGAGGTGCACCTCCATTCCCGAAAAGATAGGTAAAAGCTGTGATCAATGTAATAATGGGAAAACATAAGCCCACACCTGTCAGTGCGGTAGCTCCGATCTCCGGGATCCTTCCAATATAGATCCGGTCTACAATATTATAAAGAAGGTTCAGGATCTGTGCAATAATCATCGGCACAGCAACCTCCATGATATTCCGGTATACATTTCCCGAGGAAAAATCTGTCTGATGTGTCTTCATTTCTTTTACACTTTCTGTTTTCTGCCAAATATATCAGGGCAGACAGATATCTAAAATCTGCCTGCCTCTTCTTTGAATAAAACTCTTGACCAGATATCGATCAGAATACATAAAATCCTATATCACGCACTGTCATCTTCATAGTACTTTTCATAACTTCGTTAGCACCTTCTATCGTTGCTTTTACAAGATCATTACTGGATTTTGCGAGTTCACCAGTAACAATCTTTCCATTTGCGTAAAATTTTAATGTTGTAGTCTTTCGGAATGTAGCAGGACATAAAGTAGCCTTAAGTACCATTGTTCCGTCATTCGAGAATATGCTGATCTGTGCAGTTCCGTTTTTGGTTTTTGTACAGTTGATCAATACATCCGTACCTACAGATGTATTTTGGGAAACAACCACTGTAAAAAGATTAACTTTATCTGTTTTAGGTATATAGCCAACACCAATTTCTGTGGTTCCATCTTTATAACTGATATACTTCGTAGTTGTTCCGTTTAGTCTTACACCATGTTTATTAATATAATTTTTAAATTTGGTATAGTTATTTTTGAGAGCAGTATTACTCAAAGAAGAATTCTTCACAGTTACCTTGCAGGTAAATTTTCTTCCGCAAAGTGTTGCTGTGATATTGACCGTACCTGCTTTTTTTCCGGTAACCACACCTTTTGATGATACGGTCGCAATTTTTGTATTGGAAGATTTCCAGGTTGGTCTGGCTGTTGTACCAGTAAGTTTAATCGTTGTTGTCTTGCCGTTATATATATCAGCCCTGGATTTATTGATCTTTACATACTGTAATCCTGCTACAGTTGTAAAAGATCTCCTATCGCCGGAACCGGTTATGATCTTACCGGATGATTTTTTGTAAGCTTTAACTGTATAACAGTACTGTTTTCCAGTTGTAACGGCTGTATCTGAATAAGTATTTCTGGATGCTCCTCCAAGAGTTTTTATGAGGCTCCATTGTTTGCCCGGCAGTTTCCGGTATATCTGATAACCGGCCGCTTCTTTTACCGGTTTCCATTTTACGGTAATTTTTTTCTTACCTGATGAAGCTACCGATATCATTTTCGGCACAGCTGGTTTGGTAACAGCAGCCTGAACTTCTGTTACAGTTCCCTGAAGCGGCACAGCAGCTGGTGTGCTACTACAAGGGCAAGTCCGAGAATAGTACTGCTGATGAGTTTTCTCCATTTATTCATATGTAATTCCCCCATTCTTTTCTGTATATTATACAGAAAGTTTTTATATGTTAAATATACTATAGATGGAAATCAAAGTAAATCCATTTATTTCTTGTGTTTTTTATTGAAATCGTTTATAATGAAACCATAAAAACGGTAATGATTCCACGCACAATCAGTCAAGAAACCACATCGCAGAGAATCAGCCCCGGATGGAGGTATATTTTATGGATAACAATTACAGCGGCATGGCTGTTGGTGTCTTTGAACTGGACAACCTGGTAGCCTGCTTTGTTGCTCTTGATGCTGCTTCCAAGGCAGCTAATGTAAAGATTCAGAGCGTTGAGCGTAACCGTCTTAAGAGCGGTGCCTGCGTGAAGATGCGGGGTTCTGTCTCTGATGTTAATGCAGCGATGGAGGTTGCGCTTGAAGCAGCTAAGCCTCTTGGCAAAGTCGTTTCTCATACTGTGATCGCTTCTCCTTCTGAGGATACAGAGATCGCATTGAAGATGACGATCAACAAGTAGGAAGCGAGGGTTTGATTATGAATTATGGTGCTTTTGGGTTGGTTGAGGTTGTTGGAAGCAGCAATGCGATCCTTGTGATCGACCAGATGCTGAAGACTTCCGATGTTTCTTTTCTTACATGGCAGACGAAATGTGGCGGCCATGCTACTGTTTTCCTGACTGGAGATGTTTCTGCAGTGACGGCTGCTGTTGAGAGTGTTAAGGGTAATCCGCCTTGTGAGATTGTGGCTTCTGCGGTGATCTCCAATCCTTCAGAGGAGACCGTCCGGCTGGCGGAGGAAGAGGCTGCCAGGAATCATTTTATGTAAAAATTGACAGGGTTAACGAACGGACGCCGGTTGGCGAGATACCTCACCGGCGTCCGTACTTCGTTATCCTCCCTGCAACATCCACATCCGTCAACTCTCTCTCATCCAGGACCTCCAGTACTGCTGTGTCTTCTCTGTGTTTTCTGATCACTCTTTTTCCTCCTACATCTCCTTCCAGTTCCATTAATTCTCCAAAATACTTTCTGGAAAAAATGCAGGGATTTCCTGTTTTTCCGCTATGCTCTACGCATGCAATTCCTTTTCCTTCTCTCAGAAATAGTTCAATCAATTCCAGAACCGTCTCTCCGCGAAGCCAGGGCTGATCTGAGACAGTAAACAGACAGGCATCTGCATCCCGATTTTTTCTCAGTCCAATTCTTAAAGAAGAAGAGATTCCCTCTTCTGGATGTAAATTATAGAGTGCGGAAATACCTCTTTTTCTGACATCTTCTGCAATCTCATCATACTGGGTGACAACGGTGATGGAACACTGTGTACCTTGTGATTCCAGTTGTTTCTGTATTTTCTCAAGTTCTGAAAGGATGTGCCTGTACATAGGTTGTCCGTCTACTGTGTACAATAACTTATTACTTCCAAATCTCCTGCTGTTTCCGGCAGCAAGCATAACCAGCTCCAATTTCATTTTTTCTCACCTCATCACATCTTTTCCTGTATTCCCGGCAAATAAAACATCCATAAAAACTATTAACTCTCAATCTTTATGCAGGCTTCCGCAAACTGCTTCAATCCTGTCCATCCTGCATCTTTCCACAATCTTCTCAGCCGGATCCAGCGATTCCAGCACATCTGCCTTATTCAGATAAACCAGAAATCTCCTCCCTCCAACATCTTTCCGCAGTCCTTTCTCCGACACAGCGATCCTGGCCGCATCTTCCCATGTCACAACATCCTCCACACATTTCCCAAGAAAATCCGCAACATCATCTGGCCGATGAGCAGTGTCTGAAATATTTTTTCCAATACAGTCAAGACCGATTACTCCAACCACAACCTCCGCAATCTCCGGTATCACAGGCTCCCACTGTGCCGGAACTTTCAGGGGAAGCCGTTTCGCTCCATCCGCTTCCACCAAAAGAACATCACAAAGGCCGGACAGCTTTTCAAGGATTTCCCTGTCAGGGCCGGAAATCTTTGGCTGTCCGGCCTTGTGGTAAGCCGCTGTTACATAACCGTATTGATCAAGAAGCTGCCTGATCCCGGCGGCATCCTCTGCCACAGCAAAAGGACGCTCCGGCTCCCAGGCCATATGGGTAGTCGTGGTAATGATCACCCGTTTCCCTTCTCCTGAAAACTTCTCTGCCAGATAATATATCAGGCTGGTCTTCCCACCTCCGCCTGTAAACGCGACGATCACGGTCTCACTCCCTTTGAAAGAAGCACTTCCAGAACACCGCCTGCAATACACCTCGCCTTATCTGAAATGGTAAAACAGTTTTTTTTCTGCTCTGCCCTCGGGTCGATATCCGCGATCTTCATCCCCTGAAAAACGGGATATCCGTCGCGGATCAGACCTCGGATCACTCCAGAGATCGTTGCTTTCACAGGCGTTTCCCCGACCAGGGCGATCACCTGGTCTTTTTCCACGATATCTGCAATGCTGCTGATATTTTTCATAATGCCTGCTGCCGGAGAATGGATCACTCTTTCTTTCCCAACTCCGGCAATCACTCCTGGCACTCCTGTATTAGGAAGCGCACTTCCTTCCCTGATGATACGTCCAAGGTTATGTCCGCGCATGGTTTCGATCACATAATCAACATCGTCCCCTGCAGTAAATCCTGGCCCAAGGCCAACAGTCAAAGGAGCCATAGTCCTGTCTGTTCCCAGATTTTTTTTCGCAAGGATCGCATCCACAACTGCTGCCGGAGCCAATTCATGGATATGCTTTCCTTCGGTATCTGTAAGAAGAGGAATCTCTCCTTTATCCCAACAGATCACACACTGTTCCAGAATACTCTCCTCTGTGATGCGCCTGCACACAACTCCTTCTACCGTTGAAGTACCGTCATACACAGCCTCACAGAAAGCCACATGACGGCGGATAGCACTTGGACGGTCGCATTCCAGGATCAGAACGTGATATCCGCACTGATGAAGTTTATAGATCACACCTGTTGCCAGGTCTCCGCCTCCCCGTACAAGGATCATTTTGTACTCAGTAAGTTCCATTTTCGTATACCCGCTGTCCATTCCCCGGCATACCTGCTGCCAGTGTGTCGTAAAGCTCTGCAAATGTAGCATCCTGATACGGAGATACATAAAATAGTCCCACAATTCCAAATGTAACAGAAGAAAGAATATCCCATGGAATAAAAGAAAGATCCATCACAAACGTATTCCACTTCTGTCCGTACATCATCTCGCGGCTTCTGTCAAAAGCCTCTTTTCTGGTCATATCAGGATATTCTGCCAGAAGATACGGGACCATCTTATATTCATAGGATTTCACAATTCCCGGAATCACAAAAAGCAATGACCAAAGAAAGGTAAAGAGATCCCTGAAGAACATAACTTTTACTACATTTCCATAATTTCCAGACCGAAATGCGCTAAAGATCTTTTCAGGTCCTGGTTTGGAAAACAGGTTATCAATATAAAAGCTGCGTGCACCTACTTCCAGCACATTTCCAACAAAAAAGTGCAGGATCAGGCCGATCAGTGCCACTGTCACAACTGCGCTGGCTCCCACAAGTGCAAGGATCAGCATCCACGGGGAACGTGCTCCGCTGAACATGTGTCCGACATAAGAGCTGACATGTCCGGTATCAAAGGTATTCACCGAATAACTGTACTCGGAATTCACAGCACTTCCTGCGCCGCTCTGTGCAGCTCCTTTTCCACCGGAAGCAGCTACGATCGCCAGAATAAAGCTGACCAGGACAGCTGACCAGTAATTTTTGCGGAAAGCTTCTTTTGCCCGCCATTTCAGATCCCTGCGTGTCCAGCTGATATTTTGTCCATTCATCTTTTAGCCCTCCATATATGCTTCACAGACCCGGAATTCATGTTTGCCCTGTTTCCATGTCGCAGGATCAAGTTCTACCTGATAACCGCCACCATTTTTTACATGCCACTCATAAAACGGGCGTTGTCTGTCTGCATATTCTTCCATAATGTTCATAATAGTTCCGCCGTGAACAACAAGTGCCGCTGTGTGCACGTCCTCACGGATACAGCCAGTCACAACCTTCTGAAATCCTGTCAGGCTTCTGTGCTTAAAGTCTTCTCTGCTCTCTCCTCCCGGGAAAGGAAGCATTCCGTTACTGTCGATCCACTTCTGATAATTGTCATTTCCCGAAAGTTCCTTGTAATTCTTATTTTCAAATTCTCCGAAATTGCATTCTGAAAGTTCCTCGATAATGCGGAATTCTTTTTTCGGAAAAAGAATTCCGGCTGTCTCCACACAACGAAGGAGCGGACTTACATAAAGCGACTCCGGCATGGGATAGCTTAACTTTTCCAGAAATTCACGGCCTTCCTGACTTAACTGTTCATCTGTTGTTCCAATATAACGCTTAAGCTTGTTTCCCGGAGTCTGCCCATGACGGATCAGATATATTTTAAGCATTTTTTAACACCATCCCGATTCCGCACACGACTCTTGTTACCTTGCTGCTTCCAGCTGCCAGTTCTGTACAGATGCGTCCCACAGTCTCTCTGTACCGCCGTTCAAAAGCATCAGCCGGGACGATCCCGTAACCAACTTCTTCGCTGACCAGGACTACGTTCGGATTTTTTTCCAGAAGTTCCTGCGCAAGACCTGAAAGATCTTTTCCTTCTTTCAGAAATCTTTTTATGTAGTCATGAAATCCCAGGATTCCCTCTGCCTGATAAAGTTCTTCTTCTGTAAGTTCCGAACCTTTTTTCCATGTGATATCCGGAAAATTCTTTCTGGCATAGTTTTCTTTTCCCTGGTATACGCCGCCAATTATCATTTCCATGTCATGATACCTCCCTTCACTCTCACTACAGGATCACCGCGCCGGCAAATGCCAGAACAAGTGCCATTACAACTTCACAGATACAGAGGAAAAATCCGGACAGATCCCCTGTTGTCCCACCAAAATATTTCATTGCCATGTGATGATACCACCAGAATACAAGAATTGCACTTATCACTGCTGCCACACCAAGAACCGGATTTATCCAGATCATCAATCCAGCCAGAACCACAAACATGACTGTCAGGATATTGCGGGCAACAATCTCAGAAGCATTTCTGGAAAACTCTGCCACAGTACCATCTGTTCTTGCTTTCGGGAATGTGATCACACCAATCCCCGAAAGACATCTGGACATCATAAATCCGATACTCACAATACAGATTCCCTCCGGATCATTCTGAAGCTGGCTCCATGCACCAAGCCACATAATAAAATAAACGCAGGCCGTGATAATGGCAAATGCCCCTGCATGGGAATCTTTCAGGATCTCCAGCCTCCTTGTACGTTCCTGCCAGGAACTTAAGGCATCAGAAGTATCCAGAAGGCCATCTACATGGATTCCTCCTGTGACAAACACCGGGATCACAGTAAGGATCGCAGTGAGAAAAAACGGCTCCAGTTCTACATGATTTTCAAGCACACAGCCCACCAGCCAGGTCAGTACTCCGATCACAGCTCCTACAAACGGAAAGAAACACATCATATATTTCATATTCTCTTTATTCCAGTCTACCATCGGCATAGGAACCTTGGAAAACATGGCAAATGCAGCTTTGCAGCTGTTCCACACACTTTTCACGCTTTCTCACCTCCTTTGTGCCAGACAGGAATTCCGTAAACAACTTCCACAACACTGTCCGCCATCTCTGCCAGATTGCAATTGATCTGTCCAAGCTGTTCTTTATATTTTTCTGATTCTCCCTCGTAAAGAATGCCATCTGAAAAAATCTCATTGGTGACGATCACCACATGTTCTGCCTGGGAAAGGATATTTTTCACGCCATCTGTGATCTCCCCGGCGACTTCCGGATGGAAGCCGTCCTCCCGGAACATTTCGTTTGCCACCAGGTTAGACATACATTCCAGAAGCACTACGCTTCCTTTCGGAAGAACCAGCTCATTAAGACCCGTATAACGCTCCACTGTCTCGAATCCTTTTCCTGCACGCATACATCTGTGCCTCCGGATACGTCTGTGGCTCTCCTCATCAAAAGCCTGCATAGTGGCAATATAAAGCCTTCTGGCTTCCCCGAAAGATAATACTGTTTCTTCAGCAAAAGCCGATTTCCCACTTCCGCTGCCCCCTGTTACTACAACCAGCATTTTATTTCAGCTCCTCATACTGTTCTACATTGATATCTCCAAAAGTACTCATGGAATTATACACAGCACAGGAAAGGTCGATCAGTGGGAAAAGTGCCACTGCACCGGTGCCCTCTCCAAGACACATTCCTGCATGGATGATCGCTTCTTTTCCCAGCTCTTTCAGCAGCATATGTGCGGCCGGTTCTTTGGATACATGTGACGCAATAAGATAATCTCTGACCTGTGGGCAGATCTTTACAGCTACCAGAGCTGCTACGCAGGAAATAAATCCGTCCATGACAACCGGCATTCCAAGAGCTGCACCTCCAATATATACCCCGGCCATTCCCGCAATATCATATCCTCCTACTTTCGCCAGAACATCAATGGCATCGGAACGGTCCGGATTGTTCAGGGCGATTGCTTTCTTGATGGCATTGATCTTTCTCACAAGTCCCCCGCCGGAAAGGCCTGCTCCGCGTCCTGTCATGTCCTCAACAGGTCTGCCCAGAAATACTGCTGCTACTGCGCTGCTTGTTGTGGTATTTCCGATTCCCATCTCGCCGGTAGCAAGAACCTGATATCCTTTTTCTTTCAGTTCCTGGGCCATGGCGATTCCTGCCTCAATCGCCCTGACTGCCTGTTCTCTTGTCATGGCCGGTTCTTTTGTCATATTCTTTGTTCCATAAGCAACCTTCAAATCTGTGCGGACTTTTGTATCAACCACCATTCCCACATCAACAGGGAAAAGTTCTGCACCGCACTGGCGGCACATCACGCAGCAGGTGGTAGCTCCGTCCAGGAAATTTTCAGCAACAATGGCTGTTACCTCCTGTCCTGTCTGTGTCACGCCTTCTTCCACAACGCCATTATCTGCACACATGGCAACTACTGCTTTCTTTTCCACTCGTACATCCGGTGTACCTGTGATTCCCGCAATCTGCGTCAGCATATTTTCAAGTTCCCCCAGAGAATGCAACGGCTTTGCAATGCTGTCCCATCTTTTTTTAGCGCTTTCAATTGCCTTTTCATTCAACGGACGAACTTTCTTCACTGCTTCTTCTAACGTCATCATTTTCTTCCTCCTGCTTTTTTACCTGTAGTAAAAATTAAAAATTTACTAAATATATAATTTAACACCAACACAATGAACTGAGTACAGAATTTGGCGATCATATCATTAAGTCCCATGCAACAGCCAGAAGCCACACACCACCAACTTCGATCACCATTGTTGCAAGACGGGCACTTATGAATTTCACAAAAGGCCGGATATGATCTATTAAAGTCTCGCAATGATCATGAAACACAAACCTGGAATTCACCACATAGGCAAACAGAATCGCCAGTATAATAGAGATCACATTCGCAGTCATCAGTGGAACATCTGCCAGCCTCATCAGATAGAAACTAACCAGATTTACAAGAGTTGTCAGGCCGCCCCAGAAAACATAACGGATCACATCATTCCCATATATTTTCAGAATCAGTTTTTTCATTTCTTTTTTCCTCCATGTATGATCTTTGATACGATATATCTCGGACGTTTTTTTACTTCTTCATAGATCCGCGCAATATAATAACCAATGATACCAAGGCTCATCATCACAGCACTTCCAATAAACAGAAGTACGATTAGAAGTGTAGTATAACCTTCCACTGCATGCCCTGTAAAATATCTTACCAGAGAATACACCAGGAGGATCAGAGAGCAGATAAAGCATCCTACTGCACCAGCTGTCACAAACTGCAGCGGAAGCGTGGTAAAAGCCACAATATTCCGAAATGCGTAACTGATCAACGATCTTGCTGACCACTTGGATTCCCCTGCTTCCCTCTCCTGCACTTCAAATAATACGGAAGTACTTCTGTAGCCTATCCAGGAGGATGTAGCTCGGAAAAACATACTCCTCTCAGGCATGGAAAGAACACTTTCCACAGCTTTCCTGTCAAGAAGCTTGAAGTCCGATGCATTCTGCATGTCAAATCCTGTTGCCCGGGACATGATCCCGTAAAAAAATCCAGCACTCTTCCTGTGGAGCAGACTTTCTTTTCCTCTGTTTGTCTTTATACCTTCTACAACTTCGTATCCCTGTTCCCATAATCTGAACATCTTCACCAGAGTTTCCGGCGGATGCTGCAGATCACAATCCATCACAGCCACTGCATCACCGCTCGCCTGAGCAAGACCGGCCACAATTGCAGCTTCTTTTCCAAAATTCCTGGAAAAATGCACTGCAGTGACATTAGGATCCTGTTCAGATATCTGTTCGATCTGATTCCAGGTTCCATCTGAAGATCCGTCATCAACCAGGACCAGTTCATAGGAAATTCCTTCATGATCCAGGATCTCCTTCAGCGTCCTGCAGACTTTTGCAGTCATCAGTTCTTCATTATATGCAGGCAGAACTACAGACAATCTGCTCATTTCTTCTGTTTACCCCTTTCTCTCTTCTTTCCGGAGCACCTGTTATACGTCATGATCAGAAGAAAAACTCCAAGCCCCGCCACTGTCAGCACCATTCCAGGAATAAGATACGATGTACGGTAAGTAAGTACAATACTGTGTTTTCCTTTTTTCAGTTCAACACCCATATACATACTGTCAGCCTTTACAAGTTCTGTTTTCTTTCCGTCTATATAAGCTGTAAATCCATCACTATACGGAATGGCAAACACGAGCATTTTGTCAGAAGACACCTCTATATTTCCTGTGATCCTGTTTGTTTTGATCTCCACATTCCGGAGACTTTCCTCTCCAAGCTTTTCTGTCTCCTGTTCTACAGAATCCATAGGCTGACACACCAGATAAAGATCATCAAATGTATATTCTCCAGGTGTGGAAAAAGTAAGCGTCATGGTTCCTGCACTGTAATTTTTATATCCCATATTCAAAAGAAAATTATGACGGCCGCTGTAACCATTATATTTATCCGTAAAGATCCGGATTATTTTATCAACAGAACCCATGGAAACATCTACAGCCGCTTCCTTGCTTTCTTTCCAGTAACGCCAGTTATCATCTTCATAAAGGATCGTATTCTTTTCATATTGTGTGAGAGAATCCCATTTTTTATCATTTATCTGCTCACGTGGGGAATACGCTTCAAAATCCAGATTCTCAGCTATCAGATAAACTTCAGCTTCAGGTTCTCCCTTATATCCTAATGTTACAGTTCCGTTCTCTTTTGTCACGATGATCTTACCATCTTTGATCTTACAGCCTTTGCCTGCCTCCAGTGTAAAATCCGCTTTCTTATCATCAAAAGAAAGTTCTGTTTCTGGAAGGCTGCTCTTCTCCACAACTGCCCCCTGAAGCAGTGCCTGCTGTTTCTCTGTCACAGAAAGCTTTTCATATTTATCCCTTGGAATCCAGGTATCATAGGTATAGCCTAACGGCAGTGAATCCTGATTCTCATAGATCTTATATTTTTTCGCAGAAGAAACTTCACTATCATATCCGTAAGGAAGATATGCATATCCGTTGTTTTTGATTGCAAAATATTTTACAGCTGCCAGCCGATCCAGAATAGTCCTTCCATCCAGACTACTGTAATGATAATCCCATGGTGTATTCATATACATTTCATTAAAAAAACGGCTGATGTTCCCATTCGCAACACTGAAATAATAAGAAGTACTGTTGGTTCCCATATACATTGCCGAATTTACATATGAGCCCGTTTTGTACTGATCATACCTGGTGGTTGAAAAATCCGCAAGGGCCTTGATTTCCTTGTCAGGACCCGACTGTAATGCTTCCAGTGCCTCACCTTTTGCCTCAAATTCTGACAGATAATCTTTCTCATAGGAATACTGATAAGATACATTTAAAAGAATACTTGCTATCAGTACAATAACGATCATTCCGCAGAGATATTTTCCCTGCACAAAAATATTCCCATAAGAAACAACCGTAAACACAGCTAAAACCAACATCATCACAGCCATGATATTACGCTGTGTCCGGGCTGCATCTGCAAACAATGCCAGTACACAATATACCAGAAGCATGATGAAAATTCTCTTTTTTTCACGTATCTGCAGCGTAAATAGTTCCGGATATGCCTGCACCAGAATATAAGCGATCAGCATTCCATATGCCCAGATCCACCGGTTTGATACATAAGAAAAACCATTCAGCACATGGCCTGCAAAAGGGATCAGAAGAAACAGATTCATAATAATAAATCCCAGTTTCAGACCTGTGTATTTTTTCTTTTTGGAAAATATTACAAACACGCCTGCCATGGCCACTGCTGAAAATCCAGCAACGCCCCACTGAATCATATTCTCACCAATCAGGCAGCCGAGATATTTTTCATAGTAAACATGATCATACAGTAACGGTACATAATTCTGTGCCTGAAAACGTTCTGTTCCAAACAGAGTCATGACCACCGGCAAAAAAATCATCGCAGCAATCATCAGTGACACCAGATAAAAGCCTGCAAATTTCAGGAACCACTGAAATACATCTTTTACAGAACGTTTCCGGAATATTCCAAAATACCGGAAAGCCGCATACAGCACCATAAATATGCTGATCATATAAAAGAAATAAAAGTTTGACATTGCCGCAACAGCCGTAGCCCATATAAAAAGATAGGGTTTTTCTTTTTTATAGACTTTCTCAACTCCCATGAGAACCAGCGGCAGATAGATCATCGGATTGGAAAAGTAAGGATGTTTCATTGACGCATAAATGGTCCATCCTGCAAAAATATATACAAGGCTTCCAATAAAAGTTGCCTGTTTCGGATTTTTGCGGTAAAAACAGTAAAAACTGAATGTGATTCCCGCAAGATAAATCCTGACAAATATCAGGATCTCATATAAAATCTCTGTATTTTTCCGAGGTACAAAAACAGAAAACAAAGTCAGCGGATCGCCAATCACATAATAGTGAAGTGTGGTAAGAATATCAGAACCATATCCAATATTCATGTCCCACATAGGGATAGAAAACTTATGGTTGACCGCAAGGTTTTTGAGCACATTGCGCAGATATTCCCCATAATAAGCAAGCGCATTAATATGCTGCGGAACTCCGTCATGGCTCCAGATCAGTGATTTTCCATTTAAATAAAAATAACTGTAAACAAACAACGAGATCGCTGCAAAAACAACTGTATACAGAATATAAAAATCTGTTTTTTTCTTTTTCCGGAAATTATCCTTCGAAAAAATTTCTTCATGTATGTCTCTCCTGTATAAGAAAAAAGACCCGCGGTGCGCTAAACACCGCAGGCCTTCCACCTAATGCTTAATCAGCAAGCACACTGTGTAAACAGCAACTATTGATCAGTAATTAGTCTTCTTTCTTATCTGCTCCGTAAAGAGTGATAAGTTTCTGCAGATACTCATATCTAGCCTGAGCCTCAGACTCGTTCTTAGCGAACAGTCTTGCTGCTTTCTCAGGATTCTGACGCTGCAGAGAGTTGTAACGAACCTCACCGTTCAGGAAGTCCATATAGTTCTCCATATCCGGTGTCTTGGAATCAAGGCTGAACTTGTTGTCAGCAGCCGGGTTGAATCTGAAGTTGTGCCAGTATCCGCACTTAACTGCCAGTTCTTCCTCTGTCTGAGCTTTGCTCATACCTTTCTTGATACCATGGTTGATACATGGAGCATAAGCGATGATCAGGGATGGTCCCGGATATGCCTCTGCCTCTGCAATTGCTTTTACAGTCTGGTTGAAGTCGGCACCCATGGAGATCTGTGCTACATATACATAGCCATAGCTCATTGCGATAGATGCCATATCTTTCTTCTTAGTCTCTTTTCCGCCTGCTGCGAACTGAGCGATCGCACCTGTCGGTGTAGACTTGGAAGACTGTCCGCCTGTGTTGGAATAAACCTCTGTATCAAATACCATAACGTTGATGTCGCGTCCGCTTGCAAGAACATGGTCAACACCACCGAATCCGATATCGTAAGCCCATCCGTCACCACCGAAGATCCACTGGGATTTCTTGGAGAGGAAGTCTTTCTGTGCAAGGATCTCATTAGCCTTGTCACATCCGCAAGCCTCAAGAGCTGCAACGAGTTTCTCTGTAGCTGCACCATTTGTTGCGCCTACAGCATAAGTATCCAGCCATTCCTGACCAGCTGCCTTAACATCCTCGTTTGTTCCGTTAGCTACAAGGTCTTCGATCTTCTCTTTCAGACCGCCACGGATCGCACGCTGTGCAAGAAGCATACCATAACCGAACTCTGCGTTATCCTCGAACAGAGAGTTTGACCATGCAGGTCCCTGTCCCTTAGCGTTTGTTGTGTATGGTGTAGATGGTGAAGAGTTACCCCAGATAGAGGAACATCCTGTAGCATTTGCAATGTACATTCTGTCACCAAAGAGCTGTGTGATCAGCTTAGCGTATGGTGTCTCACCACAACCTGCACAAGCGCCGGAGAACTCAAGGAGCGGCTGTTTGAACTGGCTGCCTTTTACAGTTGTCTCTTTATATTTAGCGATAACGTCTTCCTTCTGAGGAAGTGTTACACCGTAATCGAAGAATTTCTGCTCTTCTGTGTTAGCTTCAAGCGGAGCCATCTCAAGAGCTTTGTTGCCTTTCTTTCCTGGGCAGACATTTGCGCAGGAACCACATCCTGTACAGTCAAGAGCGGATACAGTCATTGTGAATGTATAGTCTTTCATTCCTGTAAGTGGAAGTGTCTTGATTCCCTCTGGAGCGTTAGCTGTCTCATCTGCTGTCATAGCAACCGGACGGATTGCAGCATGTGGGCAGACGTATGCACAGCGGTTACACTGGATACAGTTGTCCGGAACCCATACAGGAACGTTAACTGCGATACCACGTTTCTCATATGCAGCTGTTCCGGATGGTGTTGTACCATCTACATAATCCTTGAATGCAGATACTGGGAGGCTGTTACCTTCCTGAGCATTGATCTTGCACTGAATGTTGTTTACGAAGTCCTGAGCTTCCTGAGCACCGTGGGATGCGTGAGACATGAAGAGTCCCTCGTCCTCAGCGTTCTTCCAGCTCTCCGGAACCTGAACCTCTACGATCTGTTTAGCACCAGCATCGATAGCTGCCCAGTTCTTCTTAACAACGTCATCACCTTTACGTCCATAAGTAGCTTTAGCAGCAGCTTTCATAAGCTCGATAGCCTGCTCCTCAGGAATGATTCCTGTAAGTTTGAAGAATGCGGACTGAAGGATTGTGTTGATACGTGTTGGTCCCATGCCAGTCTCAATACCAATCTTAACACCATCGATGGTGTAGAATTTGATATTGTGGTTAGCGATGAAAGCTTTAACCTGTCCTGGAAGATGTTTCTCAAGTCCTTCCATATCCCAAGCACAGTTCAGAAGGAATGTACCTCCGTCAACAAGCTCCTGTACCATGTTATATTTATTAACATAGGACGGATTATGACATGCAACGAAGTTTGCCTTGTGGATCAGGTATGTGGATTTGATCGGTTTCTTACCGAAACGAAGGTGAGACATTGTAACACCGCCGGACTTCTTGGAGTCATAATCGAAGTAAGCCTGAGCGTACATGTCTGTGTTATCACCGATGATCTTGATGGAGTTCTTGTTAGCACCTACAGTACCATCAGCTCCAAGTCCCCAGAACTTGCAGTTTGTTGTTCCCTCTGGTGTTGTAACAAGTGGTGCACCTGTCTCAAGAGAAAGGTTTGTAACATCATCAACGATACCGATTGTAAATTTCTCTTTCTCAGTGTTCTCGTATACTGCTACGATCTGTGCAGGTGTTGTATCTTTGGAACCAAGTCCGTAACGTCCTGTAAAGATCTTAACATCACTGAACTTGCTGTCACGAAGAGCTGCAACAACATCAAGATACAGAGGCTCGCCAAGTGCTCCTGGCTCTTTTGTTCTGTCAAGAACAGAGATCTGCTTAACTGTATCCGGAATTGCATCGATAAGAGCCTGTGCACAGAATGGTCTGTAAAGACGAACTTTAACAACACCGACTTTCTTGCCAGCTGCCATAAGGTAATCGATTGTCTCCTCGATTGTATCATTTACGGAACCCATAGCTACGATGATATGCTCAGCGTCAGCAGCTCCGTAGTAGTTGAACAGTTTGTAGTCTGTTCCGATCTTCTCGTTAACCTTGTCCATATACTCCTGAACAACTGCCGGAAGAGCGTCATAATATGGGTTACATGCCTCTCTTGCCTGGAAGAAGATATCCGGGTTCTGAGCAGAACCTCTCTGACATGGATGGTTCGGGTTCAGAGCACGGTTACGGAACTCTGCGATAGCGTCCATATCTGCCATATCTTTCAGATCTTCATAGTCCCAGGTCTCGATCTTCTGGATCTCGTGGGATGTACGGAATCCATCGAAGAAGTTGATGAACGGAACTTTTCCTTTGATTGCTGCAAGATGAGCAACCGGTGTAAGGTCCATAACCTCCTGTACAGAAGACTCGCAAAGCATTGCGCATCCAGTCTGGCGACAGGCCATAACGTCGGAATGATCTCCGAAGATACAAAGTGCGTGGGAAGCAAGTGCACGGGCAGATACGTTGATAACTCCCGGAAGCTGCTCACCGGCGATCTTGTAAAGGTTCGGGATCATAAGCAGAAGACCCTGGGAAGCTGTGTAAGTTGTAGTCAGGGCACCTGCTGCCAGAGAACCGTGAACAGCACCTGCTGCACCTGCCTCAGACTGCATCTCTGTAACCTGTACTTCCTGTCCAAAGATGTTCTTTCTTCCCTGAGTTGCCCACTCGTCTGTTGCTTCAGCCATTACAGATGAAGGGGTAATCGGGTAAATAGCAGCTACATCAGAAAAAGCATATGATGCATGAGCGGCTGCGTGGTTACCATCCATGGTTTTCATCTTTCTTGCCATTGTTTATTCCTCCTTAAAGGTTTGTTAAATATATATTATTTAGGCTGACAAATGCCTAAAATTCCATATGTCATTATATCATAGATTCCCATTTATGTCCATTTTGTTTCATCTTTTTTTGTACATTATCACGTACAACCATCGTTATCTTTTTGACAAAACATTTTATACAAAAAATAAAAGAGAACTACCCGAAAATCCTCCTCAGACATGCTCTCTTTTTATCTCTTACATTTATTCTTCTTATTCGGAATTACTGTTTGTCCTTTCCAAAAAGATCCTCCATTGATTTCCGCCGCAACATCGCCCACAGTTCATTCTGAATATCCTTCAGTTCATCATGAGCATAACAGGGAATACCATCCTGCCCGTTTCTGGTACATTCACATCTGCCATTCAGGCACTCAATGATCGACATATCAGAATCGATCGCTGTATATATATCATATAGCGTCAGCTCCGCCGGATCTTTCTTCAGGGCATATCCGCCGTGGACTCCACGGTATCCCTTAACAATCCCTGCATTCTGAAGTTTCTTCAGTATCTTGTAGGCAAAAGGTGCTGTGATCGCTTCCCTCTCGCAGATATCACTGACACTCAAGCGCGTCTCTCCTATTAGTGCGCGGACAACTCGCATCGCATAATCGCTTTCTCTGGTGATAAACATCTCTAACCTCTCTTCTGTTCAACTAAGCTGCTAAATAAATTATGATAAACCCACACCCAGTCAGGCCGGCATTTCCTTTCAACGCTTACTGCGTGCCTGCAAATATATCACCTGCATTCTGATCATCACATAGGTCAGTATAACGCATTTTTTTGAATAATAAAAGGTTATTATTTTCCTGTATTTCACTGCTTTTTACCGCTTTTTACTTTATTTAATGTAAAAAAATAAAATACACCTTGCAAATTTTCCAGTTTACGGTACAATAAAGGTCGATTATGTAATTGAAGCGATATTTATTATTTTGAAAAAGAGGTATGATATGATTTCAGCAAACAACATCACATTACGCGTTGGTAAGAAAGCGCTGTTTGAAGATGTAAACATCAAATTTACTGAGGGAAACTGTTATGGATTGATCGGTGCCAATGGTGCAGGAAAATCCACTTTCCTCAAGATCCTTTCCGGGCAGCTGGAGCCAACCAAAGGTGACATTGTGATCACACCGGGCCAGAGGCTTTCTTTCCTGCAGCAGGACCACTTCAAGTATGACGCTTACCCTGTACTGGATACTGTTATCATGGGTAATGAAAGACTTTATCAGATCATGAAAGAGAAAGAAGCCATCTACGCCAAAGAAGATTTCACAGACGAAGACGGAATCCGCGCAAGCGAGCTTGAAGGCGAGTTCGCAGAAATGAACGGATGGGAGGCAGAATCTGATGCCGCTACTCTTCTGAATGGTCTTGGTGTTGATACCGAATTCCACTATACACAGATGGCAGATCTTACAGGTAGTATGAAAGTCAAGGTTCTTCTTGCACAGGCACTTTTCGGAAACCCGGATATCCTGCTTCTCGATGAGCCGACCAACCACCTGGATCTCCCCGCTATTGAATGGCTGGAGGAATTCCTGATCAACTTTGACAACACTGTTATCGTTGTATCCCATGACCGTTATTTCTTAAATAAAGTCTGCACACATACAGCTGATATTGACTACGGCAAGATCCAGCTTTATGCAGGTAACTACGATTTCTGGTTCGAGTCCAGTCAGCTCCTTATCAAACAGATGAAAGAAGCCAACAAAAAGAAAGAAGAAAAGATCAAAGAACTCCAGGAATTTATCTCAAGATTCAGTGCCAACGCTTCCAAATCCAAACAGGCTACATCCAGAAAGCGTGCCCTTGAAAAGATCCAGCTTGACGACATGCGTCCGTCCAGCCGTAAATACCCATACATTGATTTCCGTCCGAACCGCGAGATTGGAAATGAAGTTCTTATGGTTGAAAATCTTTCCAAGACCATCGATGGTGTAAAAGTCCTTGACAACATCTCCTTCACACTTGGCCGTGAAGATAAAGTTGCATTTGTAGGTGCCAATGAACAGGCTATCACCACATTTTTCAAGATCCTTACAGGCGAGATGGAGCCGGATGAGGGAAATTACAAATGGGGTGTTACTACCTCCCAGGCATATTTTCCAAAGGACAATACACAGGAGTTTGACAACGACCTTACCATCACAGACTGGCTGACACAGTATTCCGAAATCAAGGATGCTACTTACGTTCGTGGTTTCCTTGGCCGTATGCTGTTCCCTGGCGAGGACGGAGTAAAACGTGTCCGTGTCCTTTCCGGTGGAGAAAAAGTCCGCTGTCTCCTTTCTAAAATGATGATTTCCGGTGCTAATATCCTGATCCTGGACGAGCCAACCAACCATCTGGATATGGAGTCTATCACAGCATTGAACAATGGACTGATCAAATTTCCGGGTGTGATCCTTTTCACTTCCCACGACCATCAGTTTGTACAGACAACAGCCAACCGTATCATGGAGATCCTTCCAAACGGCAAGCTTGTTGACAAGATCACAACTTATGACGAATATCTTGCCAGTGATGAAATGGCCAAGAAACGCCATGTATTTCAGGTTAACGAAGAAGATGCTCAGGATAACTAAGAACATCTTTTCCGAAATAGTAAAATGTATTCCCAGTTCCGGTCTTTTGGCAGAAAGGCTGATAAAAAATGTCTCTGATGCAGTTTTTCCTGCAATCAGAGACATTTTTTATGTTTTTTATTCCATTGTGATCGAGGCAAGCTTCCCCTGCGTTACATTCAGAAGATCTTTCAGAGGAACTTTAAGAGTCAGTCCAACCCTTCCACCACTCACATAGATCTCATCAAAATTTTCTGCTGACTGATCAAAAACAACCGGATAATTCTTCTTCATTCCAAGAGGACTACAACCGCCACGAATATATCCGGTGATCTTTGTGAGATCTTTTACATGGATCATATCCACAGTTTTTTCTCCTACGGATTTCGCTGCAGCCTTACGATCCACTTCCTTCTCGATCGGAACTACAAACACATAATATCCACCGCTTTTTCCTTCCATAACCAGAGTTTTAAAAGACTGATCATGTGGTGCACCTGTAATATCTGCACAGTGGATCCCATCTATAAATTCACCGCAGTCATATGCGATCGTCTCATATTTCACCTTTTTTCTGTCAAGCATTCTCATTGCATTTGTCTTCGCTTCTTTTCCCATTTCTGTCACTCCTCATGCTTTTTTCTCAGTTGTCTTCCCATTCATCATAATCATCAGGATCAAGATCTTTCAAAAGATCCCGGCTGATCTTCGAATCTTCATGATCCCGAAGCTGTTCAAACTCGTCTTCTTCAAAATCAGCCATATTTTCAATATCCAGCTGCCGTTTCCGCTGCTGTTTTTTTTCAAAATCTCCATATGCATCTGATGTTTCCTGATAATCAGGATCAAAACGCTCTCTGTCGGCATCATAGTCATCCCCGTCGTCATAATATGACCTGCCTGCAGATCGAGTATTCCTTCTGTTCTGATTGTAGCTGTTCTCTGAACCGTTGCGGCTCTGGGCTCTTCTGCCGCCTTCCGAAGAACTGTTTCTTCTGCTTCTTCCTGAAGAACCTGCTGTTGATGTCCTGCGGCGATTATCTGACGAACCGTTTCTGTCTGAACTTCCCGTATTTCTTCCATTACGGTAACTGTCTGAACGGCAGACCGAAGAATTTCTTCGGTCTGAGTAACGTTCACTTCTTCCCGCTTCTTCTCCTGATCGTAAATTCCTTCTGTCAGAATTACCGGTTCTGCGACGGGAATGATTATCTTCTCTTACTCCAGTGTCATCCTTGTCATCTGAATATCTGTCAAAAGGGGTTTTGCGTCTGTTTACTCCGTTATATCCAGAAACAGTATCGCGATCCTGCACAGAATTTTTCTTTTTTCTGGACCTGCGTACCTCTTCTTCCGGTTCATCGTCGTCTTCATCTTCTTCATCGTCATCATCATAGCGATCCTTGTTGATGGCAAACTGGATCAGCATACCAAGAAGGGCAATCCCAACTGCCATACCAATACCATACGGAAACTGTTCAAGGCCACCGATCTTCGCAATAGAAACCCCTGCCAACACTCCGCCAAGGATACTAGTTCCGATAATGATAACTCCTTTTGCATAGCGCATAGCCAGGATACCAAGCCTACGCCCACAAGAATGCACAGAAAGAAAGAAAAAGAACTGGTTGGGTGCACCAGATAAATGCTCAAGGAGATTCCAATACCAAATCCCAGAACAAAAATTCCGGCCCTGTATACCAAAAACGAAACAATAGCCAAGACAATACCAAGCCCTGCCATCGCACCAACGATCATCATTTTGTCCTCAACTCCGGAAAGATATGTTACTCCAAAACCAGCTCCGGCACCAATAAGAAAACCGAAGATCATCATCCAGAACCGCAGGATACGGTATCCCAGAAGACAATTCAAAATACCAAAAACACAGATCACACCATAAACGATCGTCATAATCTGCCCGATCCGCTCCATCTCTCCTGCTCGCTGCAAAATATCAAATACCCTTGACAACATATCCATATCCATGTTCTCACTCCTCTCAAAAAATAAAATATATGGTATAAAAATTATCCAACAGACCATAATGATACTCTACCTGGCTGTAACCATTAAGCTTCATATAGTACTGTGCCACATTCTGTACTTCCCCATCATCCAGCCAGTCTTTTCGCGCTGCATCAAAAGCTTCCTGGTTACTGAATTTAAATCTCACCACCGCCGCCCCGTTATCCAGCCGCATTTTGCAATAATCATAAATAGTCTGCCAGTCATATTCTTCAAAACACCCCTGGTTCAGAACATAAAAATTCAGATCTTTTGCTGTACATTTTGGAACTTCAAGCTCATCTGAAGGTGTATATGTTTTCTCATATTCTTCCGGAAACGGACAGAGATAATCATAGATGATCGTTTTATGTTCTTTCAGCTGTGCCGCTTCTCCGTTAAGAAAATCCGGCTGATCACCATTCGTTGTATCTACATAATAATACGACTCACCAATTTTTACAATATCCCATGCATGTCCTTCTGTACTTCCTTTTGTGCTTCCATCCACATAAATGCAAGGAATATCAAGTTTTTCCAGCAGATACTGAACAGCCCCTGCATATCCGGCGCAGACTGCAGATTTTTTCCAAAACACACCAGCGATACTCTGGTCATCTTCTCCCGTCTGATACTGAGTATGATCGATCACATAAGCATAAACGATACGCACTTTTTCATAATCACTTGCTTCCTCCGGAATCAGGCTGTTCACCTCCTGAAAGCTTTTTTCCATTGCAGTCCTGATTTCTTTCATTTCATTTTCTGTATATGTATAGCCAGGCGTAAACATACAATAATTTTTATCCGAATAAGTTGTTTTGTAAATCTTTTCCCTGTTGTGTACCCAAAAAATCTCCGGATGATCCTTCAGGACCGCATGGTATGTCCGATCAATACTGTCATCATCTGCAAGGGTCAGATAAAACTGTTCTTCTCTGTTTCGGATTCCATTCAGTATTTCCCGGTATACACGCTGTTCTTCTTCTGTAAGCTGCTTGAAATAATATTCCTGATGTCCTTCATCTGTCTTGACAATTTCCATTTGTCTGAGTTTTTGAACCTCGGAAGGTTCATCAGAAAAAAAGCTCTCAGCAGCTGAACATATTGCTTTCAGTGCCCCAGCATGAACATTACAGGGACAATATATAAAAATTGCCAGTATCAGTGCCACCGCTATCTGGCTGAAAAATATTTTTTTCATTCCAATTCCTTTATTCTACACAGGTTGTAAGAAAGGGCAGCCTCCCGCAGGAGACTGCCCTTTCATCAGTCGCTGTCTCTTAATTTTCCAGTTCCAGTGTTTCTACCTCATCATAAGTATCCACTGCATCATCAATATCTTCCTGATCCAGAGTCAGTGTCTCTACATTCTCCTCTTCTTCATCTTCCTGCAGTGCAGTATTCTTGAAGTCTGAAAGAATATCACCAGAAGAATCACTTCCAGACGCCAGAGCATCTTTCAGAGCACTGGATTTCACAATATCAGTAAGAACTGTATTCGCAGTCTCAACTGTCTCATCAAGAATCTCGTCATCTGTATTTCCCACTGTTGTTTCCTCGACAGCTGTATCATCATAGAAAGATGGCTGTCTGATATAACGAAAACTTGCACTATATGCTTCACCAACAGTTACACCGTTCTTACTTGAAGAACAATGTACTGCAATCCAGTCTCCTGAGTCTGTTTTTCCACATAGAATACCAACATGATTATCGCTTCCTGATTCCGGTCCCCGCTGGAATACAAGATCTCCTGGCTGTGCATCTGCTTCGCTTACCACACTAGCTTTTTCCCACTGATCAGACGTTCCATCGCCGACAACTTCCTGCATTCCCTGATCCTGATAACCATTGATTACAGCCCATGTTACAAATCCGCTGCAGTCCAGTCCATATGCACGTAATGTACCGGAGCTCCGGCTTCCTTCCGCTGATACTTTCTCAACATTTCCCCAACTCGGATCATTACCGATAACTGTGGACTTACCGCCCCAGAAATATCCAACTTTACCTACCAGACTATACGCAGCTGCAATTACATCCACACGATCTTCCGATACATTATCGCCAACACTCTCACGTACAAATCCCTTGGAAGCTGTAACAACTGCGCAAAGAAGCTTGCAGTCTGTTTCCACATATTTCTTAAGAACCGTTCTGTCTTCTTTCGCAATATTATTCTTCTTAATATAATAGTTGATCTTGCGGTTTCCATAGGATACCTTGGTAATATCCTGCTTATCTCTGACGATCGGGTTCATATCTGTAAAAATCTTTGCCAGCTCGTCCTTGCAGGAAGCATCCATTGTAAAAGAAGATGCCCCTTTCTGAGTCTGTTCATAAATATAAACAGCCAGAATATCCTGCCAGTTTCGTACCAGGAGTGTATCCTCTGTAACTTTATTACTTTCTTTATATTCCTTCTCGATCTGATCCATTACAGATGCGAAATCATCAGAAAATGTAAGATTATAGTTGTTCTTCAGACTGTCCAGATAAAAATCTTTACCTGCATGAAGATTAGAAACCATATTTGTTACATATACAGGACTTCCGATCTGAGATGCTGATGCATTATTTCCATCCGTAATATCATCTTTCTTGTCATCAGTATCTTTCTTATCTTTATTTTCTGCTGCGGAAAGCTTCTTCTCCGCAGCAGTCAATATAGCATAATTTGTAACTTTAGCTTTATCTGTATCTGATAATGCATCGTACGCTGCTCTCGCTTCCTGAATCTGTGCTTTATCTTTCACAGTGATATCCTTGCCTGCCAGAGAAGCAATTTTATCAATGACCGCCTGTACAGCTTCAGAATTATCCGGTTTCGGTGTTGCTGTCGGTTCTGGTGTCGCGGTTGGCTCCGGCGTTGCGGTTGGTTCCGGTGTCGCGGTTGGCTCCGGCGTCGCTGTCGGCTCTGGCGTTGCAGTTGGCTGCGGTTCCGGTGTCGCGGTTGGCTCCGGTGCTGCTGTCGGTTCTGGTGCCGGCGTTTCAATCGGTTCCGGTGCTGCAGTTGGTTCCGGCTCTGGCGTCTCTGTCTCTGCAGGTTCAGACACTGCCTCACCTTCGTTGCTAACAACAACCCCTGTCTCCTCGGCAGCCATAACTCCTGCTGGAGACGACAGTACCATAGCTGATAACGTCGTAATGCACAAAAACTTATTCAGGTACTTATTCTTCATATTTATTAAGATGCTCCCTTCTTTCCTTGAACATCCCTTTACTTCCCCTATAATAAAGGTCTGCCTGAAACCATATTAGATAACTTAAAGTTCAACTCCACTTATTTTATCATAGGAATTTTATGAAATCAACCGTTCCGCCAGGATAACCTTTCCAATTTATCTATTTTTCACTTTTTCTTCACATTTTTGCAAAAAGTACTTCAGACATTCTGTAACGCAAAAACTGCAGTGTTATTACACTGCAGTCTATGTTGTATACTGTTCAGCCCACCATCAACGGCTGTTCTTCCATATGAAACTGTCTTCTCATGCAAAGCTGAAAGATTCCCTGCACCACCTGATAGCATACTCTCAGGATAAAACGAATATCATCTGCAATACATCTTGGACTTTCCAGATAGCAGGTATGACGCTCCCGGATATATTCTACAAGTTCCTCAAAACTGTCGAAATGCTTCGCTTCTTCCAGCTGGCTGTCTGCCCTGCCGCTTAAAATACACTCTTTCAGACGGTTCTTCAGTTCAGCTTCGTAGGAATTATGTTCTGCAAGACTTCCTTTGTATGTTCTGTTATGAGGAAAAGTAAAATAATCTGCCATATAATGCATAACCTCACCGAATCTCCGCCAGTACACTCTGGCATTATCTTCCTCAGGGCTTCTCTCCACCAACTCTCTCATATTACTCTGAAGCTGATTGAAAGTCCCAAAAAACTCATGTCTTGTAGTAAGAAATGACGGTTTCAGATCCGGCATGATATTCCCCAGACAAAATGCTTTTCTGTGCTGCTGAAGGCTGTAGACTTCAGACATCTGATCAGCCAGGTATCTGCCTAACAGTATATGTGATTTTTTACGCAATTTTTTCCCTCTTCCTTCTTTCTGTTTCAGTTTATAACCGAATACATCAAATAAAAACGGCTCCGCCCGGTCATCGCTGAAATCTTAAAATCTTTCGTTGTCGGAACCAATTTTACTATATCACCATTCTATTTAATGTGCAATTAAAGTTTTATAAAAACTGTGATTCTTTACAGCATTAAGTCCTAAACAAAAAGAAGCTTCTTTACAGTTCCCTGAAATCCGGTGTCCCGTACAGGTCATACGGAGTACTCTGGTATACGTAATAATTCAGCCAGTTCGTATACAGGTTGTTCGCATGGGCTCTCCATGTGAGCAGAGGTTTGTTGTTCGGGTCATCGTCTTTATAATAGTTCTTCGGAATTTCGATCGGGAGTCCTTTGGCCAGGTCTCTTTTGTATTCACCATCCAGGGTTATGCGATCGTATTCCGGATGGCCCATGACGAAAATCTTACGGCCGCCTTCTGCCATTGCAAGAAACAGGCCTGCCTCATCGCTTTCCGCCAAAACAGTGAGGTCTTTGCAGGCATGAATATCGGCGATCGGAACTTCGGTATGTCTGGAATGAGGAGCAAGAAATACATCATCAAAACCACGCACCAGCGGAATCTTGCGATTAAGAACTTTATGCCAGAAAAGGCCAAACATCTTTTTCTCCAGAGGTTTTTTCTCCAGGCCATAGAAATGGTAAAGACCAGCCTGCGCTGCCCAGCACAGGAAGATCGTAGATGTTACGTGCTTCTCTGTCCAGTTCAGGATTTTCGTCAGTTCTTCCCAGTAATCCACCTCTTCGAAAGGCATCTGCTCCACCGGGGCACCTGTAATGATCATCCCATCAAATTTACGCTTCTTCACATCTGAAAAAGTCTCATAAAACTTATTCAGATGACTGAGGGAAGTATTCTTCGCCTCATGGCTCTCCACAGCCATAAAAGTTACATCCACCTGCAGAGGTGTGTTGGAAAGAGATCGTAAAAGCTGCAACTCTGTTTCCTCTTTCAACGGCATCAGGTTCAGGATCAGAATCTGAATAGGACGGATATCCTGGTGCATGGCACGTTTCTCATCCATTACAAATATATTTTCTCTTTCAAGGATCTCTTTTACAGGCAGATCCCCCTGTGTTTTAATCGGCATTTTAAGCCTCCTTTATCTATGTAAAGCGAACTCCCGCAGAATCCGCCTTGATACTTTTTCATATAAAACAGCCCGTTTATCTTCCTGCCAGTTTCAGGAAATCCTCCTCAGAAAGAATCGGGATCTCAAGCTCTCTGGCTTTCTTGTTCTTGGAGGAATTGGACTGTACATCATTATTGATCAGATAGTTGGTCTTCTTTGTCACAGAGCCTGTTACTTTTCCACCCAGAGACTCGATCAGCTCCTTGGCTTCACTGCGGTTTCCGAAATGAACCAGGCTGCCGGTGATCACAAAATTCATCCCTGCAAAAATCTGTTCCTCTTTCGGTCCTTCTTCCTGAATATGGAGAAAGCTCATCAGATGATCCAGACGCCGGTTGTTATCCTCATCCTTGAAATACTCCACAAGATTTCCCGCGATCACAGGTCCGATCGTATCAATGTCACTGACCTCCTCAAGTTCAGCATGACGGATCTTCTCAAGATCATTATCAAAATGGCGGCAGATCACCTTGGCATTAGCAAGGCCAATATTGGCGATTCCCAGACTGTAGATCACTCTTGGAAGCGTGGTATCCTTCGCCCGCTCCAGGCTATCGATCAGATTGTCATAGGATTTCTGTCCAAAACCTTCCATCTCTACGATCTCTTCTTTATACTTGCTGATCTCAAAAATATCTCCAAAATCATGGATGAAACCTCTTGCAATAAATTTCTCCAGAGTAGCCTCAGAAAGTCCGTCAATATTCATGGCATCCCTGCTTGTAAAAAGTGCAAAAGATTTGATCTTCTTAGCCGGACAGTCCGGATTTATGCAAAAAAGGCTCTCGACTTCATTCTCTTTTCGGATCATAGTATCCCGTCCACATGCAGGACAGCTGTGGGGAATCGGTGCATTGCCGCTTCCTGTAAGATTCTCCGCGATCTGAGGATGATCATGTTGGCTTTGTAAACACGGATCGTATCTCCGATTCCCAGTTTCAGCTCTCTCATGATACTGATGTTGTGGACACTGGCTCTGCTGACTGTGGTACCTTCAAGCTCCACAGGATCGAAGATGGCCACAGGATTGATAAGCCCTGTTCTTGACGGGCTCCACTCAATCTCCAGAAGCTTCGTATCACGCATCTCGTCCGCCCATTTAAATGCCATGGCATTACGTGGAAATTTCGCAGTGGTTCCCAGGGATTCCCCATAGGCAATATTATCATATAATGCCACAAGGCCATCTGATGGAAAATCATTCTTTATAACTGCTTCCGCAAAATAGTCCATCGCCGCATCCAGAGTATCTCCCGTCACCTTCCGATATTCAACAACCTCAAATCCCTGGCTGCCAGCCACCTAAACTGTTCCTCCCTTGAATTATGAAAATCCACACCATCTGCACTTACCAGGGAAAACGCATAGAAACGAACATTTCGCTTCGCTGTGATCTCATTATTCAGCTGACGGACCGAACCGCTGCATAAGTTACGCGGATTCTTATATTTCGCATCTGCATCACCGATCTGCTCATTGATCCGTTCAAAATCAGAATAAGTGATAATAGCCTCTCCTCTTAAAACCAGTCTTCCTTCAAAGGAAATCTTCAACGGGATATTTTTAAACACTCTGGCATTGTTGGTGATAACCTCACCTACAATACCGTTGCCTCTTGTGACAGCCTTGACAAGCTCACCATTTTCATAGGTAAGAACAATGGTAAGTCCATCCAGTTTCCAGGAAAGTAGTGTGGGATGTTCCCCGATAAACTCCCGTAAAGTTTCTCTTTCCTTGGTTTTGTCTAGAGAAAGCATCGGTCTTTCATGCTCCTCCTTCGGAAGCTGTTCTACTGCCTCATAGCCTACATTAACGGTGGGACTGTCTGCCAGAACCACTCCTGTTTCTTTTTCCATAGCTGCCAGCTTGTCGTACAGAGCATCGTACTCCACATTTGGCATGATCTCCCTGTCTTCCTGATAATACGCCTTTGACGCTTCCCGGAGTTTTGCCCCCAGTTCTTTCATTTTTTTGATAGCTACTTCGTTCATGCCTTCCTCCCGTTTCTTGTTGTGATCTTCCGGAGGAAAGCATCTCCTCCAGCTTCTTACGCTCTGTCGGCGTAATTTCCCGGTATTCTCCTTCTTCAATACCATCTATGTTCAGATTCATGATCCTTACTCTTTTCAGTGTGACAACACGATAGCCAAAATATTCACACATTCTCCTGATCTGGCGGTTCAGGCCTGAGTGAGGATGATCCTGAAACTGTTTTTCCCAGTTTTAGTCACTGTGCAGGGACGCGTCACAGTATCAAGGATCGGAACACCGTGGCTCATCTCTCTGATAAATTCCGGTGTCACAGGCCTGTTCACTGTTACCAGATACTCTTTCTCATGATAATTCCCAGCTTTCATGATGCGGTTCACCAGACTTCCCTCATTCGTAAGAAGAAGCAGTCCCTGAGATTCCTTGTCAAGACGGCCGATAGGATATATCCGCACAGGGTAATCCAGATATTCCGTTACTGTCATTTCATCCCTCTGCTGTCTGGTACTGCAGACGATCCCTCTTGGCTTGTTAAAAAGAATAAGGATCTTTTTTTCCTGTATCGTTATGGGCTTTCCGTCAATACAGATATTGTCTTCCTGTGATACTTTCATTCCCGGGGAAGCAGTCTCTCCATTAACCGTGATCCGCTCATCTTCTGCCAGTCTGTCCGCTTCTCTTCTTGAGCAGACACCTGCATCGCTTAAAAATTTATTGATTCTGATTTTTTCGTCCATTATTTTATTATATATTTTTTCCCTGGTGTTCGCAACGCTTATTTTCCTTGTATTTTACAGGCAGGTATTGTATGATTAGCAGGAATAAACCAAATGTCAGGAGGAAAAAATATGGCAGGCCGTAATTCACATATCAATCGGTTTTTGATTTTTATTTCTGTCTTCTTATGCCTGATCTGCGGTCTTCTTTTTACTCAGTCATCAGCAGGTCCTTCCGGAAACAATCCAGTATCCATTGCCGTAAAAGACACTCAGATCATCCCGGAAATCACAGATATTCCGGATCAGACCGATCATACAGATATTTCAGCATCTGTAACAGCAGCACCAACAGCAACTCCTGTTCCCGAAGAACAGAAAGTTTCTCCGGAAGCCGAAAATGGTGTCTGGACAGCAGACGGTTCCAACTGGCTTTTTATGGTAGATGGAACCGCTTACACCGGCTGGCTCACTGACACTGATGGAAAACGTTACTATTTCGATAAGAAAGGAATTATGCAGAGAGGGTGGCTGAAACTGAAAGGCAAAAAATATTATCTGGACGAAGACGGAATCATGCAGACAGGCACCGTCACTGTAGATGGCCAGAAATATAAGCTGGCTTCCGATGGTTCTCTGAAAAAATGATGGTAAAAAAATGCAGGCTCCACAAGCAATGGAACCTGCATTTTTCACCCTTATTATTCTAATAAACCACTATATATGTATCCAGTCTGTCCATCATAGTCAACCTGTATCCAGTCGCCTTCCTGCCCCTTCTTCTCAACTTCCGTTCCTGCAGAAAAACCACCGATAACCTCACCCTCTGAATCTGCTGATGCACGAACATTACAGTCTTCTGTAACTGTAAGCATAGTTCCAGTCTCTGCCGATGCGCTTGCATCATCTCCAAGTCCCCGAAGGAACTCTGCCAGAGCAGAATCATTCTCCTGTGCCGCGTCATAATCCGCCTTGACCTGTGTGATCAGGGCCTTCACATCACTCTCAGATTCCAGTTTTTTTACATAAGTGCTGATATCTGTATCTTCGTCAGCACCTCCCTTGATCTTCAGATTACCGTCACTGTCTGTTTCTACATAAAACTGACTCAGTGCCGGAACCGGAGTCTCAATTCCCGTACAGATATAGTTAAAGACCACATAGACGACATACGAATCGTCCGTTAATCCTTTCTTCGCGTAAACATCCTGTACTTCATACCCGTCAATATAATCCCTTGAATTAATCTGTGACTCATCGGCCGGTGTGAATCCGTCCTCTATCGTCTTAAGTGTTGCAATGTCTTTTTCCCCAAAAGCTTTATAGTAGCTTTGAATCAGCTCGGTTACTTCCGTGCTGGCTTTTTCCATGGTTGTTTCCGCTTCTGTACTGTCTGCGGAACTGGCGTCTTTCTTCTCGTCTGTCTCCCCATCATTTGCCGGAGAAGAAGGATCATTTTCCTGGTTACTTTTGGCTGTTGTCTGATCTTCATTGGAATTCCCCTTCTTACCTCCAACACAGGCGCGAACGCCAAAGATCAGAACAAGCACGATTAACAGAATTGCTCCGCCTAACATAAAATAACGAAGGTTATCTGATAACCATTCTCTGAAATCATCCAAGTTCTTGTCCTCCTTATCATAACAACACGCCGGAACAGTTCCACTGCTCCGGGTAGCACACCTGAAGGGAATCGAACCCCCGCACATGGTACCGGAAACCACTGCTCTATCCACTGAGCTACAGGTGCATAATGAAAAACATAACTTCTAAAATCAGGTATGAAATTGTCAAAGTCGGCTTACACTGTCTTAAATTCTAACACATAACCCTGAAATTGTAAAGATTTTTTTGAACAGTGCATATTCGTTACACATTTTATGTTATTTCGAGCGCGGACTGACCTCAACCCGCGCTCATAAAATACTATCCGTTTTATTTGTACTTCTCGCATACAAATATATAATAGGAATCTGCGGTACCAAGAATTTTATAGCCGCCTGATTCCATATCTGAAAGAAAATTCTCATCTGCAGCCATCATGACCACATATGTACATTTCACTAGATCCGCAAGTTTTGAAATTTTTTTTCCATCTGGAACCGGCGCATTGATCTGCTGATAAAGTTTTTTCGCATTCTTGTCAACAGCACCTGCACCTCTTCGTCCGTACGCCATATTCAGTGCCGGATCATACACTCTGATATACGAAGATGCATATTCATCTGCTGCGATCCGTATTTCATTTCCGTTTCTGTCATTATTGATCCGCTCGCAGATCATTGCAATTTCATCCGGCACCTGCTGACGATTAGAAACCTTTTCAAAATTCCCGGCTTTTATCATTCCTGTTCCGGAAACAACCACTGCCGCTGACAGTACGATGATCAGTCCCATCTGTACTATACGGTTTCCAATTTTACTTACATATATTGTAAAACCACCTGCGATCAGTGGTACAACAGGCAGAAGCCATAACACACGCCAATATACATCTTTGCCGATGCAACGCATGATCATCAGCTGATACCGGGCAGAAAAACAATACCAGAAGAAATGCCGTATACCAAAGCAGTCTCAGACCTATTTTACTTTTTCTTCCAAAAATCAGAATACAAATGCCTCCAAGTGCAAGTAGATACTGTATCCAGCCGGTTCCCCAGTACATATTCCATATAGTGACCGTCCATGTAAATATTTCTTTCATTGTTTTCTCCTATCGGATCATAATATACACTGCACCAAGAAGCAGCGACGGCAGGCAGCATAATGCAGCACATGCCGTTTTCTGAAGATCACGGTATCTCACCAGGCCCATGACCAAAAGTATCACCAGCATAATGCATGCCAGCATGATCCCCATGGAAGAAAGCAGACAGCAGGAAATATCAGTCATAAGAAGCATGATCCAGGAGTATTCTCTCTGCTTCTTCATTATGATACACATACCAAGATACAAAAGCAACGGAAGAAAAACTGACGCCATGCATGCTTTTCCCTGCCAGATGCGGATCATCTGAAAATTTTCAGAGTTATAAATCGAATATCCGGAAAACCATATAATCACAGCACAGAATATCATAAAGATCCCTCTGGCATTCTGTTCCTCTGGAAACCATTCTTTCGCATACTGGTACAACACCACATATGCCATAAAAATAAACAGTGCCGGAAATATCGTATGCGCCACAATTGCCGGATGGAACCTGCAAAGCGAACTTATCACTGCCAGAAATACGGGGAATGGTGACAGAACATAGCGACTTGGCAAATGCACATAAGCATAACCTGTATAAGGATTTACAGAAAAAATCGTGTCTGTATGCACAGCAGTCGTGGCTGTTGCCACATAAAAAGCATCATCAGCATCCATATGTGCCAGATACGAAGCTGCCCCAAGCTGAAAAAAGATCAATACTGCTGCCACCAGAAAATACACAGATATTTTTCTGCGTTTCCCGCTGCCGAAACTTTTATGTCTTTTATCTTTATACAGCAGAATCATTCCGACCAACGCCAAAACTATCATAACACCGGCAAAGCTGTACTTCAGAATATGAAGAGGAAGATTTGCCCATATCATAGGTAAAATCATCAATTCTGCTACTGAGAACATCAAAAGATATCCTGCCAGAAGGCACATTCCCGGTGATTTCTTTTCATTTTCAAAGAGAACTATGCCACCGGCTGCCCCTGGGACAGCCAATAGCCATAAAATGACCAGAAGACCCTTGATCACAATGTTCATTCTTTCTCTCCTGCTTCCATGGCAAGGATTCCCATGGCAACTTTCTCCGGTGTGATCGGAAGCTCTCGCACCCGTACTCCTGTTGCATTGTATACAGCATTTGCAATAGCCGGGCATGGCGTGTCGATTACAAGCTCACCGATCGATTTCGCACCAAAAGGGCCTGTCTTCTCATAGCTGCTCTCAAATTCAATGCGTACGCTTGGAATATCCATACGATTCGGAATCTTGTATTGCATAAAGGAATTATTTCGGATCTTACCCTTCTCTGTGTACTGCACATCCTCATAAAGAACCATTCCAATACCCTGACCGATTCCTCCCTCAGCCTGAACTCTTGCAAGATTCGGATTGATCGGTGTTCCGCAATCAATCACACCAACATAATCAATCACATCGATCTGTCCGGTTTCCTTATCGATCTCCACTTCTGCTGCCCCGACCATAAACGGAGGCGGTGAGATCGGGGATGAATATTCTTTCACAACCTGAAGCTCGCTGCAGATACCGGCAGTTGCCTTCAGTGCGATCTGACGCAAGGTTACTTCTTTTCCATCTTCTGTGCGGACAGCTGTTCCGTCAAAATCAGACTCCTCCACAGATACCTCAAGCATCTGTGCACCAAAAGAATGTATCCTTTTTCTGAGCTCCGCACAGGCCTGCATAACTGCATTTCCTGTTGCATAGGTCGTGGAGGAAGCGTAGGAACCGGAATCATACGGTGATATATCTGTATCCACACTGAATACAACTATATTCTCCATATCTGTATCCAGACAGTCTGCTGCCATCTGTGCAAGGATGGTATCACATCCTGTTCCCATATCTGAGCACCCAAGAGCCAGTGTATAAGAACCATCCTCATTAAGCTTGATATCAGCACCGCCGACATCAAGACCTGCAATGGAAGAGCCCTGCATAGCCATGGCTATACCAACTCCGCGGACTTTGCCGTTGCCCATGTCGCGAAACGGATATTTCTCATCCCATCCGATCATCTCTTTTGCACGGGCCAGACATTTATCCATAGTACAGCTTCCGTTGATTGGGACATCCGGATATCCGGGAAGTGCTTCCCCCTCCATCGGCATATTCAGTTCACGGAATTTTACAGGGTCCATTCCCATCTTGTGAGCAAGCTCATCTGCAGCAGATTCCACTGCAAAAATGCCCTGGGTTGCGCCATATCCTCGATACGCTCCTGCTGCCTGCATGTTTGTATACACAACATCATAGGCAAAACGATACGCTTCCGTATGCCTGTAAAGAGCAATGGATTTATGGCCGGAAAGTCCCACCGTTGTCGGTCCATGTTCGCCGTAAGCTCCTGTATTGGAAAGAGTATAAAGATCAATAGCCTTTACGATACCGTTTTCGTCAGCTCCCATGCGGATATGAACTTCCATCTCGTGACGCGGAGAGGAAGCGATCATAGATTCCTTTCTGGAAAAAACAATCTTGGACGGCTTGCCTGTGACCCAGGTTACAAGTGCCGGATACACCTCACTGACTGAAGTCTGCTTTGCACCGAAGCCACCTCCAATACGAGGTTTGATCACACGCACCTTCGATGACGGGATATTCAGGGCATTACCTACGATTCGTCTGACATGAAACGGAATCTGTGTGGAGGAAACCACTGTCAGTCTCTGAAAATGATCCATATAGCAGTAAGTACGGAAAGTCTCCATCATAGTCTGCTGGTTCGCCTTGGTATGATACACCTGATCTACTGTGTAGGCACATTTTTCCAGCATGGCATCTACATCTCCCACTTCTTCCACATTGGAAGAACACAGATTTCTCCTGTTATCTCCACCTGCCGGGATCGGCATGTACCAGTCCTCCTCTGGATGGACCAGGATCGGATTATCTTTGGCTGTGTGGATATCAAGAACTGGATCTTCCACACGGTATTTTACCTTGATCCTTTTCAGAGCCTTGTCAACTGCTTCTTCTGTCTCACCTGCTACAATGGCAACAGTATCGCCCACAAAGCGTACATGTTTATCAATGATATATCGATCCCACGGGCTGATCTCCAGTGCAGTCTGACCTGCCAGAGTGAAGCGTTTATGTGAAACATCCTCATAAGTAAGGACACATTCAATACCTCGATTTTTTTCGCTGCATCGGTTTTAATCTCCTCTACCCATGCATTGGCATGCGGGCTTCTGAGAAGCTTTACGATCAGACAGTCTGAAGGTGCAAGATCATCGGTATAAACCGGCTTGCCTGTTACCAAAGACATAGCATCCGTTTTCGGTACCGGCATGTTTACATATTTCATTTTCCTTCCTCCTGTCTTTTTTTATAGTCGAGAAATTTCAGGATACTTCTTGTCTGTCCCACAAAACCGGAACAGCGGCACAGGTTTCCGGAAAGGTATTCCCGGATCTCATCTTCTGTGGGATCTTCAAGCTCCTGAAGCATGGCAAACACATTCATGATAAAACCCGGATTGCAGAATCCGCACTGTTCAGAACCCTCATTAGCCATGAAAGCTCCGAATTCTTTCGCCTCATCCTGCATACCTTCCAGTGTTACGATCTTTTTGCCGTCTGCACGGGCAGCCAGCATGGAACAGGAAAGTACCGGGCGGCCGTCCATAAGAACTGTACAGAGACCGCAGTTTGCAGTTTCACAGCCACGTTTCACACTGTAGCAGCTGTTCTTGCGGAGGAAATCCAGAAGCAGCTCTGACGGTTCCACTTCCGCCTGTTTCTTTTTTCCGTTCAGCCAGAAAGTAATGTTCATGACTCTCTACCTCCAATCTCCTCCCAGGCTCTTCTCGTAAGAATTTTTACAAGGAGAGTTCTGTATTCTTTTGAGGCACGCATATTCTTATCTGTAACAACTTGTCCTGCTGCATATGCTGCAAAAGATACCGCTGCCTCTTTTTTCTCCCGAGGACCTTTTTCTGAAAAACCTTTAAGTATTCCTTCTTTATCTTCCACTACCATGGCCTTGGCAGGTCTGGCACCGATCACAGTTCTTGCCTCTCCGTCAATAAGAGAAACTGCGCATGTCAGCACCGGAAAATCTGTGGAATTGTTTCTCTGGCTTAAGTACACTGTGTTCAGAGGAGTTTTCTTCACAATAACATTGACCAGGATATCGTTATCCTTCTCCATAAGTACAAACTCTGTAAGCGGGATCCGCCCTCTGTCGTAAAGCTCCACCCAGGTATCCATAGCCAGAAACATCGTCAACACATCGGAAAACCCGAATCTGCCAAAAATACTTCCGCCTACTGTAGCACAGTTACGGAACTGCACGCCGACAATATGGCGTACGCTCTCTCTCACGGCTCCTCCTGTATATTCATTAAGAGCTTTGTGAGTCTCAATGGCATGAAGCGGTGTCATGCAGCCGATCACAAACTCTTCGTCTGTTTCTGTAATACTATCCAACCCCAGACCGGAAAGATCGATCGCCGTAACAATATTCCGGTTACCCATTTTCAGCCAGACCATACCACCCAGCACAATGGCATTTTTTTTCTGGTTCAGCTCATATGCCTGGGCAAGACTTTCTGCCTTTACATAATTTTTTATCTTGAGCATATTTTTTCCCTTCTGAAATTATTATCTTTCAATACATATCGATATACACAGCTGTCAATTACGATCACAGCTAAACATTAATTTTAACAGACCCTGACAGAAATATCTACTGTTAATATTCCAGGATCACAAACTGATACGGATTCAAACTGATAGTTCCATTTTTGATCTGCACCTCTTCCTGATTGTTCAGAAGTACATTCTTCACTTCTCCCGGAAGTTCCACATTCCGGGACTGGCTCTGAAGGTTTCCCATTACCAGAATGTTTTTCTCCTCTGTTCTTGTGTAGGCGATCAGATTTTCCTGATCTTCTTTATACGGTTTAAAACTTCCGTATACGAATGTATCTTTGTACTCCTGTGTTTTTCGAAGTGCTGTCATTTTTTTGTAAAACGAAAGCAGGGAGTCGCTGTCCGTTAACTGGGACTCTACATTAATTTCTTTGTAATCAGGATTTACTTCAAGCCAAGGTATCCCTGTTGTAAAACCGGCATTTTTTTCCGTATTCCACTGCACCGGAGTTCTTGCATTATCTCTGGAAAAAGCAGATGCTGCCTGAAGTGCTTCTTTCTCTGTGCAGCCCGCATTCAGGGCAACCTTATATTCGTCAATGGTACTGATATCGTCAATCTGCTCCATGGAAGTGAAATCCATGTTCTCCATCCCGATCTCCTGACCCTGATAGATAAAAGGAATTCCTCTCAGAAAAAAGTACACACCAGCCAGAAGTTTCTTGGAATCCAGACATCTGTCTTCCGGGAGAATGTAGTGACAGACGCCTCTTGGCTCATCGTGGTTCTCAATAATATTGGAAATCAGCCCTGTCTCTCCGATCTTCTGCTGAGTATGGAAAATACATTTCTTGTAATCCTCCGGCGTCAGCACATATTTGGAAGCATACCAGCCATCCTCGCTTTTTCCATAACAGGTCTCCTCAAAATCAAACATGGAGGAAAAATATCCGTTTTCTCCGATAAAATCACAGATCTCATCCTCTTTCTCATTGAAGACCTCGCCTACTGTAAACGCATCATACGGATGAAAACATTTCTCTGCCATCTCACCCAGAAATTTTCCGATGCCATCTGCATCTTCCAGCATTCTCTCCACGCTGCACATTCCATCACTTCGATCTGCCGGATAATCCTGAAACGGAAGCTTCTTCTTGATATTGATGATGGCATCAATGCGGAAGCCGCCAAGGCCTTTCTCCATCCACCATCGGATATTCTTAAATACTTCTTCCCGTACCTCCGGATTCTCCCAGTTGAGATCCGGCTGCTTTTTATGAAAAAGATGAAGATACTGTTTATCGGAATGTCCGGGAAGTTCTTCCCACACAGAACCTCCGAAATAGCTTCTCCAGTTGCATGGAGTCCTGTCGTCTTTTTTGTCTTCTATATAAAAGAAATTTCCGTATTTTCCTTCCGGATCCTGAACAGCTTTCTGAAACCATTCGTGTTCATCGGAACAATGGTTCACAACAAGATCCATCAGGATATACATATCACGTTTTTTTGCCTCTGCAATCAGACGATCCATATCTTTCATGGTTCCAAACCGCGGATCAATGGCATAATAATCTGCAATATCATACCCCTGGTCAGCAAGAGGGGATTTATAAACAGGAGACAGCCACAGAATATCTGCACCCAGCTCTTTCAGATAATCCAGTTTACTGATTATTCCCGGAATATCTCCGATCCCGTCACCATTGGAATCATAAAAACTCTTAGGTATATCTGATATACCACTTTGTCATGCCACCATTTTTTCATGCTCTTCCTCCTTATGCCTGTTTGATCATGCAGTACTGCTTCAGGTCAAAGCCTTTCTTCTGCACGATACCATATAATTTAAATCCAAACTTTTCGTACATGGCTACATTAGCCGGATTATGTGTCTCCAGGGAGATCATCAGTTTATGCCTGTCTGCATAATCGATCACTTCGTCCATCAGCTTCTCTGCCAGCCATGATGCTGCATCTTGGGAGTTACGGCCAAGTAGATCACATGAAGTCTCTCTGCTGTATGAAGCTGGGAAGTCCAGCTGGAATTGAGATAATCTTTTCCCTGAATAAATTTCCTTAAGGTTGCAAGGCTTGGATCTTCCTTGATCAGATAACCATCTGTTTTCAGAAGTGCAAAGAAATCCACCATCAGATTATGTAATGCAGCTTCGTGCTCCGTTCCGTCAGATACTACCAGGATACTGTTCAATTCACTGCTGTCCGCATAAATCTCACAGGTCTCAAAAAATTCTGTAAGATCACAGGTAAACAGTTCCGGCATCAGCCGTTCCCTTGTATCTTTGTCCGGGATCAGCGCATGGTACAGCGGATCTTCCGCAAAACATACAGTCAAAATCCGGATCAGTTTATCCAGGTCTCCTTCTTTCACTCGGTATAATTTCTGGCTTTCCATTTTTTCCTCCAGGTATGCAGCATTTCGCTTGAATCTTCTTCGAACATCCGTGACACTTCGCGGATCATATCCGTAAGCTTCTCAACGGCACGGATCAGATATTCGATGTCCTCTATATAATAATTCTTCTGCCGTTCCCAGGCCTCTTTAAGGCTCCGGCGTTCTCTCTCCAGGCTGTCCCCGGATTTCTTCTCTTTCAGGCTTTTCACCAGATCATAAAGATTTTCATGATGAATGATTCGTCCCTTTCCCCACATCAGACGGTCCGGGGACTGTTTCATGATATATTCTGTAAAATGGTAAAAAACATCTCTCTCAAACTGGAACGCATAGCAGTTATTATCAATACTGTAAAAAGATTCCAGTGCAGGCGCGATCTCACCTTTTTCCAGAAATCCCATTGCTTCATTCAGAGCATGGAGATTGTTCTGTGCTGCCTGCTGCGGAAATATCACATTATCATCCCAGTCCAGGCGCACCAGATAGTCTTGGGATTTTTTGAACACTGCAAGAAGCTTCTCTGTAACAATATCTGCTTTTTTCCAGTCGTAACTTTCCGTCGGAAGGCTGTTGAATCGGCGGACCTGTTCGGCAAGTACAGCCGCTGCTTTCCTGGCTTTCTCTGTTTTTTCCAGAAGCAGGGCTCCGTTGGCTCCTGTTTGCATGCAGAGATCCATATCAAGACTCTCAATACTTCCTGCAAGCGCACGGCCAAAATCAAGTGGCGGCAGTGCAAGGCTGTCCACTGCCATGATCAGACGCAGATAAAACTCATGGTGAAATTTGTAAACCTCTTCTTCATATACATCCTGATTATCATACTGAGAATGATAGTAATTCTCCATAAAAGGGCCGCCGCTGAAATCATTGACAAAAGACGGGATTCCCGAAATCGACATGGTAAAATCATCCGACCACGTCTCGATAGGATAAAGTGTTGTTATTCCATCCGGATAGATTCCCTCCGGCATCTGAATTGCATCTACAAATTTCCGCATAAAATCCGCATATTCGTATGTACATCGCACAGCATCTCTGGTGCTGTGTGCATGGGCCGGAAGCTCGAAGTTAAAATCAGCTATCACATGTCCCGGCCAGTCCGGTCTTGCTTCAAACACCTGCCTGTAAGCCCCTGTTGACCAGTCATACTTTGTATCGGAGATTCCCCATTCTTCTGCTGCAAGAGCACATACAACAATGGTATGGTAAGGCTTATATCCGCCGCGGATCAGTGCCCGGGCAATCCCGATTATCATGGCGACTGCTGCATTGTCATCCTGGAATCCCTCAAAATAAGAATCATAATGTGCACTTAACAGGATCATGGAATCGGAGCAGGTACCTGGGATTCTTCCTATAATATTATAGGTATGCTGATCTTTTATCACCTGAGTATCCGCATCGAATTCCACCGTAATCTCCGGAAGTTTTCTTTCACCTTCCATTTTCTCCTGCATCAGCTCCCTGATCTCAAGAAAATCTGCTCTTGACATGGAAAAAGCAGGTGCAAAGGACGGGCCGGCAATATCCTGGGCATTCAATGCCGTGTCATCTACCTGGGCATATCCCCTGCTCTGAACGGCGATCAGTGCTGCTGCTCCTTTCAGATATGCCTGATATACGGGATAATTGATCCACCATTCTTCTCTCTGGTTGATCTCAACAAGAACCAGTTTTCCTTTCACATCAATATCCTGATATTCTGCTGCTGTTCCCTTCCCAAGATAAACCAGCTCAAATTTCTCAAAACCATCTGTCTTAAAATCCGTCTGGTACGCGCCAAGCTGGATCTTCCTGAGCTGTCCGTCCTTATCCTGATAGTGCATAACTGCCTTTTTAAATTCCCAGGCATCTACTGTGATGCGGTCTTTCTCTACCTGGGCAAGACCGGCTTTCTTCATTTCTTCACAAAGCATATCTCCGGTGTTTCTCTCTGCCAGGGAACCTGCTGTACGATATCCTAAGGCGGGGTTAGTCTTCTCCTGTTCCATGCGCTTGGCCAGATCATAGGACTCTCTGATGTCCAGGCACGAAACACATTTCTCCACGATGTTCAAGTTTTCTATCACCCTTTCTCTGCTTGTTTCATTTATTATAAATTATACATTATCATTCTGGGGATTTCCAGACAAAATTCCATGGAAGCCGATGTCACCTGTTCCTTTACGGCATTTACTCCTGAAATACTCCATTTATCCGGAATATCTCAGTGCATCAATCGGTTTCTTGGACGCCGCTTTGTTAGCCGGATACAATCCAAACAGTACACCAATAAGAACTGAGAATGCAACTGAAAACCATACCACTTTCATATCCATGGTAAAACTCATGGTATTATTCATCACAACCGCTGTTATTTTCAGAATCAACCAGGAAATACCGATTCCTGCCAGACATCCCATCAGACTTACCAGCAAAGCCTCGATCAGAAACTGAAGCATGATCGTTCCACGGCCTGCGCCAATAGCCTTACGGATTCCGATCTCTCTTGTTCGTTCTGTGACAGATACCAGCATGATATTCATAATGCCAATACCGCCGACCAGAAGAGAAATCGTTGCAATTCCGCCGATCATCAGAGACATGGTATTGTTCACATTCGACATGGCTTCCATGATCTCCGACTGGTCCGCAACTGAAAAAGCATCCTCATCCTGTTCAAAACGTTCCAGCAATAATTCCGTAAGAGCATTTTTTGCAGGATCCAGACTTTCTTTATCTGTTCCGGATGCATAAAACATAGTCACATCCAGCACATTATCCGCAATTCTTGTCATTGTGGAAAAAGGAATATACCCTTCCAGCTGCACGGAAGACCTCTCTGAACTGTCGGAATCAGAATCATCAGAACCGGATATGGAAGCTGTCCCCTGTGTCAGAGAACTACTGTCGTCCAGCACACCGATCACAAGAAAGCTTTTTCCATTAAGCTTAATGCTCTCACCTACTGCATCTGCCCTGCCAAGGAGCTCTGTTGCTGTATCCCTGGTAATGACTACTACATAAGAATTATTATCTATATCTGTCTGCTTCAGAAAACGGCCGCCGTACAGCTCTAAAATACCCGACGTGCCCGCCCCTGCCACGCAGACACAAGTTACAGGAATAATTATCATGAGCTTTTTGCGTCGTCGCTTCATTCCTCTGTCCTCCAAATATGTTATACATTTACTTTAATTGAAAAATGTGTAGGCTTTTTTGTGCGGTTTGTGAAAACCCGTTAAAAAAATTTCTCACCCACTAGACCTTAATCCAGATATTTATTCTGTAAGTTTCACAATATGTTTGTATATTTTTACTATTATTTGAAATTATTTTCATTATTTTCTGGTATT